>WQXI01000013.1 GCA_009784935.1 Treponema sp.
ATATTCCAAAGTTTATGAATTGAAGTATTGTCTCGCAAGAAACGCCGTACATCAATATATCGAGGTTGAAGCATAAATGCGCTTGGGACAATAAGTCCAAAGTACCCGTCATTCTTTAATAAATGATATCCCTTTTCAATAAATATTTTAAAACTATCTTTATGACTTTTTGTACTATTTGGATAATGCTTTTCTAAATATTTAGTATAATCATCTATATCCGCACCCCAAGGCGGATTCCCAATAACCACATCAAACAAACCCTCTTCCCCTCCGCGTTCTCCGCGTCTCTGCGTCTCTGCGAGAGCTTCTTCTCTTAAGCCTCCAAACTCCTTCTCCCAATCAAAGCAATTAACCCTAATCCGATCATCCTCATTAAAATCAAGAGCCCCTTGAGTATAAAAATCATTCCCAATAAGACTATTGCCGCATTTGATATTATTCTCTAAAGAAGGAAGCAGAGTAGAGGAATATTTAAAAAGCCAGTCCTTATGCTGCTTGCCTTCGTTTTCCAAAAATTTAAGGTACAGGGATAACTTGGTAACTTCTACCGCCTGACTATCTATATCAACGCCAAAAATAGTGGCGGTTAGTATACGCTGTTTTTCCTCAATCGTAAGTTTGTAAGAATCAATACCAGCTTTGTATATTTTATTTTTCTTTAAAGAAGTTTCCAGATTTTTATCCTGAGTATAATAATCAAGATGATAATTCAATAAATACTGGTAGGCGCCAACAAGAAACGAACCAGAACCGCATGCAGGATCGCAAATTTTAATCTGGGCGATTTCGTTCGGCGATTTATTTTTAATCTTTTCGCCGACTGTGTTTTGCACGATATAATCGACAATATACTGAGGAGTGTAATAAACACCACCAGCTTTTTTTACTTCGGGCTTTTCTTCGATAATGGCAGTGCGTGTGTTACCTTTAACACCACGGAAATTAATCGTCTTGCCAAGAAATCTTTCGTAGATACTGCCAAGAATCTCTATCGGCAAAACAGAAAATTCATAAGGACATTTTGGATAATATAAATTGACAATGATGTTTTTTAGTATTTTATCTTCGACATTAATTTTATCGATCCATTCTATTTGAGAAAAAAGACCTGCATTATATTTGATGTTTGCATTAGTAAAAAGATGAATAAGTTTTTCGTAAATGTTTTCTGTTTTGGTTACATCTAAAAGTAAATCTTCGCTTTCTATACCTTTATCTTCTGCAATACGCAGGAATATAATACGGTCGATTATTTTTTGTACTACAGTATTAAGATTGTAGATATTAAGAAATTCATTATTTTTAGCAATATTTTTTGCAAGTTCAACACGCCATTCTTCGATTAGGGCTAAAAGATCTTCATCAACTTCCGATGTACCCTTTTTACCTTTATTTGTTTCAATGTATTTGTCAAAACTACCCTTAAAAATTGCATCTTGCGAAAAAGTATCACGGAAAAAATCAAAGTTTTCTTCATACTGGTCAAAAGTAAAGTATGCAATGCGAGCTGTGCCTGCTTTATCGTTCATATCTGGTTTGATACGAGTATTGTAAACGGCAAATTCTGCAAAGTTGGTTAATATCGAAATTGACAACCCTGCCGAGTAGCCGTAGCGCCGTACCTGATAAGCCGCATCAGCAGTATCTTTTATATTGACCGAAGGCTTTTTTGCCTCCACAAAAAACTTACGCACACCGCCAATGCGGAAACTGTAATCGGGCGCTTTTTGAGACCCATCAATTTTTACTTTATCTTCTCGTACAACATCACGGTAGGTTTCAGAACCGCCTTTTTTGTTGGTAACATCCCAATCCAATAAAGTGAAAAACTCATCGATAAAATCGGCACGGGTATTGGCTTCGTCGTATTTATTGTTTTTATACTGGTCGATATTTGCAGAAAAGCGGGAAACGAGGGTGCGAAGCTGGTCGAGTTGGGTGTCTTTGGGCATAGGTAATTATAGCATAAAAAGTCTTTTTGGTCACTCATTCAAAATTATGGTATTTTATCTTCCTGATATTGGCGTTCAAGGTTACTCCAGAAATGCGCAGGATAACCAAGGGTTCGTTCAAACTTTAATGCAGTTTCTGCTGTAATAGCAGATTTTGCTTTTACTATTTCGTTTATTGTTTTTTTGGAAAGACCTGTCCGCTCCGCAAGAGAGGCTTGGGAAAGCCCTGCATGTTCAAGGTGGTCTTCGTGTACTTCGCCTGGTGTAACAATATATTCGGGGGTATATTCATTTACTGTTAATACATTATTCATATACATCTGTGAGTGTTAACCCAAAGGGTTAATGTTATCAATAGAGTCGAGTTGTTTTTTCCGAGAAAATATGCGTCTTCTGCCTTTGCTCTTCCTCTGAATCCTCCGTGCCCCTGTGTCTCCGTGTGAGGTCTTCTCCTATATCTCTGCGGAATTCCGTGCAAATTCCCACATAACTCCGAAATGGGTATTTTTGCTAAAGCTCGCCGGCAACCTCTGCCACTTCTTTTAGCGCTTTTTTACATTCAACGGCAAACGGCAGGTACGGCCATACGTGCTGCATTTTATTGCCGGTATATAACTTTGCTATAATACCTTGGGTTTTTAATAATTCAAAAAACGCAAGAGCCTGCGGATACATAAATTCATAAGTGCCCGAAAATATATGCATGTCAGGAAAGCCGGAAAAATTACCTAGCATAGAAGCGCTAAGGATGTCTTTCTCTTTAATGCCGGCGATTTTTCTAAACGTTTGTAAATAATTAAAATCTACAAGACGATCGCGTGCGGCGATTGCTTGCATTGCTTTTAAAACATCAGGGTCATCTTCATAGATCATAGCAGGAGAAACAAGAATAAGTTTTTTAGGCATAGAAAGCTTTTGTTGTTTTAGCCAATGACACAGACTTAATGTTAGGCTGGCTCCTGCAGAATCCCCGATTATAACGATGTTTTCCTCTTTAAACTCTTTTGTCATAAAAGAAAATGATTCGTTAAGCATAGTGAGCGCGTCTTTTAGTGTACTATCAGGGATAAGAGGGTAGACAGGGAAATAAACAGGAATACCAAGTGTGCGCACAAGATACGATGCCGCTCTCCAATGGACAAGGTGGGCTTCGAATATCCAGCCTCCGCCGTGAATAAAGAACACTCCGCTGTTATTATTTTTTGATTCTTTAGGTTCGATACGATAGCAGGGTCTTCCTTGTATTATTTTTACTTCAACATTAAACCGCTTATTAATAAATCTAGGCGCCGCTGTAATACGGCTGCCTTTGGTTCTATTTAGATATTTTATTAACTTTTCGACAGGTAGTTTAAACACCTTCTTGTGACTGAGAAAAATAAGGAAAAATTCAACTAATCTGTATTTTAGACTTCTCATACCTCACGCCCTTTAATAATAGTCAAACCAGCCGGGAAGCTCTTAATATTCAATATAAAACCTGCATATAACCTCATTAATGGCTGCCCTGTTTGACTAGAATAATTATATTATAGTAGAATAGAATTAGAAATCTACCTAATTGGAGGAAAACTGTGATAAAAATGTTTTCTGCTTTTACAGAAGAAATAGATGATGTTGATGCCGCGGCAGCCGAAATTCTTAAGCAGCTGGACTTGGACAATTCATTAATGAAAAACTCAATAGGTCTCTTGCATTGCTATAATGAATTTATAGACAGCGGAGTGGTCAGCGCTCTGTGCGAAAAACTGCCATTCGATGTTGTAGGAATAACGGTTCCTTATGTTCGTCTTAGCGGGAAAGCAAGTTCTATGGGGCTTATGCTGAATGTACTCACCGGCGATGATGTAAATTTTATTACTGGTATTTCTGATCCTATTAATACAGGCGGAGGAAACCTAGCACAGGTAACAGAAAAACTTTGCAGCGGTGTTTCTGCCAGATTGAATAATAACGAAAAACCGCCAATGCTTATAACCTTTGGTCCTTTTATGCATGTACTAAAAATTAACGCTGATGAATATATCGATAAAGTGAGCGGTTATTTCCCGAATGTGCCGGTTTTTGGCGCATTTTCCTTTTCCGAAGAAATTGACTTTAGCAAATGCTACACGCTCTATAACGGTCAGAGTTATGAGAATGCAGCTGGTCTTGTCGCGATTACCGGAAATATCGATCCTTCGTTTTTAACAATTTCGGTTCCCGAAAAAAATATTATCGGAGAGCTTGCAACTATTACAAAATCTGCAGGTAATATTATTCACGCTATAAACGGAGTATCTGTAGAAGATTATGTTATATCAATCGGACTGGTCGATAAAAAAGGCGATTTAGAAAAATTGTATTCAACTCCGATGATCGCAAGGCTTGATGACGGCTCGACAGTTGTCCGCGTCTGTATCGGCGGCGACGGACAAGGCGGAGCAATAATGGGCGGACATGTGCCGGAAGGAGCAAAGATTGGTTTTGCAATGCTGGAAGTTTCGGATAATATATCTACAAGCAAAGAAATTTCACACAATGCTCTTGAAATATTTAACGGCAGGAATATAATCGTTTATTCCTGTATGGCGCGTCTTGGATTTATGGGAGCTAACCAGAGAGAATTAGAAGCTAAAACAATCTGCGATATTCTGGGCGGTTCTAATAATTTCTTTCTTGCTTATGTCGGAGGAGAGATATTCCCGCAAAAACTATTGAGCGGAAAATATGTCAATCACTTACAGAACTTTTCTATCATTGTATGTTTGTTATGAGTTGATAAGATATGAGTAATGATACTGTAGAAAGTTTACTGCTTCAAATTAAAAAACTCAATCGTCTCTTGTCGCTTCAGGAAAAAAAGATTCTTCGCGCAGAAATGGTAATATCTACCCGTGACAGGGTAATGGATATGCTTAATAATGAACGTTTGCTTCAGGAAAAAAATATTATCAGCATTCACGAAGAAAACGAACGCCAGCTTATTATGTTAAACGCGGTAGTTAAAGCTACTAAAATAGGTTTGTGGGACGTAGGTATAGTTAATAATGATTTATTTAATCCGCAAAATACTTTTACATGGTCAAATGATTTTAGAAAAATGCTGGGTTACTCCAATGAGAATGATTTTCCCAATGTGTTTAACAGCTGGATGGATATTCTTCATCCCGACGACAAAGAAAAAGCTATAGGTGATGTCGCAAAGCATGTTGCGGATTCGACCGGAACTACGCCTTATGATGTTGAATACAGGCTGATGAAAAAAAACGGAGAATATGGATATTTTCGAGCATACGGCGAAGCAATCCGTGATACAGAAGGACATGTTGTGCGTCTTGCAGGCGCGCTTATGGATATATCAAAAGAAAAAACCACTCTTCTTAATACAGAAAGACTAAGGCAGGAAGCCGAAGTTGCAAGTAAATCAAAAAGTAATTTTCTTGCGAATATGAGCCATGAGATGAGAACACCGATGAACGCAATTATCGGCATGACGGCAATAGGAAAAAAATCAAAAAATATTGAACAAAAGAACAACGCTCTAAGTAAAATTGGCGAAGCATCCTCGCACTTGTTAGGTGTAATTAATGATGTTTTGGACATGGCAAAGATAGAAGCAAACAAGCTGGAACTTGTTCCGATAGAATTTAATTTTGAACGAATGCTGCAAAAAGTATTGTCTGTAATAAATTTCCGCATTGACGAAAAACAGCAGAAGCTGATTGTTAATGTAGACAGTAAAATACCCCGCTTTATAATTGGAGACGATCAGCGTCTTGCGCAGATAATTACAAACTTATTATCAAATGCGGTAAAGTTTACGCCGGAAGGCGGCGAAATTCAGCTTGACGCTTCTTTGATTTGTGAAGTTGACAAAAAGTGTGAGCTGCGTATCGAAGTAAAAGACGATGGAATTGGAATATCTGTGGGACAAAAAGAAAGACTCTTTCATGCGTTTGAACAGGCAGAAGCCGGAATAAGCAGGCAATACGGCGGAACAGGGCTTGGACTTACAATTTCTAAACGTATTGTAGAACTTATGGAAGGAAGCATTTGGGTTGAATCCGAAATCAACGAGGGCGCAAAGTTTATATTTATTGTAAAAGTTCTGCGCAGTAATAAGAGCGCGGATAGTAAAGAGAATCTAAATAATACTGATGAAATTGATAATGAAAATGCATTAACAGCCGGCGAATTCGGCGGTAAAAAATTACTAGTTGCCGAGGATGTAGAAATTAACCGTGAGATTCTTATCGCTCTTTTAGAAGACACAGGGCTGGAAATAGACTGCGCCGAAAACGGCAAAGAAGCGGCAGAAATGGTTGAGTCGAACCCCGGTAAATACGACATTGTGTTTATGGATATCCAAATGCCTGTAATGAACGGGCACGAAGCAACCCGCCGAATCCGCGCTTTTGAAGCCTGCAATAATAGGAATTTGCATTCGAATGAGAGTGGCACGAGTTTCGCGTATAGCGAAACTCGCAGCTATAATAGGAATCTGCATAAGCAGATTCCTATTATAGCACTGACCGCGAATGTTTTTAAAAGTGATATAGAAGATTGTCTATCTGCAGGTATGGACGATCATCTGGGTAAACCGCTTGATATAGACAGAGTGACAGAGAAACTAAGAAAATATTTAAAGTAATTAAAATAATTAAACTTATTCGTCAATTAATTCAATTTTCTGCCCTGTGAGCCTTCCAACCTGTTCGTTTAGTTTTTCGGCTCTTTTTTCCGTATCGTTGTATTTATTAACCGCGCTGGAAAGATGTTTTCCTACGAGGGTGTATTCTGTATAAAACTTGGAGAACTTATCCTGAACCTGCGATAGATCTCTTAGTATTGTTTTTGCTTCCTGTTCGACTTTTAGGCCTTTTAATCCAAAAATGATCGCCATAAGATATGCATAAAAACTGTTAGGCGAGACAGGAATAACCCGTTTGTCCATTGCATAATTTAATAATTCAAAGTCTTTATTTGTAAAAGAATCATTAATGATGGTTTCGTAATAAACATTTTCTGCAGGAATATACATAATGGCAAAATCAAAAGTTCCTTCTGCGGGATTAATATATTTTGACGCTATTTCGTCGATTCTTTTTTTAACGCTTGTTATAAACTCTTTCCTAAAAGATTTTTTTTCTTCTTCGTTGTCAGTGCCGATAAACCTCTGAAAACTTTCAAGCGGAAACTTTGAATCGACAGGTACTATGTTTCCTTCCAGTTTGATTATTGCATCAACCTGTGTCCCGTTTTTAAAACTATATTTAACTTCATAATTTGCAGAAGGAAAAATCTGCTTAAGAAGTTCTTCTAAAAGATACTCTCCAAGATTGCCGCGCAGCTTTGGAGCCTGCAAAATATCCTGCAAAGAAGATATGTTTTTTCCTATGTCTTCCATATTTTTTACAGTTTTTCCCAGAGTTCCAAGCTGATTATGAATATCGCCGAACATTTGATTTGTATTGGATAACTGCTTGGTAATGTTATTTTGAGTAGCGCTGAGGTTCTGGTTCATAACACTCATCATATCATTTAAAAGTTTTTGCTGATTAATCATAGAAGCATTCTGGCTTTCTAATTGTTTAGTTTTAAGTTCGTTAATCTGCCTGTTAAGTTCGATTATCTGCGGCGTTATGTCCATACCTTTACCGGAATACTGTTTAACTAAAATTAAAATAACAAGTAAAAATAAAACAGCAAAAGCGCCAAGTGTAAAAATATCCATAAAATTCCTCCTACAACACAATAACCTGAATAGTGTTAACCGGGTTTTCACTTTCGATTGGAAGACCTGCAACAAGCACTATTTTATCAGAAGCAGCGGCGGCGCCTGATTCCAAAGCAACTTTAGCGGCGTTTCGTATCTTATGTTCTGTTTCTTCGGAATTCGGCGTATGGCACGGATAAACTCCCCAGTATAATTGCAGTTCACGCAAGGTGTGTTTATTCGGCGTTGCGGCAAGAATTGGCTGCCCCGGTCTGAAAGCGCTGAGCAGCCTCGCTGTGTTGCCTCTAAATGTTGGCGTTACAATCGCTTTTGCATTTATAGAAGCTGCAACATCGACACCGGAACGTGAAATAGTAATGCCTAATCTTTCTTTAAGATTATTTTCTTCTACAAGGCACTCGCTGCGGATAGTCTCTATGCGTTCGCGGAACTCGTATGATTGCTCGACAGTGCAGGCAATCTTATCCATTGTTTTTACGGATTCAACAGGATACGCTCCTGCAGAAGTTTCTCCCGAAAGCATAACCGCATCGGTTCCGTCAAAAATTGCATTTGCAACATCGGTAAGCTCAGCGCGGGTAGGGCGCGGATTTACAATCATAGAATCCAGCATTTGCGTTGCAGTAATAACAGGTTTTCCCGCTTTGCGGCATACGCTGATTATTTTTTTCTGAACAAGCGGAATCTGTTCTGTGGGAAGCTGAACGCCTAAATCTCCGCGCGCTATCATAACTCCGTCAGAAGCCTGAACAATATCCCGGATATTTGTCACGCCGTAACTGCATTCGATTTTTGCAATAATTTTTATCGATGAATTAAGATCTTCTAAATAATTTTTAATTTCTGTAACTTCATGCGCAAAACTCACAAAACTTGCGGCGATAAAGTCTACTCCCATTTTTACGCCGAATGCTATATCTTTTTTATCCTGTTCACTCATAATAGGAAGCCCTGCGTGAATGCCGATGAGATTAACATTTTTTCTGCTGCCGATTTCTGCAGTATTGTTTGCACGGCAATTAATAACGCTTCCCGAAACATCAAGTACTTCAAGTTCGAGAAGCCCGTCAGCTGCAAGAATAAGGTGTCCGCTTTTTAATTTAGCAGGCGCGTCAATCCATGAGATAGAAATCTTTGCAGGTGTTTTTTCATGCGCCGCTGTTGTCAAACACCCGTCAACTGTAACCGTGACCAAATCATCTTTATTTATTTTTACAGTTTTGTCATTTTCTACCTTGCCGGTTCGTATTTCCGGGCCCTTGGTATCAAGCAGAATAGCAACAGGAATTCCCAACTCATTCGAAATACGCCTAATACGTTCTATAGAAGCCTTATGCTCTTCATCTGTTCCGTGAGAAAAATTAAGACGCGCGACATTCATCCCCGCAAGAACAAGCTCGCGTACGATTTCATCGCTGCTTGACGCAGGTCCCAGCGAACAGACAATTTTAGTTTTTCTTTTTTGCATTAATAGAATCCTAGCATAATGCTAGCATAATATAAGGAGATTTATAAGATAAGGTCATTAAACGATGTAAATACCTTAAAATAACTTGTAAAGGCGAAAGCATGCTGCGGCTCGGTCAAAACTCCGGCAAAGAGTCCGCCTCCGAGCCTCTCTGGTCTTTACTTCGTAAAGCCCTTTCGGTCTCTCTGGCGGTGACAGCCAGAAATGTTTTGCCGATCCGCCCTTGCTTTCGCCTAATAAAAGGTAATAAATAAGGTATTTTTGCTTTGTAATGGGTTTATTGTTTAAATATACTATCGGTTGACGCTTTTTAGTACAATTTACTCAGTATGCTGAGTATTTTACTCAATATGTTTTACAAATTACTCAATATACTGAGTAATTTGCTAATTATTCAAAGATTTTTCCAGAGAAAAAAACTGGTTTAATCTTTTATCTATGTCGTCTTTTATTGAATTTCCTAGTTTTGTAAGCCTTTTATATAGAAAAGAAGTTGATTCGTCTGTGTTATCTTCGTTTATTGGAACAAAAAGCTGAAAAATATCGACGTTTAGAACTTTTGCAAGCTTTTCCAGTGTTTTATCGCTGACCCATGTACGGCAACCTTCGATATCGCTTATGGTTTGGGTCGAAAGTTCGGTTATTTCTGCTAATTTTTCTTGCGAAAAACCTAAATCTTTCCTTAAAACCTTGATATTTTGCGCTAAAAGCTTTTTAGCCTGTTCGATTTTCTCAGTCAAATACTATCCCCTATATAAGAATAAGATATTAGTTATAGATTACCACTTGACAATAGTGGAATATTACATAACTATTGGTTATAGTAAGAAATTCTGATGTTTTTGCTTTTTTTTTGAGGAAAAGGGGATTATTAATGACTGTTCGTTTTCCTATTGGCGCAAAGTTAATAATATTGATTTCAGTTATTGTAATCGTGTCTCTTGGGTCTATTACTGCTCTTGTGTCGTGGCTTGTTCACGGGGATTTACGGGTATCGGCGGAGGAAAACAACTTTGAAACAAACCGGCGTTCGGCGATAGAAGCGGAATTGACCCTTGCCAATGTGCTTTCCCATTCACGGATTCTGATTAATACTATAACCGCCGATGGAGCGAATAACAATACCGCCCGGGAAGCTATAAATTTCTTTTTTACCGAAAACCCGCAGATTATGTCTGTTTTCTTTATCGCTCCGGGAAGCTTGGAGCAAATATTGATAAACAGGCAGTTCTTTGCCTCGCAGGAAATTGAAACGGAACTTGCAGAAACATATTTTAGAAGCCAAAGAAACGCTATCGAACGGGCGGTGCGGGGAGATACCCTACTGTTGAATGCCGCCCCCCACTTTGCAAAACCGGTACTTGCTTTGTTTTTTCCATGGCGTAATGGAGCGACAGGTGGAGTTTTATTTTCTTCCGAAAGTCTGAACCAGAATTTTGGTGTTGGAACCAACCAGTCTTATATGGTAAATAATGACGGCGATATACTTTCCAATGCCGATTTTTCTCTTGTGCAATCTGCTGCCAATGTTTTGCAAGAGGATTTTTTCCTTTCGATTTTGGAAAGTGAACAAACCAGCAAACAACAATTGGTTGAATCGGATGTTCGTATGTTTATGGCTTTTACCAAACTGAAAATAGCGGATACGATAATTATTACCAGTATAGAATACGATAAGGTGTTTGAGGGGATAAACGCCACCACGCGGCGCAATTTGATCCTAACCTTTGCAGTATTGTGCATTTCTATTGCTTTTATCTGGCTGTTCTCAAAAACAATTTCTATTCCGCTTAAGGCGCTTGCCGTTGTTGCGCATAATATCGAAGGCGGTGATTTTAAAATGGAACTTAAATCAAAAAGCCGTGATGAGATTGGCGTTTTAACAAATAGTTTTTTAAAAATGTGTTCGGCTTTGAATGTTTTTGGCAGATTTACTAATAAAGAAATTGCGGTAAAAGCGATGAGGGGCGAAATAAAACCCGGAGGTCTTCCCAAGCATGCTACGATTTTCTTTTCTGATATTCGTGAGTTTACCGCAAAGTCAGAAAATTTTACAAAGGTTTTTGGTGAGGGTGCTTCTGATCGTATAGTTCACTGGTTAAACCAATATTTTACACAAATGGTAGATTGTGTAGAAAAAACAAACGGTGTTGTTGACAAGTTTATAGGTGACGCTGTAATGGCTCATTGGGGTACTGCTTATTCTGCAGGAAGCCCCGAGAAAGACGCATTTAACTGTGTAAAAGCTGCTTTAATGATGCGTAATGCATTGTATGCAATGAATAAAAATCGTAAAGAAAACGATCCAGCAGATCCGCTTATTAAAATAGGATGCGGTATTAATACGGGAATTGTTACGGCGGGGCAGTTAGGAAGCGATATGCGAATGGAATATACCGTAATCGGCGATCCCGTAAATCTAGCTTCCCGCATAGAAGCTCTGACTAAACCACTTGGCGCTGATATTTTAATTTCCGAAGACACATGGGATCTAGTCGGAGATAAATTTATAACAGAAGAAATGCCTTCTGTAACGGTAAAAGGAAAAGAAAACCCCGTACGTATTTTTGCGGTTATTAATATTGCGGGAAACAACAAAGGTCCGCAGACAATTGCTGACGTACGCAGGCTTCTCGGCGTAGAAGCACCAGAAATTTCAAAGGTAGATGTAAATGCAAGCGAGCAAAAGTTTAAAATCGGTTCAACTCAATAAAATCGATTTTATTGTTATTTTTTTACTTCTCGTAATTGCGGCATTTTGTATAAATTTGTTTAGGATCGATTTACTGCAAACATTAAGTTTAAGAAATGTAGAACCCGTAGGGACTGTTGTTATAAGGCAGAATGTGGTTCAAAGAAGGCTTGCGAGCAGGGTTTTATGGGACAGATTGGCGACAGAGTCGCCTGTATATATCGGAGATTTGATACGTGTTGCGGAATTGTCATCCGCCACTCTTAATATAAAAGATAACGCAATTGATTTATACGAAAACACTCTTATTCGCATAACGCTTGCGCCTGACGGTAAAACTTTGCAGATTATATTAAGCGGAGGAAATATTTCAATCGCTTCTATGCCAAACAGCGAAAAACTGCCTCTTATTATTGACGAGCGTTTAATACAACCGGTTTTGCAAGCTGTATTTAGTGTTGTATCCACAGAAAACGGCGTAAGACTGCGGGTGGATGAAGGAAGCGTATATGTAACAGAAGATGAGCAGATACGAGAAATACATGCGGGAAATGTTTTTGAGTTTGAAACGCAAACGGATTTTGTTCCCCGCTTTGAGCAGATGGTTTTTGAGCCGGAACCTGAAACGGTTAGTTTAGCACAGTGGTATTTAACTATTGTACCGTATGAGTTTTTACCATCGATTGCAGCAAGTAGTGCTCCCGAGCCCGTTGTACAAGATTCTCTTTTACCCGCACCACGAGGACTGGTGCCTGCAAGAGGACATCGTTTTACAATGAATGATTTGTATACACAAAGAAATCTTAGTTTTAGCTGGCAAGCAGTACAAGGCGCTAATGCTTATATATTAACAATTTATCAACAGATAGAAGGCAGAAGACGACAAGTTTACCAAACTCAGGCATTAACAAGAACAAACTATGTATTTGAGGATTTGCATTTGTTAGATAGAGGAACTTTTATTTGGCAGGTAGAACCAATAAACAGAGAGCAGAGCGGATTAATTAATCAACGAGGCAATAGAGCAGATAGTTCATTTATAATGGATATTCTTTTGCCGGGAGCTATTCAAGCTGAAGGAACGGGAGTTTTAGATGAGTAATAAGAGTTTGCTTATTATTTTATTCATTTTTTTACTGACTCCACATCTCTATTCGCAATCAGATACTCTGAACGAGCAGCGTTATGCAAGGCGAATTGTTTGGAGAGGAGGAGAAAATGCACTTCGTTACTTAGTAGAAATTGAAAAGTTAGAAAATAGGAATTATCAAAGACATCTGCGTGAATATACTACAATGCTTTATATTGATGTTTCCTTAACGATTGGAGAATATCGTTTTCGAATTATCCCTTATGATATTCTTGGCCGCCCAAGCGAAGGTACGCAATGGATGAATTTTGAAGTTAGATTAACCGTGAGGCAGCAGCTAAACGAAGTGCTTATAATAGACGCTGCCGATTATAGCTCGTCAGGCGAACAGAAATCCGAGAGTGAATCTGCTGCCGCAGAAAGAAACCATCGGTTTAATACCGCAGGTATATCCATAGGTTCTTCTTTTATTGATCCGTTAGCTATAATTATCCTAAATGGAACATATGCGCCGTTACAAATACAAAATATATTTTTTGAGATTGGCTGTGATTTTGGTTTTCTTAGTATTTACGATGATGTAGAATTATTATTTTGCGTATATCCTTATATAAATATAGGTTATTTTTTGCCTTTTAATAATAAAGGCGGTATTTTTGCAGGTGTTGGAGCCGGTTATATGATAGGAGTGTATCACTTTGAAGACGGCAAAGCTGATATAAGTGTTTATGGAATTAACTTTTTTCTTGGAATTAATCTTTTTGATATGATTAATATTTCGTATACATTCAGAACAAACTTTGACAATTCTAGCAATAAGTTATCGATTGGATATGTATACAGGTTTATGGAATAAGGAAAAATAAGGAGCAAAAAATGTTAAAAAATAAATTAATAGCCAAATACAAGTTACTTTTATTAATAATTATACCTTTGATATTAGCTAGTTGTATGTTATGGGGCGATTTGGAAGAATTGCGAAGCCTTGCAAGTGGCGATGGCGGTGACAACGGCAATAATTACACTCCTGGTTTGTCTTTCACCTTAATAAATAATGGAACAGCATATTCGGTATCCAGAGGTACAGCGACTGATTCCGCAGTTATAATACCTGCAATTTTTAATGGATTGCCAGTAACGATGATAGAAAATAATGGATTTTTAGATAATACAGGTATAACGAGTATAGTGATACTTAATGGTGTGACAAGTATTGGTCAATTTGCATTCAGTGGTTGTACAAGTTTAACGAATATAACAATACCTAATAGCGTGACGTTTATTGGTTACGGTGCATTCGGTGGTTGTACAAGTTTAACGAGTGTAACTATACCTGATAGCGTGACGCGAATTGCTGATAGTATGTTCGTAGGTTGTACAAGTTTAACGAGTGTAACTATACCTGACAGTGTTACGAGTATTGGTTATGGTGCGTTCCAGAATTGCACAAGTTTAACAAGTATAATTATACCTGACGGTGTGACAAGTATTGGTGTCGGTGCGTTTCGGGAATGTATAAGTTTAACGAGTGTAACTATACCTGGTAGTGTGACAGATATTGGCAGTCTTACGTTCGCTGACTGCACTAACCTCACGAGTATAACAATACCAAGCAGTGTAACGAGTATCGGTTCTGAAGCATTCTCTTTTTGCACAAGTTTAACAAGTATAAGTATACCTGACAGTGTCACGAGTATTGGTTGGGCTGCATTCTCTTTTTGCACAAGTTTAACAAGTGTAACAATACCCAATAGTGTAACGAGTATTGGTGATTCTGCATTCTTTGGTTGCACAAGTTTAATCAGTGTTACTATACCCAGTAGCGTGACAAATATTGGTAATGGTGCATTCAATGGTTGTACAAGCTTAACAAGTATTACTCTGGTTACTATTACAGAGGCAAATTTTGGTACTGCTCCCTTCCCAGGAAACTTACGTACAGTTTATTTTGCTGGTGGTGGTGGTGCTGGGACTTATGTAACGAGTAATCCGGGGAATGCTGCGGTTTGGGTGAAGGAGTAGGGGTTTTGGGGCTGCTCGGGGGAGAGGCGGGTGGCTCTTTTAGGAGCGGTTTTTAGATGAGTAGCTATGTTTTTAAAGGAGATTTTTTATGTTTCTGGATATTAAAACTATTTTATCTGTTTTAGAAAGCATTTTTGTAATAATTGGAGTATGTTTTCTGGCAATACAAATTAGACAGCAAACAAAAATAGCTGAGGCAGACCATGATAGAATAAAGAAGCAGTCCACAATTGAATTCTACAATCTTATTTCTACAGAAAGTCAAATTTTTATTGATTATATAGGCAATAAAATTGTGGATTTGGAGATGATAAAATCTGATATAAAATTAGAAAGAAGCGTTACGAAATATCTTTCTCGTTTAGAGCGACTTGCTGTTGGTATTGCTTCTGATATTTATCATTTTGAAATTCTTTGCCATGTGGTTGGCAGTCACTTTTCTAAAATATATAACCAGCTAGGAATATATATAAGGGAAATGAGAGAAGTAAATAAAACTCCAAGGCGCTATTATGAATTTGAACTTTTAGTAGAGAGAATTGAAAAGTATAGAGGAGAAAATCCAACAAAAAACGTACGCGGTAATGTTACGGTTAGTTCATTTGATTAATATTTAAATGTTTTATTAATAATATAAGGAGATATAGATGATAGTACTTACAGAAAATAATTCCTTTCAAAATGTAGATAAAGTCATACGTAGACAATGTGAGGATATTGATCAGATAAATGATTTTTTGCAATATTGTATGCAATTAATATTCTATGAAAATACATCCATTATAGGAACTGTTAATCGTAGTGTTCTTGATGATTCAATGAATTTAGCAAATAATTTAAATAACGTCTATTCAATTAATAATATTAATTACGAATTAATTAATGATGACTCTGGAAAAGCAATTAGTATTATTAAAAGTGTTTCAGATGACATATATTTAAGACTTAATAATTTTAAAGATGAGTATAAAAATAAGAAAGAATCTGATGTAAGGATATATTTGCCTGCGTTTTCAACAAAAATTGAAGAATTAATTACTGAAACTACAGAAGCAATTAAAGAAAGAAATGATAAAATATTTGATAAATATTTACCTTATTCATCTTTTTCTTATGATTCATGTTTTTTTAAAATTATGAAAGCAAATCCATTAATTATTGACGAACTATTTAAAATAGTAGATGAAGTTGGATGGAATAAAGCTATGACGTTAGGTTTATTAGCAGAAATACGCCTTATGACTAATAGAGCATTAGCATATGAAAATAGCCAAGCATATTTACCATCAACTAAAAGAAGTAGGTTAATAAATATTAGTAAGCTGATATTTGAAAAAGTTGAATCAGAGTTATCAGAAAAATCTAAACAATTTAAAGTAGAAATCCCATCAATTGTTGAACATTTGGTTGAAAAAGGAAAAGGTAATCCAAATGATATTATTAAAATAACTTGCGATTTAAGAGAAAAATTTTTACCTTTTCGTGAATATATTGATAATAACGAAACAATAAATAATAGGGAGCTGGATAATATCATAAGAGATATTATTGATAAATATTTTAATGGATATAAAAAAGGTAGGTTAAAAATATTTCTGGACAATATATTAACTTTTATAAAAATAGATCCTGTACCCATCCCATTGCCAGTACCTAACATAATAAAAATGGATAAAGAGTTTAAAATTAACAAATGCGTTCAGGTCTTTGCAAAAGTAGTTGATGATATGGAGAATAAAGGGAGTATTGGGTATAAGGAATTATTAATAAAAAATTGCATGAAAGATTAGTTATTAATATGTATTACTTTATCTTTATGCTTGAAAAAGGTTGTAAGTGTAGCAGTTTGCTATATTAGGTTTGTAAAAAGAGGATATCAGAAAATATTAAATTTGTCTAAAAGGAATAGAGTTTGTCATTTGAACGATAAAACGTTTAGCGGGAGAATTTTGTAAGAAATGTATTTTTTTTATTACTAGTTGAGGTGCAGGAACTTATACAAGAGCGGTGGGATCTAATAAATTGTTGAAGGAATAGAAGTGGGGTGATCTGAAGATCGGGCGGCGGTGTGCGGTCTTTTGGGGTGGTTTTTTTGGTTGGGTAGATTTTTTGAAAGGGGGGGGAGATAATTGTGAGTGAACAGTTAGAAAATAGCAAGTTATCGAAAGATAAATTAGCAAGTTTATTTTTTAATGAATATCAATATAGACACTCGTTATTGTGGTCTACTATCAAATTCTATATTATAATAATTGCATCTCTTTATGCGTATCCAATGTTTTCAATTAATGCTGATGATATACAAAAATTTAACTTCAGATTAATTATATTTCCCATTTCCGGTTTTTTAATAACATTTATTGGATGGTGGCACATTAGAAGTGAAGCAGATAGGTTTGATGTTGTTTATAAAAAATATAATGAAATACGCGGACAAGGAAACAGACCAACATGGTTGTATACAGGAAAAAGAAGTTTTATACAACAATTAATCTCAGAGAGTATGAATAAGCTAATTTTATCTTTATATTTCATATTGTCGTTGATTTTTTTCCTTTTTGGTACACTCATGATTGTTGATTATTGTTTTTTTGAAAATCAAATTCATCCGATTATGTATTTGTCAATTCTACCCATACCTATTCTCTTTATTATTAAGTTTTTAGTAACAATTTTATTTAATATGATGGTACATAATAAGAAAACAGTAATAAAAGATTGCGGTAATTGTATAAAAAGCACAGAAAATGAGGGTGCGTAAGAAATAGCTTTTTGTTATAAATATAAATAATGAATATCGTAATTATTATTTTGGAAAAAAAGATTACATTTAATACAAGCGCCTGCAGGTATCAGTGGAAATATTACAATACTCAACAGTGTTACGTGTATCGCTGATGGTGCGTTCTCAGGTTGTACCAATTTGACGAGTATTGATGATTGGGCGTTCCAAGGAGTTTTATCGAGAGTTACCATTGGAACTATTTCGGAAACAAATTTTCATACTGAGGCATTCCTCGGTAATTTACCTGATGTGTATTTTGCTGCTGGAGGGGGTGCGGGGACTTATACCAGAGCGACAGGGTTGAGTGCTTGGGTGAAGGAGTAGGGGTTTTGGGGCTGCTGGAGATCGTGCGGTGGGTGTGCGGTCTTTGGGTTTTGGTTCTTAAGATTGAGTAGATTCTTTTTGAAAGGGAGAGATAATTGTGAGTGATGAGCGTGTAAAAGTTTATAGCAAAAAAGTAGTTAATACGGTAAGAACTGGAGGGTCATTAATTATTTTTATTATTTCGTTATCTTCTTCTATTATTTTTCCTTTTATTACTTATAAGCTGCAGGAATTAAAATATTTTAACATAGAGCCTGATAAATTATTTATTATTAATTTTACATGCGCTGCTGCAGTTTTGATAGTATCAATTATATTATTCTTTATTGGTACAATGAAGAAATTTCATGATTTTATTTTAAGGAATCATTTAACAGAACTTAATAATCTATCAGCTAAACTTAATAGTAATATTTCTGTAAGTAAGGAAATGATAAAAAATATAGAAAATAGTAAATATTATATGGATAATCCAAAAATTATTAATGACGATGAGATGTTTTTTAAGTATTTGAATAGAGCGCAAAATAATATTGATAGTGGTAGTATAAGATTAACAAATTTTTCAAAAATGCTCATTAATGATGAAGAGTGTGGCCGGGATGGTATTAATAATATTAATGATTATTTTAATAAAATATTAAAAACATACAAAGAGAAAACAAATAAAATAGCTGTTTATAATATTGTTTCAATTCATACATTGGAGAAATTAAACGAATGTAAACGCCTGGTTGAAAAAGCCAATGCAATGAAGCTTGCTAATTTTCACTTAGCATATTTATACATAGAGGAAGACTTTGAAAATAATCTTCCTAACGTAATTGGTGTACAAATTATTGGGGATGAAGTTTTACTTATGCATCCGCAATTTGCACGTCTTTCTAATAATGCTGATAATGAAAAAGCTATTCATATAAAAAGTAAAGTAATTGCAGATATGTATAAAAATTATTATAAATTATTATGGAATGAGATAAAAGTTAATAAAAAACGTGGTTTTTTGCTTTATGATGGAGAAAAAAGGAATACGTCAATAAATAAATATTGGACAGAGATCGAAAATGATGTAAATATATATAATGGAAAACAAAAATCTTGTGAAAAAGAATATCAAAAAGGAAAAAAAATATAAAAGGTCTTTTTAAAAAAATATTTCCATATTTTTTTGATAATAATAAAAAGGAGATAACGCAATAATGTATATCTAACAAGTAACAGCAAAAATACCTGCTACCATTTTTCCATAGTGGTTCTAAGCGCAACTACAAGCTGCCACACATACTCCGTGAAACTCTGTGGTTAAATTTCTTCCTCTGTAAATGATTTATGATTTACGTGGAAAGAAAGTTATGTTAGATAGCGACCTTGCGGCTTTGTATGAAGTAGAACTAAAGGTTATGAATCAAGCTGTAAAGCGTAATATAAAACGGTTTCCATCAGATTTTATGTTCCAATTAACTGAAGAAGAATGGAGAAATCAAAGGTCACAATTTGTGACCTTTAGCAAGGATACCAGATTAATCGGGGCAGACTTCCTTTTTCCCCCTAGGAATATATAGCAATTTTTCTCTAATAATTATGAAAAAATCTCCATTTTTTGCTGTTTTGCTTGACATTTTGAAGTACTGCTACTATACTATAGACAAGCATTTTAATATAACAGTTAGCGTCAAATTACTGACATTAACCTTTTGTGTTTTTTGGCACAAAATAAGCCTTTTTTGGTGTCTCCTTGGAGAAAACCGTGAAACAATTGGAAAAAGAATCACACAATAAAGAATTTCGTCTTAATAGATATTGTTATTTAAATATCGAAAAAATAATACAGATTTTTTACTATATACAAAAATACTCAAAAAGCAGTTCCAAACTTGAACTAATTAAATATTTGTTTTTTGCAGACAGGATAAATATTAGAGAGTATTTCTCACTTATTTCTCTTGATACATATATTGCGTTAGAACATGGTCCTGTAGCTTCTATTGCGTTAGATATTATTAATAAGAGTACAGAATACCTTAATAATTACGAAGAAAATGAATTAAAATATTTAAACTATATTAAGATTAATGGTAAATCAAACAGGAAAATTAATCAGATAGGTTTTGATCTTTTAAGTAAAAATGAAATGAAATCTCTGGATAAATCAATAGAATTATTTTCTGGTAAAAAGCTTGTGGATATTTCGCATGATTATCCTGAATGGAAGCGTTTTAAGCTTCTTTTTGAAAAAAAATATATTTCATCACGGCCTATTCACATGGAAGATTTTTTTAAAAATCCTGATATAAAAGATTCTCCTGCTATAAATAAATATTTTAATAATGAGGATCCTTTATACAAAGATGAGAATTATTTAAAAGAAGCAAAGCAGTTTTACATGGAGAGCTTGGGACAATATGCAGTATGAAATTTCCTGTGGTTTTGCCTTTTATGGATTCATACCAGATGGTTCGAATGAGCAGCATTTAGGTGTTGTATTAGGGGTAAATGACCTAATACTAAAATATTGTTATTGCACATCAAAAAACAAATATAAGTATTTACATTTTAATGAAATTGATTTTATAAGAGTGCCAGTGTCACTAATGGAAAAATATTTCTATAATCCGCAGGAAACTTATATTTTTTTGTCTCAGAGGCATATTATTGATATGTATTTAGTTACATTCAACGGCCGTATTTCCAGTTCCGAATACGATGTAAAAGGACAAATAGATAATGATATAATTATCGCAATTTTTAATAAAATCAAGAATTCAGAAAACTTATCAGAACGATTTAAAAATGATTTTTTCTCTTTTGTTGAATGATTGAAAGAAAAAAAGAACTAATCTTCATGCGCCTTCTTTACTTTCATAGTAAAAAAAATATTTTATTCCACTGCTCCTCTGCGAGAAAAAATCAAATCCTTTATATCTCCTTAAACTCCGTGCAACTCCGTGCCCTCTGTGGTTAAATATCCTTACTGCAAAACATCAATCAAGATTTTAATGAATTTATTGGAACTACGTATATGCCGTCTTTGCGTTTTCTGCCCAAACCGCCGCCTGTGATTACGGCAAGGCAGGATGGTTCTCTTGCACCGTTTGATACCATTTTATTCTTTAATCTAATCAATGTTTGGGCGGCTGCTTCTATTTGGTTTTCGCCCAATTTTATTTCGAATGCGCCCCATGAGCCGTCTTTCATTTCGGCAATTGCATCGACTTCCAGGTTGCTGTTATCACGGTAATGATAGAGAGAGCCGCCGTGGAATTCTGAATATACGGCTAAGTCTCTAAGGCATAAGTTTTCGAACATAAAACCAAAAGTATTTAAATCTTCAAATAAACGCTGTTTTCCAATTCCAAGCGCTGCAATAGCCAAAGAAGGATCTGCAAATATAATCTTGGATGACATACGTATTCTTGTTTTTGATCTAATCCCCGGATCCCAGCCCGGTATATCTTCTATTACAAAAATTCGCTTAAGATCGGCTATATATTCAGAAACACTGTTGCGAGAAACGGCAGTATCTTCGTTACTTTGATTTTTTCTTTTTTCTCCGTCAATATCTTTGGTTAATGTGATTTCGTTAACTGTGGTGGCGTTGTTTCTGGCAAGAGAACGCAAAAGAACATGCAGCTTTGCAGGATTTCGTTTACTAAAAACGCCGTTAAATAAATCATTTTTTAAAAGCGCTTTTACATATTCGATAGAAACGCTGCCGGCTTTTTCGATAGGCAGATTAAGCGCTTGAGGCCATCCTCCGCGAATTGTTATATCAATAAGACGGGCAAGATCAATATCAGCAGTAAAAGGCTTAATTCTCTTATTAGAAAATAATGAAGCAAAAGACACTATTCCATCAGAATCGCCGGATTCGTAGAGGGTCATAGGACGCATTCTAAGAATAGCAATCCTGCCTGCTCCGCTGTGCATATAGGATTCTTGCGGCGGAGTTACAGAACCTGTTAGAATATATTTTCCAAAACCGGGAGCTTTATCAATGTTGAATCTTACAGCGTCCCAAATTCCGGGAACTTCCTGCCATTCATCTATGACACGAGGTATTTTTCCTTCTAATATTAAGGAAGGGTTAAGTTCGGCTCTTTTTCTATTACTGTAATTACCTGCCGGATCCATGATATAAGATACGCTGTTTGCCTGATAAAGCGATGTCCATGTTTTACCGCACCATTTTGGTCCTTCTACAGAAACAGCGCCAAATAGGCTTAGGTATTCTGTAAGCTTTTTATCGACGAGCCTTTTTTTGTATCCATCTTGTTTAAGTGCCATATTAAAAGTATACAAAAAAAGTGTGCAAAAAGCAAGTCAAAAAGTGTGCAAAATGCAAGTCAAAAACCATGCAAAAAGCAAGTCAAAAAGTGTGCAAAAAGCAAGTCCGCCGAACCCTTATTCCACCCGTTGAATAAGCGCGCCCAGAGAGGAGAGTCTTTCCGGCAGGTGCTCGTAACCGCGTTCGATCTGGTAGACATTACGGATTATGCTCTTTCCTTCGGCGCACATGGTGGCGATAAGCATTGCCATCCCGGCGCGCACGTCAGGGCTTATCAGTTCTGAGCCATGAAGTTTAGCGGGACCGGAAATAACTGCGCGGTGCGGATCGCATAATACAATGCGCGCGCCCATGCCGATTAATTTATCGACAAAGAACATACGCGATTCGTACATTTTTTCGTGTATCAGTACGGTTCCTTTTATCTGTGTAGCGACTACAATTACAATGCTTAAAAGATCGGGCGGAAACCCGGGCCATGGAGCGTCGTCTATTTTTGGAATCATTCCGCCGAGGTCGTGGTTAACTTCCATACTTTGATTTTTTGGTACATGGATAATGTTTCCTTCGTGCGCCCAGACAATGCCGAGTTTTCCAAAGGCGATTTTTGCAGGGCGCATATCAGCAGGACGCGCTCCTTCGATATGAAGGTCTCCGCCTGTAACGGCTGCAAGACCGATAAAAGAACCTACTTCCATAAAATCAGGGCCGATTTCGAAATCACAGCCGGAAAGTTTTTCTACTCCGGTAATTGTAAGTATGTTAGAGCCGATTCCTTCTATCTGCGCGCCCATCTGTACAAGCATATTGCATAGATCCTGAACGTGAGGTTCTGACGCGGCATTTGTTAAAATTGTTTTTCCTTTTGCAAGGACAGCTGCCATAACGGCGTTTTCTGTAGCGGTAACCGACGCTTCGTCAAGAAAAATATCCGCTCCAATTAGAGTCTTTGCTGTAAATGTAAAATTATCGCTTACCTTCACCTTAGAGCCTAATTCTGTAAGCGCCAAAAAGTGCGTGTCCAGCCTTCTTCTTCCGATAACATCGCCTCCGGGCGGAGGGAGAATGACTTTTCCTGTCCGAGCTAAAAGAGGTCCTGCAAAAAGAATCGAAGCTCTTATTTTTTTTGCTTCTTCTCCTGGAATCTCAGAAGATTTTATATCTGTTAATGAAAGTTTTCTGACATTGGACCCCAGAGTTTCTACTTTGCCTCCGAGAGCTGTAAATACATCAAGCATAACCCGAACGTCTTCGATATCGGGAATATTCCGCAGAATAACAGGCTCATCTGTTAAAAGAGCCGCAGCAATGCAGGGCAGAGCGGCATTTTTATTTCCGCTTACCTTGATTGATCCGTTTAATGGAACGCCGCCGTTTATCAAGTATTCACTCATATATAAAATGTAGCTCAAAAACAGCGGCACTGTCAATTACAGGAGTGAGATCTTGAATTTTCTTACCATATATGCTATAAACACAAGATGAAGAAAATTAGTTTAATTTTATGTATTGGAGTTTTAATAATTTTGAGTACTACAGAAACATTGGATGCCCAAAATCTGGGCGATGGGATCTTTGCGCGGATTACAACAAATCGCGGTGAAATTATTGTGCGTCTGGAATACCAGCGCGCGCCGCTTACAGTTTGTAACTTTATTGCTCTTGCAGAAGGCAGAATGGATAATCTCAGGGGTAGACGGTTTTATGACGGGCTTTCCTTTCACAGGGTTATTTCCAGAGCAAACGGAGATAATCATGATTTTATGATTCAGGGCGGCTGTCCGCAGGGGAATGGCAGGGGCGGACCCGGTTATAGTTTTCCCGATGAAATCGACTCCGCTTTAAAACATGACAGACCCGGCGTTTTAAGCATGGCAAATGCGGGTCCCGGAACCAACGGCAGTCAGTTTTTTATTACTGTCGCTCCAACTCCGCATTTAGACGGAAGACATACGGTTTTTGGTTTTGTTGTTCAGGGTCAAAATATTGTAAATACGACAAGACAGGGCGATCAGATTAGGCAGATTACTATAATACGAAACGGAACAGAAGCAAACGCGTTTAGGGCGGATCAGGAAAACTTTGACAGATTGCTTGCGCAAAGAGAAGGCGCGGGCGCAAACAGCCGTCAGGCGGATCTTGCAAGGATTAATTCTGAATATCCAAACACAGAGCGGACAACTTCTGGGATTAGATATATTATTCAACAGCAGGGAAGCGGAAATAAACCAACACGCGGCAGAACTGTAAGCGTTCATTATACAGGCAGGCTGCTTAACGGCACTGTTTTTGATGATTCTAGATTAAGAGGCAGTCCGATTGAATTTCAGGCTGGAACAGGAAGAGTAATTGCGGGATGGGACGAAATGGTTATGGATATGAGAGTAGGCGAAAAGCGGCTTGTTATTATTCCGCCGGAGCTCGCATACGGTAATCAGGCAGTAGGCGAAGTAATTCCTGCCAATAGTTTTTTAATTTTTGAGATGGAACTTGTCAGTGTAAGGTAATTGAAAATGAGTGACGAAGAAATCACAGACGTAACCGCAGAAGTAAAAGGAATGGAAGAAATTACCGGTAAAAAGGTATTTTTTCTTTATCCTACGGCGTCTGTGCAGAATCAAGTTATAACAGAATTAACGCAGCACGAGATAGAAGTGTATATCGCAAAAGATCATATGCGGCTTTTGCGTGTGTTAAAAAAGTATAACAGTTCCATTGTTTTTATTAATATTGATGAGAGCATTCAGGAAGCGGAATGGGAAAAGTATATTTTAACTATTCGTAATACTGCGCCGAATGTTAATGTTGGAATTTTTTCTTCCAGCTCCGATGAAGAATTAAAAGCAAAATATATCGAAAAACTAAAAATCACATGCGGATTTATGACATTAAAGCTTGATATGAGCCGGGCTGGAAAAAAAATCATGGATATTCTAGGTGTTATGAATGTAAAAGGACGGCGTAAATATCTCAGAGCTTCTCTTGAGCGGGAATCAACAGCGACAATGAACATGCCGTTTAACGGAGACTTTATTAATTCTGCTATAAAAGATATAAGCGTTGTAGGTATTTCTGTTGTCTTTGAACATGATCCCGGGCTTAAAAAAAATGCGCTTTATAAAGATATGCAGATAAGGCTGCAATCTATGCTTATTAAAGTAGAAGCTGTCGTGTTTGGCTCGCGTGAAAATTTAGGCGAAAAGATTTATGTTTTGCTGTTTACCCAGCGAATCGACCCGGATGTCCGGGTCAAAATCCGCAAGTATATTCAAAGTAATCTTCAGAGCAAAATGGACAGCGAGATTAATTAATCCCGAATAATTTTATACCTTCTCCGGGGAACTTTTTCTTTACTTCTGTAATTGCCTTTTGAATGCCTTTAGCTTCATCTTTTTCGCACCAAATAATTAAAGAAAAATTTTCTTCCGGCCAGACAGCGTCTCCCATGCGCGGACCGCAGGCTCCGACTCCCAATATATTGGGAATTTTTGTATAATATTTGCCAACTTCTTCTTTTGCAAGAGCTTCCAGTATGTTTTCTTCTACAGAACGGTTTGCGATTATTTCTACACGAATCATGATAACCCCTCTCTTGTTTTTGCGCGGCCTTCGCCGGCGGCAATTCTATCGCGCTTTTCCTGAGCTTTTGCGGCTCGCTTGTCAGAATGTTTATTAAAGATAGCATAAACTGTCGGCATTAGGAATAATGTCATCAGCGTACCGAATGAAAGTCCGCCAAGAACAGTTTTGCCGATTGGAGCTACAAGTTCTGTACCTTCGCCAGGGAAGAATGCCATTGGCACAAGTCCGAGAACAGTTGTTACTGTTGTCATTAAGATTGGGCGAAGACGACTGCGTGCGGCTTCTATAATTGCGTCATTTAACGCATATCCTCGTTTGCGAAGAAGATTTGTATAATCGACAAGAATGATACCGTTGTTGGTTATAATACCGATTAGTACAAGAAGTCCTACCGCGGTAAGAACATTAAAGATAGTATTAGTAATAAGATATATCGCAACAATTCCTACTATAGAAAGCGGAATTGTAAAGATAATGATAAACGGAGATTTAAATGATTCAAATAGACTTGCCATTATTCCGAATACAAGGAAAATTGCAACAACACAGATGAGTACGAATCTTCCGAATATTTTAACCATTTGAGTATTTGCGCCGCCGTATTCGATTGTTACATCATCTTCTATGGGGATTTCTGATCGTATTAGATCTTCAACCATAGTTTGCAGATGGTTTGTTCGCACACCGGGTCTTGCTCTTGCTGTTACGTGAATAACACGGCTTTGGTTTTCCCTGTTAATTGTCATAGGTCCGACGCCTTCCTGATACTGGACAAAGCTGGAAAGCGGAACCCTTCCTGCTATCGCGCTGCTGATAAAAATATGATCAAGTGCAGGAAGTGTGTTTCGATCAGCTTCTGCAAGGATCAGAATAACATCATAATCCTTGCCGCCTGATTTATATCGTGTTGCTGTGACACCGTCAACTGCGGCTCTGATTTCGTTTCCTACTGTAAAAGTATTAAGTCCAAGCGCATACATTTTTTCTCTGTCCAGTACAATTTCGTACTGAGGCAGGCCGTCTTTTAAGTCAACCTGGGGCTCTGTAACATAATCATCAAGTCTTTCTTTAAGGAGAGCAGCTATTCTTTCACCTATTGCTTTTCCTTTTACAAGATCATCTGTTCTTAAAATGATATCGACATTGCTTCCGCCCATCATTCCGCCCATCATTCCGCCGCCGAAAGAGAACATTACACCAGGAAACTGATCAAGGAAGGGTTCTAGAATACTTTGAATTTCATTTGCGCTTTCTTTTCTTTTTGAAAATTCCGGAAGGCTTATTCTTAGAGAGCCGGAGTTACTTGTACTTGCACCAAGAGACATTAACCCGCCGCCTCCGGCGCGTAAAACAATTCTTTCATAGCCGATTATTTCTCTTTCGACTATAAGCTGGAGTTGTTTTAAGACAGCTTCGGTTTCCTGAAGAGGAGTTCCCAAAGGAAGGGTTGCAGTTATATTTACATTGTCATTTTCTTGCTGCGGCATAAATTCCCAGCCGATAAACCAAATAGACACAATACTTACTACAAACATCCCTGCGAGAACAAGAATGACTTTAAGTTTATGATTTAAAATCTTTTTTACTGTTTCTTTGTATTTTTCGTCCAGCCAGATAAAAAACTTTTCAATTTTTGAATCATATTCTGCAATTTTACCGGTTAGAGGAACTTGTTTTCGCGTAACAATCGGAAGATAATGGCTGCAAAGAACAGGAACAAGGAAGATCGCTGTAAAAAGCGATATACCAAGCGAAATTACAACTGTAAAGGCGAGACCTGAGAACATTTCTCCAGCCATTTCCAAGAGACCCTGAAACATAACCATTGGAGCAAATACACAGATTGTAGTAAGAGTAGAAGCTGTTATTGCAATTATCATTTCTGATGTTCCAAGAATAGAAGCTGTTTTTAATTTTGCGCCTTTTTCGCGGTAATGGTAAATGTTTTCTAAAATTACGATTGAATTATCAATTAACATTCCTATTCCGAGAATAAGTCCTGCCATTGTCATAAGATTAAGCGTTAACCCTGCAAAATACATAAACAGCATTGTTATAATTACCGAAACAGGAATGCTTATACCGATAATAAGCGTTGGTTTTAACGCGCGTAAAAATACAAACAGCGTTAAGATAGCAAGGAACGCGCCCATAAATGCAGTTGATGTAACCTGATTAAGAGAGTTTTCTACAATATCAGTGCTGTTAAAAAGTTCTGATATTACTATATCCGGCGGAAGCCCTCCTCTGATACGATCCAGCCTTGCTCTAAGTTCTTTTGCTGTCTGCACTGAGTTTTTTCCGCTCTGTTTTTGAACAGATAATGTGACCGCAGGCTGTCCGTTTACATAAACAACGCTTGATTCATCACGGTAGCCTTCGTATACGCTTGCAAGGTCTCTGAGAAAAATTTGACGAGGCATTTGCATTTGGTTTCCGACGACACCGCCGCCTCTATGAGCTACGACTGTATTCTCGATATCTTCCAGTGATGAAAACTCGCCCATTGTTGTCAAAATATAAGACATACCGCCTTCTGTTATTGTTCCTGCGGCAGTTTGAATATTCTGCGCGGCAATCATCTGCTGTATCTGCGTTATCGTAAGATTATATGCTTCAAGGCGGCTTTGAGGGATTTCTACGCGGATTATCTTTTCTCTGCCGCCGTTGACAGAAGCGGTAGAAATACCCGGCGTTTGTTCTATTCGCGGAACAATTGTGTCTTCCGCTATTTCGCGCAGTTCTTCTGATGTGCGTCTGTCAGAAGTTACCATTAATGTCATGATTGGAATCATAGAAGGATCAGCTTTAAAGATAATAGGCGTTTGCGCGTTTGCAGGCATGTAGTTTCTGACACGTTCAAGCGAATCACGAATAGAGTTTGAAGCTTCGGAAATATCCGTGCCGTAGGTAAACTCCATAATAATTAAACTTAATCCTTTACTGGACATAGAAGTAACATTTTCCATGCCCGAAACGCTTGATAAAACAGCCTCCAGCATTCTTGTTACAGAGCGCTCGACTTCTTCTGGACCTGCTCCTGTGTATGAGGTAACTACTGCTAAAATGGGAAAATTAATTTCCGGATATAAGTCGATAGGCAAATTTAACATTGCAAATAAACCAAGACCAATTAGCAGGAGGAATATAATTAATATTGTTGTCGGGCGGGAAACAACCCCTTTTACTAAATTCATAATTGTTCCCTTAACGGAGAAATACGCTCAATAATATTTACTCTTGAGCCGTCATCCAATAAAGTGTGCCCCCTCACTACGATTTCTTCATTAGGTGCAAGTCCGTTTAATATTTCCATCACGCCGTCAATTAGAATGCCCGGCGTAACAATTCTTTTTACTGCTATTGTGTGCTCCTGGTTTTCCGGATCTTTTTCGATAACATAAACATACTGTTCCCCAAATCTGTTTGTTACAGCGCTTGCAGGGATTTTTACTATGTTATCTTTTCGTTCTGTAACAACGCGCACCTTTGCAAACATTCCAGGTTTTAATCTGGAATCTGGATCGCTAACATTAACTCTTACTTCCATTGTTCTGGATGCGAGATCTACAGTCGGAGCTACTTCGCTTACTGTTCCGTAAAAAACTTCTCCGGGATATGCGTCAGTAGTAATTTCGCATGAAAGATTCAACGCCATCCTTGATATAAAACGTTCTGCTACATTAAGACGTATCTCAAGTCCGCCGCCGCCTGCTATTCTTGCAAGGGGAACAGCCTGAGAAACCATCATCCCAACCTGCGCCGGAATCATTGTGATAGTTCCGCTGATCGGAGCAGTAGCTATGCTGTGTCTGAATGTCATACCGGGGCGTGACGGGTCAATAGCAGCTATTCTGTCTCCTCTATTAACCCTGCGTCCGACAGTTACATAAATTTCCGCTATTCTTCCCGCGGCTTCGGGCAGGACATCTACAGTAGAACCTGCGATAATGTCGCCTGAGAATGTAATATAGTCTTGAATCTGTCCTTGAACTACCAGAGTTGTATTGACAGCAAATACAGGTCCTTCATGTTCCGGTTTATTCCTGCTTTTATTGATGTTAGTAACTGTCACTATTACAATTACGGCGGCAATAAGCACGCAAACAGAAATAAATATTAATTTTGCTTTTTTATTTTTTAAGATTTTGCTTATCATTCTACACTCCTTGTTGCTGCGGAATTTCCGCTTAAAGTTCCAAACGGAACGCCGATGGAATATTCAAGGTCAATTAGACCATTAAGATAATTAAACTGCTGTTCGAGAAGCTGAACCCTCGCCTGATGGAGAGATTGTTCAGCGTTCTGAACCTGAAAGTAATCCTGCAAGCCGGCTCTGTAAGCCTGTTCTGTAAGACGGTATGCCTGTTCGGCAAGGCTTACAGTCTGCGCCTGCGCTTGAGCGTTAAGCCGTGTTCTTTCCAGTGAAAGAACCGTATTGTAAACTTCTATCTGTGTGCCGTTAATCAATTGAGCAAGACCCATATTTGCTGTTGCTAATTGATCATTTAAGTTTTTTAAAGCTGTGTTCTCTGATGTAAAAGGGATAAGTCCGTTTAAACGAAAACCTAATGTGATTCTGAACATTCCCTGACCTTCGCGCCATCTGCTAAAATCAAACCAAGGATCAGCCCATGGATCGCCGCTAAAAGAAGGTGCAGTGTTCCATGAGAGAGAGAGAGTAGGAGTATACAGCCGGAATGTCGTAGATGTCTTTATGCTGTTTAGCATTAAAATATCCTGTCTTAATTCCCGGATTTCCGGTCTGTTAGCTGAAGCCATCGATATGATCTCTGATAGATCCAGCGCAGCATAATTACTAGCGCTTTGCACTGGAGTTAGTTCAAATTGTGTGTCAAACGGCAATCCCAAAAACATTGCAAACTGCGCCATAGAAACTTTTAATCCGTTTTCTACCTGATCAATAACGGGACGCATATTTTCTCTTGCTACCCGCGCTTGCAGTAATATTAATTCCGGCGCAAGACCTGCATTATAATTTGCCTGCGCCATTTGTACTTGACGTTCTACGTTTGCAAACGTTCCGCGTAATAGCGCGATATTTTCCTGAAGCAGCAGCATATTGTGGTATGCTTTGCGGACATCGCGTTCCAGCTGAATTTTTGCTTTTTCAAAGCTGATTAAGCCTTTTTCGTAATCGAGCCTTAGCCTGTTCATTTCTTCGATCATTGCAATATTAAAATTAAGCGATACCGAAAGTGAAGCGGACAAATACCATAATTGACTGCTTCCCATTGTCATTGTCTGTCCCATAAAAGTAAATGACTGCATTTGTGACTCGTTAAACCTAAGCAGAGCGCCGCCGACATCGACAGTCGGAATAAACTGGTTCCATGACAGATCCGAGGCTCGTCTTCTTACTGCCAAATTAATGCGCGAAGATTCGAGACTAAGATTGTTTCTTATAGCAAGTTCTACAGCCTCATCCTGAGTTAATTTTACTGCAGGTGCAGCCGCGGTTTCCTGAGCGTAAATGTTTGCGCATAATACAAGGATTACTGCAAAGAACAACAAAGATCGAATGTACATTAGCTCAATATAGCGTTTCTTTTTCATCGTGTAAAGCCTCCAAGACCTCTAATTACAAATTTATATAACATTCTGATTAAACTATTTTGTTCAACTTGAGCAGTTTTATCCGGATTGCATAACACATTTATAAGTAAAAATAATATCCAGTGAGATGTGCGCTGTTTTTCTTCGTCTGCTGCGTTATGTAATGATTCAATATTAACGTCTTCGAACAGCCTGAAAATTTCTTCTTGCTTTTCCGGTTTTCCGATGTCGAGCTTTCGCGTGCGTATCCAGTTCATTGCAACAAGAATTTCATGCCTAGAACGAAGATAAACAGAGATCGAATAAATACCAAGATATAGCTGCTGCGAAGCGTCTTTGGATAAACTAATACCCTGTCTTGCAAATTCTATTATACGTTTAAATTCTGTAAGGAACAAACGGCGGAGCATATCTTTTTTGTTTTTAAAGCGTCCGTAAAGGCTGCTTTTGGACAGCCCCAGTTTTTTTGCGACCATATCCATAGAAACATCCCACGGACCGGCTTCGGCAACTGCTTCTGCGACAGCTTTAAAAAAAGGTTCGGCTTCGGCATTAAGTGGAATTTCATTCACCTGCTCTTCTAAATTTTCAAAATTAATATCTGTTTTTTGGGGAGAAAATCCAAGTCCGTATTTAACTGTTTCATTTATTATCGATGTGATCTCCTGTATCTGCTTGTCAGCCGGGATATTTTCCATGGATTTATTTTTTTTATGAAAATGCGACATAAAAAATGTAAGAGTAGCAAAAATAATTCGCGTTAGTTCCGGCTCGTATGTATATTTTTTATTTATTATAAGCTGAAGAATCCCAATATCCGCTCCTCGGGATTTTAAAGCCTCCTTTAAGTTATCACGGTTTTGAATGTTAATAAGGCAAAAAATCAAAGAATAAACATTCCTTGCAAAATAGAAGGAAATACTCTCTACTATTGCTATTATTCCTTCGTCAGGATCATTTAAAGTAAGAGCCTTTCTAAAATCTTCTATATTGGAAGCTGCAAAGTCATCAAGGAAATGTTCGGTCATTGCGCTGGTCAATGCCTGCTTGCTGGCAAAGTGGCGGTAGAGAGCAGGTTTGCTTACACCCAGTTCGTCAGCTAGTTTGGAGAGGGATGTTTTTCTGTAAAAATTGCGCCCCCATACTTTAAAGGCGGCGTCTACTATTTCTGTCTTTGTCATGTTAACGACCGTTCGGTAACTAGTAATATAACAATTTAGAAAAAAAAAGGCAACAGGAACATAGCTAAATTTGATGTATTAGGTTAAAATAAAAGAATTATTTTATTAATATAAAGGAGAAAAATATGAGTATTCAGGTCATTTTTCTTATAATACTTGGTGTTGTTTCGGTCGTTTATCTGGTAACTTTGGCTTTTAAACCCGGTTTGTTTCAATTTATTCTAAAGGGCTGCCTTATGCCCCTTGTTTTTGGGGTGTATTTCTTTGGCACAGGGACAGTTTTTTGGCCAATAGTGCTGGCTTTGCTTTTTGCGTGGATTGGAGATGTACTGCTGGTAAGAATTACTAATATTCTCTGGTTCAAACTAGGGCTTGGGAGTTTCCTTATCGGACATATCTTCTATATATTAGCAATGAAAGGATATATCCTGCCTTTAAACATTCCTGTTCTTATCTCGTCGGTTATTGGAGCAGTGATTTTTGGGATAGTCGCATACAGGGTTGTAAGACCCAGCAAGCAAATGAAAATTCCTGTAATAGCATACGAAACCATCATTATGATTATGGCAATTTTTGCCTTGCAGGTTTTCTTTGCGCAGTATATTACGCACAAGGCTCTCTTTGGCGCGCTTATTTTTGCAGGGAGCGTTTGTTTTGTGGTTTCTGATACACTACTCGCGCTTAGAACTTTCCGAAGAGTACGCATTTATTTTGCTGTAATGGTCACTTATATCGCAGCCCAGCTTCTCATAGCATTAGGATTTAGCATGATATGAATGTAGACGCTAAAATACCTACTCAATCTTTGTAAGAACGAACTCTGTAAAATTAAGCGTTACAGGTCCTATGTTTCTGTCGCGGCTTGCAGTAGTAAAAATCATTGCGTTTGATACCGGACGGGAGGTTTCTGCCCTTGTGTATATTCTAATTATTATTTCTGCAGTTACTTCTTCGCCTGCTTTAGAAGCCGGAAGCACAGCGCCGCCGTTGCTGTTATTTGGTATTGATATTCCAACCTGTCTCCACGACAGAGCTGTCCAAGGGTTATAGCCTGCAAAACCGACGCCTATTTCATTTTCTAAATCCCGGCTTGCGGTATATGTAACTTTGAGTTTATAAACATCGCCTCTGCTGAGTCTGTGTCCGTTTAATAATCTTGGGTTTTGTATATCGCTTTGATAGTTTGGAGCATTCACAAAATTATCAATTAGTTCAAGTTGAAATTCTCCAAGCGAGACTTCTGGCAAATTTAATATAACAGGCTGAGGTGAAGTTTGTTCAGTTGGTCCAATGTGTTCTGTGTGCTCCGGTTCCTCAGCGGGTTTTGGCGGAAACAGCGAAGTAGGAAGACCATGACCTCGAAGCCTCAAACCTGTTTCGTTATTTCTGTTAAACTGCCAGCCGATTGTAAGGCTTGGGCGCATAGAAACTCTTGGTTCAAAGTAATGCAAGAATACAAAATCAATTCCCGCTTCTGCGTACATATCTTTCCATATAAAGTACTGAACCGAAGCGCCGGCATTTGTAGCAAAAACAGGCTCATACACTCCCGTGTTATAATTATAGGGATTAGAAATACCTAGTCCTGCATGAAAATTTAATTGCCATTTTTCTGATAATACACGCTGGTATATCGCTCCTACCATAAATTGACTTAAAAGATCCAAGACTTCATAACCCGGTGAGGATGTTTCAACACGATTAATACGTTCAAGAATGCCAAACTCAAACCTGATTCCAAGTTTGTTCTGTCCCCAGCGATGCGGGAGATACGCATAACGCAAACTTACCCCGCCAGCGTTAAAGTTACGTAATGCTTGGATGTAAACACCGCCGTCGGTTTTGATCAATTCAAACCCCGATAATGGAATCATAGGATGCCAGCTTAAAGAAACAAGATGTTCACCTTTTGGAGGCTGTGTTACAGGTACAGAAAAATCTTCGCCGCGGCGTGCAGCTTCTATTACTTCTGCCTGTTCTGCCCATCTTCCAAACTGCCAGCCAATTCCAATATGCGGCCTAAACATTAAATGACTAAACTCAAAAGTGTATTGTATATCAAGTCCCGCTTCTAAATATAAATTTTTCCAGACAAAAAATTGCGCAGAATAACCAAAGTTTAGAGCAATGTCTTGAATTTCGTTAAAATTAGGTTCTCCTGTGTAATGGTAACTTTCAAACATTATTCCAAAGCCGAGCCTAAAATTATGCTGCCAGCGTTCTGTAAAGGGGACTTGATAGAGTACATTAAAAATTATACTGTCTGTTGCGTCAAAGAAAAAAGTTAAATCATTATGTCTAGTATAATTTCTATAATTATTATTATCCAATAAATTAAAATGCAGCTCTAAGCCAAAATTACCTATTTTAGTCTTAAGCGGTATCCAGCCGAGGCGAAAGTAAAAACCAAGCGGATTTAAATGTTCAAGCTGTCTTTCTAAAACTTGAGCTTCTACAAACAATGCGTTTTCTATGTCAAAGGCAGCAATCATCGGTGAGTAACCAAACGAGAAGGTAAAATCTGTATTGTTTCTATATCCTACCCGAACCTGTCCAAAAGTAGACCATAATCCTCCGGGATTGCGGATAAATATCTGATATGTGCCGCGTCTAAGAGAGCCGCTTTCAAAACTTAAGCTGGCATGATTTCCTTCTACTTCTACGCGTTTTGGAAAAATAACATCATTGCGGCCTTCTAATGATACTCCCGACCAGTCATAATTTGCCCTGTGTCTGACAAGCGCAAACTCAGAAACATCAAAAAAATCTCTTCCGTAAATTATTAGTACGTTGTTGGGATCCGGCAGTTCAAAAAACATGCCGTAATGCGGCTGATAACTTATAGGTACAGGTTCGAGCCCTTCGATTATTCTAAACTCCTGCCATTCGGAAATTCCTTCTAATAAATTCATTCTGTTAATTGCAGTAATTCTGTAGCGGTAATACCCCGCTTTTAATGAGACTTCGATCGAATTAGTATTGGTTATTATTGTTTCCAGCGGAATTATCTGCGAACCATCTATTTGTTCTAAGTCTACTTCGTACCTTAGTGTATTGGGAACTTCCGGAAATGTAATAGTCTGAAAAAGCACAAACCCGTCACTTGTTCTTTCTACGCGGTTGGCTTCTTCATTTGCAAATACAGGGATAACTATTGTTAAAACAAAAAACAAAAATAAAAATTTCTTAACGGTTGCCATATAGTTCTCCCGGATCATTTGTCGGCAATGCCCTTGTCGGGATATCTCCCGGAACTACGGTAAACCGTAAAGCGGCAGAAGGAAGTTCCTGCCAGTTATTGTTTCTGCCTTTTTCATAAACCTGCCACACATATTCGCCGTTTGGCAGAGAAGATGGATTTTGCATTTCGTACATTTTACCCGTAACCGGCGCAGGCTGAATAACGGCTTGTCCGTCAGCGCGGTAAAGCGCAAAGAGATATTCTCTGCCGTCTCCGTCCCATGAAAAATAAATAGACTGCGTGGTTCTTAATTGTTCAGAAGTTACTATATAACTGTTTGTCGGGAAAGGATCAGCAATCGTACTTGATTCTGAAACCTGCAATAAACGCGTCAGCGGATCTTGCGGCGATAGAGGCGGCGCCGGCGGCAATGCAGGCGGAGGTGTTACGGCAACAGGCGGTGTTACAGGCTGTGGTTGAGGCGCTGGGGTAACTGCCGGAGGCGGTGTTGGTGTTGGTCTAGGCTGCGGAGTAGCTCCTATTGGAGGCGGTGCAACCGGCTGAGGCTGAGGCGCAGGAATTGGTTCCGGAGCCGGCTCAGGTCTTGACGGCTGCCTCGGAGCCGCAGTTTCGATTACTTGAATTGAACCGGAAGGATATACAGGGTTTGCTATACTGCCGTCAGGCGTTACTACATAGGCGCGCCACCAGTAAGAACCAAAATCCAAATTTACTGTAGCCGATGATCCTGTTGATTCGGCAGACGAAACTATCTGCGAAAAATTACCATCCAAAGCGGCTTCTACTACAATTTTTGACTGCGGATCAATATTTGATTTATTCCATGAAAAATTAACAGGAACAATTTCTCCCGGTGTGCCGGAAACGCGCGCAGAAGGACCAAAAGATGTTATAGCTATCATTGGTTTTTCTTCGCGCTGTCCTTCGTTATTTACTGCCAAGACTGAGCCGGATGAAACAGTTTCTCCGTTTAAACGGGCTCTGCCTCTTACAACAGACATATTTAAACCGTCATTGTTCCTGTCAAGACTTGCCTGTCCGCCAACAATTACTTCTGATGTGCCGGTTTGAATAACTACATCCCGAGATCCGGAAGTTACTTCCAGCCGTCCTCCGCTTAAACCAATTCTTAAGCCTTGTTCATCACTATAAAAAATTTGTATAAGGGTGTTTTCGTCAAGTGCAATAGTCGTTTCTTCGTCTCTAAAAATTATTACTGCTTCTGAGAACTCTATTGTACGGATTGTATCGCCGTTATATAAAGGCGTATTCTGTCTAAGCCTGTCCCATACAACGCGATCTATAAATTTTCTCTGCGCGGTTCTCTTTTTAAAATATATCCTGCCGATTTCTTCTTCGTTTAATTTGGACAGAGTGCGGTTATACTCACCCCAAAATGCCGCTCCCGAGAAAATGGATCCGGCTACACAGAGAAGGATGACAACAATGTCAGCCTTTTTCAATTTTATACTTTTTTTCTTCTGCATTTGTATCAACCTTGCTGACATCCGGAGGATCTATACCAAGAAGTTTTCTTACTTCTGCCAGTGTCTGCGGTCCTGCAGCGTCTTTAAGATTAACAACTGCAAACATTCTTACCGGTTTTTCTTTGCCTTTTACTGTAACAGGCGGCATTTCTTCTGTTATGAATTTATCTCCGACAAGATTCCAAGTATCTTCTGTTATTAGAATATCTGTTCCAAGCGGTTTGTTAAGCGACTCTGTGCGGCTTGCAAGATTTACAGGATCTCCGATAACTGTGTATTCCATGCGCTGTACAGAACCAAGCTGTCCCGCAGTTACAATACCCGTATTAAGACCGCAGCCCATGTTGATTTCGGGGTTTCCGGGATCATCCTTTTTTCTGCGCTGATTTAATTCATGCAAAGCGTTGCGCATCATAAGCGCTGCTTTAACGCCGTTAAATGCGTCTTTCTCGGGGCTTCCTGCAGAAGATGCAGTACCCCAGTGCGCCATAACCGCGTCTCCGATAAATTTATCAACAACGCCGCCTGTTTTTTCGACGCAGTCTACCATATATGTAAAGTATTCGTTTAACCATAAGACGATTCGATCAGAAGCATCGTCTTTAAATTTCTTTGTAAAGTTTTCTGATTTTTCTGTAAAGCCTCTGATATCAGAGAAGAAAATCGTAGCATGCTTGGGAAGTCCGCCGGGTTTTATTTGCCCTCTCATTGCCTTAAGCGCGATTTCTTTATTAACAAAACGTCCAAAGATATTTAAGGCGCGTGTCATCTTGCCGAAGCTTTCGGTTAAAAGCCCGATTTCGTCATTACTTTGCGGTTTGAGCTTTTGTTCAAAATTACCGTTTTCTATTTCGAGAGCGGCGCTGGCTAAAATCCTGACAGGACCGCTTATAGTTTTTGAGAAGAACCAAATGAATAAAATTGCCATACATAAAACCATAAGCGCAAGCAGTCTGTTTTGCCGTGTTACGCTTCTGACCGCTTCAAAAACAACATCGTGAGGAATGGTTGTAATTACAATCGTGTCTGTCCCGCCGATAGGAATATATGCGCCAAAATAACGCTTGCCTTCATTGTCTTCGAATGCGATTTGTCTGCCTTGAGAGCTGCTGTCCTGCAGCGCTTCTTTTACAATTTGCATATCAGAAAAATCTGCGCCTTCTAGAACATAATCATTAGAAGGGTGAAGCAATACTGCGCCGGAATTATTTACAAGAAAACTTGTGTTAGTTCCTATGCCGAAAGTTTCTGACAGGTTGTCCGGCATAAAAAGTACTTTTACAGTCTGCGCGCCGGTGTCAGCGCGGTTTAATACCGCGCAAAGCATGGAAAGTTCAAAAAACTGAGCTGCGTTAAAAATCGCCATGCCTTCTGTAACAGATGCGGAAGCTGCCGAAACCCGGTCAAAATATCTTCTTATTGTGTCACCAGTTAATTTATTAGAGAGCAGGAATTTATCGTTATAAATATAAGAAGCTCTTCCGCCTTGTGTAATGCTTATAGCCGCAATGCTCTGGTTAAAATCAAAGAATTCGAGCTGAGTCTCTGTTGTATCTCCAGAAAGACGATCTGCCATTCTTAGGTACATAATTACTGCCGCATGAACAGACTGAAAAGCGCTTTGAACCTGCTCGCCTGCCTGCTGGTTTATCGTAAGATTGCTGGCTTCTGCCGTTAATTTTACGTTTTCTGTGCTGATATATGAAACCAAAGAAATTACAATCCCCAAAGATATAAGTAGCAGTACTGATATAATAACAACCAGTTTTATGCCTATTGGAAACTTAACCCGTGTTTTTGCCTGTTTTTGAGACATTTCTCACCTCAGTAATGTACAATAAAGTACAATTTGCTTTGTATGAGTATCTTATATTTAAAAAAAAAAGTCAATGTAAAAAACGAATATTGACATTAAGATATTACATTTATAAATTGAATAATATATGGAAGTTTTGCAGAAAATATACTCTTGGATGCCTCAGCTTTTAAACGGAGCATGGATAACCGTATCATTAACTTCGTTATCTGCAAGCGCCGCTCTTTTTATTGGTTTTTTTCTGGCTTTGGGGAAAATGTCAAAAAACGCTGTTTTAAGAAAACTTTGCGGCGCTTATACCTTTTTCTTTAGAGGCACTCCGCTTTTAATGCAGTTATTCTTTATTTATTACGCTCTGCCGTCAATAATACCTGCATTTACTATTAAGAGCCGTTTTTTGGCTGCTTTTATCGCGTTTTCACTGAACTGCGCCGCTTATTGCGCAGAAATTGTAAGGGCTGCGATTCAGAGTATCGATAAGAGCCAGTACGAAGCAGGGCGGGTTCTCGGGCTGACTTATATGCAGACAGTGCGTCATATAATTCTCCCGCAGATAATAAAACGGCTTATACCGCCAATCGGCAATGAATTTATAATGATGTTAAAAGATGTTTCTATTGTTTCAATGATTGCGTTAGTTGACATCACAAGGGCAATGAGAAGCATAGAAAGTTCGACAGGTTCTGCGCTTGTATATATCCCGGCGATGTTTTTATATCTTGTTATTACCGCTGTTTTTACTGCGGTCTTTAAAAGACTGGAAAAGAAATATTCTATAGAAGCGGGGCAGTAACCTGTCCGTAATGCAGTTCTTTTGGAAATATTTTAATTCTTAACTTTTTTTCCATTGCGGCAAGAAGGCGCATTTGCGTTTCATCGCCGATTGTTACCATAACGCCGCGTCTGCCTGCCCGCGCAGTGCGGCCGCACCGGTGAATATACACTTCGCTGTCCTGCGGCACATCAAGAGAGATTACATGCGTTACGCCTGTTATATCAAGGCCGCGGGCAGCAAGGTCTGTGGAGACGAGTACATTTTTTTCTCCGCTGCGAAAATCGTCAAGCGCCGCTTTACGGTCATTTGCAGACAGCGCTCTTTTGCCGGCTTTGCCAAAAAGACCCACAGCATTTATATGGTGATACTGAAGGCGCGAAAGAACAAAAGCGGCTTCGTCGCCTCTGCTTGTAAAAATAAGAACTTTTACAGCGACCTTCTTTTTTTTTGGAGTGTTTTGTACTGCGGATAAAAACGAGCGCAGTGTCTGGTCTTTTTTTCGTTTTTCGCTGAATATTGCCCAGTGTTCTATTTTATCTCGGAGTATTTCGTTGTCTTCGGATTCTATAAATGATAACTTGGAAAGAGCGGCGTTGTTTAAGTTTAACGCAGATAAAAGCTTATCTTTGTTTTTTATATTTATTGTCGCAGAACACGCGCCGATAACAAAATCTTTATTGTTTTTTGAATAGCGCATTATGAGGTTTAAAAGTTCTGTTGTGTCGTCTATCATTTCGTCACTGACAAGCCTGTCTGCTTCGTCTAATACAAGGGACTTTAAATTGTTTAATCTTATTATTTTTTTTCTTGCAAGGATTAACAGCCTGTTGGGACTGCCTATAATAATGTCCGGCTTTGTATTTTTTAGATTTTCTATCTGGCGTTCGATATTAACGCTGCCGATTAATAATACAGATTTTAATTCTGTGCCTTCTAATAAATATTCAAGCTCGCTGTTAATCTGCGTGCATAATTCCAAAGTTGGCGCTAAAACTAAAAGCTTGATTCCTTGAGAGTCTTCTTGGATTAAGCTTAACAACGGTAAAAGATACGCAAATGTTTTTCCCGTTCCTGTAGCAGAAGTAAAAAAAACACTGTCTCCGTTTAATAAAAGAGGAATGATCTTGTTTTGAATATCCGTCGGGTCTTTTATTAGGCGTTCTTCCAGCCGTTTTACAAAACAGGGTGTTATGCCCAATTGCTCAAAGTTATTTGACATTAAATATTTTACCGTTTTCGGTGTTCTTCGTAAACTTTAAGCATATTATTAATAAAATTTTCTACAGAGTATTTTCTGGAGATTTCTTCGGAACGCTGTCCCATTTTATTTTTTTCGTCTTTATTGCTTAGAATTTCCAGAGCTTTTTCCCAAAGTTTTTTATCGTCTTCCAGCGCCCAGCCGTTATCTCCGTCAACGACCATTCCGGCAATACTTATATCTGCCGCCGCTACAATAGGAAGACCGGATGCCATTGCTTCTATAAATGTAATAGGATGAACTTCGCTGTGTGATGCGCTCATAAAAAGATCAGCCGCTGTATAAACAAGGCGTATTTCGTCAGGCCACCGCAGATAACCCGTAAAAATAACAGAATCTCCAAGGCCAAGTCCGTAACAATGCTCCTGCAGGGATTTTTTGTCAGGTCCGTCTCCTACAAGCATTAATTTTACTGTACTGCGTCTGGATTGGATTTCTTTAAAATTTTCCAATAGGGTTCCTATATTTTTTTCGCCGCCGAATCTTCCGACAAAAACAATTAATTCATCGCTGTCGCTAATGCCGAACCTTTTGCGTAATTCCTGCGCGTCTTTGTTTATGCTTTCTGAATGTTCGTAAAATATAGAAAGGTCTATCCCGTTTGGAACAACCTGAACCGGAAGTCCGATTTTTATTTCTTCTAAAAAATTCTTTATTTTTATCGAAGGAGCTACAATGCACTTTTGACTGCGCAAAATCCTGCGCAGGTAAGAGCCTAGATTTTTTCTTAAATAAAAATTCATCGGGAACGGAGCGTACTTTAAATAATCTTTATAAAAAGTATGCAAAGTATGAACAGAAGGAATTTTTAGTTTTCTGCTTACAATCCGCGAAGCAAGATACAAACTAAACTCTGTATGAGCATGGATAATATCGATATTAAGGGAGCGCATTTTTTTTATCATTTGTTCTGCGATAAAAACGCCCACGCGGTGCTGAGGTTCGTTAGGAAACTGAAAAGAGCTTGTTCTTATTACATTTTCTTCGTCAACTGCATTTGGATGCTGAACAGTAAAAACATAGACAGTATGCCCCCGTTTTTCCAGTTCTGTTTTGAGCGCTCTAACCACCGTAACTACCCCGTTTATCTGGGGAGTATAACAATCGCTAAAAATTGCAATATTCATATTATGTAATTTTACTCTATATGTCTTGTATGGGCAAGGTTATTCTTGGTCTATTTTAGCAATCAAAAGCTTGTTTATCCGGTTTCCGTCTTTATCTGTAACTTTAAATCTATAACCCTGATAATCAAAACTGTCGCCGACCCGGGGCAGTTCGCCTGCAAGATGGAGTATAAAACCTGCAAGCGTATGAAAATCGCCGTTTTCTCCAAGGCTGCCAAGGGACAGAGCCTGAGCGGCGTCGTCAATGTTTAAAGTGCCGTCGGCAAGATAGGTGCCGTCTCCCTGCCGAAGCAGAGGTTCTTCGTTTGCTTCTGGCGCAGAAAGTTCTCCTACAATTTCTTCTACTAACGCTGTGATAGAAATAATGCCTGCAAGCCCTCCGTATTCATCCATAACAAAAAGCCAGTCGGACTGTCCGTTTTTAAATGATTCAAAAGCTTTTATCGCAGGCATTGTTTCGGGAACAAACAGCGCTTTTTTCATTATAACGCGCAGCCCCTGAGGGACTGACTGCGAGTAATCGAGAATAATATCTTCGAAAAAAACCATCCCTGCGATTTCGTCAGGGCTTGCGTTTCCTACAGGAAAACATTTTTGTTCCCTGTGTTTTATTACCTGTTCGCGTATTTCTTCGTATGGAGCGTTAATATCCAGCCATTGAATTTCTGAGCGGTGCGTCATAAACGCGCCAACAGGACGGTCGCCGAGATAGAAAACGCCTTCTACCATGTCGCGTTCTTTGCTTTCTACAACGCCGGATTTTTCGCCTTCTATTAATGTGTTGCGGAGTTCATCCTGAAGTTCTTCTTCTGTAATGCTGTTATCGGTGATTTCCGGTTTTATTGCTTTGTCAAAAAAAGACGCAAACTTTATTGCAGGCAGTGTAAAAGGTATCATCGGTATTGAGAGAATCTTCATAACCGGCAAAAGAAAAGCGGCTATTTTTTCCGGCTTTGTGCGCGCGGCAAGGCGCGGCAGAGCGTCTCCGAATAATGTAATGATCACTCCCAGAATAATTAAAACAACCGAAATTATTATATTAGAAATAAATGAATTAAAAAAAGAAGCGAATAATAAAAATACAACAAGAAAAACCGAAAAAACCTTAAATATATTTTTCCATAAACGGCATGCAAATAAAATACTGTTAGGGTTTTCTGTTACTTTAAGAACAGCTTTGTAATGTTTGCCTTGTTCTTTTTCTAAGCGTGATTTTCTGCATAAGCCAAGCGCGGATTCAAAAAGCGAAAAAACTCCGCAGAATAAAATTAAAGTAAACGTGAAAATTATAATAAATGATAAAAAGTCCATGTTAAGTGTCAATCTCCGTACGGTTTAAAGGCCGTACAATAGAAAGAACATTAGGCGCAGTCTGAACCATTTTAATTTTTCCGTCAGCTGTAAACTCGCCGAATATCTGCACGATAGGGAAGCGCGGGTTTTCGGGGTTAACGTCAACAACCTGGCCTTTTTTGTCGTTGGATAAAAGAACATAAAGACCAATAGGATATATAGAAAGCGAAAGAACCAGCGCTTTAACGACAGTGTCATCGTATTGCTTTCCTTCGTTTTTTAAAAGTTCCAGCATGCCTGTGTAGCCGTCTTTTGCTTCCTTGTGAGGTCTCTTTGAACTGAGCGCTTCGTAAGAACAGGCAACGGCTATTATCTTGGAATAAAGGCTGATTTTATCTCCCATTAGTCTTCTTGGATATCCGGTGCCGTTTTCGCGTTCGTGGTGTTCCAAAGCTCCAAGGCAGACAGGGAGAGGAGCATTAAAGTTTTTTAACATACTGTAACCAAGAACCGGATGGGTCATAATCGCTTTTTGTTCCTGCGCATTAAGCGGTCTTTGGCTGAGATAAACCTGCGAAGGCAGTTTGAGCATGCCGACTTCGTGGAGGAGAGCAGCGACACCGAGTTCGATTAATCTGTAAGGAGGAAGCTTTAAATAAGAGCCGATTATAATAGAAAGAATTGCCGAACGCAGTGAATGGGTAGCAAGATAGTTTTTTCCTTCGGCTGGTTCTACTTTCTTTAATATCCTCATAAGAAAACGGCGGTCTTCTTTTACATATTCTACAATATCTTTTATTTTTTCTGTTACAGCTTTAATTTCAAGCTCATTGGAAACAGCGGCTTTAACAAACATATTTTCTACATAGAATAGGAAGGTATTATAAAATTCTTCGGCTTTATCCAGCTTATCGCCGTCTGTCTGCTGACCGGGACCAACAGCGCCGTCAGAAGCCACATAAGCGGCGGCTTCACTGGTTGCGGCATATTCACTGCTTGTTTCGCCTTCTGAACATACCGATTTAAATCTCCATTTTTCGAGGGAGCTGAGAAGTTCATCTGTAAAGGGCATTTCCGGAGCTGTTAGGACAAACGCCTGATCAAGATAGGTGTTTTTGGTGAAAAAGCTGTTAGGTTTTATTTCCGTTAACAAATAGTTTTTCATTTTATCCCCACGTTGACGTAAAAGGAGCTTTCTTCTATGATTCCCTGTAGAGCCATATTAGGAGAGTTCCGTTTGAAATTTAAATATCTGATCATCGCTTTCAGCATTATAATCCTTATAGTAATATTAGTCATCGCCTTGCTGCCGCTTGTGCTCTCTCGTTCGGCAGACAGCAGCGAATTTGCGGTAAATTTCCAGTTTCTTTCATTACCGCTTTTAATCTTCATGGTTCTGCTCCTCGTCTGCATGAGCATATTTTTCTTCCTTAATTATCGGCTTCTTTCGCTCTTAGAAAGAGAAGATTGGCCTGCATTAGCGTATTATTTAGAACAAAAAGTCTTTGTAAAAAACAGGTATAATTCTCGCAATGTCAGGCTTTTGGCGAGCTCATATCTTGTTATTTCTGACTATCTTTCGGTCTTAAAGCTGGAAAGCAAGGCAAACCTTAAAAAACCGTCGGTGATTAATAAAAGCGTTCTTATATTCGGGTCAGCGCGGATTTTAAGCGGTAATTACGGCGAAGCGGCGGCTTTCTTTAAGGCTCAGCTTTCTAAATGCAAGAGTAAAGACAAAGAATGGGTGCGGTGGTTTCATGGTTTTTCCTATCTTTTAGCAGGAGCATTTAATGCGGTAGAGTCGGAATTTTCGTCTCTTGCAGGTTCGTCAAAAGATGCGTTTATTACCGGGCTTTCGGCATATTTTCTGTATAGCTCTATATTGAAGTATTCGATGAACCCCGAACAATGCAAAAATACTGCAGAAAACGGCAAACAGAGGGTAAAAAAAGTATTCTCTAATATAGAAGATTGGACAAGAGAAGCAGATAGAGTAGGAACCGATATGCATATTGCCATTGTCAGAAAATACATTGACGAAGCAGGCAAATGGATTTGGGACTTACTGCCTCCTCCCCCTCCGCCCGAACCAAAGGATAGGCGTTCATCCGACAGGCGCGTATCAGACAGACGCAAAGAGGGCAGAAGCACAAGCGACAGGCGCACAAGCGACAGACGTGCAAGAAAGGTTATTTATTAAAATGAAAAATATAGAAAAATCTTCGAAACTTAACAATGTTTGTTATGACATCAGAGGACCTGTTCTTAAAGAAGCAAAACGGCTCGAAGAAGAGGGTTTTAATGTAATCAAACTTAATATTGGAAGCCCTGCAGCTTTTGGTTTAAATGCTCCTGACGAGATTATCCGTGACATGGTAATTAATCTTCCCAACGCTCAAGCTTACGGAGATTCGCGCGGACTTTTTTCGGCGCGGAAAGCAATTATGCAGGATTTTCAATCTAAGGGCGTAATGGACGTAGATATCGATGATGTTTTTATCGGTAACGGCGTAAGCGAACTTATATCTATGTCGTTGCAGGCTTTATTGGATACTGGAGACGAAGTGCTAATCCCAATGCCGGATTATCCTCTTTGGACAGCTGTTGTTACTCTTTGCGGCGGTAAAGCGGTTCATTATATTTGTGACGAAGGTTCGGGCTGGAACCCCGACATTAAAGATATTCGTTCTAAGGTTACATCAAAAACAAAAGCGATTGTTGTAATCAATCCAAATAACCCGACTGGCGCTGTTTATGACAGAGCTATATTAGAAGAGATCGCAAAAGTCGCGAGAGAAAACGAATTGATTGTATATGCTGACGAAATTTACAGCCGGATAATTTATGATGACGCTGTGCACATTCCTTTTTCTTCGGTTGCGCCGGATATTTTATCTGTAAGTTTTGACGGCTTAAGCAAAACATGGCGCGCTGCAGGTTTCCGCGCCGGATGGATGACGCTTTCCGGCAATAAAAAAATTGCAGCTGATTATATCGAAGGGCTGGATATGCTTGCAAATATGCGCTTGTGTCCGAATATGCCCTCGCAGATGGGGATTCAAACAGCTCTCGGCGGATATCAGAGTATAAAAGATTTAATTAAACCCGGCGGGCGGCTTTATGAACAGCGCAATACTGCGGCAGAATTTATCAATCAGATTCCGGGGCTTTCCTGCGTTACGCCCAAAGGCGCGCTTTATTGTTTTCCAAAAGTAGACACAAAACGTTTTAACATTACTAATGACGAAAAATTTATGCTGGATCTTCTGCGCGCCCAGCGCCTTCTTCTTGTTCATGGTACAGGTTTTCATTGGGATAAACCTGATCATTTTCGCATTGTGTTCTTGCCGGACAAAGCGACATTAACAGATGCAATGAATCGCCTCGGTGATTTTATGAAAACATACAAACAGGAATAGTATGAATCGTTTTTTACTTGCGGCACTTCTGTTTACAATCTCTTTTGCGGCAATTGCGCAAAACACCCCGGCGCAGACAGCTCAGCAATATATTGACATCGGGAACAGGTTTAAAGATAGCGGTGAATACGAAAGAGCTATAGAAGCATTCTCAGAAGCGATTAGGCTGGATCCCGATAACTGGGAAGTATATGACAAACGAGCATATGCAAAAATGAGAATTTTTTTTACTGATATTATCGAGATACAACTTGAGTATACATTAGAACAAAGTGAGTTATTAGACAGCGCAATTGCAGATCACACCCATGCAATCAGGCTGAACCCAAATGATTCACATTCATTTGCTAATCGCGCAGTCGTATATTCATATAAGAACGAAAACGATCTTGCATTTGCCGATTACGATCGTGCACTAGAACTGGAACCTGATATGCTTCATGTATATCATAATCGCGGTAAGCAATATTTTAACCAAGGCGATTTTGAAAAAGCTATAGAGGATTTTTACAGAGCTGTTCAGATTAATCCCAATCATCCAGAGGCATATTTTTTACTTGGTTATGTTTATACAGAAATGGATGAATACAGGAATGCAATTATTGAGTTTAATCAAGTTATACAATTGGGGCATAAATCTTATAATGTATATTACGGCCGCGGCAGAGCATATGCTTTTCTTGAAGAATACGAACAAGCAATAGCAGATTTTACTCAAGCTATTATGTTAAACGCTGCTTTTATATATAGTTATATCAGTATGGGAACAGTTTATAGTGAAATGGGAAATTATGAAAGAGCTATAGAAGCGCTTAATCATGCAATAGGGCTCGAACCTGACAATGAAATTGCGTATTATAACCGCGCTGTTGTTTATGACAGAATGGAAGATTCCCCCAAAGCGATTGCAGATTTGTTAAAAGTACTGGAGATAGACTCTTCTTTTACTGAAGCGCGTGAGTTTCTGGATAGACTGCTTGCTCACCTTGACTAAACTGCGAAAATAGCGCACCATTATCACATGACTCCCTTAGGTCGTCGAGCGTAAGGAAGTTATTATAGGCGCCGCTTGCGCGGCTTGCGCATAAATACAATTTGGAGGAAAAATATGAGTTTAATTGAATACGTAGAAGCTCGTGAAATTATCGATTCAAGGGGAAACCCAACAGTAGAAGTTGATGTAATGCTGGAAGACGGTTCTTTAGGCCGCGCTGCAGTACCTAGCGGCGCTTCTACCGGTGAACACGAAGCAGTCGAGCTTAGAGACGGCGACAAAGGCCGCTATCTTGGCAAAGGTGTTTTAAAAGCAGTTGACAATGTAAATAACATTATTGGACCTGAATTAATGGGGCTGGATGCTCTTGAACAGGTCGATATCGATAAGACAATGATCGAACTTGACGGAACCGAAAACAAAAGCAAACTCGGCGCTAACGCTCTTCTCGGCGTTTCTATGGCAACAGCCCGCGCGGCAGCTGAATTCCTCGGCGTTCCGCTGTACAAATATCTCGGCGGATTCCATACAAATGTTCTGCCTGTTCCAATGGCTAATATTATTAACGGCGGCAAGCACGCTGACAATTTAATTGACTTTCAGGAATTTATGATCATGCCGGTTGGCGCAGAATCGATGAGAGAAGCAGTTCGCTGGACAGCCGAAGTTTTCCATGCGCTTAAAAAGCTTCTTCATGATGCAAAGAAAAGCACAGCAGTCGGCGACGAAGGCGGCTTTGCGCCTGACATTAATAACGATGAAGCTCTCGAATACGTAATGAAAGCAATCGAAAAAGCAGGATACAAACCCGGCGAACAGATGATGATCGCACTTGACTGCGCAAGCTCCGAACTTTTTGATGAAGGCGGCAAAAAAGGCTATAAGTTCTGGAAGTCCAACCCTGATAAACTTTTTAGTGCAGACGAAATGATCGAGATTTACACCAAATGGATTAACAAGTTTCCTATCATATCGATAGAAGACGCTCTGGATCAGAATGACTGGGACGGTTATGTAAAACTTACAAAAGCGCTTGGATCAAAGATTCAGCTTGTTGGCGACGATTTCTTTGTAACAAACACCAAGTTCCTCGAAAAAGGAATTAAAATGGGCGCTTGTAACTCAATTCTTGTTAAAGTAAACCAGATTGGTACGCTTACAGAAACTTATGAAGCTGTAGAAATGGCAAAGAGAGCAGGTTATACCGCGATTATTTCGCACCGCTCAGGCGAAACCGAAGACGCATTTATTTCTGATCTTGTTGTCGCGTTAGAAACAGGACAGATTAAGACAGGTTCAATGAGCCGTTCGGATCGTACAGCCAAGTACAATCAGCTTTTAAGAATCGAAGACGAGCTTTCCGGCATAAGCCAATACGCCGGCCGCAAGGCTTTCTATAACATAAAATCTTAAGAGAATTTTACCACTAACCACACGAACTTGCGCTAAGATATCTTACTGCGGGTTCGTGAGGTTCGTGGTTATAAATTTTTATATCAAGTATTGTCGATGAGTGATCAAATAATACCTATAGACCAGCTTCTTCCCAATAAACTGCATTTGGTTGCTCTAATGGGGCGTCCGATATTCCCTGGGATTTTTACGCCCATTATGATCGGCAACCTTACCGATGTTAAAGTAGTCGAGGACGCCAATGCAGGCGATGGACTTATAGGGCTTATCATGATGCAGCATGAAACCGACACGCCCGCGATTACTGATTTATACACAGTCGGTACTGTAGCCAAAATCGTAAAAAAAATAAATCTGCCTGACGGCGGAGTTAACATATTTATTTCTACATTAAAACGCTTTAAAGTAAAAAAAACTCTTAATGCTTCTAACCCGATTGTCGCGGCGGTTGAGTACCTTGAAGAAGAAGAAGACAATACAAGCGAAGTTAAGGCGTTAACACGAGCGTTAATTTCTGAGATGAAACAAATAAGCGAAAACAATCCGTTGTTCTCAGAAGAAATGCGCCTTAATATGATTAATATCGATCATCCCGGAAAAATAGCCGATTTTATCGCAAGTATTTTAAATATTGATAAAGCCGAACAGCAAAAAATACTGGAAATATTAAATGTAAGAAAGCGCATGGAACAAGTGCTTGTTTTTATCAAAAAAGAACAGGAGCTCTTGCGCATACAAAAAAAGATTCAAAAAGAAATAAACGAAAAAATAGAAAAATCTCAGCGTGATTATTTTTTAAAAGAAGAACTAAAGGCAATAAAGCAGGAACTTGGACAGACAGTCGATGCAAAAAGTTCTGATTTTCAGCGCTTAAAAGAAAAATTTGACAGTTTTAAATTTGAAGGCGAAATAAAAGAAACTATCGAACAGGAAATGGAAAAATTCAGCATGATGGAGCCGAACTCTGCAGAGTTTACCGTTACCCGCAATTATTTAGACGTAATTGCGTCTCTTCCATGGCTGGATCCCGCTCCAGAAACATTCGAACTAAAAAAAGCGCAGGAAATACTGGAAGCGGATCATTATGGGTTAAAAGATGTAAAGCTGCGGATAGTTGAGTTTTTGGCTGTTAGAAAACTGCGCAAGGATACAAAAGGTTCGATCGTCTGTCTTGTCGGACCTCCCGGAGTTGGAAAAACTTCTATCGGTAAATCAATTGCGCGCGCGCTGGGAAAACAATTTTTTAGGTTTTCTGTCGGAGGAATGAGGGACGAAGCAGAAATAAAAGGACACAGACGCACATATATAGGCGCGCTGCCGGGAAAAATTATTCAAGGATTAAAAATAGTTAAAACAAAAGACCCGGTATTTATGATAGACGAGATCGATAAAATGGGGCAGAGCTACCACGGTGATCCTGCAAGCGCATTATTGGAAGTGCTTGATCCGGAGCAGAATATTTCTTTTAGGGATCATTATCTTGATCTGCCGTTTGATATATCCCATGTCTTTTTTATTGTTACTGCCAATACATTAGATACAATACCTGTGCCGCTTTTGGATCGAATGGAAATTATTCAGCTTCCCGGTTATATCGATACGGAAAAACTAGAAATTGCAAAACGCTATCTATTGCCTAAAAGCCTCGAAAAAAACGGACTCAAAAAAAATCAAGTTAAGTATACAAAGGACAGTCTTTTACATATCGCAAACTGTTATGCGCGGGAAGCGGGTGTTAGGAACTTTGAAAAAAACCTTGATAAGATTCACCGCAAAATCGCAAAGCAGATAGTGGATATCATGGAAAAACCGAGTGCAGGTGTAATAGAAAAAGATGTAGTTAAAGAAAACGCACCGGAATATACAACAGCCGCTGTGCCAATGCGTTTTGATATTGATAAAAAACTGGTAGAAAAACAGCTTGGTAAACCGCTGTTTAGAGAAGATGATATTAAAACTGCGGACAAGCCAGGGATGTCTGTCGGATTAGCATGGACAAGTATGGGCGGCGATACGCTTGTTATAGAAGCTGTTTCGCTTCCCGGCAAAGAGGGCATTACGTTAACCGGTAAAATGGGCGATACAATGAAAGAAAGCGCTGAAATTGCAAAGACTCTAGCGCGTAAAATGGCAGTTGAAAAATATAATGTTAAAAAAGAATGGTTTGATAACAACCATATACATCTGCATATTCCAGAAGGCGCAACGCCGAAAGACGGTCCTTCTGCAGGAATTACAATGGCGACTGCATTGCTCTCGCTTATGCGCAATAAAATTGTCACGCCAAAACTTGTAATGACAGGAGAGCTTTCTTTGACAGGGCAGGTGCTTCCAATCGGCGGATTAAAAGAAAAAACAATCGCGGCGCGCCGAAACAAAGCAAAGTATATTATTTTTCCAAAACAGAATGAACGTGATTTGGATGAGATACCGGATCATGTTAAAAAGGGAATAGAGTTTCATGCAGTCGAACGCTTCGAAGAAGTATTAGCTTTAGCTTTACCAGATTAAGAAATAACCACGGAGGTCACGGAGTCGCACGGAGTTATTAGTGCTGGAAGCTTCGCTGCAAGTACGAAAGCTAATTCCTTCTCCGTGAAACTCCAAGCAACTTTAGTTGCAGTACTCTGTGGTTAAATATTCTTCTTTTCTTGTTCGGTCTGAACGATTTCTAAAATATCCGGTCTTAAAAACAATACAAAACCGCAGTAGTAATCGATCCATTCCTGCTTTACCTGTTTTTCTTCGATAGCGCGTAACATACCGGATATGATCATATCCATTTCGAGCTTGGCAAGAGGAGCTTCGTTATTGTCAGTTTCTGGCTCTGCCGGTATAACCGCCGGAATCGGTATATCAGGATTAATAGGAAAACCTTTTTCTGATGTAAATTCTTTTTTAAAAATTTCCGGAACAGGTAAAAAAACTAGGCGGTTCATGTTTAGGATGCGCCGTTTTGATTTTCTTCGTCAGAAGGATTTGTGCGGTAATCAGCGCGTGTAGAAGTAAGCATATCGTTAAGGCGTATTTTATAACCCATTGGGACGGCAGCTTCGTCAAAAGTAAGACCCAAGGCAACCATTTCTTTTTTTCCTTCGACATTTTCGGCGCGGATAAATTTTCCTTTTATCAAAAATGATTCTCTTGGGTCGTTAAAATCAATGCGCACTACAGCTTCTTTATCCATAACAAATTTTGCGACACCCATCATTATTATTTTTGTACCGGAGAAAGAAAGGTCTCTTAAAATACAGCGTCTTGGAACACCCTGTATGTTTACAGAGCTTTCTGTAGAAATTATACTAAGTTTTCGCATATTATCCGGATTTAACGGAATGCGGACATCTTTTCTTTTGGAAGAATTTACATTTGCATCAAGTACCCTGCCAATGATTTCGATAAAGTCGTCGGGAGGACGATTAGAAAATTGAAGAGTAAACATATTTACATCTTGTGAATTTCCGTAGGGAGCAGTTGCCATGACGCGGGCTGCGACAAAGAATGTTACTGTATTTGACTCTCCGGGCGGCCTAAAACAAAAGCGAAGGTTTACAAAGTTATTTGTTGCCTGCAGTTTTCCAAGCAGCCCTGTTTTTACATTGGCGACAACTTTAGCGCCGGAAAATGACGCTGTATAGACGACGCATGGCCAAAAATCATTGCCGGTTTTTAGATGTACCTGTTGTGTCAAAAGACCTGTAACTTGTATCATGTCCTTTGTAAAAGTTACATCTATTTCCTTAAAGCGCTCATAATAAACTGTTATTTTTTGACTTGTTAGTACTCCCATACTCCATATTATAGACAAAAAATATTAATTTTGTCTATCCCTATAATAATTCGCCCCTACCTGCGGCTTTTATATTATCGGTAATATCTCGAACTTTTTGAGTTTGTCCTTTTCTGGTAATCAGAGCAGATGCAGGAGAGCCGTCTTTTCCGGAACGAATCACTACAATTAGGTCGTCAACCCCGGCAAGAGCCACAGGAATGTCAGAGTCGACAAAACAGGTGTTAGAATCCGCTCTAAATACTTCGGAAGCTGTATTATCGTATATTTTAATATATTCTTCCCAGTTGCCTATATCGATCCAGTCAAAACTTGTGCGTACCATCGATGTTTCTGTGCATTTTTCGGCAATTGCATAGTCAAACGAAATGCTCTTTGTTTTATTATATGCAGAAGCAAGCCCCTTCCATCCTGTTAGGACTTTTATGCCCTTAGAGGTTGAATAGTCAGCTTTTTTTGGTTCTTTTAATTTGTCAAAAGGTTCATAAACATCCGGCGCATGTTTGTTAAATTGTTCTTTTATAAACTCGGCGCCAAAAGCGAACATTCCGGAGTTCCAGAAAAACTTTGAGCTGGCTCCGTATTTTTTTGCGGTCTCAAGATCGGGTTTTTCATGAAACGCAGCGACTTTAAATACAGGTCCCTTGCCGTCGGATGTTTCTATATAACCGTATCCTGTTTCCGGGCGCGCAGGCGGTATTCCAAAAACAACAAGCTGTCCGTCTAATGCCGCTTTTTTGGCGAGCAGGGCGTCAGATTTAAATACATTTAATGGTTTAATAATATGATCGCTTGTAAGAACAAGCATGGTTTTTTCTTTTTTTGTACTGCTTTTTGAACCGCCAAAAAGAGAAAAAGCTGCCGCGCAGGCTGCCGCAGGAGCCGTGTTTTTTGCCGAAGGTTCTCCGATTACTATTATTCTTTTTTTATCAGCGGGAGAAAATGCCGAAGCGTCTCTAACTACATGAGGTACATGAGATTTACCGGAAATAACGATAACGCGTTCTCCAATCAAAAGCGCTCTTTCTAAAGCCATAGAAAAAAAACTTTTTTTGGCAGAAGCTGACGCGGATAGAAACTGTTTGGGAAGGCGTGAACTGCTTGCCGGCCATAGCCGTGTGCCCGAACCGCCCGCCATTATAAGGCAATCATTAAACATGGCTTATTATATAATGAATCCATAAGAAATTAAACCACGGAGTTTCTATGATTTAAGTTATCTGGAAAAGTGGTACTCTGGTCTGACGGGATCAGGGAGCCGGCGGAAGGTTTGATTCGTGAAGTGAGGAAATCAAAAAACTGA
>WQXI01000014.1 GCA_009784935.1 Treponema sp.
ATGACGAAGACATAGAGGGGAATATTGAATTATATGATAAAATTACCGCTTACCTAAATCCAGAATACATGATGTCTATTTGTTTTAATTATGAACCGCCGGCAGAAATTGATATCAGAGAACACGAATTAATCAATATAAAAAAAGATTTAAGCTGGAATATCGAAGGTTTTGGTATTATTGAACTAAAAAATGAATATCTTTGTTATGCGCTGCATGAATTAAACTCTCATAATCACTGGGCGTATCAGGATATTCTAAACATCAAAAAAATCCTGACAGAAATAAGGATAACCAGCTATGGCGATGAGTTTTGATCCTTAAAAGTTCCCTATATCAATTTTTCTTAATTATCGCTATAATACTCTAATTACTAATCAGGAGCGAACCATGAACCGCGAATCAAAAATAAAAGAAATGATTTCCCAAATGACGCTGGAGGAAAAAGTTTCCCAGCTGCTTTACAAAAGCCCGGCGATAGAACGTCTTGGCATTCCTGCGTATAACTGGTGGAACGAATGTCTGCATGGCGTTGCGAGAGCTGGTGTTGCGACTGTTTTTCCGCAGGCGATCGCGATGGCAGCTACTTTTGACGAGGAGCTTATTAAAGAAATCGCTGTTGCTATATCAGACGAAGCGCGCGCAAAACACAACGAAGCTGTAAAACAGGGAAACCGCGGCCAATACTGGGGGCTTACTTTCTGGACACCAAACATCAATATATTTCGTGATCCTCGCTGGGGGCGCGGACAGGAAACATACGGCGAAGATCCGTATTTAACAAGCCGTATCGGGCTTGCGCTGGTTCAGGGTTTGCAGGGCGATGATCCCGAAAATTTAAAAACAGCCGCATGCGCCAAGCACTATGCTGTTCACTCCGGTCCGGAAAAAGATCGCCACACTTTTAACGCGATTGTCACGCAAAAGGATCTGTGGGAAACATATCTGCCCGCTTTTAAGGCGCTGGTAGAAGGCGGCGTAGAATCCGTAATGGGCGCTTATAACCGCACATTAGACGAACCCTGCTGCGCAAGTAATCTTCTTATAAAAGATATCCTTCGCGGCAAATGGAATTTTAAAGGGCACTTTGTTTCTGACTGCTGGGCGATACGGGATTTTCATGAGTATCATAAAATTACCAAATCACCCGAAGAATCTGCGGCTATGGCTTTAAACGCAGGCTGTGATTTAAACTGCGGCTGTACTTATCCGTTTTTAACAGTTGCTCACAAACAGGGGCTCGTATCAGAAGAAACAATCAACACATCGCTCGAACGCCTGCTTCGTACGCGTTTTAAACTTGGAATGTTCGATAAACCCGGCTCCGGAAAATACGGTAAACTAGATCGAAAAATAATTAACTGCGAAAAACACAAAAAACTCGCTCTTAAAGCGGCGCACAAATCCATTGTTCTTCTTAAAAATGACAACAACCTTTTACCGCTGGATTCCAGCCCAAAAAATATGGTTGTTGTAGGTCCTGCCGCCGCCAATACGCATGCTCTCCTCGGTAACTATTACGGCATAAGTTCACACTTTACTACTATAATAGAAGGACTTGCCGAAAAAGTGAGCGGAATGTTTGGTATTAATTTGGATTACCGCCAAGGCTGTTTGATGTACAGCGAAAACAGCAAATCGCTTGTTCATTACGGTGAAGCCAATATAACAGATGTTGTCATTGCAGTAATGGGACTTGACGGCGCGATGGAAGGCGAAGAAGGCGACGCGATTGCTTCGGACTCCAATGGCGACAGAGATACGATAGAGCTTCCGGCATGGCAGTTAAAGTATCTGCAGGCGGTCAAAAATGCCGGTAAAAAAATCATTCTGGTGCTTACAGGCGGCAGCGCGATTGCCTACCCCGAAGACCTTGTTGACGCTGTTATTTTTGCATGGTATCCGGGCGAATCGGGCGGCAAAGCTGTGGCAGACATCATCTTTGGCGATGTTGTTCCTTCGGGAAAGCTCCCTGTTACCTTCTATGCTTCGACATCCCAGCTCCCCGCATACGATGATTATTCGATGAAAGGGCGCACCTACCGCTACATGACAGAAAAACCCCTGTATCCCTTCGGTTTTGGGCTTTCTTATACGAGCTTTCGGTTCGATTCGATAGAACTTTCTTCATCCGAAATTAATGCTGGGAGCGTATTAAATGTCGCTGTGAGTGTGACTAATACCGGAAAAAGAGACGCCGATGAGGTAGTTCAGCTCTATATTTCGAAGGATAACAGGCAAAATGAGCCGTTTTCTTCATTAAAAGGGTTTAAACGGGTGTTTATTAAAGCAGGAAAGACCGCTAAGGTTGAATTCAAACTTTCGGCAGAGTCTATGTATACCGTAAACGACGGGGGTGAATACAAACTTGTTCCCGGCTCTTATACGGTTATTGCGGGGGATGCCGCGCCTGTGCCAGCCGCTGTAGAAAAGGGGGCGCCTAGTCCAGTTAGCGCAAAATTCACCATAAAATAGGAAATTTCTTAAAAATTGCCAAATTTCCACTTTTTTCAAATTTTTAATAAAATTAGTAGAATAGGCTATTGACCTTTTATTTTCGTCATGGTAATATGTTGCTAGTAAACTAAAAACCCAAAAAAGGTTGGGGAAAAAAAGTATCTTTGGAGGAAAAAGATGAGAAAATCACTTTTGCTATTATTAGCACTAGTAATCGTAGGTGGAGTATTATTTATTGGTTGTGACGACGGCAATAAGAATACTATCAATGTATGGAGCTTTACAGATGAAGTACCGAATGCATTACTTAGATTTAAAGAAATGAATCCGGATTTCCCGTATGACTTCAACATCACTATTATTGCAACTACAGAAGGTGCATATCAGCCTGCTCTCGACCAAGCCCTCGCTGGCAGAGGAAGAAGAGCTCCTGACATCTTCACAGCTGAAGCAGCTTTCGTATTGAAATATACACAAGGCGAATCTGCTCACCATGCAATGCCATATAGAGATCTTGGTATCAATATTGACAGCCAGTTAAGAGCTGCTCAGATTGCTACTTATATCTACGAACTTGGCACAAGACCTACTGACAATCAGGTTGTTGGTCTTGCATTCCAGAACACAGGCAGCGGCTTTATTTATCGCCGTTCAATTGCTAGAGAAGTTTTTGGAACAGACGATCCTAACAGAATCGCAAGTATCATTGGTCCAGGTTGGGACAGATACCTCGCAGCAGCGGCAACTCTTAGAGCAAGAGGTTATGCAATCGCAGCTGGTGAAGGCGATGTTTGGCAGGTTATGAGAAACACAGCTACACGTCCTTATGTTATTGACGGCAGATTATATCTTGATCCTGCCCGCGAACAGTTCCTTGATGTTGCAAAAGCACTTTATGACAATAACTACACAAACAGAGTAGGCGCATGGTCAGACGGTTGGTTTGCTGGCATGAGAGGCGCTGGCGAAAGACAGGTATTCGGTTACCTCGGTCCTGCATGGCTTATTAACTACGTTATGGCTGGCAATGCTGGCGACACATTCGGCGACTGGGCAGTTGCAGTACCTCCTGTACCGTTCTCATGGGGCGGAACATGGGTTCTTGCTAACAACAGAGGAAACTCTGCTGTTAAAGACGGTGTAAAAACATTAATTGAATGGCTTACACTTGATACATCTGACACTGGCTTCCAGTATCTGTTTGCTAATGGCTTATTAGCTGAAGGCGCAGCAAAAGACGCAGTTGCTTCTGGTGTTGTTATGGACAGATCAGACGGAACACTTGCATTCCTCGGCGGACAAGATATGTTTGACGTATTTATTCCTGCTGGCGCAAATGCAAAAGGTGACTTCTTCTCACCATATGATGAAACAATCAGCGCACTCTTTAACGACCAAGTTGCATTGTACCTGAACGGCGACAAAACTCGTGATCAGGCTATTGCTGACTGGAGACGCAACGTAGCAGATATTTTGGACATTTTACCACAATAATCTAACGAGCGATTAAGGGAGCGGTTTTTTAACCGCCCCCTTATTTTTTTTTGAGAGGGCGGATATGAAACAGACTAATGTTAGTTATGCGAAATATGGTTATATTTTTTCTATACCATTTGTAGTCACATTTCTTTTCTTTATGCTTTATCCGCTTATTTATACCATAGTTATTGGTTTTACCGATTTACGCGGAATCGGCAATACTAACTGGAATTTTTTAGAAAAACCTTTTGATAACTTTGTTTCTGTATTCAATAATAATACTTTTAGAGTCTCTACAGTAAATACATTTAAGATATGGTTTTTGAATTTTATCCCGCAGTTATTCCTTGCATTGCTTCTTACCGAATGGTTTACAAATCATAGGCATAAAATCAGAGGACAGGGCGTTTTTAAGGTTCTGTTTTATATGCCTAATATTATAACTGCCGCTTCTATAGCAATTTTATTTAACGTATTATTTATGTTTCCTTACGGACCTATTCAGGATTTTTTAGTTAAGTTAGGTTATCTCGAAAGAGGCGATTATAACTTTTTAACTAAAGGGAATGCTTCTCAGATGATTGTCGCATTTATTCAGTTCTGGATGTGGTACGGTTATACTATGTTAATTTTAATATCCGGTGTCTTGGGTTTAAACCCTTCTATGTATGAGGCATCTGAGATTGACGGAGCTTCGAGTACACAACAGTTCTTTTTAATTACGCTTCCTAACTTGCGTACAATTATGGTATTTATTCTTGTTACAAGTATGGTCGGCGGTCTTAATATGTTTGACATTCCAAGGCTGTTTAATAACGGTATGCCCGACAATGCCACAAGTACATTAAGTCTTTTTATATTTAATCAGGCGTATGCGGGCAGTTTTATGTTTAACCGCGCTGCGGCGGCAAGTATGATTGTATTTATTATAATTGCGGCGTTATCTTCTATTGTCTTCTTCCTCATGCGCGACAAAGATGCGGCACGTAATAAAAAGCTGTTTAAGAAAGCCCAAAAAGAGCTTAAACTTGAAAAAGCAGGAGGCGCTGCATTATGAACCAGAACGATAAAAACAGCATTTTTAAGGTAGTCGTTTATGCATCTTGTGTAGTACTTGGTTTTTTGAGTATATTTCCGTTTTTTGTTATGTTTATAAATGCTACCCGCAATACTTATGAGATACAGCAGGCTAGTATTTCCTTTATTCCTTCGGTGCACTTTTTTGGCAATTTAAATGTTTTTGCCGGGAAATCATTTAATCCGTTAGTTGGCTTAATGAATTCCATGATTATATCTGTTTCTACAACAATATGTGCGACATACTTTTCTTCTCTTACTGCTTACGGGTTGGTTGCATATAGCTGGAAACTGCGTCAGGCGTTTTTTACATTTATTCTTATAGTTATTATGATTCCGGCTCAGGTTGTAAATATTGGTTTTTATCAGTTTATGTTCCAGTTGGGCATTACCAATAACTTCTTGCCGCTGATATTGCCTGCTATTGCGTCTCCTGCAATAGTCTTCTTTATGCGTCAGTATCTAATGGCGACTTTATCGCTGGATATTGTTGACTCTGCGCGTATTGACGGTGCAAGAGAGTTTTATACATTTAACAGGATTATCCTGCCGATGATGAAGCCGGCTATTGCGACTCAGGCTATTTTCGTATTTGTCGGAAGCTGGAATAACTTCTTCCTGCCTTTAATTTTCTTAACAGACAACAGTTTATATACAATGCCAATTATGGTCAGTCTTCTTAGAGGCGACATTTACAGAACCGAGCTTGGCGCTGTATATCTAGGATTGGCGCTTTCTGTATTACCGCTGTTTATAGTTTACTTCTCATTGTCTAAGTACATCATTGCCGGTGTTCAGCTGGGCGGTGTTAAAGAGTAATTCTATCTTTCCATGGGAAAGCGAGCCTCCTAAGTTTTTTGGTTTTTAACAGATAACCAATAACCCGGGAGGCTTCTTCTTCTGACCATCTTATGTTTTTGCTTGCATTTAAAACAGAAGCCGCTTGTGTTTGCGTAAAGCGTCTTTTATTTCTGCGGAAAAAATCTAAAACAGAATGTTCTTCTCTTAACTCACCGCTTGCTTCATTATTGCATACATCACAGCAATTTGTTTCCGGTACTTCGTCGCTTGTGTAGTCCAGCATAGAAAGAAGAGAATGTCTGCGGCAATTAACTGTATCCCGTGCATATTTTAACAAGGGAGCATTTGTTTCATTATCATCCGGTCCCCAAAGAAGAACAGCCTTTGATTGTCCACTGTCGCGGCCGGCTCTGCCTGATTCCTGCAAATACGCTTCTATTGACGGCGGACAGTCTCTGTGTATAATTGTCCGTATGTCAGCTTTGTCTACACCCATGCCGAACGCACAAGTCGAACAAAGAACAGCTTCTGTATTATTAAGCAGCCATTTTTCTGTTATTGTTTTTTCTTCTCTATTTAATCCCGCATGATAAAACCGAATTTCCTTGTACCAGCTGTGACCCATTTCTTCAAGTTCGTTTCGCAGATAGTGGGCGAGTTTTTCTGTCCCGGGTCTTGAAGAGCAAAAAACAATTGCCGGGCGTTTATTATTTATTAATAAATCTCTTACGGTTAGATTGCGGTTAATACATCCCATCGCAGAATAGCTGATATTCGGCCTGTCAGGGTTTCCCATAATAATGTTTACCTGCGAATCATCAAAAACATATTTTTTTATTTTTTCCAATACAGACGCGCTCGCAGTAGCTGTAAAAGCCGTAACAATCTGCGGGTTTATATTTTTGATTATTGAGCCTATTTCCAGATAACTGGGACGAAAACTTTCACCCCATTCGCTGACACAATGCGCTTCGTCAATAACAATATGTTTAACTTTTAAGTTTCTTATTTTATCTTTTACCTGCGGGGTTAGGAGAACTTCCGGATTTGCAATTATAAATTTTGCCTTGCCGCTTTCTAGTTTTTCCCATATATCATCGCGCTCTTCTTTAGTTTGAGCTCCCCTAATTGTAACAGGGGATAAACCATGAGAGTCCAGCCGTCTTTGCTGATCTGCCATCAGCGAAAGAATTGGGTATATTACAAGCGTTATTCCTTCTATGAGTATGGCAGGCAGCTGAAAACAAAGGGATTTCCCCGCTCCTGTAGGAAGAATTACAATTTGCCCTCCCAGCGTTTCTCTATCGATGCCGGGGTCTGAGTTTTCGTTTATTGACTCCAGTATGTTTGAAATTGCCAGCCGCTGGTATGGGAATAGATAAGAAAGACCAAAGTATTTTTTTAGAGCTTCTGTTAGATGGTCGTCAGCCATTTCAGGCTTCTTCCAGACCTAATTCGTCATTGGAGTCAGAACCCGGGAGTTCTTCCAAGGTTTCGTTTACTGTATTAGACTGGACTGCTTTTTTATTGAACAATTTGATTTTTTTCATTTTTACGCGCGGACGGCGGTATCTTTTGGAAACATGCGTAACTAGGTGTATATATAGAAGAATAATCAAAGTTACAACGATAACCTGCCAAGATGAGAACACTTGCTTTATAATTTCGAACATTGTCATCTGTATTTTTAATTATCGGAATAAGTGAAAGTCTCCTTTAGGTGACAAGCGTCCTTAAATTTTGTACAATATGTTATGAATTCAGCATTAGAAACATTAAAGGCAAGAGGATTTTTTCAGCAGTGTACAGATGCCGAAAGGTTATCCAAGCTGATGGACGAAGGTCCTGTCACATTTTATGAGGGTACAGACCCCACAGGCGGAAGCCTCCATATTGGGCATATGGTTCCGTACTTTGCATTCCGCCATCTCAGGGACGCTGGTCACAACGGTATTGCGCTGCTTGGCGGCGGTACTGCGCGTATCGGCGATCCTTCGGGGAAAAGCGAAATTCGAAAAATGCTCACTTATGAACAATTGGATAAAAACACAGAATCGATAAGGGGACAGCTGGATAAATTTGTCGGGTTCGACGGAAAGACCGCTTTTTCTGTAAATAATAAAGACTGGCTTGCAAATTTAAACTATATAGATTTTTTGCGTGATATCGGCAAACATTTTTCGGTTAATCGAATGCTTAGTTTTGAAGCCTACAAGATGAGAATGGAAACCGGGCTTTCTTTTATAGAATTTAATTATCAGCTATTGCAGAGTTTTGACTTTTTAGAATTATACCGCAGACATAACTGCCGTTTACAAATCGGCGGCGATGATCAATGGGGAAATATCGTAGCAGGCGTAGAACTCGTTCGTCGTGTCGAAGGAGCGGAAGTTTTCGGCATTACATTCCCTCTTGTTACAACCGCTGATGGCAAAAAAATGGGTAAAACCGAAAAAGGCGCGTTATTTCTCGATCCGCTTATCACTACGCCTTATGAATTTTTTCAGTACTGGCGCAATGTTCAGGACAGGGACATTTTACGCTTTCTTTTAATGTTTACATTTTTAGAAACTGATGAATGTAACGCTTTGTGCGCAGACGGCAAAAATCCCAATGACGCAAAAGAACGGCTTGCTTGGGAGATAACTGCTCTTATTCATGGAAAAGACGAAGCTGATAAAGCGTTATCAGGCGCTAAGGCGGCGTTTGGTCAGGGCGGTGATTCCGGCGGCGATAAAAATGCTATGCCAAGAGCAGAAATAGCAATTTCAAAGATAGAAGCAGGCATAAATATTATTGACCTCTTTTTCGAAGCCGGCTTGATGTCTTCTAAGAGCGAAGCCCGCCGCCTTGTAGAGCAGGGGGGCGCATTTGTTTCCGGCAGTTCCGGCGAAATCTCTGCTATAAACAGTCCAACCGCGGTTATTAAAACTGACTGTTTAAATAAAGAAGGTGAGCTGGTCTTGAGAGCAGGAAAAAAACGGTACATGCTGGTTAGATTTTCTTAGGGGTCTTTTGAGTTTGGTCGGTGACACATCCCGGCAAAAAAAGTTGCAAAAACACTCATTTTTATTTTGACAGACACCCCGTCTTTTTGTATAATGAATTAATATTGATTCGTTATATTTTAGAGGAGAGTCATGCTTAAATTTGAAGAATACATATCTAATATCCCTCAAATCCCCCATAATAATTTTTTTCAGATGCTGGAAGGTCAGGCAAAAAAATACAGTAATAAAGATATGATTCGCTACCGCTGCGGAAAGCAAAAGGAATTTACACGCTGGAGCTATAGTAAATTCAATGATGAGTGTCAAAAGGTTGCCCGCGGTCTTCTTGCGGCAGGACTTGTTAAAGGAGATCGTGTTGTTCTTTGGGCAGAAAATCGTCCGGAATGGATGGCAGTCTGGATGGGGACTGTCATTGCGGGAATCTATATAGTACCTGTAGATTTTCTTGCCACAGAACAGGAATGTCTTAATATAATTAATATAACAAAAGCCAAAGCGTTTTTTTATTCCGGCAAAAAAAAAGATTTTGCTTCTTCGCTTTCCGGTAACGGCGTTAATATGACAGTTTCTGTTTGCATAAGCCCGGATAACGAGGAGCATGTCGAGCAGTCCGCAGAGTATGCGAATTTCGGCACACATGCAGATAATGTTGAACTTCCTCAGATTGACAGTATCGAACCTAGTCATCCTGCTTCTATAGTATTTACATCGGGGACTACAGGATTCGCAAAAGGTATTGTGCTTTCGCATAAAAATATTATCGCAAACGCGAGCGGAGCGATTCGTATTTTAAATGCAGAAGAAAACGATGTATTTATCGATGTTCTTCCTTTGCATCATACTTATGCTACAACTTGTTCATTTATTGCGCCTTTTTCGGCGGGTATCCCAATTGTAATTGTAGAAAAAATTGTCGGTAAAATTGTAATAGATAATATTAGGGACGGCGGCGTGACCTTTCTTATAGGTGTTCCGCTTCTTTTTGATAAAATTATGACTGCGATTGAAGCAGGGTATAATAAACTTTCACCTTTTGTGCGTTTTCCTTTAGATATTTTAAGAAGCATTACATTATCACAGTCAAAAAAAGGTAACTTTAGATTTGGACAAAAAGTTTTTAGGTTTATCCGTAAAAAGGCGGGGCTAGAATCTATTAGAATAACGGTCGCGGGCGGCGGACCTTTAAGCGTTAAAACATCGGACTTTTTTGATTCGCTTGGTTTTAATATTGTTCAAGGATACGGCATGAGCGAAAACTCTCCGCTTATAACAGTAAATACGCCGCGCCATAAAAATAATGAATCGGTTGGATTACCTATAGATTATACCGAACTTAAAATAATTGATCCGGGACCTGACGGCAGCGGCGAAATAGCATGCAAGTCTCCTTCTATTATGCTTGGTTATTATGAGAACGAAGAAGCTACAAAAGAAGTTATAACAGAAGACGGATACCTGCTGACAGGTGATCTCGGTTATCGTGATAAAAAAGGTTTTTTATTTATAAAAGGCCGCAAAAAGAATTTGATTGTAGGTTCCGGCGGTAAAAATGTTTATCCGGAAGAAGTAGAAGCGCATTTTGCCGCTTCGCGGATTATTGCCGAAGTTCTTGTAGTAGGCAGAAGAATGTCCTGCGGCGAAATTATCTATGCGGTTATTGTTCCTAATTATGAAAACCTGCAGGCGGATTATCCGGATAAAGCAAATGATGAACGCTTTATTAAAGAACTTGTCAAAAAGGAAATAGAAGAAGTTAACCGCTCGCTTCCGGTCTATAAAAAGATTGGTGATTTCTGCGTACGTAAGGATCCGTTCGAAAAAAACGCCCAGCAAAAAATCCGGCGGTTCATTTACAAAAATTACGAAAACCCCTAATCTCGATCGTTAGATTCAATCTAGGGCTTAATTCTAGGATTTAATCTCGTCTCTGCCGGTTATTACTCTATTGATTAGTCCGTATTTCGCGGCTTCTGCGGCTGTCATCCAATAGTCACGGTCTGTATCTTTTTCTACCTGTGTTACATTATTGCCTGTTTCTTCCGCAATTAATTGATTAATTTTTTCCCGCAGTTTTTCTAGTTCTTTTGCGTGGATTTCTATGTCAGTCGCAACGCCGCGGATCCCTGAAAGCGGCTGGTGAATAAGGTAATGGCTGTTCGGCAGTCCTACGCGAAGTTCTTTTGGGGAAGCAAGCTGAATTATTGCCGCTGCGCTTGCGACAAGCCCCATGCCGATTGTCCAAACCTTAGGTTTTACAAAACGGATCATGTCAAAAATGGCATAACCTGCATCCGCGTCTCCGCCGGGAGAATCTATAAAAATATGGATAGGGTCTTCGTTAATGTCTTCCATAAGTAAAAGCTGACGGATTGTTTTTTCTGCCAATTTTTTATTTATTTGGCCCGAAATTAAAATTGTCCGTGTTTTTAACATTCTTGCCGAGAGTTGTTTTGTAAAAGGAGAATTATCTTTTTCTTTATTTTCTGACATTGAACTGCCCTCCAGTTTATATAATATCTAAAATTGCATTTTTATTCAATTATGTTAGTAGTTCATTAGCCTTTGTATACACGGGGCACTCTTCTGTTTATATTACAGGTAATTTCGTAAGGAATGGTTCTTACAGTATTTGCCAAAGCTGCCGCATCCTGCATGATTACCGGTAATTCCGGATCTTCCGGAACAATGTTGGCTCCAAAAACAGTCGCTTCTGCCCAGCGCTGAACATCCGGTTTAGAGCCGATGTTTACACAGCATTGATCCATGCAAATCCGCCCGACAATCGGGTAAACGGCGCCGTTTATTGTTACCTGCCACCTGTTACTTGCAAGGCGCGGAAGACCGTCGGCATATCCTACAGGCAGGATCGCGATAAAAGTGTCTTGATATGCAGTCCATGTTCTGCCGTAAGAAACAGTTTCGCCCTTTTTTACTTTTTTAATAAGCGTCACAACGCTTTTAAGTTCCATTACAGGATCTACAATTAGTGATTTTAATTTTATCAGTTTATTTAAGTGACTCAGCGGCAGTTCAAACTCCTGCACAGCCTTGTAGCCGTAAAGAAGGATTCCCGGTCTTACCATATCAAGCCATGCGTCGGGGTGCAGAATAATTGCGCCGGAGTTTGCCGCATGAACAATGCCGGGATTAATGCCGGCAGCTTTTATCGCGTTAACGGCTTTTTTAAAACGGGTAAGCTGCTGCTTTGTGTAGTCGATGTCTCGCATATCCGCCGAATCAGAAACAGCCAAATGAGTCGCTGTTCCTGTCATTTTAAGCGCAGAACATTTATTTATCTGGCGCGCAAGGGCAAGAGCTTCTGAAACATTGCAGCCTACTCTTGCCATGCCTGTATCAATTTTTAAATGAACATGAAGTTTTTTTCTTGCGGCTGCCGCCTGTTTATTGAGAGCCGCGATAAACTCAGCGTCAGAAACAACAGGGATTAAGTTTAAGCTTATTATTTTGGATATTTCGTCAGGATGAGGCTGAGATAGTAAAATAATGGGCGCTTTTATATCCGCTTTTCTGAGCTCTTCTCCTTCTGATACAGCCGCTATACCAAAGCAATTTGCCCCTGCTTCCAGGCTTTTCTTTGCTATCTGCACCGCGCCGTGACCGTAGGCATTCGCTTTGATCGATACGCAAATATGCCTGTCTTTCCCGACCCGAGCTCTGATAGAATCTAGGTTGTTCTTAAACCGGTCTAAATAAATAACTGCTTTTGTACGCATATATTATCTTATCAAAAAATAGATAAATAAGAAAGTTGAAAATTAGTCCATTTTATGATATATTGATGATGGGTATGTGTTTTAAAAGGAGTAGAATTTTACTGTTTTCTCTTGTTTTTTGCGCTGTTACAGGTATGTTTTTCTGCGGCTGCGAAGCGATGGACTCTCTTCTTCCTTCTGCCGGCAGCTATCGGGTTAATGTCCTTGCAAACGATGTATCGCTGGATGACTGTTCATTTATAAGCTCCGGAGACGTTATACGACCCCTTTTTGAAGAACCTGTTTCTAATGATCCTGATGTCACAGCCCTTATGGTTTTTCTCAGGGATTCCAAAGGAGATATTACCGGAAAAAGGGTGATTTACAGTTTTGCGCATGACGATTCATTTGAGGATGATCACGTCATTATAGTAAGAAGCCTTGACGGCAATTTACCGGCGTTCCCTCTGCCCGAAAATCTGCATGAAGGAAGATTCACTCTTGTTTCCAATGTAATGGGCGGCAAGAACATTCTGCAAAGAATAGAAAAACAACTTTTTTTCCTGAACAAAAATAAATTTTCTTATGAAGGAATTAATGTATATCTTCCCGGCGTTGCAGAGAGTTCTCATCTTATACCAAAAGAGACTCTGATACTGCTGGAGGCAAAACTTGAATTTGACAGCAGTCTTGATCCGTATATCGTATGGTATGACGGCAGGAGAAAAATAAGCGAAGGAAGATTTTCCGAGGGAGCAGGACAGCATTTTTGGAGAGCGCCTGAGCAGAGCGGATTTTTTGCCCTGCGGGCAGAAGTTTTTCCTGCAGATAACTTTAACGGTCTTGCGGGCTATCAAAAAGGGGTGTCGCTTCTTGTTTCTTCTATGGCGATAGACATTCATCTTGTTTCTAGAAATGTTCCGCAGCTTACATACTGGTATGTTTTAGAAGGAAACTTAGATGATTCCAGCGCTGCTTCTATAGCAATAGAAAGCTCAGATAGATTAGATAGATCGATAGAAAGAGCTCTAAGAACCGGTACTGCAAACGCTCCTGTGTGGAAGGGCGCAGACGGAACCTACGGGCTTGTCACAGATAACAGTAACAGCGTGAGCCTTCCGAGGATTCCTTTATCAAATAGTTTTTTAGAAAACTGGCAAACCTTATTTAGATTTATGCCAATTAATGACGGCAGTTTTTTGACAGTGCAATTTGGTTCTTTAGAAAATACAAATATTCAATTGTCAATAGACGATAGAAATTTAGTTTTAACATTAACATCTCCTTTAGAAACAGCTTCGCAGACTTATACGCTGCCGCAGAGGAGAGCAGGCGCAGAAAGAAATTCTTTTTATACTGCGGGAATTAGTATTACAGTACAGTCTGGTTCTATTTCGGCGAATGTTAATATTATTGGCAATACGCTAGATTCCAGATCGGCTGCAAGAAGTGTTACTGTAAGGGCAAACACTTCCGCATTTAATGATTTTTTAATTTTACTTGGTAATACGCAGGATGATTCTGCGGTTCTTTGGGATGAGTTTGCTTTGTATTATATGCCTCCAATAGAAGTTTTAGCGGCAGAATTAAATCCGGTTGTAAGAAATGAAAATTCTCAAAATTAGCTGCTTTTTTTTGATCATTATTTTTTTGGTTTCGTGCGCCGGAAGACAGGGAGCTTTTAGGGCAGATCCAGATTTTAGCATATACGAATCCAGCTTTTTTATTAATGTTAATGACATAACAGAAAACAGAAATCTTCCGCCGTGGCTTTCTGCTTATATTGCTGGGGGTATAATAGAGATCGAAAAGATGGAAGTATATAGCAGTAAGTATACCTTTGTTGCAATTAATGAAGGACTTAATTTTTCTGTTTTAACAAGATGGTCAGAAAACCTTTCTCCTATATATGATTTTCCGATTTTAGCAGCTGCAAGAATAGAAGAAAGAATGGTGTCTGCGGCTTCGTTTTTTCCTGATGATGAATACGGCAGTTTTTTTGAAGCTATGATGAAAAGCGCATACAGCGGCAGGTATCCCGGCGCAGAAAAAGCAGGCGCTCATTGGATTAGAATAAGAAAAGACAACGAAGAAAAATATATGTTTTTTGCATTGCTTACTATTGATAAAACCGCTATGCAGGGTATTATTAACAGTATGACAGCAAGAACAGTTTCTTCTGCTTCTATGACCAGCGCACAGCGCAGTTCTGTTAACCGTCTGCGGCAAAACTTTTTTGAGGGCTTTTAATATGTATATTCTGTCTTTAATATTTATTATACCTTTGTTCATTTACTGGTGTGCAAACGAAAAAATCGGTTTGCAGCTTAGTATTGTATATATTGTTTCTGCGTGGGTAATTAATGTATTACAGCATTCGGATATTTGGCTGAGTTTTCATATAGGCTACGGATATATAATAGCGGCTGTAATCTTTTGTTTTTATATATTCTTTCGTAAAAGACTCGAAGCGCTTTTTGCCAAAGGCGGGTTTAGAGTATATTTAATTTCTACAGCTGTTGCCTCGTTTCTTATGATACTTTATCGTCCCGAACCTGAGTTTGTTTTACCTGGCGGACTTCTTTTGGGATTAGGAGCGGGTTACTGTTTATGTAAACGTTATGTTGGTTTTAAAAGCGCAGATTACCTTGAAAGAAAATTGATTTTAGTTATTCTTACAGTAGTTTTACGCATTCTTATTGGGCTTGGTGTTCTTGCGTTAATTGCATACAGAGTAAATTCATTTATGCCTCATCTTTCCGAAAACCAAAATATTTTTCTTTATACATTCCTTTGCTGCGCTGTGTGCGGTTTTTGGATTACTATCGTTGCGCCGTTTGTTTTTATCAAATTGCGCCTTGCAGGAATTGATATAAAGCAATGACAAGTACTAAAATTAATTACGGCGATGAATCGCCTATTGCCGCTTTTGCAACAACTCCGGGGAACAGCGCTCTTACTTTAATCCGGTGTTCCGGAAGCGGCGCGATAGACATGGTCTCATCTGTTTTTACATCAGGTCAAAAAAGCGCAAGTTTAAAAGACGAACGTCAAAAAGACGAACGTCAAAAAGACAAACGTCTTAAAAGCGCTCCCGGCAATACAATAATTCATGGATGGATTACCGCGCAAGATACAAAAATTGATGAAGTTTTAATTTCTGTATTCCGCGCGCCAAAGAGTTATACAGGCGAGGATAGTATTGACATTTGTTGTCACGGAGGGATTTCGGCAGGTAAGGCTGTGATGGCTGTTTTAAAAACTGCCGGTTTTAGAGATGCGCTTAATGGAGAGTTTACATTCCGCGCTTTTTTAAACGGTAAGATGGATCTTACAAGAAGCGAATCTGTCATGGAACTTGTCAGCGCAAGGTCAGACAAGGGGCGCAGTAATGCAGTCTTTCGCCTTTGCGGCGCTCTGGAAAAAGAAATTAACTCAATAAAGACGCAGCTTGTTCAGGTTCTTGCAGGCGCGGAGATTTACCTTGATTATTCCGAAGACGAAATCAGCGCAGAGCCTGACGATGATTTAATAAATGAGATAGAAGGAAAGCTTCCAAACAAAGACATCGTTCTTAAAGTTATTAAGCAGCTAAAAGATTTGTCTGTTACATGGCAGGCTGAGCGCATTTATCAGGAAGGAGTTCTGATTGTAATTGCGGGATGTCCAAACGCAGGCAAGTCAAGTCTTTTTAATTTACTGCTCAAAGAAGACCGTTCGATTATAACAGATACTCCGGGCACTACCCGTGACTGGATAGAAGCGTTTGTTTCTATAAAAGGAATACCTGTTCGTTTAATAGATACTGCCGGACTGAGGGAAACATCTGACGCTGTAGAAAAAATCGGCGTAGAGCGCAGCAAAGCTCTTTTACAGGAAGCCGATATTGTTCTATATTTAATAGACGGCGAACTTGGTCTTACAAAAGCGGATGAAGACTTTTTAAAAGAGCATTCAAATGCAATTGCTGTTTGGAATAAAAGCGACATCGCGCCGCCTTCGCCTTCTAAGCTGACGCAATGTCCGCAGCCGGTTATTCAAGTGAGCGCCAAAACAGGAGGCGGTTTATTGGAGCTGATAGCGGCAATTGTTTCTGATGTTCAAAAGAATGTACCAGAAACTTCCGGCTCGGCGGCGCTTGGTACATTAAGGCAAAAGAATCTTGTGGATGCCTCATTGTTTGCGCTGGAAGAAGCAATTGCGCTTTCGCAGGATTCACAGCCGCTGGATTTAATCGCTCCCCTTTTAAGGGACGCTGTAAATTCATTGGGCTGTATAACCGGCGAAGTTTCTACAGCGGATATTTTAGAAGAAATGTTCAGCAGATTTTGTGTGGGAAAGTAAATTATGGAGGATTATATGGACAATATAGACAATTCAGGAAATATCGAGAATATTACTGAAGAAACCGGAAAAAAGAAAACAAAAACAAGAACTAGAACAAAAGTAAAATTTTCATTGCTGCCAGCTTTGATAATATCAATAGTGTTGTTTTTATCTCTTATTATTGTGCTTGTGTGGATGGCTGCAAGAAAACCTTTGGTAGTTAAACAACTGATAGAAACAAATGTAAGCGTTGTAGTTAAGGAGATTCTGCCTGTTTCGGAATATGTGTGCCTTGTTTATAATTATCAATCAATTTCTCAAAGAGCGTATAATCCCGGCAACTGGCTTAATGCCCGTAATCTGCTTATTGTTCTTGACGGAACTATAAAGCTTGGCTTTGACTGCGCAGAAATAGAAGTAAAAGAAACCAGAAGAGAATTGATACTTAACATGCCCCCAATAAAAATTCTGGCGCATGAACAATACCCCGAAAAAGCGAGATCATACGAACTAGCTGGAGGCGGATTGTTTCCTCGTTCTATAAGACCGCAGGAAATACTTGATCTGATCGGCGATTCAAAACTTGAACAAGAAAAACAAGTAGAAGAAAACGAAGCGTTAATTAAACAAGCTCAGGAATCTGTCGAGACATTTTTTAAACCTATGTTAGAAATGAATCCGTCGATACGCGGGAATTATACGATTGTTTTTGTGTGGTAAGAGTGGACTATAAATGCATCGTAATAGGCGGCGGACATGCCGGAATCGAAGCGTCTCTTGCAGCAGCCCGCCTTGGTTTTTCTACGCTTCTTATTACACAAAACCCTGACAAGATTGGCGTACTGTCTTGTAACCCGGCTATAGGCGGGCTTTCTAAAGGAAATATTGTCCGCGAAATTGACGCGCTCGGCGGAGAAATGGCAAAGCTGATAGACGCAACAATGATTCAATACCGTGTTTTAAACCGTTCCCGCGGACCTGCTGTACAGGCGCCGCGCGCTCAGGCTGACAAGCATGTTTACAATGAAGCGGCGCGTCGTGTCTTAGAAAAACAAAAAAATCTTTCTATCTTTATGGATACCGTTACAGATTTAATTATCGATAATTGCGGCAGTGCTGACGGAACAGGCACTGACAACGGCGGCATTATATCCGGCGCAAGAATCGGCGGCGTGATCACGCAGCGCGGACATCGTATAACTGCGCAGACGGTAATTCTTGCCGCAGGAACTTTTATGGAAGGTAAAATTTTTATCGGTGAATATGACGCGCCGCAAGGAAGGCTTGGCGAAGAAGCGGCTGTCGGGTTGGGCGCTTCTTTACGTCGTCTTGGGTTCCCTGCCGGAAGATTAAAAACAGGTACTCCCGCAAGAATTTCCGCAAACACTATCGATTTTTCTGTTTTAGAAAAACAAGACGGCGAAGAAATGCGCCCGTTTTCTTTTCATGGACAAACGGCTCGCCTGCAAAGTGAACCTTGCTGGGTGACATACACGACAGAAGAAACACACGAAATAATAAGAGCAAATATCGCCGGCTCGCCGTTATACGGCGGAAAGATTTTTGGAACCGGCGCGCGTTACTGTCCTTCTATCGAAGATAAAGTTGTGCGCTTTCCGGAACGAAGCCGTCATCATATCTTTATAGAACCGGAAGGTCTTACAACTAACGAGATGTATTTAAACGGCGCTTCGACTTCTTTGCCAGAAGATGTTCAGCGCGATTTTATTCACAGCATTCCCGGACTGGAAAAAGCCGGCATTGTACGCCCAGGTTATGCGGTAGAGTACGATTACCTCGATCCGCTGGATTTGTTTCCTTCGCTTGAATCAAAACGATTATCAGGTTTTTTTATTGCCGGGCAGACAAACGGCAGTTCCGGTTACGAAGAAGCCGCGGCTCAAGGACTCATGGCAGGAATAAATGCAGTTATGAAAATGGAAAACCGCCCGCCTTTAGTGCTTGGACGCGCAGAAGCGTATATCGGCGTGCTTATCGATGATCTTACAACCCTTGGAACAAAAGAGCCGTACCGTATGTTTACGAGCCGCGCCGAACACCGTCTTATTCTGCGCCATGACACCGCGGATACGCGTCTCACTCCAAAAGGCCGGGAAGCTGGTCTTGTTAACGATAATCACTGGGAACTTTTTAGCAAGAAGAAAGAAGTGCTGGATGTAATAAGCGAACTGCTTTCAAAAAGAAATGCAGAGCAAAACGCCGGTCAGCTTGATAGTTTTCCGCCTGAATATATCGAACGTGTGCTGCTTGATAAAAAATACGCAGGTTATATAGAAAAAGAAATTCGTTTTGCCGCAAAAGCTGCTAAAATGGACTCTATCAAACTGGACACTGATTTGGATTATAAGTCTATTCCGGGACTTTCTGCAGAAGCGAGAGAAAAGCTAAACTCTGTTAAACCGTTAAACGTAGGGCAGGCGGCGAGGATACCGGGTGTGCGGCAGGGAGATATTGCAGTTTTGATTATCAGAGCAAATAAAAAATAGATTTATTCAAGAGATTTTTATTCAAAAAAATCCAAAAGCCCGTATATTGTCTTTCTTATTTCTTCTTTTTTTTCGTTTATTGTCTTTTCTGAGTTTTCGATTTTTTGCTTGTTTTTTTCGCGCTGTCTGGTTAGCTTTCTTATATTCCAGTCATTTATTAACTTAAAAATAAATTTATAGGATCTTGTATTTAAAATATCAATCTGCCCGGTTTGTTCTTCCAGTTCTTCGTATACCTCAGAGGTCTTTTTCCCCGCTTCTTCGAATTCCTTAAAAACAGCATACAGGTCATTTATTTTACTTTTTATTTCTTTTGTAAAGGTTTCGTTTGTTTTTAGCTTTTCCCTTAACTTTTCGTATTCTTCCCTTCTTTTCTGCTCCATTTCGAGTTTTTTCTGCTGTCTTTTCTTAAAAAAATTGCCAAACATATTCACCTCGCATAATAATTAATATCACTATTTTTAAATATAATTCAATCTCCGCTTCTAGTCAATAAAAAAATTTGTTTTTACATTTTTATCTTTTGGCTTCGTTCCAGAGTTTTTCCATTAGCTCCAAGTTTTCCTTTTTCATGTCCTGCCCTGCCTCTTTCATCTTTTTTTCTACATATTTAAATCTTTTGATAAATTTGCTGTTTGTTCTCTGTAAAGCAGAAGACGGCTCTACTTTGAGAAAGCGGCAAAGATTAATAACAGAAAAAAGCAGATCACCGAGTTCTTCTTCTGTTTTTACGCTGTTTGCGTCATTAATTGCGTCTTTTACTTCTTTGATTTCTTCAAAGATTTTTTCTATAACACCGTCAACCTCGTTCCAGTCAAACCCGGCCTTTGCCGCTTTTTTCTGGAGGGCAAATGCCCGCTCTGCAGGCGGAAGAGCAGAACATATTTCATCGAGAACAGAATCTTTTGGTTTTCTGCCTTCCTGTTCTATTTTTATCGCTGCCCAATTATTAAGAATTTCTGCCGTATCTTTTACTTTTACATTGCCAAACACATGAGGATGACGGCGGATTAACTTTTCATTCACTTTTTTTAAAGCGTCAGCTGCCGAAAACTTGCCTTCTTCTTCATACATGTAACTTATCATTGTCGCAAGTAAAAATAAATCGCCTAGTTCTTCTGCAATATGCTCAGTGTAATTTTCGTTGATTGCTTCGAGACATTCGTACGTTTCTTCTATAAGCGCGCTTCTTAATGTTAAAGGAGTTTGTTCCCTGTCCCATTCACAGCCGTCAGGGGCACGTAATCTTGCGACAGTATTGTATAATTCATTAAATGCATCGCCTGCTTTCATTGCTGATCTGTCTCCTGTTCTCTATGAATTTCAATTTTTTTCTTTGCCCATTCCGAAAGAAAATCGTCAGGTTCTTTTTCTGTAATCTGCATTAAAAGATTTGCTCCTGCGTCAAAAACAGGAATAAGCTTTTCTCTTTCTGCCAGGGAAAAATCCGATAATACCCAATCGTGAACCTCTCCAACTGCCGGACGGCTTATTCCAACCCGCAAGCGCCAAAAGTCTGCGCTGCCAAAACTTTCTTTCATAGAACGAAGCCCGTTATGTCCGCCGAGTCCGCCGGAAAATTTGAGCGAAATCGTTCCAAGAGGCAGTTCTAATTCGTCGTGTACAGTAATGATCTCTTCTGCTTTGATTTTAAAAAAAGATGCCGCAGCCAAAACAGAAACACCGGATAGATTCATAAAAGTCTCCGGCATTAAAAAATGACTGCCGTTATAAGATGCGTATAAACCATTAAACTTTTTCTGCCAAGAAAGAGACGAATAAAAAGGCAACGACTGCGCAAGCAAACGTCCTGCGTTGTGCCTGTTCTGCGTATATCCCCGTCCCGGGTTGCCCAGAAAAGCAGTAAGTTTTATCATACTGACAGTTTATAAGAAAAAAAAACAAAATTTAAGGGGGGTGCTAGTTCTTTATTAGCGCAGTGTTTTACATTGACATTTGCTTTGACATAAGATATAATTCATTAACCAAGTGGGAGGGGATTAAAATGCTCGTGTTAAAAAAGGTGGGTTCACACGAGTCTGTGTCTTTTAAAACAACATACATCAATAATCGCCGTTATCTTGGAAACAAATATAAACTTCTGCCATTCATCTCAACAGTGGTTGCCGAAAACTGTAGGGATGTGAATTCTATTGCGGACATTTTTGCTGGTACAGGAGCGGTTGCCTCTGCATTTACGGATAAACAGCTTATAACCAATGACAATCTTTATAGTAATTATATTTGTCATGTAGCTTGGTTTAGTCCACAATTATACTTACAAGATAAAATAGAGCGACTCGTATTTTACTATAACAACGTTTCTGTGACGAGTGATAATTATGTAAGTAAAAATTTTGCAAATACTTTTTTTTGCCGGGCTGATTGTCGTAAAATAGGTTTCATTCGTGAAGATATTGAAAACCGATTTTATTCAAATGAAATAAATGAACGAGAGCGGGCTTTGCTTATCACTTCATTGCTATATGCCGCCGATAAAATAGCCAATACCTGCGGTCATTACGATGCATTCCGGCAAGGAGTGGAATTTGAAAAACATCTTGTGCTTTCGGTTCCATTGCCAAAAGATAGTTTGCATCCACAAAATATTTGTTATAACGAAGATACGAATGAATTAGTAAAGCATATTTCTGCAGATCTTGTATACATAGATCCTCCGTATAATTCACGGCAATACTGTGATGCTTATCATTTTTTGGAAAACATTGCTCGTTGGGAAAAACCAAAAGTATTTGGTGTGGCACGAAAAATGGATAGAGCAAGCTTAAAAAGTGATTACTGTACAAATAAGGCAACAGAAGCGTTTGAAAAGTTAATTGAAAATACCAGAGCTCGTTATATATTATTATCATATAATAATATGGCAAAAAAAGGAAACGATCGATCTAATGCCAAGATTGATGATTTTGATATTATACGTATCTTGTCGGCAAAAGGTGAGGTTAAAGTGTTTAAACAAGAATATAAACCCTTCTCGGCAGGAAAATCAGACATTGACGAACACGAGGAGCGGCTTTATCTTTGTATTTGTAAACCCAAAGTACAAAAATTTATCCAATCTCCGCTTAACTACACAGGTGGAAAATTCAAGCTGCTTAATCAGATTTTACCACATTTTCCGGAAAAAATAGATACATTCATAGATCTATTTTGCGGAGGCTGCAATGTTGGTGTGAACGTTAAAGCAAATCGTATTATTCTAAATGATAAAAACTCACACCTGCTTTACTTATACAATTCATTTAAAAATCTTGATAAATATACTATTTTGGATATAATTGATAAATTAATTAAAAAATATAAATTTTCTCGTTCGGCAGAAAAAGGATACAATTTTTACGGCTGTGAAAGTTCTGCCGGACTTGGCGAATTCAATCGAGAGCCTTTTCTAAAATTACGCGAAGACTTTAATAAAAAAAATGAGGACTATGCTTATTATATTATGCTTTATGTTCTTATTGTGTTTGCATTTAATAATCAAATTCGGTTCAATTCCAAAGGGGAATTCAATCTGCCTGTTGGTAAACGTGATTTTAATGATAAAATGAAGTCAAAATTATGTGATTTTATTGATCGCTTGCATGATGGTAATTTTGCATTTTCTTGTGTAGATTTTCGTGAGCTTGATACTAGTACATTATCAGAAGACAGTCTTGTTTATTGTGATCCACCATATTTAATTACCTGTGCTACATATAACGAGCAAGATGGCTGGAATGAAAAGTGTGAACATGAATTATATGCAATGCTTGATATTTTAAATGGAAGAAAAATTAAGTTTGCTTTATCTAATGTTTTATGCAGTAAGGGAAAAATAAATACAATACTGGCAGAATGGTTAAAACTAAGAAATTACAAAACGATTCATTTGAATCACAGTTATTCAAACTCTAATTATCAAACAAAAAACAGGAAAAGTTCAACAGATGAAGTTCTGATTTTGAATTATTAAGGAGTGGGTGATATGCCGCATTTTCCTTTCAAAAGCTATTGCTGGTCTGTTGGGACAACAAGTTTTAGAACTGTAGATTTTAATTTGCGAATTGAACGACAACTCGATCTACTTAATAAGTTCTGGAATTTACCTAATAATATTGATAAATCGTGGCGATGCTTGCAGCATGATTATTACCGATATATGCAGGAAAATAATTTTGTTAAAGGCAATGCACCTAACCCCATGAAAGATGCTCGAGAAAAAACATCAGGTCTAAAAAATATTGGATTGATAGATGGTAATAGAAAATTGACTTCAGTTGGAAAAGCGCTATTGGATATTTCAATTAATGGAAATTATAAAAGTGATAATATACTTAAAATACCTAAAGACAGCTTTCTGTATTTAAAACAATTACTTAAAACGAGTAATGATATAGACGGAGATATCGTGCGCCCATTTGTTGTCACAATATATGTACTTTTACAGCTTGATTGTTTAAATAACGATGAGTTTACTTATCTTCTTCCATTGTGTACGAATAAAGAAAATACAGAAATAATTATTAATAAAATAAAAAATTTACGTAAAGGAATTGGAACTATTGAAGAAATAATTACTTCGCGGCTTATGTTAATGGAAAACTATAAAAATGCCATTGAGTATTTTTTATCTGAAAATGTGTCGGAAGATATTATTACTACTATAGGAATGAATCGCAAAAGCAGTGGAGCAGGAAAAAAAGCGTACGATAAGCCATATCATCAGTTATACAAATTATTGTTTTCTTATGCAAAAAATAGAGATGAAAAATTAATATTACCATTGTTTGAGCAAAGCAAAAAATTAAAAGGCAATACAGCTGCTTTTTGGCGTAAATATTTGTTTAATACAACGGTTCGGAGGAAAATTGAACGTGAAGGTTCTGGAGCATTGAATGATGTTCCGATACTTAATGCATCTAATGAAGATGATTTTAAAAAGCTTTTCTTTGAACTTATGCACTTTTTCAAAGCAAAAGCCAATTTGAGTGATTATGCGGATCTTAATAGACGGTATTTTAAGACAACTAATACTATGATTTTTTTTGATGGAGAAATTAGGCTGGATGTCCTCCCGCATTGTTGGCTGCATTCAATAATAAACGAATTATCAGAAATTGCCTTTTCCAGCAGTAAAGATCTTTTTATGAATGTTGAATTACCAGAAATAGCTCAATTCCTTGTTCTGGATGAAAATAAACTTTATACAAATTTGTATACGTTATATGGTATAAAAGCAAATAACGCTATTGATGTAGATAGTGAAATAAAGAAAAAACAATATGAACGTTTAAATATACTAATTGATAAAAAATTTAATAGAGCGAGAATAATTGACTTGTTTAGAAAATTCGAAACTCGTGACGATGATGCTATACGTGAAGCTGTTACAAATAATGCTGATATCCCTACTATTTTTGAATATATTATAGGTATTGCATGGTATCTAATCAGCGATCGTCAAGGTGATATTTTAAGTTATATGAATCTATCACTAGAAGCAGATTTATTGCCAAGAACACACGCAGGTGGTGGTATTGCGGATATAGAATACAAATATCTTCAAACAGATACTTATCCTGCGCATACATTATTAATAGAGGCTACGTTAACAACAGATGTAAACCAACGAAGAGCAGAAATTGAGCCTGTGAGTCGTCATCTTGGTGACTATATTTTATCAACAGGAGATAAAAATGCGTATTGCATATTTGTTTCTAGTTTGTTGCATCGTAATACTATAAGCGATTACCGTAATCGCAAAACATATGAGCACTTTAGTGTTGATTTTAAAGATATTGTAAAAGGATTAAAAATTATACCGCTGGCTACGCCTGAACTTCGAAAAATATTAGAATGTGGAATTAATTATAAACAACTATTTGATCTATTTGAGTCTGCGTATCGTTCAGATTCTGCTATCCCAGTATGGTATTGTAATGAAATTGTGAAAGGTATTAATAATATTTTGTAATTATTATATTAAGCCTATTGAATTTTTTCTTTTTTTCCTGTATAAATCAAATATGGCTAATCACAGTGTTACCAAACGCTTCGGCGTTTTAACAGCGGGCGGCGATTGCCCCGGTTTGAATGCTGCAATACGCGGAGTCTGCCGTGCGGCTCATGACAGATACGGCATGGAAATTGTAGGTATTGCCAATGGTTTTAGAGGTTTAATAGAAGAAGATACAAGAATTCTAAAACCCAATGATTTTTCGGGCATTTTGACACGCGGGGGGACTATTCTTGGTTCTAGCAGGGAAAAACCTTTCGGCGGAACAACATCAGATAAAGATGAAGTTGCCAGCGATAAAGTTTCTGCCATAGTAGATACATATTCAAAGTTAAAGCTTGACTGTCTTGTTGTGATTGGCGGAAACGGAACAAATACAACAGGTTATAAACTTTCGCGGGAAGGCTTAAATGTTATTGGGCTTCCAAAAACAATTGATAATGACATTGTAGGCACTGACAGAACATTTGGCTTTCATTCAGCCTTGGCTATCGGGACAGAAGCTATCGACCGTCTTCATTCTACTGCGCAGAGTCATAATCGTGCTATTGTTATCGAACTTATGGGACACAAAGCGGGCTGGCTTGCTTTGTATGCTGGCGTTGCGGGTGGCGGAGATATAATTCTTTTACCGGAAATACCTTACAACATCCGTGAAATTGGCCGTCATATAGAAAAAAGAGGCAAATCCGGCAAACCTTTTTCTATTGTAGTAGCGGCAGAAGGCGCGATTTCGGTTAAAGAAGCGGAAATGGATAAAAAAGACAGAAAAAAATACCGTCTTGAAAATGGTCCTTCTGCAGGTTATCGTATTGCGCGTGAGATTCAGGAAGAGACAGGAATGGATACACGCGCTACTGTTTTAGGTTATGTTCAGCGCGGCGGTATTCCAAGCGCCTCCGATCGCGTTCTTGCTACAAGTCTCGGCACCGCCGCTGTAGAACTTCTTGCCAAGGGTAAATACGGCCGTATGGTTGCCCTTATCGGCAATGACATCGGTTCTATCGATCTTAGTATTCCAGAAGGCAAAGTAAAGCATGTGCCGCAAGACTACTATATGATAGATACCGCTAGAGCTGTAGGAACATGCTTTGGAGACAATAATTAATAAGCCGCCTTCTAGGCTTCCTAATTGCCTAAAATGCGCATATTTTAGAGTGACTTGGGATCCGGTTTTTCCTAGAGCATGTGACATCTTTTCTATAAAAAGCGTAAATTTGCCGTCTTCAGAAATCTACCGCGCTCAAGGTGAACATTGTCCTTCCTTCCGCTTAAAAGAAGGCTTAAAATAGCCGATATTTAAGCAGAGGTATATACTTTGCAGGTTTTAACTGATTTTAAGCATAGGTTTTCTACAGATAGATACTTTAAATTCCGCACAATAACAGTTTTGCTGTCGTTATTATTCGGCTTTTTCGCTTTTTGGCTGGGATTGTCGTTTATTTCGGCATTATCTGGAACAGGGTTTTTTCTTGTCGGCATTGGAAGGTTTTTTACCCGTTCTTTTGGATTCCTTGCTATGTTTATTCCTCTGTATTTTTGCTACGCAGCTTATATTCTGGCAGACCCGAAATGGCGGCCGGACAGGATTTTTTATCTTAACAGTTTTATTTTTCCGTTTTTAACTTTAGCAATAGGATTTGCATTTACCCGCGATTTTGAAATCCGCGCAGCTCAATTTGCGCTTTTGGACTTTACCGGAAAAACAGGTTTTAATTTATTGATAATTTTTATTACTGTAATAGAAGTAATTTTGCTGTTTTATCTCAAAAATGTTTTGTTTCCGGAAGGAAGCAGAATGCGCCGTTACAAAAATTATCTTCCTCCGCCGGAAGTCTGCGAGGAAGAAACTCAGCTGCAGTCAGAGCCGGATTCTCAGGCTGAGTTGCAGCCGCAGCCGGAAACCACAGCTGTAGTTGTGTACGAAAAACCTGTTGTCGCCTTTACTGACGAAAGTGATATTGTTTTACAAACCTCATCCGTTATGGGCGGAGGTGACAGTGAAGTTGAAGAATTGATGGAACTTGATGATGAAGATACGTCAAAACCCGAAGATAAATTTTCCCGCGCGCTGGAAGAAGCGGAAGCTGCGGCTGCGGCGCACGGCGAACAGATTAGGAAGAAAAACACGCATGCAGGAAGTTCGCGTTATAAAAAATATAAAGTACCTATTGATATTTTAAACGAATATCCTGACGGTGAATATTGGATTATAGATCAAGTTACACGCGACGCGGCGGTTGCATTAAAAGAAACGCTGGAAGAATTTAAAATACAGGCAGAAGTTACCGGTATCAGAAAAGGACCTGTTATTACAATGTTCGAAATCCTTCCGGCTCCCGGCGTAAAGCTCTCGCGAATTGTAGGTTTACAGGATAATATTGCCCTGCGTCTTGCCGCGTCTTCTGTTCGTATTGTCGCTCCTATCCCCGGTAAACACGCTGTAGGTATCGAAGTTCCCAATGCAAAGCGAAATATTGTTTCTTTTAAGGAAATTATCGAAGGCGAACTGCAAAAACCCGGCGATAAAATGGGAATCCCTGTTGTAATGGGAAAAGATATTACAGGAGAAGCGCAGACTGTCGATCTTGTTCAAATGCCGCATTTATTGATTGCAGGTGCAACAGGTTCGGGGAAATCAGTTTGTGTTAACGCGATTATACTTTCGATACTTTATCAGCTTCATCCAAATGAATGCAGGCTTATGCTTATTGATCCAAAAATTGTCGAACTAAAACTTTATAACGATATTCCGCATTTGCTGACGCCGGTTATTACCGAATCAAAAAAAGCGTTTCAGGCTTTGCAGTACTGCATATACGAAATGGAACGCCGTTATGCCTGCCTTGATTCTATGGGAGTGCGTGATATCCGCAGTTATAATAAGCGCATAAAAGAAAAAAATATTGCTCAGGAACATATGCCGTACATCGTTGTGATTATCGATGAGTTTGCGGATTTAATGTCTACAACAGGCAAAGAACTTGAATCTACTGTTGCGCGTCTTGCGGCAATGAGCCGTGCAGTCGGTATTCATCTTGTGCTTGCTACCCAGCGGCCTTCTATCGATGTAATAACAGGGCTTATCAAGGCAAACATTCCAAGCCGTATCGCGTTTATGGTAGCCAGTAAAACCGACAGCCGTATTATTATCGATATGGTAGGAGCCGAAAAACTTTTGGGCAAAGGCGATATGCTGTATTCCGGCGTTGTTGATCCTTTCCCAATTCGCATGCAGGGAGCGTTTATTTCTGAAGAAGAAGTAGAAGCTGTAGTTGAGCATGTTAAAACATTCGGAGAGCCTGAATATATCGACGATGAGATTTTCTTTGAAGACGAAGAAGACGATAACGGCGCTTCGCTGTTTTCGGAAGGCGGCGATCCTTTATATGAAAAAGCGCTGGAAATCGTTATGCAGCAGGGTAAAGCAAGCGCAAGTTATATTCAGCGAAGATTAAAAATCGGTTTTAACAGAGCGGCAAGGATAATTGATGAGATGGAATATTTAGGAGTTGTCGGTCCGGCTCATGGCAGCAAACCAAGGGAATTACTGCGCGGAATCAGCGCATAATACATTAAAATAATACGGTTGCCCATTTTTTCTTTTTAAGCTACCATAAATAATGGATTCTAACATAAAAAGTTCGATAGACTTGCTGATAGCTAATATCAGAAACTTAATTTCTGTAGACGAAAAAAAACTGGAATATATTATTGCCGCCCAGATTGCGGGAGGGCATGTAATTCTGGCGGATTCTCATGGGGTGGGAAAAACCTCTCTTGCACGCGCTTTGGCGCAGTCTATTAAATGGCGGCCGGAAGATTTGGCAGTTATAGGCGGCGATAAAGGCAGCAATGTCAAAATGGAAGGATTCAGCCGTATTCAATGTACTGTAGATCTTCTTCCTCAGGACATTCTTGGGTTTAACCGTTTTATCGGACATTCCGGAGAGATGATTTTTAACAAGGGACCAGTATTTGCGCACTTTGTTTTATGCGACGAGATAAACCTGCTTACTCCAAAAACTCAAGGGAGCTTTTTTCAAGTAATGGAAGAGCAGAGCATTACCATAGAAGGCAAATTATACCGTTTAAATGATCCGTTTTTTATTATTGCTACAATGAACTTGAAGGGAGTTCATCTGTTTCCGCTCCCTGCGCCTCAGCTTGACAGGTTTATGATTCGTCTTTCGCTTGGTTACCCGTCTGCGGAACAGGAAACAGAAATTATCAATAAGCACGGCAAGATCGACGCGTGGGATAATTTTAAGAGCGTTATTGACAGCGCGGATTTAATCCGCTGGAAAAAAATGGTAGACGAAGTGCAAATGCATCCTGATGTTACGTCATACCTTGTTAATTGCGTAAGGTTTACCAGAATGCATCCGGATATCGAAACTCCTGCCAGTCCAAGAGCGGGTGTGCGAATATCACGTCTTGCTAAATCGCTTGCTCTCTGCCGTGGATTGGATTATGTTTCTATCGATATTATTAAAGAAATATTTATACATGCGATGGCTCATAGAATAATTACGCGTGACCCTTCTGTACCGCCCGAAACTCCGCTGACGAACATACTTAATTCGGTGCCTGTAGAGTCAAAAAGAGAATAATAATGCCCCGGTTTCGGCTTTTCTTTACGCCTCTTGGCGGCGCTGTTTTAGTAATTTCGGCTGCCGGATTAATACGCGCGCTTAGTAATCGTAATTCGTACGAAATTGTTTTGGCTTCTGCTGCGCTTCTCCTTCTCCTTCTTCTTGGAATTATCGGCATGTGGAAATCCAAAAAATTAATTTCGATGACGCCTGCATGGAAAACGCCGTCTCCGATGACAGCTGTGTCATGGTCTTCTCAAACAGGAAAAGAAACAGTTGTCTCAGGTTTGGATGGAAATATACCGTTATTTTTTAGGCTGCATTTTTTTATCAAGGGAAAGTTTTTAACCGGAGGTTTGCCTTCTAGCAAGAAAAGTGATTACCCGGTGCTGACAGAAACTTCTGTTAAGAACGGAGAAACTACTGCGCAGATACCTCTCGAATTTTTTATGTCCGGTGTTTTTAACGGCAGCGGGTACTGCAAGTTATGCGATATATTCGGGTTTTTTGCATTCTGGTGCAGTCCGCCGCAGAGCAGAATAATTAATGTAAGAAGCGCGCCCTGTTACGGGGACATAATTAAAATTAACGCGCAGACAGGAGCAGAAGACCAGCGCAATAAACCTGCCGCGGATATTGAACGTTATTATATGAGAGAATACGCGCCCGGAGACAGGTTTCGTGACATTAACTGGAAAAGCTCAGAAAAAATTGACACGCTTATAACCCGTATTTCTACAGACAATCAGGAAAAGGTCAGCCGTCTGGAAGTATATTTTAGAAATTACGGCAGCGCTGACGCTTCTATGGAAGCTCTCTGGCTTTTAGACCGCGCCAAGGCAAGGCTTTCATTTTTTTTACGCACTCTAATGGAGCAGAATGCTTCTTTTATTTTTGATATCCGTACTGCAAGCAGCAATGCTGCAGGCAGTGCCGCCGCAGGCAGCTGGGAAATTCAAAATCTTGATGAGCTTGATTTATTTTTTGATGAGCTCGCAGGGCTTTCTTTTGTTTTACCGCAGCAGGAGAGCGCTGTCTCTGATAGAGCGGCTTCCGGCGCAGCCGCAGGAGATGTTTATGTGTTTTCTACCGCCTGCGATTCGGGACTGCAGGGTTTTCTTCTTGCCAATACTCACAAAACAGTAAACCTTTTTATCGTGCAGCCTGCAGAAAATAAAAAAGATGCAGAAGCCGAATATCTTTCTCTTTCTGAATTTGCTTTTAGGGGGAATGACACCGCTGTTCGTTTTATTAATCCCGGAAAAGTAAAACCGCTGGCAGTACGCACAAACAAAATGGAAGTTTTTAATGCGGGGATAAAGATATGAAAAATTCTCATATAAAAAATACTTCTGTAAAAAAATCTTCTATAGCGTTATTCTGCCTGCGGCTGTTTCTGTATTTTAGCGTAATTGTAATTATTTTTATTCATCCGGGTGTTTCTGTCGCCTTTGACCGCATTGGTATTATCCAATGGTTCTTTATTATTCCTTTAATGGCAGTTGCAGCTTTTATTCCTGAGCATGTTTTAAAGCCAAAACGCAAACTTATAACGATTGGATTATTATTCATAGTGCTTTCGTCATTTGCAGGCAGAATAGGTATTGGTTTAATATTACAGTTTGCTATTGCAGCTCTGGTAAGTTATGCTCTTACAAGTATTTTATTCCGTTACCCGCAATGGGGAAAGTTTGCTTCGATAGAGCCTTTCTTTTTGGCATGGGTGTCTCTGCGCCTTCTTTCGCTCTCTCGCTCCGGCGAAGAAATTGCAGGGCAGAGCGCTGTGCTCACACAATTTATTTTGGTATGGACAGCTGTTATCTTTCTGCTTCATTGCGCAGTAATTTACTTTTGCCTCTATCCGCAAAGCCGCGCCGGAGTTTATAAAGAGGGTGCAGCCTTTTTCGCCGGAGCGGCAGGCGCATTGGTTCTTTTGCTTCTTATTCTTCCTGTAGATTTTATTCGCAATACAATCGTAGAAAATCTTGTTTCGGAAAGAGTACCAGAAATTATCAGGCCGTCAGAAACGGATCGTGATCTTACTATGAGAAGAACAGGGCGCAATACTATTCCCGGAAGCAGAAACAGAAGTTCTGAGCTGCGCGGAGTTTCGGAACACAATTGGCAGGGCAGTTCTGACGGTTCTGATGAAAGCCGTCAGTATATGATTAAGGTAGTCGCCTCAGAAATTGAACCTGTCTACATGGGCGAATCATTTCGCGGTCATCTCGATCCTGTTTTGGGTTTTCAGTTAAGCGCGGATGAGCCGTTAAATGAATTAATACGCCAAAGGCTGTTTATAACATGGTCAAATAATGAACGTGAGCGCGATCTTGATAGAAAAAGAACCGAAGTTTTTTCGCTCTCTACTTTACAGCAAAAATATCTGCCGTACCGTCCTGTTGTTGTTGATCCGACAATATTAAACGAAGACGCAGGTCCGCTCAGATATATTCATCAGGTTGTATCAAGTATGCACATTGGCGATCCTCTTTATCTTGTTAATGAGCCGACCCGTTTATTAACAAATCATGAAAAATCTATGCTTGCATCGTATCTGGAAGTGCCGCTGGAAGAAAACGACAGAGAAATATTTAGGGTTTATTTAAATAATGCATTAAAAGAATGGCAGACTAACCGGAACTCGATTATTAGAAACGATTTTTATTTAAGAATGTTTGTTCCGGAGACATCCGGCAATGAATATCTGGAGATAATCCTTGCGCTGCTCACAGGTTTTTCTCAATTCCAGTATAATTTAAACCCTGATGATTTTTCTGTCGCTGCCTTAAAGGAATTCCTTTTTGAGACAAAAGAAGGTGATTGTGTTGAGTTTTCCAATTCTCTCGCGTTATTGGGGCGGCTGGCAGGTATTCCTTCGCGTGTTGTAACAGGGTACATGGCTTCTGAACAGCTTCAGACTCAAGCGCACCAGCGTGGGCTTGCCGTTTTACGCAATGGTATCCCTGCATTGCAAAAATTTCCGTTTGAGAACTTGTACCTGATAACAAATCTTCATTCTCATTCGTGGACACAGTTTTATATACCTAATTACGGCTGGCTGGATTTTGAAGCGACTTCCTTTTCTATACCTCCCGAAGGCATGGGGGATTTTAACAATTGGGATGTCGTTATTCCAATACTCGATAAGAACAGAACATTATCGCAGGTTAGAAAATTCCCATGGAGAGCAGTAGGAAGAGCATTGTTAACACTAGCTTTGCTTGCCGTTATCTGCGCGTACATGCTTCGTTATATCCGAGAATTGATTCTTTACATGGGGACACAAAGAGGCAGCGTTAGGGTGCGTGCGCGCTCGCTTTACCTATTGCTTCTTGCGCGTTTAGCTGCAGAAGGAAAACCAATAAAACCGGCATCAAAGACCGCGCATGAATATTCAGAACTATTTGCAGAGGGAGAGCCGCTTTTTGTGCCATTCGCGGATTTATACTCTGAGTTAAGATGGCGGCAGTTTACAGACAAAACAGAAGCAGATAAACGCTTTGAACAGTTAACGATTGAGTATCAAAACATACTTAATGCCGTTCGCCGCCGCGGATTACATAATACCGTAAAACGCATATTTAGCTTAAGAGGACTAGCATATTTATGATGAATAATCGGAATTACCTCACACAGGGGCACAGAGGCACAGAGTCCACAAAGAAAGATAAGAGGGTTAAAGGTGGTTTTCATTGTTCAATATTAATATTTCCCTCCGTGCTCTCAGTGTCTTTGTGTCTCCGTGTGATATTCTTCAGCTTAATTCTTCTGTTATGTACCTGTTCGCGGAACAATGACTGGGTACAGTTCCGCGGCGAAGGCGGACGCGGCGTCAGCTCTTCGCGTATCTCGCCGCCTCTAGGTCTGCGCTGGAAAATAAATCTGCAGTCAGGCGATGAAAAAATCAGCGCGCTTAACCCGCCTGTTGTTATCGGGGATACGATTTATTTTGGTTCCGATGACGGCAATTTTTACGCATTGGATGTACAAAGCGGGTTTATGAGATGGGTATTTAAAAGCGGCGCAGAGATCAATTCGATCCCGTTTGCAGATAAGGATCAAGTGTACTTTGGCAGCAAAGACGGAAAACTTTACGCATTGTCATTAAAAACAGGGCAGGAAAACTGGAGTTTCAGTACAAGGAGCGAAATTAATACGCAGGTTCAGCGGTACGGAGATTATATTATTTTTGTCGGAGACGCAGACGCAATTTATTTTCTTTCGCCTAATGGAGAGGAAAAATTCAGAATTCACAATCCCGGCTGGTATCATTTTACTTTTCTTATAGCTGACGGCATAATGTACTTTGCAACAGGTCCCAGAACAGAACTTATAGGTCCATATGATATAGAAAAAAGAGAATTTCTCTGGTGGCTGGATTACCACAATATGAACGCCTCGTGGTATTCTTTTTCTGCGATACGCCAAGATTTATTATACATGGGAACAGCCGGTCTTTATTGGGAAGGAATAGTTCTGGGTTACCACGCCTTTAACCGTCATACGGGTGAGATGGTCTGGAGCCAATATAACGAAGCAAAATTAAATTTTAGTGACTTTTATGATCTTTATGAATTCTTTGAACGTAACATGCATATTCTGGACTTTATGGCGCCGACTATATGGAAGGATTTTGTTATTTTTACAGGCGGCGATCGCGCAGCCCGCGCGTTTGACGCAAATACGGGAGAACTGCGCTGGGAACAATTATTTGATACGCCTATAAGTTCCGCTCCTACCATTGCAGACGGCTATGTATATTTTGGCATTCTTGGGGATGACTTTAATCCGCCCAAACTGGTGTGTATTTCTGCAAGAGACGGAAAACTCCTCTGGGAGATGGAGACAGACGGCGCTATTTTATCTGCTCCTGTAATAACAGGAAAAAGAGTCATTTTTGGCACTGATAAAAGCGTTTTCTATATTTTAGAGCAAATCTTTTAGTTGACATTATCTAAATTACAGGGTTAAAATACCGTTAACAGAATGTTTTTCTGTAATAATCACATAAGGAGAATTTTTATGAAAAAATTCAAAGGTCTTTTGGCAATTCTTGTTGTGTTTGTCCTTGTAGGCGGATGCGCAAGCGTTCCATTAATAAAAATGGATGAATTTATTGTTGACTTATCATTACTAGCAGCAGTCAGAAATGCGCAGCCCTGTGCTACAGCAGTATATGCTGATGTTATAATGATCGATCTTACTCCCGCATTACCGGATAATATTGACTACGGGCATTTTAACCGCATGCTCATTAAACTCGATTTCTTTGATATAAACGGCAGACCTGTAAGACATGACAATGATACAGCCATGATTTCTCTGTATTACGATTTATCCCTGTGGGGACAAAATGATGCCGCCGGTAAAGAACTTTTTGACAGAGGCGGAGACCCTGGACCAAATGTCGGCAATCAGGCGCAAAAACAGTTTAACGTAATGGGTACTTGGGGTAATGTTCATACAATGGGTTGTATGATTATGCTTACAAAAAGACCGCAAGGGCTTCTTATTCAGACAGCAGGACAGCCAAGAGGTGTAAGATTTATTGAATTAAAGCAGTTGATTTTCTATAACGACGAAGTTGTTGAATATGATGACGGAGAACGCATGTAATGGTAATTCATTTTACCTAAAAAAAAGACCGGCAGTGCCGGTCTTTTTTTTGCCTTAATCAAAAGTTTTTATTCAACCTTTCGATTTAGCTTTCTCGATTTGTTCTCGTTATCTTGGGAACAAAGCGTTTCTTTCGTTAAGAACTTCTTGTCCGCCTGACTGCAGCCAGTCTGCGATACCTGCATCCCAAACGCGATCAAAATCTTCCGGTCTTGCTCTGATAGACTGAGCAAGAAGCTGGTCAGCTTTTTCACGTAATACTTGATCATACTGGTTTACAGTGGTTGTAGCCTGATGTACAACAGCGGCGCGTGCATTGCGTAATGACATTGTAAATGCATTAACAATTACGTCTGCCGGGATGTTGCCGTAACCAAGAGCTAATACTCTGGCGTTAAGTTCTGTTGAGCCAAGTTCGATTCCGTTTACAGGCATTGTAATGTCGATGTTCATGGAAGAGTTCTGAATCCAGTCATGACCTGCCGGAGCAGCGATAAGGCGGGGAACGCCGTTTTCGATTACGTGGTTGGTTCCTTCATGGCCAATCTGAATAAACTGATAGTTTTCAGGTTTTGCAAGCCAGTTAAGGTATCTAAGAGCCGCAACGTAGTTCTTTGCGTAAGAAGGAATAAAGATCTGGAGTCCGACTTTGTCGTACATATCTTTAATTGTTACGCCGTTTGCATCCTGAATAGGATCGATCGGAACAATGTCAGCATTAGGTACGTTCATGCGGAGTTCTTCAAGAACTTTGTAGTCTTGTCTGTAAGGGAGATCCCAGTTCTGTGCGAATGCGCCTACAACGCCGCTCTTAATCTGGTTATAGAAATCGTCTGCATTTGTCCAAAGCGGGAAATCACGGAAGATAAGACCTTCGTTATACCACTTGTTCATCATGCGTACGCCTTCTTTGTAACCAGGCATTGTGATGTTGCGGTCTGCAATTGCATTTACCCAGCGATCTCTGTCGCTGATGTTAGTATCGATAGACGGATGTATCAAGTTTGCTAAACCCCAGCGGGCATCGCTGTTCTGACCAAAAGGAACAACTCTGTTTCTGCCGACTCTTCCGGGATCCTGATCGCGGAATGCTACAAGCGCATTGTAGAGTTCTTCTGTTGTTCTGGGAACAGGAAGTCCGAGTGTATCAAGCCAGTCTTTGCGGATAAAGATATTGCGCATAGCTGTGTTGATACGGTAGCTTGGAATTGAATAAATGTGACCAGTGTTGATGTCTGCGTTGCGGTAGATAAAATCTTTACCGGGGAATGCAGGATCTTCACCGAGCATCTTTTTGAGATCCGGCAGGTATCTGTCAATAAAGGGAGCCAGATTCATAACGCCGCCCTGATCTCTGAATGTATTGATCATGCCGCCGTTGTAGGTGTAACAAAGATCCGGAGCGCTCATTGATGCCATCAAGTTTACGATGTCATCTACTTCTGTCCATCGGCCTACAGGAACAAAGGTTACGTCGATATTAAGATCGGCTTTTACCTTTTCTTTAATCCATGTCATCCATGCATTGTCATGGGCGAGGGATCTTCCGCCGTCTGTGCCGCGGTCAAAAATCTGAACTGTAAGCTGTGTTGGATCGCTCTTACAGCCTGTCGTCACAAATGCAAGGGCTATCGCCAGTATAACCAATGCAAGTAACATTTTTTTCATAGAAATCCTCCTAAATTTATATAGAAACAATTAAAACAATTTTTAATTGTATTCTCCAATTTAAACTAGCCTTTTACTGCGCCGATAGTAACGCCGGCTATAAAGTAACGCTGAAGCCATGGGTATACTACAAGGATTGGTACAGTGGCAAACATAATAGCAGCCGCTTTTATCGCGTCAGATGCTCTCGGTACTGTGCCTGCAATATTTTCTACAGTGCTTACGTCAATCGATGTCATATTATTTATAAGCTGCCACAATTTAAGCTGAATCGGAACCCAATTTGGCGCGGCAGTTAAATAAAGAAGAGCGTCGCCGAATCCATTCCAGCGGCCTACAGCATAGAAGAGCGCAAGAGTCGCTAAAACCGGAGCAGATAACGGAAGATAAATTCTTGTCAAAACAACAAAAGGATTTGCTCCGTCTATTTCTGCGGATTCGCGCAAGCTGTCCGGTATTCCAAAGAAAAAGCTTCGCAGGATAATCATATTAAATACCGAAAGACAATTTGGAATAATTAATACAAGCGGATTGTTTATAAGCCCGAGATTCTGCATTAGTACAAAGTTTGGTATTGTTCCCGCGCTAAAATACATAGTAAAAATAATCAATGTATTTATTATTGTTTTTCCTTTTAGCCATCCGTATGTAAGCGGGTATGCGCACAATATAGTCATTGATAACGAAATTATGGTACACATTACTGTAAGAATCGCTGTCCACCACATTGACCTTGTGAATGCCGGATCCAAAAAGACATATCTGTAAGATTCCATCGTTATGCCGGTGCTGAATGTGTTTGTGTTGTGGTCATGAACAACGGGTGTAAATGTTACTCTGTTGTTTATAACAGCCTGCGAACTGCTCAAAGACTGCGCAAGCAGGTTGATCATAGGCATAATGCAAATCAGTATTACAAATAAGCAGATTGCAACAACAACCCAATCGCCCATTTTTGCTTCTCTTGATCTTATATTCATACCAACCTCCTACCAAATTCCCCGTTCGCCGAATTTCTTAGCCATTGTGTTGGCGGCGACAAGGAATACAACGCAGATCAACGATTGGAATAAACCAATTGCCGCAGTCAGCGAGAACTGGAATGATCTGATACCTGCGCGGTAAACAAGGGTAGAAATAACATCAGCTACCTCAATTACGATAGCATTCATCATTGTCCAAGGACGATCAAGTTCGATTCCCAAAATACGTCCGATATTCATTATCAATAGAACGACAATAGTCGGCCTGATTCCCGGAAGGGTTATGTTCCAGAGTTTTCTCCAGCGTCCTGCGCCGTCAACTTCTGCCGCTTCGTATAACTCGGGGTTAATTCCTGTAATTGCCGCAAGGTAAATAATTGTACCCCATCCCATATCCTTCCAAACGCCGAAGGTTATGTAGGTTGCAACCCAATTCGCCTTATCCATAAGAAAGTCTATAGGTCCTATTCCCATAGTCTCTGTGAGGAATATATTAACAATACCCGAAGATGTTGCTAAAAGCCTCGTTGCAATACTTGATACAATAATCCATGACAAGAAGTGAGGCAGATAGATAATTGTCTGAGTTACCCTTTTAAATTTTTTAAACATTAATTCGTTCAAAATAAGTGCGAGAATAATCGGAGCGGGAAAGCCGAATAATAAATCCAAAAAGTTAAGCCAAAGAGTGTTTCTTATGGCATTCCAAAAATCCCGTGAAGCAAATGCTGTTCTAAACCAGTCAAAACCTACCCAGTGACTGCAGCCTGTTATGTGTCCTGATTCCGGACAGGGATTGACGTTTGTCGCCCAAACGCCTTGGAACATATTATAGTTTTTAAAAGCAATGACTATATTCGTCATTGGGATATAGCGGAAAATAAAAAAGAACGCCATTGGAAGCAGCAGCATAAGATAAAGCATCCAAGAACGCTTTATATAAATATACTGATTAACTTTTGAGAGTTTTGCGGTTTCGGGTTTTTCTTTCATTAAAATAATCCTAACTTTTCTATCATATATCTATTGATGTATCTTGTCAAGGTTAATAATATATGATGATGTGATAAGTATAGGGGGCTATTTATGGCAAAAATGGATTTTTCTGCTGATTTTTTATGGGGAACTGCAACAGCCAGTTATCAGGTTGAAGGCGCGGCATACGAAGGCGGCAGAGGTCCCTGTATCTGGGATACATTTTCCCGCAGACCGGGAGCTGTTTATGCCGGAGAAAACGGAAATGTCGCCTGCGACCAGTATCACCGTTATCCGGAAGATATAGCGTTAATGGCAGAATTAGGCTTTAAAAGCTACCGTTTTTCGATTGCCTGGCCGCGAATAATCCCCGAAGGAAGAGGGAAAGTAAACCCCGAAGGAATCGCATATTACCGCAGACTCTGTGAAGAACTGCGTAAAAACGGTATTCATACATGCGCTACTATTTATCATTGGGATTTGCCTCAGCCTTTACAAGATGAAGGCGGATGGACAAACAGGAATATTACCGGCGCTTTTAAAGAATATGCAAATGTCTGCTATAAAGAGTTAGGTGATCTTGTTGATATGTGGATTACAATAAACGAACCTTTTTGCGTTGCGTATCTTGGTTATCTTTGGGGCGTTCATGCGCCGGGAGAGCGCGATCAGAAAAAAGCTATGGCTGCGGTGCACAATGTAAATATGGCGCATGGTATCGCTGTAAGCGAATACCGCAAAACAGGATTAAAAGCGCCGATAGGCATTACATGGAATCCAAATACACCGAGAGCTGCGACATCAAGAGAAGAAGATAAAAAAGCCGCATTAATCTCAAGAGCCTTTAACACAGAAATTTTTATTTTTCCATGTTTGGGCAAAGGTTATCCGGAGCATATTACCAAAAATTTTCCGGATGTTATTCCGTTAAAAGAAGGCGATCTAGAAATTATCGCCCAGCCTATAGATTTTATCGGCGTTAATTTTTATACCGAATCTCCCGAAGCCGCCGACGAAAAGGCACCTTACAAATATACATCCAAACCGTCATGGCAGGATACTACCGCAATGGGATGGCCGATTACGCCTGCCGGTCTTGAGAGACAGCTTTTATGGTTAACTGAAATTTCCAAAGGCGCGTTCGGCAAAGCAGAGATCCCGTTATATATAACCGAAAACGGCTGTGCCTGTGATGACATAGTAACGCCTGCAGGCAGGATTCATGATAAGGAAAGAATTAAATACCTGCAAAAACATTTAGCCGTCTGTGCAGATGTTATAAAAAAGGGAGTGCCTTTAAAAGGCTATTATGTTTGGTCATTATTGGATAATTTTGAATGGGCATACGGTTATGCAAAACGCTTTGGTATAATTCATGTGGATTTTAAAACATTAAAACGCACTCCAAAAGACAGCGCATACTTTCTTCGTGATACAATCGCCGGATTTGCGGATATTTAATGCAAATATAGTGTATGTCAAATTCATTGTTTTCTACCATAAAAGATATTAAAGGTAATCCACGCGCCTGCGTTTATACAGAGCCTCTCTGGGGGCTTTCTATGAACCTCTGCATGCCGTACCTGCCTGTGTACATGCTGGCTTTGGGTCTAAGCGACACACGCATCGGTTTTTTAGTAACGGTAAATACATTAATGCAGATGGTGTTTTCTTTTTTTTCTGGTCCCGTTACCGACAAGATGGGCAGAAGAAAAGCAACCGCAATTTTTGACATTGTCGCATGGTGCATTCCAGCTCTTATCTGGTGGCGCGCGGAAGGTTTTTGGTTTTTTCTTGTCGCGGCAGTATTAAACGGCTCTAACGGAATAACCACTAATTCGTGGCATTGCCTTGTTGTAGAAGACGCAGAAAAAAAACAGATAACAAGAATTTATTCGCTTATAATGGTATGCGGGCAGTTATCCGCGATATTTGCGCCGATTTCTTCTGTGTTAATTTCGCATTATACGCTTGTTCCTGCAATCCGTATACTTTTTATTAACGCGTTTGTTTTAATGTCTATTAAAGTATTAATCCTTTATCTTGCTTCTAAAGAAACAGGTACCGGTAAAAAACGAATCATAGAAACCAAAGACAAAAATATTTTTCAACTGGCTGGCGGTTACGGCGAGGTCATTAAAATTATTTTAAAATCCCGTGGAACAGTTTTTGCTATTGTGATTGCAGCTCTGGGATGGATCGTAGGAACGTTAAATAACACATTCTGGCAGATACTTGTTAACAAAAAACTTCTTGTTCCGGAAGCAATACTTCCCCTTTTTAATGTGTTTAGATCTGTCGTTGCGATTGTTTTTTTATTTTTTGTTATCCCAAGATTTCTCAAAGGCATATTAAAAGTCCCTTTTATTTTGACATTTGTTTCGTATTTTATCGGACAGCTTTTATTGATACTGATCCCGGTAGAAGGCGCATTAAAGTATCCGTTAATTTTAACATCGCTTGTATTTGACGGTTTTGGCCTTGGAGCGCTTATTATGCTTTGCGAATCAATTATCGCAATACATGTAAACCCTGATGAACGCGCAAGAATAATGGCGATACGTTACATGTTTATAATGATTGTAACATCTCCCTTTGGATGGATAGGCGGCGTACTCTCGGATATTTCCAGAAATCTGCCGTTTGTTCTTAACATGGTAGTTTTAGTAATAGGCATAATTATTACGCTAATTTACTACCGCAAAGAGAACGACCACTCGGCAGAAGATGGGTAGAGGTAATTATTTGTTTTAACACCTACCTTATTGTTAATATGTGCTGTGTTATTTCTGCGGTGCCGCTGCTGTTAAAGCCTTCGACAGTCAGCGCTACTTCGAACATTCGTCCCATGTTCATGCCAAGACTTTCCCATTTTTTAAAATGTTCCGAAACAGAAATTGTTCCTTCTGTGCGTTTTGTTCTGCGGACACTCCAGTATTGATCAAAGGATCTTGTTCCTTCTATAGAAGGTTTGTTTGTTCTTCTGGAAACATATATGTCATAAACGCCGCCGTCAATTTCTATAGTGCCTTTGTGTGCTGCGTCTGACCAGCTTCCCGGGGGTCTGTTTGAATGTCCCCAGTCGTCAACAATGTAGTATTCGATTAACGGACCTTGCGTCCAGCCGTAAATACATAAATACGAAACACCGGTATTAGAAGGTGACCACGAAGCTTTATAATTAACGGTAATATTGCCGATTTGTTCATGCCGTTGTCTGGAAGCAAACTTTCGGCCTGTTCTAAAAAGTACATTATTATTGCCGTTGCTGTTCCAACTGCATGTGAATGTTCCGCTGTTTCCGAGAATCATTCTGGCTGTAACAGGATTGTCTTTCCAGAGTTCGTATCCAAAACCGTCATATATTCCTGTTTGATTTCTTGTGATTGTTCTGCCGCCTGTATTTCCCGAATCGCCTTCTAAAAGAGTGCGGCTGGAAGAACAAGCAGAAAATATTGAGATTGCTGTCAAGATAAAAATAAACAGGAGAATTTGTTTTTGTTCCATAATAGTTTCCATAAGTATCATGCTACAAGCAGTTTTTTGGAATTGTCAAGTTGATATAATGTGCAAATAAAACCGCAGAAAACACTGAGTTTGTAAAAAATCTCCGTATCTTCTGCGGCTAGGTTATTTATGCCGCGTTATTTGCAGCATTAATCTGAATAAGTCTTTTTTGCGCTTCCGGGCGTTTCATTATTTCGAGACGGAGTACGCCGTTTATAAAAGACGCATTTACAGCTTCTTTGTCGGCATTCTCGGGAAGTTTAAAAGACCGGGTAAAGGCGTTAGTTCTTCGTTCTTTTAGAATGAAATCACCTTCTTCGTTTTTTTCTTCGTTCTGCTTAAAGGCAATAGTCAGATATGAACCGTCAACGTGAACATTGATGTTCTTTTCGTCATAACCCGGCAGATCCATAGAAAGAATGTAAGCTTGTTCGTTCTCTCTGATATCTGCCGCAGGCGTTAAAACAGATCCTCCAAAGAAAGAATCAAAGTAACGTTCAAAATCGCCTAAAACGTTTTGAATTGAATTGGGGCGGTATAAGTTTAAAGTTGTCATTGTGTTTCCTTGCTCAGCAATATGTTTTGAAACAACGATCTAGAACATTGTTTCTGCAGAAATACGACTCAACGAGCCATCTTCCTTTCGGTTGGCATTCTGCTTCTTTTTGCTGACACTTATATATGAGCAAGAACCGTGCCAAGCACCCAAAATATTCTCTATTTATTCAAAAATGTATACATAAAAACCGATTTTTGCAAATCACCACCGGCTCCGGATGGCTGTGGCATTATTAACGCACGCTTTGGCGTGACATTTTTCCGATCCACACCATAAGTCGCCAGCAGGAGTTTGTAAAAATCGTCTACAGAATACATTTTTTGTATAGAATGAGTTATTATGACACACTAAAAGAAAAATAGCTAAATTTTGTATCAATTTGACACAGAAATTGAGATTAAAAGAACAATTGACAGTTAAATGTATTGAATTTATACCGATTGCAGCATAGCTTGCCGAAGAATAGAATTGGCTCTTGTTTGGTATCCAGAACCAGCTTCCTTTAGCCACTCAAGAACGTCGGCATCAACGCGAATTTGAACTGTCTTCTTTATGGGTTTGTAGAGACGGGCATCCGGATATTTTGGTTTAAACTCTTTTAGCTGTTCAGGTGTTTGGACAGGACAATCTGTAAAATTTTTAGTTTTAAAGTTTTTTAACTCGGCTATACGTTCATCACTCATAGGGGGTAATTTGTTTTTGTTTGTTTTCGTCATAATACTTCCTTTCCGGAGCTTCCGCTAATCGGGCAGATATTATCCTTGTTCGATCAGCTCGCTCAGTATACGAAATAAAAAAGTAAATACGCTGATTAAAAGATGCTATGCCCTTCCAACGTATTTCGTCCAATGTAGAATTCTCACGATCATAAGCTTCAATGAAGAAAGGATCATCAAATGCAGCCAAGATTTCTTCAAAGTAAAACCCGTGGTCTTCTTTGTTCAAGGTGTTTTTGCTATCATCCCATTCAAATCGACCATCAAGACTTATAATAGTGCTCATTACATAAATGTATATACTTTTATGTAATGTGTCAAGTGCTTTTTTTTATTAAATAGAATTTTGGTAGATTAGGAGTTGGATTGCAAATCTTCGTGCTTTTTTATTGATTCTACAAGTGATAGCGCAATTTTTTGGTAATCGGGGTTTAGTTTTTCTATTACTCTAGCCATGTGACGAATTTCCGGCGAAAAATGGGCTGCAGTTTTAGTTTCTGATGAGTCTTGACCGGTTATAAGGTATTCGACAGATACACCTAAAACCTTGGCAATACGCACAGCAACATCTGCCGCAGGCATTCTTCCTCGAACACTCAGATAGTTGTCAATAGTGTGTTTCTTTAAACCAGTTTTTGCAGCCAGTTCCTTAACAAGTATTCCAGAATAAGACAATTCTGCCTTTAAATTCTCCCTAAACCCCATACTTTACATATTAGGCTAAAAAGCATATTTGTATGTTGACATTTTGCTTATTGTAGAATATTATTATCACATTATGCTTTTAAGCCAAATTGGGAAAAAATAAGCATAAAAATTGTTTTATATAAAGGAAGGTCTTTTTATGGGTTATTTTATTGCTGCTGTCGGCTTGGTGGTTTTTATAGTTATAGCAGTTAAAGTTGTTAATGCAATTAAAGATAAAAAATTGGAAAAAAATGAAGAGATAGCCAACTACCTTTTAATTAAAGCTAGGCAAGGAGACACGCAGGCTGCATTTGATTTAGGATTACACTATAAAAATACTGAAAAACTTGGTGACGCAACTTTCTGGTTACAAAAAGCCGTTCACCATGAGATAAACGAAGCAAAGGTTGAATTAGATTATTGTAAATGCAAACTGGAAGAGCAATTGAAAAAACTGGAGGATTTTGTAAAAAACAATAAATTCAATAATTATGAAGCAATCAAAGAATGTTGCACCGAATTGGAAAAAAGTGGCTATGTGTTAAGTTATTCTTTTTATAATGGTAAAGACAAAGATTGTTGTTATGCTTTTGTCGGGTTACGCGATGCCCTAAACAATGGGAGTATAAGATTTGATACACATACACATGATACAATAGGTGTTAATTGGGAGTTTTCCTGTGATAATGAGATTTTTCCCAAATGGCATTTAGAAAAAGCTGGTTGTTTATATGGTAAGCATGCTATTCAATTAGATAAAGCTGCCATAATGCTCAATTCAGATATCCCCTCATCAGAACCACCGCCAGAATGGATGATGATATGCGCAAAAATTCTTGCAAAAGGTTTTACAATTCGTTATCCCCAATGGGTTGAAGAGAACCCTGACGCAAAAGAATATGTGAATGTAGCTTTCAAAAATCTTGGTTTATTATAAGGAGGCAATTATGTCAAGTACAAATTTTACCGTAGGTAGCTGCGGAATGATTATGAAAAGCGGCTGTAATACTGGTTACTCTGTAAGCGGCAGCAATATCTTAAAAAGCGGATGTTTCACTAAGTTTTCTGTAAATAATGGCGGAAAAATTATGGATGGCAGTTCTGAAACTGGTTATGTCATTAGCGGAGGTTCTATTACGCAAGAAAGTAACAAAGGATACTCCATAGGATATATGTTTAGCTAAAAAGGGAGATGTATATGAAAACTATTGAAGAACTTGATCGAGAAATTCAACAAGATCCAAATAATGCAGAGCTGTATAGACTACGTGGTTGTGAATATATGTATAAAGATGAAAATGATCGTGCTATTGAAGATTTTAATCTATCTATTCAACTTGATCCTAATAATGCACATACATTTTTACAACGTGCAACGGCATATTCTAAAAAAGAAGATGATGATAGTTCTATCAAGGATTACGATCAGGTAATAAAATTAAATCCAAACGAAGCAAGAGCATATTGTTTCCGTGGTTGTGCTTATGGATATAAAGGAGATGTTGACAAATGTATTTCTGACTTAGAAACTGCATTACAGATAGCTCCAGATTTTTCTTTAGCTAAAGAGAAGCTACTTGAAGCTCGAAAGATTCGAGGTTATTAAGGATTTAAATTTAAGATGGAGATTTTTAATGGCAAGTAGTGAAGAATATTTTAAAAGTGGTGAAGCATTTTATTATGATAAAAAATATGATATGGCAATCGAAGAGTTCACAAAAGCAATTAATATAGATCCAAATGCTTCTAATGTTGCACTAATATATGGTTTTCGTGGTCTTTCTTACCAGGATAAAGGTGATTACGATTTGGCAATTGCTGATTTTACAGTTATGATACGGTTATTTCCTAATGCATTATCGTATCGAAACCGTGGTATAGCATATACAAGAAAACAAGAATATAACAATGCATTTCTAGATTTCGAAGCTGCGCTTCAGCTTGATCCGAATGATGCTAAAACATATTTAAACCGAGGTATACTATATGGTGCAAAAAATGATTTTAACCAGGCGATTAGTGACTTTGAATCAGTCTTAATTATTGAGCCAGATAATAAAATAGCTAAAGGTTTTCTAGAAGAAATTAGAGGAGTATATAGAAATAATAAACGCTTAGGAGGAAAATTATGAAAACTATTGAAGAACTTGATCGAGAAATTCAACTTGATTCAAATAATGCAGAGCTGTATAGGTTACGTGGTTGTGAACATTATAAAAAAAAGGATTATGACAGTGCAATGAAGGACTTTGAGCAGGCTATACAGATTAATCCAAGTTTTGCACGAGCATATGTAAACCGGGGGCTTATGTTTGAGGTAACAAATGCACCTGATCGTGCGGTGGCAGATTATAGTAAAGCGATCCAGATTGATCCAAAATTTACGGAAGCATATATCAATCGTGGGTGTATGTGCTCTGATAGCGGTGCTGCGTATACTTTTGCAGAAAATGATGTTGAAAAAGGTTTTTCTTTTTTTAATCTAGCTATTGCAGATTTTAACCAAGCGATAAATATTGATTCTAGTAATGCAATGATTTTTGTATATCGCGCAATGGCTTATAGGGGTATAAAGGATTATGACAAAGCAATAATGGACTTTGATCAAGCAATAAATATAAATCCAAATTTTTCGGAAGCATACCGGTTACGTGGAGATATATATAGAAGCAAAAAAGATTTTGATCGGGCACTTGCAGATTTTAGCCAGGCGTTACAGTTTGATCCAAAAAATGAAAATGCATTTAGTTCTCGAGCCCTTTTATTTTATACTAATGGCGATTATGCTAAAGCAATCACAGACTGGGAGGCTATATTGCAAATTAATCCTAATAATTCTAGTGTCGAAATGGATATAAAAATGGCAAAGATGAAAATGGGCAACTAAAAATAAGATTTTTTACATCAATTTAGTTTTATAAAAAAGGAGAAAGAATTTGTCCAACCTGCCTATACCGTTTTATTATAGTCAATACACCGCAAAAGAACGCTCGTATGTTGAATATATGGGAGAAATAAATAAGTCCATTGGTTCTGCTATAACAAGTAATACATACAAACAGATCGCTGTAATAGAAAGTAATACAAATAAACAGATTGCCGCAAATGCAATGTTTACTGAAGATATAAAATCGACACTTATTAATAATCAAATCGCTAGCGAAAAAGCTATGTACAATCATACACAGCAGCTAAATAATACATTCGCAACAGGGTTTTCTGGTATTTCAAGACAATTAGGTGATATGGGCTTTGCTATGAGTACAGGACTAGCTCTTTTAAATGACGCAGTGCAGAAATCATCAAAAGACATATGTAATAGACTTGATGAAATTAATGATACTCTTAAAAATCCATTGTTTACTCAAGCTCGAGAGTTGTACAGAATGGCATTCCAAAATTATATTAGAGCGCTATATAAAGAAACATTAGAAGATTTGAATGAAGCGGTAAAAAAATATAAAACAGATCCTTTTTCTTTTTTTCTTTTAGGTCAAACATATTTATTTGGAATAAACAAAGATGACAATGTAATAGACTTGAATGCCTCTATTGAATCATTTAAATATGCCGCAAAATATATAGACTATGACGCAAAGAAAAATAAAGAAGCAAGTTTATTGGCTGCAGAGATTTCGTTTTATTTAGGATTGGCTTATCAAACCAAGGCAAATGATGATTTACATAATGCAAATGAAGCAGATTATGAAAAAAATCTTGAAAACGCAAAATCTGCCTATAGCAAATCGTGGGAATATTCGAATAATATGCTGGAATCCTTATATAATCGAGCTCGATGTAAGGTTTTGCTTAATCAAAAAGAATCTGCTCTTGATGATTTAGAAAAATTGATCTTATTAGATAGAAATTATTGCTTAAAAATATTTAATGATGACGATTTTAAGAATGTATTGGATGATTTTACATTACTAATTAGTAAATTGAAACATAATATTTTTATCATAATTGAAAAAAAATATATTAAAATTAAAAATTTAATTAACGAATTGAAAACATTGAGCAATCGTGATTTAAGTTATAGGATTCCCCATGATTTTACTGAAGAAATACCTTATTTTGATATACTAGATTATAATGTTGATTTTTCTAAAACGATTATGGATATAGAAGATGCAATAAGTATAGAAAATAAAAAAATAAGAGATTTTGATGAGCAAAAACTAAAATATGAATTGGAGCAAAAAGAAAAACAACGTCAAATTGAATATGAGCGTGTAGAAAAAGAGCGTCAAGCAGAATATGAAGCAGAAAGAGATCGTCAATACAAAAAAGAGCAAATAAAAGAATTTAGAAAAAAAGGAATTAACATTTTCCTACATATAGTATCGTATATATCATTGCTTAGCGGAATCGCTTTATTTATTTTTTCGTTTTTATTGCAGAGAAATGAAGTAGTCTTTGGTTATTTAATGCTTAGTTTAATCCCTCCTGTTTTAGGTTTTGTTATCGGGGGAATTATTAATATTGTAAGAAAAAAAATATTTTTAAATAATTATGATATATTAAATGAAAATATTTTTTTAATAGCCCTGCTCTTTTTTGCATTAATTACTATTATTATGGCATTTTTAGGAATAAATGTTTCTTCTAATATTTTTGTTGGATTATTTTCAACAATTGTTATTTCAATACCTTTAGGATTATCAATAATATTTATCAACGTATCAAAAAACTGGTTTGTTAAAATGATCTTTTTAATAGTGGGAGTGGTTTTAAATATTTTAATTTATAATTGGGTTAATGATATAATATATCATACAAAAGAAATATTATATTTTAATACATCACGTGCAAGTCATTTAATAGCATGTTTAGTGGCAATGATTAGAAGAAAGGATTAAAATAAGCCATAAAACCAGATTTAAAAACTACACTAAAGTCAAATAGAATAATTCATTAAGCAGGGGCGCATAGCCCTGACGGCGTCTATGGCAGTTGTGTAAAGCAATCCATCACTCTTAATATTTCTTAGTAATTATATTATGTAATATATGTTAAATCACGATTAAGTGATGGATGAGTTATAGTGTATTTTTTTCAATTCTGCCATTTAGCCGGAATGGGGTATGCGACTCTGTCTTTTTGTACATTTAAATGTGAAACATTGTTGTTTATAAAATGAGATAAAACTTTTGCGGTCAAAAATTTTGACCGCAAACCCCTTCAACTTAGCTTGATATTTTAGTTTTAAAACTACTTGACATATATATAGGTACTATACTATAATTACCATATCTTAAAGCAAAAGGATTGGTAGCCTAAATATGCGTACTATTAATGTTGATTCCAAAATAGTTGAAGTCCGTAAAATGAAAGTTTTATTGGACAGCGACGTCGCTGCTCTCTATGGAGTAGAGACAAAACGAATAAACGAAGCTGTAAAAAATAACATAGACAAGTTTCCAAAGGGATATATTATCTCCCTGAATAGTAAAGAGATAAAAGATTTGCGGTCGAAAATTTCGACCGCAAATAATAATAGTAAAACCCGTGTCTTGCCTAAAGCCTTTACCGAAAAAGGCTTATATATGCTTGCTACGATACTCAAAAGCCCTAAGGCAACGCAGACAACTTTGGCAATAATCGAAACTTTTGCTAAGATTCGTGAACTGACAAGAACCGTGGGAGAGCTGTCTAAAACGACAACAAAAGAAGAGAAGCAGCCGCTAATGCAAAAAAGCGGTGAGATTATGGCAGACATATTAGGCGATTCATTAAATATTTCCGAAACAGAAACCTCTTTTGAGATTAATTTAGCGGTAATGAATATAAAGCACACAGTTAAAAGAAAATAACTTGTTAAAACTGAACCGGTCAAAAATATTGACCAGTTCAAATTCCTTCAATTTGACATGAACACTGCCTTACTGTATAATTGCCATTAAATGCTATGTAGTAAAGGAGTCAGTTATGCAATACGGTTTTTTTGACGATCAAAACAGGGAATACGTTATTACCCGCCCCGACACGCCCTATCCATGGATCAACTATTTGGGCTGTGATGATTTTTTTGGGCTTTTTTCCAATACATCGGGCGGTTATTGTTTTTATCGTGACGCAAAAATGCTGCGCCTTACCCGTTACCGCTACAACAACGTGCCGACAGACGCAGGCGGCCGCTATTTTTACCTGAAAGACGGCGGCGACACATGGACTCCTTCCTGGATGCCGATGAAGTCAAAGCTCGATCGCTACGAATGCCGTCATGGCATGGGGTATTCAAAGATTTCTTCCGCGCGTAACGGCTTGGCTTTTACACAAACTTCTTTTGTGCCGCTGCGCGATAAATGCGAGATACACAAGATTACGCTTACAAATGACTCAAATATCGATAAAAACATCGACATTTTTTCTTTTGTTGAATTTTGTCTATGGAACGCGCAGGATGATATGGCTAACTTTCAGCGCAACTTTAGTATCGGCGAAGTTGAGATCGAAGGTTCTCGCATTTATCACAAAACTGAATACCGCGAACGGCGCAACCATTATGCGGTGTGGGCAGTTAATACTCCCATTAACGGTTTTGATACCGACAGGCAAACCTTCCTTGGTTTGTACAATGGTTTTGACGCACCGCAAACTCCGATTAAAGGCGAAGCAAATAATTCAGTCGCTTCGGGCTGGGCGCCGGTCGGCTCTCATCACATTAAAGTAAAACTTTCTGCAGGCGAATCTAAATCGTTTGTGTTTGTGCTTGGTTATTGCGAAAATGACGAAGACAAAAAATGGGAAAAGCCGGGTATAATAAATAAAAAACCCGCAAACGCACTTTTAGAAAAATACAACACGCCAGAAGCTGCGGATAAGGCATTGGCTGAACTAAACGATTACTGGAAAAATATGTTGGGCAAGTTCACAGTAGATGTGTCTGCTTCTTCAAGAGAAGAAGACAAAAAAATGGAACGCATGGCTGGCGTTTGGAATCAGTACCAGTGTATGGTAACTTTTAATATGTCCCGCAGCGCATCTTATTTTGAATCAGGGATCGGGCGC
>WQXI01000015.1 GCA_009784935.1 Treponema sp.
GTATGGTTTGTAGAGGGGAAGCACTTTAATTTGTTGACGTCATTCTCGCTGCCCGAGGAGCGGGGGGGGGGGGTGGGGGGGTATGAGTATACCCAAACCCTTCTTTGCTGTTTTTCTCCTGCTCGCTGTCTTTTCATTGACTCAGTGTGATTTACTAAATATATCCATACAGCCGTATATCGATGAAGCCTCAAGCAGTGCAGGCGGCATGGGTATACAGATTACCTCACCTCATTTTGTTAATACGCAGGGTGATGCCGAGTCAGGCGGGCTGCCGTTTACCGCAATACTTCCCGAGGCGCCGACAATTATTACCGTACAGCTTCGTAATCCGCAAGGTCACAATCTGGAGCTTGCTTTAATAGACAATGACGGTAACCCTGTGTCGTCATCGATTGCAATTGCAACTATTTCTTCTGACAACAAATCCGCCACAGTAACAATAACCGGCGGTTCCCGAAATACTTTGTTTGATTATACAATGACAATTACCTCAGAAGTCAGCGGTATTACAACCGAAGTAAAACTGCCGAGAATGATAAGCCGGCATTTGAACGCTAATCTCAATTCGTTGTCAGTAACTTCTGTAGAACGCACTGATACATTTAGTTCGCGCCTTAATGATCCTGATGATAAAGAGTACGAAATCGAACTTGAGCCGGAAACAGCAAGCATCAGCATTTCTGCCGCTGTCCCTTCCGGCAGGTATTCCTCGTTTGAAATATACACAAGAAACGGCAATACAAGAGCTGTTATACAAGCGCCTTATAACAATATACCCATGGAGTTCGGCACAAACTGGATTTATATAGACGTTACAGCCGACTCCGGCGAAGTAAAAACATATACTTTAAAAGTAAACAGGGGATTAAGTTCGACTAACGATATAGTTGAATTTAAAGTGACAAGTACGACTCCGGAAAGAATTGCGACGATAAACGGAACTAATATTAACGTAGAGGTGCCTAGCAATGCGCCGCTTAGCGTTTTAAATGTAGAAATTACCCACAACGGGCAATCTGTAAGGCTTGAAAACGGATCGCCGGAAATCGACAACCCAGCTGTATTAACAGCGGATTTTACAAGCCCAAGAACATTTAATGTAATTGCGCAAGACGGAAGCCAAAAAGAATACTCCGTCACAGTCACGGTTTTGCCTGCCCAGGCGCGCCTCCAATCAGACGGCATTGATTACCCGACACTTGAAATGGCAATCTCATATGCACAGGATACTGACACAATAACTATTTTATCTAATTTTACCGCATTGAACGGATACACCATAGAAGGTAAAAATATAACGTTGATCGCAAGCGCTGCAAGGACAATTACAGCTTCTGCAGGAAACTTTACTTTGTTTACTGTTAATGCAAGCGCTGCGCTTACATTAGGCGGAACATCTGCTCCGAATAACGGAACAATTACTTTATCCGGTGGTAATGAAGCAGCTCAGGCAAATCGCAGGGGTGTACATAATTCCGGAACATTTACAATGAATTCGACCGCTGTTATAAGAAGTTTTAATAATAACAACACTACTGGTGGTGCCGGTGTGTTACAAAGCAACGGAACATTTTATATGAATGGCGGGACAATTGGCGGATCAGGCAATGCAAACATAAATACTGCAACTAACGGCGGCGGAGTTTATGTAGCCAGCGGTGTATTCAATATGACAGGCAATAGTAATATACAAAGTAACACTGCAACTAACGGCGGCGGTGTGTATGTAGCCAGCGGAACATTCAATATGGCTGGTAGTGCAAGAGTGACTCCGTCTACCAATAATACTAACGCTGGTAACAACGATGTATATCTTGTAAACGAGCAAAGCATTTCTATAGCCACTAGCGGGCTTGCTGCAAATTCGGGAATTGTTGCCAGAATTACACCGCAAAATTACTCGGAAAGCACACAGGTGTTAACAGGTGTTGATATAATATTAAATGAATATTTCTCAAGATTTGTCGTAACACCTAATGCATCCGGACAATGGTCGATTAATAGCACCGGATATTTATATCCCGCTCTTGGTTCGGCGGCAAATCCGCGTTTAATTAACAATCTGGCTGACTTGCAAAACATCGGAGCAGGCGGAACTAGTGGCACTCCGTTAGGTGATCACTACAGGCTTATGACGTCTACTATAACTATTAGTGGTAACTGGACACCGCGTGGACCTTTTACTGGTACATTTGAAGGCAACGGTCATACAATAACGATGAACAACACTTCTCTTTCCGGTGATGGAGGTTTATTTGGAAATATAGGCGCAAGTGGTATTGTAAGGAATCTTAAGTTTACAGGTGCATTAAGAGGAATAAATAACGCAGCTACGGTTGCTTATAACAATTTAGGACAAGTTTATAATATATCTTCTTCCGTAAATGTATCATTATTAAATCCTTCTGCTACCACAATAAGAGCTGGAGGAATAGTTGTAATAAATGGTTCGACAGGGACTATCAGAAATTGTTATTCCACAGGGAATGTTAATGCAACTGACACTTTTTCTGTTACTGCACGTGCAGGTAGAATTGCAGCAGAAAACGCCAGCGGTGGTATCATTGAATATTGCTGGGCTTCTGGAAATGTCACTGCTGAATCAACAGCACTACAACAACTGGAGCTTGTTTTTGCAGGGGGTATAGTCGGTACTGGTATTGTAAACAGATGTGTGTCTTTACTTGGTACTATAACAGCGGGTCGGATTGGTCGTATTTCGGTTAATGCCTCAGGAAGTAATAATTTTTCAAATCTTAGTGGTATTAATATGAATGGTTCTGCGAATAATACTGTTGATCAAGGGACTAATGTTTTTGGTGGTTCTGGAGGTTTTGACGACCGGGAATGGTGGAGAATAACTGCCGACTTTAATACTCATGATAGTAAAGTAATCGCAACTGGTGTTGCAAACACAGAGTCTGCATTAGGAAACCATAGTTTCTTGCCCTGGTATTGGGATGCTAGCACTAATAGACCAAGACTGTGGTTTGATTAAAAAATCCGCAGTAGCAGAGTAGCATAAAAGAGGTAGAAAAGTGAGTTTCGATAAAATTGAACGCCCCATAGGCGCAAAACTGATCATAATAATGACCGCATTAATTTTGCTGTCACTCGGCGCGATTACGATATTAGTCTCGGCTCTGGTCTCCAATGATATCCGAATAACAGCAGAAGACAATAATTATACAATAAACAGGCGTTCTGCGTATGAAGCCGAAAACTATCTGACAATGGTGCGCTCCAATACTTTGGTTCTTCTTGATACATTAAACGCCGCAGGCTCCGCATCTCCTGTAGCGCGTCTTGCGTCTGATTTTTTTTATGAACGCAATCAGCAGATTGCTTTTATCGGCGTAGTGCGCCAAAACGCAGGCGGTTTTAATTTGATAAGAAGCCTCGTTAATGACAGATTTTTTCTTTCTAACGAGTTGGACTATTCTGTAACAGCTGCTTTTCTTTCTGCCTATGACAAAGAACTAGAACGTTCCTGCGCCGGAGAGACATTAATAGTAAACGCAGCTCCACTTTTTGGCAGTCCTGTTCTTGCGTTGTTTTTTCCATGGCAGGAGACAGGCGAAGAAAATGCCGCGGTTGTTTTCTTTTCGTCAAATTCACTCACAGAAAATTTTGGTACAGGCGCAAATCTTTCTTATATGATTAACAGTGACGGCGATTATCTTGTGCATTCGGATTATGAACTTATCCGCGCGGGTGTTAACGCGGCAAGTTCTTCGTTTGTTTCAGAAGTTTTAGAAAATCCTGCTTCTAATTTACAGACACTGTACAGAGAAGACGGCAAAAGATACTTTGGCGCTTACAGAAAAATATGGGCTTCTTCTGTAGTTATTACTATTATTCCTTATGATGTAGTATTCGAAGGAATCGTAACAACAACAAGACGTAATATCTTTTTAACAGGCGCGGTTCTTTTTATTACAATTATTTTTATCTGGTTCTTTAGTAAAACAGTAAGCGTTCCGTTAAAGACGCTTGCGGCAGCCGCAGCTCAGATAGAAGGCGGTAATTTTGAACTTCATCTAACGCCAAAAACAAAAGACGAAGTCGGCTATTTAACAAAGAGTTTCCAAAAAATGAGCAGCGCGCTTGGAATCTTTGGCAGGTTTACAAACCGCGAAATCGCAGTACGCGCAATGCGCGGCGAAATTAAACCCGGCGGGCTTCCCAAACATGCGACAATATTTTTCTCTGATATACGAGGTTTTACAGAAAAGAGCGAAAACTTTACAAAAGTGTTCGGAGACCAAGCGTCTGATAAGATTGTTTTTTGGCTTAACGAATATTTTACAAAAATGGTTGACTGCGTAGAAAAAACAGGTGGCGTAGTTGACAAATTTATCGGCGACGCTGTAATGGCGCATTGGGGAACAGCGTATTCTGCGGGATCTCCAAGCGAAGACGCTTTTAACGGTATACGAGCTTCTATAATGATGCGTGACTCTCTAATCGAATTAAACGCAAAACGCGCAATAGGAGATACCGGTAATCCTTCGATACAAATCGGCTGCGGGCTCAACTCAGGTATTGTTACAGCAGGACAGCTGGGAAGCGAACAGCGCATGGAATACACAGTTATAGGAGATCCTGTTAACCTTGCAAGCCGAACAGAAGCTTTAAATAAACCGCTTGGGACAGATATTCTCATAACAGAAGATACATACAATCTTGCAGGCGAACGTTTTATAACCGAAGAAATGCCCTCAGTTACAGTAAAAGGAAAAGAAAAACCCGTTCGTATTTTTGCGGTAGTAAATTTAAAAGGCGCAGAAGGACCTCAGACTCTTGCAGAACTCAGAAACCTTTTGGGAATAAAACCCCCTGATACAGATGTAGATTTAGATTCGGAAGAAAAAAAATATAAAATAGGCAGCGATTCCGAAGGAAACGCAGGAAGCGCAGGAAACGCAGGAAGCTCAGTATGACAGAGGGTGCGCAAAAGCAGACGCAAAAGCAAAGTGTTTTTGATAAGTATATAACAGACGTAATTGTAACAATTTCGTGCGTTCTCGGATTTGCATTGTGTCTGTTTCTTTTTTGGAACGACCTAAATATGACGCTCACTAGGTTAGGTGAAACTCAAATAGGGACCATATCGTTTAGATACAATACAGCGCAGCGCCGTTTTATAGACAGAGTACTCTGGGACAGACTCAGAAACGATTCTCCCGTATATAACGGAGACGTTATCCGCACAGCGGATTTATCAGAAGCTGTAATCAGATTTGCCGACGGCAATACAATCGAATTATACCCAAACACATTAATACAAATATTTTTAGATAAGATCGAATTTTCACTCGGAGGCCTTGTCGTTAATGTTTCTTCGGACTCAGGGATGTTAATCGCTTCCGGGAGCAATACATTAACAGCAGGATTAGGTTCAGTGTTTCAGCTTGGTTCAGATGAAGAAGGCGCTTTTGATCTTACAGTAAACGAAGGAAACGCTTTTTTAGGAAACAATCAAATCACAGCCGGCGATATTATGAGCTTAAGTGCGTCTGGGCAGATCCAGCAAAGACCGAGAGCTGCCGCTGTTTTTCCTGCGCCGGGCGCGAGTTTGTTAACGCAGGAGTCTTCTCCGTTAGGAATCGAATTTGTCTGGAATAAAATTAATTATCCGCCCCAAATCCAAACACGCTTGGAAATTTCTGCCGACAGAAACTTTAGCCGCGTTTCTTATTCTGTAAACACTGAGGAAAACAGGCAATTGGTTAATCTCCCTCAGGGGACATGGTTTTGGCGGGTAATTGCGCTTTCCGGCGAAGCGCAAAGAGAAACTCAGTATTCAAGGCTTACTGTTATTAACAGTCCGGTCCCAACATTAAAAAGCCCTGCAAATAATCAAGAATTTAATTACCGCAGCCGTTCGCCTTCGATTAGGTTTCAGTGGACATCATCAGAAGGCGCTTCTCATTATATATTAGAGGCAGCCAATAATGATTCATTTAACAACCCGCAAATACGTCAGCAGGTGCGTTCAAATGAGGGCAGAGATATTTCTGTATCATCATCGGTTTTAGGGGAAGGTATCTGGTACTGGAGAGTTACTCCTGTATACGGGCGCGAAGTTTCTGTAAGTCAGAATGTATCTTCTTCGCAGACAGGAACATTTACATTAAGACGCGGCGCGGCTTTGCAGGCTCCTGTGCTTACAGCCCCGGATAATGATACGTATATTAATATAGAAGAAGGAAGACGCGATATTCTTTTTTCGTGGCGAAGGGAAAACGAAGCTGCTTCCTATACTATTAGAATTTCTGCAGACAGAAACATGAACTCTCCCATTATCGAACACGTAACAACAGACAGTTTTTATAGATACGGCGCGGCAGAAACCGCAATTACGCCGGGAGTATGGTACTGGACTGTTTCGTATAGAGCCGCCGACGGAGCGCAGTCTCCTTCTGCTGTGCCAAGAACATTTACAGCTCTGCGCGGCGAAATTATTCAGCGTACGATTTTTCCGCCGGATAACTATATAATCGCAGAAAATCTTTTGCCGGATATGCGTTTTACATGGAAAACAAATCTTAATAATACGCGGTTTCAGGTTTCCAGAACAGAAAACTTTGCAGTACTTGTATTAAACGAACCTGCATTCGCAGAAGCATACACTGTTTCAAGCCTGAGAAGCGGCGAATATTATTGGCGCATAACAGGAACAAGCGGAACACAGCAGTTTCAAAGTCAGCCGCGCGGTCTTTCTGTCGCAGAAGCGCTGCCTCCTCCTGCACTTTCACCGCCGGAGAGCGGTATTTCTTCCGGGTTAAGCGGAAGAGTTATAATTCAATACGGCGAACCTGTTAATTTTGCATGGGACTCATTAACAGAAGCTGATTATTATTCATTTAAATTATACCGCGGAGACGGATCGGGTGCGCCTATATATGAAACGCTTGTTTATGATTCAAATATTTCTGTTAATCTTGATGATTACGAAGACGGTACATTTACATGGACTGTACAGGCTATGGCAAGGGACAGTATTACACACTCAAGAAGAACAGGTCTTGCCGCTTCTCAAAGCGCAATCTTTAGGCATATTCAGCCTGTCGTTATCGAATATCCTGTATCGGGTTTTGAATACGCGGGTATAGACGCTTCGCGCCGTCCGGGTACCGCTAGATGGTCTTCTTTAGAGGTTCCGCATAATGTTCAATTTATTATTGCGCGGGATCAACGGATGACAGATATCGTTGCAGAAATAAATGATGTCGAACGTTCATTCACTCTGCCGCGTCTTGCTTCCGGTGATTACTATTGGATGATAAAAGCGCAGACAGTCGAAGGTTTTGATATTTCTACGCGTTCTCTGTCGCATATAAAAGTTCTGCCGATTGCTCCTCTTCCCGCTCCGCAAAACCGTTCGCCGGCTGACGGTTTAACAATAGGCGCTGCGCAAATAAGGGCTTCTCGCAGTATTAATTTTTCGTGGAACCGTGTGAACGGCGCAAATGGATATATAGTTACAATCACTCAAGGAAGCGGAAGATCGCAAAGAACTGTCTTTGAATCAGATGTGATCACACAGACAAGATTCTCGTTAGAAGACTTGCGCTCATTAGGACGAGGAGATTTTTCGTGGAGTGTAGAAGCTGTTTTTACTTATGAAGGCTTAATCGAACAAAGAGGAATAATTCAACAGAACAGATTGATAATTGATATTCCTGTTCCGCCGCAGATTCAAACCAGAGATTCGGGTGTTTTATATGGCCAATAAAAATCTGACACGCTCGATAATTTCTGCGCTGCTTTTGTGCTTTTGCCTGTCTCTGGTTTTTGCTGACGATACAGAAACAACAGAAGTAAATTATTTTATAGACCGAAGCGAAAGAGAAGTGCGTTTTATTCAGCGTCTTATCTGGAACGAGGCAGAATTTGTTCTTCGTTATGTTGTCGTTGTTCAGCGCCGTGAACCTAACGGAACATTCAGAGAAGTTTCGCGGATAGAAACCGAAAACGCCTATGCCGAAGTTTCGCTTCTTGCCGGAAGCTACCGGTACAATGTAACGCTCTACGATCTTTTTGACGAAGAAACTTTTACCACTCAATGGCGTGAGTTCGAAGTATTCCGTGCATTACAGCCGGCAGTCAGCAGTTACAGTCCGTCTGCTTTTTACCTTGACGAAGATGATGTGTGGGAAATAACCGTACGCGGCAGAAATATTCTTCCGCAGTCAGAAGTTTATTTGATATCTATAGAAGGAAACAGAATAATAAGGCCAATAAGGCATACGCCTGCAGCCGACGGAAACTCAACCCTTGTGGTATTTTCGGGAGCTGCGCTTTATACAGGAAGGTTCGAAGTCTATATTAAAAATCCCGGCGGGCTGGACACTAAAATGAGCACTTTTACCATTGCCAATAAAAAACCCTTCGATATAAATCTATCCGGCGGTTATTCGCCCTTAATACCTGTTTACGGCTTTCTTTTTAACGATTTTGATTTTGGCGGCAACAATGTGCCGGCGCCGTTCCCGGGATTTTTCTACCCGCTGGGAGTTGGTATTAAATCCAACTTTATGCCTTTTAAACGGGTTTACGGGAATATGGGAGTAGAGCTTTCTGCCGCTTTCTTCATGCTGTCTCATGATCATGAAGTTTTCGAGCCGAATGCTCTGCTTTTTGACGCTCATGTGTCCTTTTTATACCAGTATTTCTTTATAAGGAAGGTTTTTGCCGTCAATCTCAGCATTGGAGCCGGTTTTTCGTTCTTGCAGGGGTTTAAATATGATTATCCCGGCTCGAACATCCCCTATGAAGTGCCTGCTGTTCTTTACCCTTCTGCAATCGGGAATGTTTCGTTTACGGTTTTTGTATCCAGGCCTTATTTTATTAGTTTTGGAGCTGATTTTGTCCATGTTTTTTCGGCTGAGACCCCAATGCCGGGCTATATCCGCCCCTTCATATTTGCAGGTATTCAATTTTAAATGCGCCTATTTTTTGTTATTTTTTATCAAAACCTATTGACTCTTTTTTTTTATTTTGATAGATTTTGAATTCGCCCCTTTTCTTAAGGGAGTTTTTAAGGAGTTGTTGACGAATGCCTACTATTAACCAATTGGTTCGTTTTGGACGGCAAAAGGTTACTACCAAGACGAAATCCCCAGCATTAAAGAATTGCCCGCAAAAGAGGGGAGTTTGCACCCGTGTTATGACCGTAACGCCAAAAAAGCCCAATTCGGCTCTAAGAAAAGTAGCCCGTGTCCGTCTTTCCCATGGTACAGAAGTTACCGCGTATATTCCGGGAATCGGCCACAATTTGCAGGAACACTCTGTAGTTTTAGTAAGAGGCGGACGCGTTAAGGACCTTCCTGGCGTTCGATATCATATTGTCCGCGGCGCGAAAGATACTTTGGGTGTTACAGACCGCAAACGCGGCCGTTCAAAATACGGCGCAAAGAAACCCAAGGCTTAGGTGAGATAGAAGTATGGGAAGAAAGAAAAAAACAATCGACCGGGGCATTTTACCGGATCCTAAATACAACAGCGTTGTTGTTTCCAAGTTTGTAAACAGAATGATGTGGGAAGGCAAAAGGTCTTTGGGCCTTCGTATTATCCATGACGCTCTGGAAGTTCTCAAGACAAAAACAGATAAAGAACCCCTTGAAGTTTTCTTAAAAGCTTTAGATAATGTAAAACCTGTTATAGAAGTCAAGTCAAGACGCGTAGGCGGCGCGACTTATCAGGTTCCTGTAGAAATACGGGAGACAAGAAGAGAAGCCCTTTGCATGCGCTGGATTATTTCTGCCGCCAGGGCTCGTTCAGGAAAAGGCATGGGAGACCGTTTAGCCGCGGAACTTTTAGATGCCTATAACAATACAGGTACTGCCTTCAAAAAGAAGGAAGATACGCATAAAATGGCCGAAGCCAACAAGGCATTCGCCCATTATCGCTGGTGAGTAAAATACCCGCAGGGTATTTTACTTTGGAGTTCCGCTACGCAGAACTCCATGATTCTGTTAGTCTTTTAAAGATGATAGACAGAATATAATGATTGGTTTGCTATTCCAAACCGTTCGTCAGCAGTTGGTTTTAACCGCTGATGAAACAGGTGGAACGATGTGGATGTTGCATAACGCTTGTTGCAAAAGTGACTTGAACGTTAAACTGCTGATTTTCCGCTTTATTCGTTTCCCCTCAATTTTTGTATAAATGTGCTTTAGTACATAATGTGCATTAGCACATAATGTACTTACAAGTACAGCGTACTTAACTGGTACGAAGAAAATATATTTAGTGTTCATAAGGAGGACACAAATGGCAAAGGATAAATTTAATAGAACCAAACCGCACATGAATGTCGGAACGATTGGTCACGTAGATCACGGTAAAACCACTCTTTCTGCGGCTATAACCCAGCACTGCGCCAGAAAATTCGGCGACAAGGTAATGAGTTATGATCAAATTGACAATGCTCCGGAAGAAAAAGCGCGCGGTATTACAATTAATACCCGTCACCTTGAGTATCAGTCAGACAAGCGCCACTACGCGCACATCGACTGTCCGGGGCACGCTGACTACATTAAGAATATGATTACAGGCGCTGCTCAGATGGACGGCGCTATTCTCGTAGTTTCAGCTCCTGATTCTGTTATGCCTCAGACAAGAGAGCATATCATTCTTTCACGTCAGGTAGGCGTACCTCACATGATCGTCTTCCTTAACAAGATCGATCTTCTTGACGATCCCGACCTTGTCGAACTCGTAGAAGAAGAAGTAAAAGACGTTCTTACAGCTAACGGATTCCCCGGCGACAAAACCCCGATCATCAAAGGTTCGGGCTTTAAAGCTATGTCAGAACCTGACAATCCAGAAGCGACAAAATGTATCGACGAACTTTTAGCGGCAATGGATTCATACTTCCCCGATCCGGAACGTGATCAGGACAAACCGTTTATTATGCCTATAGAAGACGTATTTACAATTCAGGGACGCGGCACAGTCGTAACCGGAAAAGTAGAACGCGGTATTCTTAAGCTTAACGAAGAAGTAGAAATTATCGGTATTAAAGAAACAAAGAAAACTGTTATTACCGGTATCGAAATGTTTAACAAATTACTTGACGAAGCTCAGGCCGGCGATAACGTTGGTACTCTTCTTCGCGGTATCGATAAAAAAGAAGTTGAGCGCGGACAGGTTCTTGCAAAGCCCGGTTCAATTAAACCTTACAGCAAATTCAAAGGCCAGATTTACTGTCTGTCAAAAGAAGAAGGCGGACGCCACAGTCCGTTCTTTACAGGTTATAGACCTCAGTTCTATTTCCGCACAACAGACATTACAGGTACTGTAAAACTTCCAGAAGGAAAAGAAATGGTAATGCCCGGCGATAACTCAGAAGTTATCGGCGAACTTATCTATCCTATCGCTATGGAAAAGGGACTTCGCTTTGCTATCCGCGAAGGCGGCAAAACCGTCGCTTCCGGTCAGGTTACAGAGATTATCGAATAAGGATTGCTTATCTTCTGACCGCCTGATTCAGGCGGTTAGATAGATAGTACGGAGGAATGATGGCAAAGGAAGGAATACGAGTAAGGCTGCGCGGTTTTGATGTCGAATTAATTGATCAGAGCGCAAAATCAATCGCCGCTGCGGTACGTAAGGCAGGGGCTAAAGTTACAGGACCTATCCCGCTGCCGACAAGAATTAACAAGGTGACGGTTTTACGTTCACCGCATGTCAACAAAAAGGCCCGCGAACAATTCGAAATGCGGACCCATAAAAGATTGATCGATATTATTAATCCATCAGCAGAAGTTATGGATTCTTTAATGAAGCTTGAACTACCCGCTGGTGTGGATGTAGAGATCAAGCAGTAATAAGTAAACGGAGTACAACGATGTTAGGGCTATATGCCAGAAAGTTGGGGATGACTCAGGTTTTTGACGACTCAGGTAATTTAATGCCGGTAACGGTTTTAAAATTTGATCCAAATGTTGTCATTGGCACAAAAACAAAAGAAGCGGACGGTTATGCGGCTGTTGTTGTCGGTATTGATGACGCAAAGAAAAATCGCGTAACAAAAGCCCGCGCGGGACAGTTCCCGGAAAATATAACTCCCAAGAAAAAGATTTGCGAACTGCGTGATTTCGAAAAAGAAGTCAAAGTAGGAGATTCCTTGGGTCTGGAAGTGCTGAATGGCGTAAGGTACGTTGATGTCAGCGGCGTAAGCAAAGGCAAAGGGTTTCAGGGTGTTGTCAGACGGTTTAAGTTTGGCGGCGGACGTAAAACTCACGGTTCAAAGTTTCACCGCGAGCCCGGTTCTACAGGTCAGAATACTTATCCGCACAGAACTTTTAAAAATAGAAAACTGCCGGGGCGTATGGGGCGCGAGAATGTAACGACATTAAGCCTTAAAGTTGTAAAAACAGACCCGGAAAAACAGCTCATTATGGTACACGGCGCAGTTCCCGGTATTAATAAGGGTCTTGTATTTGTCCGCACTGCGGTCAAGAAGGGACGGTAAACATGAACTGTAAGGTGTATTCAAAAGAAGGCAAAGAACTAAGAACAATGGTTCTTGATGATAATGTTTTTGGTCTTCCTGTAAACGAAGATCTAATCTGGTACGCGATTAATAACGAACTTGCAAACAAACGGCAGGGTAATGCATGTACAAAAGGACGCGCAGAAGTTCATGGTTCTAATGCAAGACCTTTTAAACAGAAAGGTACGGGGCGCGCTCGTCAGGGTGATAAAAAATCTCCGATCCTTGTAGGCGGCGGTACAATATTCGGACCCAAACCGCGCGATTTTTCCTATACCATGCCAAAAAAAGCAAAGAGAGCTGCGTTAAGAACTATTCTTAGTTTAAAAGCGCAGAGCGATACATTAAAAATAATAGAAGACTTTTCTGTAGAATCCGGAAAAACAAAAGACCTTGCAAAGCTTCTCGAAAACTTTGATCCCGGATTGCGCACTGTTTTAATATTAAAAGATGATGATCCCAAGATTAAACGCGCTGCCGCGAATATTCCATGGGTCAAGTATCTTTCATATAACCGATTAGAAGCGCATGAATTATTTTACGGCAGACAGGTGTTAATGCTGGAAACTGCCGCAAAAAATCTTAATGATTTTTATAAGGAGGACGGGAAATGATTCAATACGAAGACATTCTAATAGAACCTGTTCTTTCAGAAAAAGCAAATCAGCTTCGCGAAGAAGGTAAATATGTTTTTAAAGTAGCTCAATCCGCTACAAAAACACAAATTAAAGAAGCAGTAAAAAGATTATTTAATGTTAATCCTATTTCCTGCACAACTATGGTGGTAGGCGGCAAGCCAAAAAGGCTGCGGTACCGCAAAGGTTTCACTTCGACCTGGAAGAAAGCAATAGTGCGTCTTTCTAAAGACGAAAAAATTGCAATCTTCGAAGGGGTATAAGGTAAAAGAATATGGCAATTAAAACATATAAACCGATAACACCAGGAATGCGCCAATATACAAGTTTGGATTTTTCTGATCTGACAAAAGGCGCAAAACCGGAAAAAACACTTACAAGAGGAAAAAAAACCGGATCCGGACGTGATTCGAACGGCCGTATCAGTATGTGGCATAAAGGCGGCGGACACAAACGCAAATACAGAATAATAGATTTTAAACGCGACAAAATCGGCGTTCCCGGCAAAGTCGCTTCTATAGAATACGATCCTAACCGCAGTGCAAACATCGCTCTTATTTATTATAAAGACGGCGAAAAACGCTATATCATAGCGCCCAAAGAATTAAAAGTCGGCGCTTCTGTTATCAGCGGTCCAAATGCTCCGATCGAGCCGGGCAATGCGCTTCCTTTAGAAAACATTCCGTTAGGTTTTACTGTTTACAATATAGAACTTACATTGGGTAAGGGCGGGCAGATGGCTCGTTCCGCCGGTGTTGGCGCGCTTATCGCGGCCAAAGAAGGAGAATATGTAACTATTAAGCTTCCGTCGGGCGAAATGCGCATGGTTCTTAAAAAATGTTATGCGACAATCGGAAACGTAGGCAACGAAGACCACATGAATACAAATATGGGTAAAGCAGGCCGTAAGCGCTGGAAGGGTATTCGCCCGACAGTACGCGGTATGTCAATGAACCCGGTAGATCACCCCCACGGCGGCGGCGAAGGAAGAAGCAAGGGTAAACACCCTGTTACTCCATGGGGACAGCCGACTAAGGGATATAAGACCCGCAAAAAGAATAAACCTTCATCAAAGTTTATTGTCAGCCGCGGTAAAAAGAAGTAGGAGTAGGAAGGGAGTATGTCAAGATCTGTAAAGAAGGGTCCTTTTATAGAAAAGAGCCTGTACAAAAAGGTATTGGAATTGAGCAAGTCAGGTGAAAGGAAGCAAATAAAAACCTATTCACGCTGCTCGACAATTATTCCCGAAATGGTTGGCGGAACAATTTCCGTTTACAATGGTAAAACATGGGTTCCTGTGTATATCACAGAAAACCTTGTTGGTCATAAGCTGGGCGAGTTTGCTCCTACGCGTATTTTCCGCGGACATGCAGGCTCTGACAAGAAGGCTTCGGCAAAATAGGCAGGGATATGAAAGAGAAAACAGGATACAGGGCAATAAGTAAATTCTTAATTGGTTCGCCTTCTAAAATAAGACCGGTTGCAGATCTTGTGCGCCGCAGAACTTATCCGGAAGCGATTTCCATTCTGGAAAACATGCCCCACAAGGGTGCAAAACTCATCCGTAAAACAGTAAAGTCTGCGGCTTCTAATGCGCTTTCTGGCAATAAAAAACTTGATGAGGATATGCTTTATGTACGCGAAATATATATCGATGAAGGTCCCCGTCTTAAGAGAATTTGGTTTCGCGGCAGGGGACGCGCGGATATGCAGTTAAAAAGATTGTGTCACATAACTGTAGTGGTTGATGAAGCGGCGCAGGAAGCTCCGCTTGGCGAAACAAAGGTTAGTAAACCTTCTAAAAAGGCGGCTAAATAATGGGACAAAAAGTTAATCCGACCGGTTTAAGAATCGGCATTAATAAAACTTGGGGTTCCCGCTGGTATGTCGACCCAAAAGAATATGTTGACGCTCTCCACGAAGATCTGCTGCTTCGCAAAATCATTATGGATATGCCGGAAACAAAAGGCGCGGATATAGCAGAGCTGGAAATTATCCGTCATCCGCAGAGAATTACAATTACTATTCATACAGCCCGTCCCGGTGTAATCATCGGCGTTAAAGGCGCAAACATAGAAAAAATCGGCAACGATCTGCAAAAGAAAGTCAGCAAAAAAGTACAGATCAAAATTAAAGAAGTACGTAATGCCGACAACAATGCGCAGATTATTTCTCAGAATATCGCACGCCAGCTGCTCGCGCGATCTTCGTTTAGACGCACAATGAAGCAGGCAATTACAAACGCTATTAAAAAAGGCAACGCTCAAGGTGTAAAGGTTCGTCTTTCCGGCCGTCTCGGCGGCGCAGAAATGTCCCGCACAGAAGAAGCAAAAGAAGGACGCATTCCGCTTCATACATTAAGAGCGGATATTGATTACGGTTTTTCCGAAGCGCACACACCATTTGGTTCGATTGGCGTTAAGGTTTGGGTTTACAACGGCATGAAGTACGGTAAAGAACAGAAAGAAGACGCAGGAGCTCTTGTCAGAAAACGACGTGAACGCGCTCCCGCGAGAGGATAGAGGTTAAGGTATGCAAAGTCCAAAACGTGTAAAGCGCCGCAAGGTGCACAGAGGCAACATGCCGGGAAACGCCACCAGATGCAACAGTGTTGTATTTGGTGATTATGCTCTTGTTGCTTTGGACAGGATGTGGATTACAAACAGGCAGGTAGAAGCGGCTCGTGTCGCGATTAACCGCCATGTAAAACGCGGCGGAAAAATGTGGATTCGCATTTATTGCGATAAGCCGTATTCCAAAAAACCTGCAGAAACCAGAATGGGTAAGGGCAAAGGCGCTCCGGAATACTGGGTAGCGGTCGTAAAACCCGGAACAGTTATGTTCGAACTCGGCGGCGGCATTAACCGTACGCTTGCAGAAGAAGCAATGGCATTGGCAGGATCAAAACTGCCGATTAAAACAAAATTTGTCGCTCGTTCAGAAATGGAACTTGGGGCTTAGGGGGCAGGATGAAAAATTCGTTTAAAAACTTGTCATATCCTGAACTTAAAGCCAAACGTGACGAATTAAAAAAGAAGTACATGGAATTCCGTTTTAAAATGGTTATAGGTCATGTAGATAACCCTCTGCAAAGGCGAAATATGCGCAGACAGATTGCAAGGCTTAACACCTTAATTCATGCGCACGATAAAGCTGAGCAGAAAGCGGCTCGAAAGGTAGCGGAGGTTTAATAAATGGCAGGAATGGCAGCAGCAAAAGCTCCGGCAAAAGCCGAAAGCGGCAAAAAAGAATTTATTGGATTAGTAAAGAGCGACAAAATGGAGAAAACAATTGTTGTTTCGATCGAAACATTAAAACTCCATCCTCTTTACAAAAAATACGTCAAGAGATCAAAAAAAGTTAAGGCTCATGACGAAAAGAACGATGCAAAAATCGGTGACCGCGTAAGGGTAATCGAATGCAGGCCAATCAGCAAAGAAAAATGCTGGAAGCTCGTAGAAATTATAGAGCGCGCCAAATAAAGGGAGATAGAAGATGGTTCAAGGAGAAAGCTTCCTGAATGTGGCAGATAATTCAGGCGCCAAACTGGTTCAGTGTATAAAAGTACTGGGCGGCAGTAAAAGAAGATATGCCGGAATCGGCGACATTGTTGTTGTGGCAGTTAAAGAAGCTCTGCCGACATCAACTATAAAGAAAGGCGCGGTAGAAAAAGCAGTTGTGGTGCGTACGCATAAAGAGTACCGCCGTCCCGATGGAACTTATATTAGGTTTGACGATAATGCATGCGTTATTATTGACGCTGCGCTGAATCCAAAAGGAAAGCGTATCTTTGGACCTGTAGCGCGCGAATTAAGGGAAAGGAGCGAATTTATGAAGATCGTTTCTTTGGCCCCAGAGGTATTGTAGGATAGGAGCAGGGTATGGCAGAAGCATTACATAAATTTAAACTCAAAAAAGAAGATACTGTAGAAGTTATCGCCGGAAAAGACAAAGGAAAGCGCGGAAAGATTTTAAAGATTCAGCGCGACACTGATCGTATTGTTGTAGAAGGCGTTAACATGGTTAAAAAAGCAAAGAAGAAAAGAAAGCAGTCCGATCGCGGCGGTATCGTAGAAATAGAAGCTGCTATTCATTCTTCTAACTTAATGATTGTGTGCAAAAAATGCGGACCTTGCCGCATTGGAAATAAACTGGATGGAGAAAAGAGAGTGCGAGTTTGCAGAAAATGCGGGGAGGCGTTGTAATGAGCAAAAATTATATCCCCCGGCTTAAAACAATTTATAAAGAGCAGATTGCTCCGGAATTGCTAAAAGAATTTAACTATAAGTCTAATATGCAGATTCCCAAACTTAGCAAGATTGTAGTAAGTATGGGCGTAGGCGAAGCTATTCAGAATAAAAAACTTTTGGACGCTGCTGTTGATACATTGACTCAGATTACCGGGCAAAAAGCGGTAAAAACAAAAGCAAAAAAGAGTATTGCAAACTTTAAAATTAGACAAGGTCAGGAAATCGGCGCAAAAGTTACTCTTCGCGGAAAAATGATGTATGAGTTTTTTGACAGACTTGTTAACGTAGCTCTTCCCCGCGTTAAAGACTTTCATGGCGTTAATCAAAATGCGTTTGACGGACATGGAAATTATTCGATGGGGATTCAAGAGCAGATTATTTTTCCGGAAATTGACTTTGACAAGATAGAAAAAGTTGCCGGGCTTAATGTTGTTATTGCAACAACGGCAAAAACAGATGCAGAAGCGAAAGCATTCCTTTCAAAATTTGGAATGCCTTTCAGGAAATAGGGGGAAGCGTTTAGAATGGCAAGAAAAGCGATGATTAATAAGGCGCAGCGGACGCCTAAGTACAAAACAAGAAAAGTTAACCGCTGCAGAATTTGCGGAAGACCAAGGGGTTTTTTGCGAAAATATGAAATGTGCCGCCTTTGCTTCCGAAAACTCGCAAGTGAAGGGATGATTCCCGGCGTTACTAAATCAAGCTGGTAGGAGGAAAGAATGAGCGTATCAGATCCGGTTGCGGACATGCTGACAAAAATAAGAAATGCCGGCATGGCAGGACATGAAAAAGTTGATATTCCCACCTCCAGACTTAAACTTGAAATAGTCAAGATATTAAAGACCGAAGGGTATATTAAGAATTTTAAAAAGGCGGCTAATCAGGAAGGCGCAAACGTAATTCGTGTTTTCCTTAAGTATGATGATAATACGGCTCCTATTATTCACGGCATAGAAAAGGTTTCTAAACCCGGCCGCCGCGTGTATATGGGATATAAAAGCATGCCGAGAGTATTAAACGGCTACGGAACCCTGATCGTTTCTACGTCACAGGGTGTTACAACAGGCAAGAAAGCTGCAGAAAAAAAAGTCGGCGGCGAAGTTATTTGCACCGTTTGGTAAAACAAAAGGTTTTAAGAGGGTTATATGTCGAGAATCGGAAAAATACCGGTTAAGGTTCCTAGCGGAGTTAAAGTTGCGTTTCAGAATGAAATGATAACTGTAGAAGGTCCAAAAGGAAAACTAACTCAAAAGTACCATCCCGTCGTCAGTTTCGAAGACAAAGGCGGAGAAATAATCGTCAGCCGTTCGAGTGATGAAAAACAGGTTAAGTCTTTTCACGGACTTTATCGCTGCCTCCTTAGTAACATGATTACTGGAGTATCTGCCGGTTTTAACAAATCGCTCATCGTAAACGGTGTAGGTTATAAAGCTGAGGTTCAGGGAAAGCTTCTTGCGATGAGTCTTGGATTCTCCAATGATGTATATGTAGCAATTCCGGAAGGTCTTGCTGTGGCTGTTGATCAAGGCGGTAAATTAACAATTTCCGGAATTGATAAGCAAAGAGTGGGCGAATTTGCCGCGCAGATTCGTAAATTAAGAGGACCTGAGCCGTATAAGGGCAAAGGTATCCGTTATGAAGATGAAATCATCAGGCGGAAAGTCGGTAAATCCGGGGTTAAATAGGAAAGTTATATGTTACAGAAAATGCTGGAAAAAAACAGAAAACGTCTGAGAAGAAAAATACATATCCGCAAAAGAATTAACGGAACCGCGGAACGTCCGAGAATGACTGTTTCAAAGAGCAATCGCAGTCTTTCTGTTCAGATTATAGATGATGTTAAGGGTCATACTCTTGTTTCGGCTTCATTGCTGGAAAAAGAATTAAAAAATATTAAGGCAAATATCACGGGCGCAGGGCAGTTGGGAGAAATTGTCGGCAAGCGTCTTTTGGAAAGAAACATCAAGACAGTAGTCTTTGATCGTAATGGGTATTTGTATCATGGAATAGTTAAGGCTTTGGCCGACGGGACCCGAAAAACGGGAATCAATTTCTAGCTGTATTTGCAGCAGGGGGCATAATGGCAAAATCGAAAGATGTGTTAGACGAAACAATGGTTGATGAAACTATTGAAGATAAAGAAGTAGAAACAGAAACAGATTCGGATTCTGACGCTGTAGAAACTGCCTCGGAAAGCCGTCATGAAGGCAGAAGCGAAGGAAGACGCGGAAGAGGGCGCGGACGTGACAGAGATCGCGGAGACAGAGGACCTGTCGAAAAAGAATTTATAGAAAAACTTGTTAAACTTAACAGAACCGCTAAGGTTGTAAAGGGCGGAAGGCGTTTTTCATTCTCTGCTCTTACAGTAATCGGTGACGGAAAAGGAAGAGTAGGATACGGATTTGGAAAAGCAAATGATGTATCAGAAGCAATAAGAAAAAGTATAGACAGGGCAAAACGCGGTTTGATTCAGCTTCCTGTAAAAAACGGCACTATCCCGCATGAAGTAAAAGGATTTTTTAAATCTTCTTATGTTTTATTAAAACCGGCGCGTTCCGGTACCGGTATTATTGCCGGAGGTCCTGTCCGCGCAATTATGGAAGCAGGCGGAGTAACTGACGTGCTTTCTAAATCTATCGGATCGTCAAGTCAGTATAATGTTGTAAAAGCAACGTTTGATTGTATAAGCAAAATGATGGATGCAAAGACAATATCCAGAAACAGGGGCAAATCCCTGAATGAGCTGTGGGGTTAATATGGCTAAAATAAAAGTTCGTCTTGTACGCAGTACAATAGGTCAGCTTCCGCAGCATCGCGCGACTGTACGTTCGCTTGGTCTTCGTAAGATTGGCTCTGTTAAAGTACAGGAAGCAAGCCCGGCTATTATGGGAATGGTAAAAGCTGTATCTCATTTAGTGACAGTAGAGGAAAATAAATAATGGCGCACGATTTTAATTTGCACGCCCCAGCCGGCGCAAACAAGAAAAAAAGAATAGTCGGACGCGGACAAGGTTCCGGACGCGGTACTACCGCAGGTAAGGGACACAAGGGTCAGCAGGCTCGTTCCGGAGGCGGCAATCCTTATGTTGGTTTCGAAGGCGGACAAATGCCTCTATACAGAAGACTCGCAAGAAGAGGCTTTTCTAACCATCCGTTTAAACAAGAATGGCAGATTGTTAATCTCGGCGAAATCGAAAAACGCTTTGAATCAGGCGAAACTGTAGATTTAGCTTCGCTTTATAAAAAGGGACTTATTAAAGGCAAAGATCCGGTAAAGATTCTTGCTAACGGGAACTTTTCTAAAAAACTCAGCCTTAAAGTTGACGCTATCTCCGCTTCTGCAAAAGAAAAAATCGAAAAAGCGGGCGGCGATGTAACAGTTATTCCTGCGCCGGAAAAAGCAAGGCCTAAAAATAAAATGGGTACAAAAAAAGCTGCAAAAGCGGCAAAAGCTAAGGCAGGCAAGAAATAATGGCAAATCCAATAATTGGAATGTTTAGAATAAAGGAATTGCGCGAGCGTATTCTCTTTACCTTCGGAATGCTTGTAGTATTCCGAATCGGCGCTGTATTTCCAATCCCCGGCATTAACGTAAGAGAGCTGTCACGCTTTTTTATGACTCAAACAACAGGTAATCCAATAGTAGACTACCTTGACTTCTTTGCCGGCGGCGCGTTCTCAAACTTCTCAGTATTCATGCTCGGTATTATGCCGTACATTACAATGTCAATTATTATGCAGCTTTTATTAATCGTCTTTCCTAACTTAAAGAAAATATCACAGGAAGACGGCGGACGCAAAAAAATTCAAAAATGGCAGAGATACGGTACTGTAGTTGTCTGTATTATTCAGGCGCTCGCAGTTTCGCAGTTTGCAAGATATATTGATAGTCAAGTAGATAGTCTTCTTTATGTAAGTATGTTCCAGTTTACAATGATTTCGATTTTGACGGTAACGACGGGAACGATATTCCTTATGTGGATAGGTGAGCAGATTACAAAGCGGGGTGTCGGTAACGGTATATCGCTTTTAATTTACGCCGGTATCGTCGCGCGTCTTCCTGATGCTGTTTTCCAGTTATTCAGAATGATGAGAAGCGGCGATATTAATCCTGTTTTTGTTCTTATTGTTCTTGTAATGTTTGTTGCAATTGTCGCCTTGGTCGTTTTTGAACAGCAAGGTCAGAGAAAAATTCCTGTAAATTATGCAAAACGCGTAGTAGGAAGAAGAATGTACGGAGCGCAGAATACATATATTCCGTTTAAGATTAATCCGTCAGGCGTTATTCCTGTTATCTTTGCTTCTTCTATCTTAATGTTCCCAATGCAGATTGCGCAGTCTCTGGGAAGCGAAGGCAATTGGCTTACATCAGTATCTAATGCGTTAAATCCGCAGAGTCTTTTATATAATATTATATACGTACTTTTAATTGTATTCTTTGCGTATTTCTACACACAAGTAACGCTTAACCCAATCGAAATCGCAAAGCAAATAAGAGAAAACGGCGGCTCTATTCCCGGAATCAGAACAGAACGAATAGAAGAGCACCTTACAAAAATACTTAACCGTATCGTGCTTCCCGGTTCATTATACTTGGCATTTATTGCCGTTACGCCGACTCTTATTCAGTTGGCATTTAGGATACCGTCTTCGGTTGCTTATATAATGGGCGGTACATCGCTTCTCATTATGGTTGGTGTTGGTTTGGATACCATGACACAGATAGAAGGGCTGCTTAAAATGCACCATCATGAGGGTTTGGTAAAACGCGGTAAATTGCGCGGACGGAATCTGTAAGGAGTTTAGGTATGAAAGTTAGAACAAGCGTAAAACCTATTTGCGACAAATGCAAAGTTATTAAGCGCAATGGGATTATTCGTATTATATGCCAAAATCCCAAGCATAAACAAAAGCAAGGATAAGGAGAATATATGGCGCGTCTGGTAGGGGTTGACCTCCCAAATAAACACGTAAATATCGCATTGACCTATATTTTTGGAATAGGAAGGTCAAGCGCGGATGAGATTGTCGCAAAGGCAAAACTCGATCCAATGAGAATGATTAATGATTTATCTCAGGAAGAATTAAACGAACTGAGAAACATTATAGAAAGTGATTATAAAGTAGAAGGCCGTCTGCGCACAGAAGTAGCGCTTAATATCAAAAGATTAATGGATATCGGCTGTTACCGCGGACTTAGGCATCGCAAAGGATTGCCGCTTCGAGGTCAGCGCACAAGAACAAATGCACGTACCCGCAAAGGTAAAAAGAAAACCGTTGCCGGTAAGAAGAAATAGGAATTGGAGGAATAAGTGGCAACAGCTGCAAAGACTACAAAGAAGAAAAAAGAAAAAAAATCAGTATATGAGGGTAATGTCTTTATTCAGGCAACCTTTAACAATACGATTGTTACTATTACCGATTTAATGGGAAACACTGTATCATGGGCAAGTTCTGGTATGCTTCAATTTAGGGGAGCAAAAAAGTCAACGCCTTTTGCCGCGCAGTCTGTTACAGAAACAGCCGCCGCCAAAGCATTGCAGGCAGGCTTGAGAGAAGTTCATGTTTATATTAAGGGTCCCGGTATTGGAAGAGAATCTGCAATTAGACAGCTTGGTGTAATGGGTATAAAAGTTAAATCAATAAGCGATGTAACACCCATTCCGCATAATGGCTGCAGACCAAGGAAAACGCGTCGTATATAACGATTTATATAGGAGAAACATATGGCTAGATACACCGGCCCTGTTTGCAGAATGTGCCGTGTAGAACAAAAGAAGTTAATGCTCAAAGGGAACCGCTGTAAAAGCGACAAGTGCCCGATGAATAAAAAGAGAGCAGCTCCCGGTAAGGATCCAAAATCCCGTCCCGGCAAGAGATCTGATTACGGTGTGCAGCTTCGCGAAAAGCAAAAGCTCAAAAGAATATACGGAATGATGGAAAAACAGTTCCGTCTTTTCTTTGATCGCGCCCAGCGTATGTCAGGTATTGCAGGCGAAAATCTCTTTATCCTGCTGGAAAGACGCCTTGATAATGTTGTGTATCGCCTTCGTTTTGCTTCTTCGAGAAGTCAGGCAAGACAGCTTGTTCTGCATGGTCATATTCTTGTTAACGGCAAGAAAATAACGATTCCTTCCTATCTTGTAAAGACAGAAAGCGAAATCAGCGTTGTAGAAAATAGCAAGAATTTAACGGTTATCAAGGATGCATTAAGAGAATACGGCAAGTCAGGCGTAATGCCATGGCTTAGTCTCGATCCAGATGCGATGAAAGGAAAATTCCTTGCGGCTCCGCGCCGCAGTGATATCACTGATCTTGGTGATATTAAGGAACAGATGATCATCGAATTATATTCTAAATAGGAGTTATCATGGCCCGTAAGAACCTTATGCAAGGATTCAAACGCCCGAAGAGCTTTACATTAGAACATGGAGAACTCAATCAGAACTACGGTAAGTTCATTGCGTCTCCGTTTGAGCCGGGCTTTGGTACTACTGTCGGCAATACATTACGAAGAGTTCTTCTTTCGTCAATTCAGGGGTATGCCATAACAGCGGTAAGGATAGAATCTATCGATGGCAGCGGAACAACACACAATGTTTCCAGCGAATTCGAAACGATTCCGAATATCGTAGAGGATACCCTCGAAGTTATTAATAACCTCAAGCAGATACGGCTTAAACTGCCGGAAGACGCAGAACAGGAAGTTCTTCTTTTTGAATGGTCCGGTAAACAAGAAATAAAAAGCGATGATTTTTCCAGCCCGGGGCGCGTAGAAGTTCTTTCTTCCGGTCAGCATATTATGACATTAATGGACAGCGCCAATGTAAGGTTCGAAATTCAAATTGACCTTGGACGCGGATATGTGCCGTCAGAAGTTAATGAACGGTATATCGAAGTTATTAATACAATTCCTGTTGACGCTATTTTTTCGCCTGTAAAAAAGGTAAAATTTAATGTAGAGTCTACCCGCGTCGGACAGAGAAACGATTATGACAAGCTTGTTTTAGAAATATGGACAGACGGAACAATTAGGCCGGAAGACGCTCTTGCAGAATCCGCCAAAATAGCAAAGGATCATTTTTCTGTTTTTATTAATTTTGACGAAAATAATCTTGGTTCTGACGATGATCTTGATGATGAAGACGATCACATAAGAAAAATTCTCGGCACTCCGGTAGAAGAGCTGGAACTTTCTGTTCGTTCTTCTAATTGTTTAAAGAATGCAAATATTAAAACAATCGGTGAGCTTACACGAAAAACAGAAGATGATATTGCAAGGACGCGTAACTTTGGAAAAAAGTCGCTTCAGGAAATTAAAGAAAAACTAAGAGAATGGAATTTGAGTTTTGGGATAACAGATTTAAATGTCCTAAAAAACGCCCGTATGGAAATTAAAGTAAAGGAAACAGAAGATGAAGCATAAAAGAGGATTTAACCCGCTTCAGCGAATGTCGTCTCATCGCAAGGCGCTAAAAAGAAACATGGTAACTTCGCTTTTTAGGCAGGAAAGAATTAAAACAACAAAGGCAAAAGCCCTTGAGATTCGCAGAACTGCAGAAAAAATGATTACCCGTGCAAAAGAAGATACGGTTCATAACCGGCGGATAGTTTCCAGCCGTTTATTTGACGAAGGAATTGTCGCAAAACTTTTTACTAATATCGCTCCGCGTATGAAAAATCGCAACGGCGGTTATACTCGTATAATAAAGCTCGGCGAAAGAAAAGGTGATGCCGCAGAAGTAGTTATTTTGGAACTGGTTGACTACAAACTTGATACAGGCGAAGACAAGAAAAAAGCAAAAAAGAGCGATAAGAACGAAAAGAGCGAGAAGGGGAAATAAATGTCTAAAGCGCACAGAGGCAAAGGAATAAGAGAATTATTTGCGAATGGACGCGGTGAATGTCCTGTATGCAAAAGATGTAATGTAAAAGTACTTTACGAACAGGAAGCCGCAGGGCAGAAGTTTAAAATATGTAAGACATGCAAGGCAGCGATTAAAAACGGCAAGAAAAAACTGCCTGTTGTAGACATACCTGCGCCGGCAGAAGCACCCGCAGCGCCTGCTCCAGCAGCTGCGCCTGTACCTGCTGCAGAAACTGCCGCGCCGGCTGCCGCACCTGCAGAAGAAGCCGCGCCAACAGAAGAAGCTGCCAGCTAACGAGTAAAAGGGTTATGCATAATAACTTTTGCGTTTATTCTGTTTAATACACCGTAGAAAAAGTTCATATTTAAACCCGGGTCTTGAGTTCTAAGCCCGTGGTTTGCAAGCAGTTCTTCTGTGTACGAATATAACGGGATTACTTTTGTGTTTCTAAAACTGCGATCATAATGCGTTATTACAGGAATCATTCCATAATCAGAAATTGCAAGCTCTCCGCTTCTGGTTTTTGTAAATGTCACTACCATCATTCCGCCAATTATTCTTTCTCTTTGTCTCTGATGAGAAGCAAAGTTTCCCAGCGAATAATAACATAATGTAGTTTTTCCGTCGGGCCTGGCGATTGTATCAACGCGCTGAAGCACGTGCGGATGATGTCCGACTATTAGGTCAACATTGTGCTGTGCGATAAAATTGGCGAGAGAAACTTGATCCCTGTCAGGTTCTAAAAGATACTCTCCGCCCCAATGAATAGAAACAATTAAAAAATCGCACAATGGACGAAGCGCATTCATTTCTTGTGTCATTTTATTTCTGTCAATCATCGATACAAGATTCGGGTTTTCTCTCGGAAGCGGAATGCCGTTAAGACTGAATGTATATGCAAGAAAACCAAGCGTCATGTTGTTTCTTGTTACAATTCTTGCGCTCTCGCCTTCTTTTCGGGCGCCGATAACAACAAATTGCTCGAACGTGTCTAAATAATCCAATGTAGCATAAAGAGCATCTCTGCCTTTGTCCATCGCGTGATTGTTTGCAAGATTAATTATCTCAAAGCCTGTATCGGCGAGCGCTGGAGCAAGAGATTGGGGCGTATTAAACGCAGGATAACCTGTATAGCCAAAACGTGTACCGCCCATTATTGTTTCTTGATTAATAAACGCAAGGTCTGCGCCTTGAACAATACTTTTAACTTCGGTATATATAGGAATAAAGTCATAAGTTCCGTCTGCCATAAGCGCGGATCGGATCAGCGAATCATGAAAAAGATTATCGCCTACTGCGACAAAAGTAAGAGAAGAGTTTTGAGAAGATCTTGGAGTCTGCGTAATGCTTCTGTCAGCTGCCGGTTTTGAATGACAGGAAAAAATAATTAAAATAATTATTGGTACTGCCAATGCCGATATAACAAGGTTTATTATTCTATTCTTCATATTTGCCTCCGATTACCCTAAATGAATCCGAAAGATCCTTATATAATTGTATATCTTTAAAACCTCTTTTAGCAAGGGATTGTTTTATATTTTCCATTAAAGGAGGGTGAGCTTCTAATAATAAAAAACCGCCCTTTACAAGATAATCAGGCGCGTTATTAATTATCCGCTCGATTATTTCTAACCCTGATTCGCCGCCGTCAAGCGCGAGAAGCGGTTCGTTTTGTACTTCTGCAGATAGGGTTTTTATTTCTGCCGATGGAATATACGGCGGATTGGAGACGATAAGAGAGAACTTTTTCGGCGAAGAGTTCACAGAGAAAAGATCTCCGTGAAGAAATTGAATTTTATTTTTGCCAAGGAGTTTTTGTGAATTTTGTTTGGCGATTTTGAGCGCTTTGGGGCAAATATCTGTTGCGTACACTTCCAGTTCCGGCAATTCATGTTTTAATGAAATCGCAATCGCTCCTGACCCGGTGCATAAATCCAAAACTTTTATTTTTTCTCCTTCTTTCTCTGTGATACTCTGTGTACTCTGTGGTTTGTATTTAGATATGTAGGAATCGATTATTTGTTGGGCAGCTTCTACAAGAGTCTCTGTGTCGGGTCTTGGCACTAAAACATATTTATTTACAGTAAACTCAAGCCCCATAAATTCTTTTTTACCTGTTATATACGCGACACATTCTCCGTTTGATCTTCGTTCTATTAGTTTGCAGTACTTTTTACAGATCTTTTCTGAGATTGTTTCTGTGCCTGCAGTTAAAAGCGAAGTGCGGTTTGTTTTTAATAAAAACGCAAGTAAAACCGAAGCGTCTAGAGACGGAGTTTTTATATCTGCAAATTTTAAATCGGCGCTTCCCTGCGCCAGCGCTTCGCGGATGAGCATATTCTAATCTTCGTCATTATCCGAACTTGCGCTGCTCATTAAAAGTTCTTCTTTTGCGGACAGCTTTAACGTATCAAAAAGTTCTGCAGTTTCGCCGTTCATTACAAGGTCGAGTTTATATAAAGTAAGGTTTATGCGGTGATCTGTAAGACGGTTTTGCGGAAAATTATAAGTTCTTATCCGCTGCGAACGATCGCCGGAACCTACTTGGCTTTTTCTTGCCTCGGCTCTCTGCGCGGCGGCTTTAGATTCTTCCAGCTCATAAATGCGGGCGCGTAATATGCGCATTGCCTTTGCCTTGTTTTTAATTTGGCTTTTTTCGTCTTGGCAGTGAACTGTTACTCCGGTAGGAAGGTGTGTTATGCGCACAGCAGAGTCGGTAGTGTTAACGCTTTGTCCTCCCGGACCGCCCGCGCGCATTACGTCAATACGAAGATCGTCCTGCTTTATGTCGATTTCGGTCTCGTCAGCTTCGGGCAAAACAGCTACAGTTACTGCGGATGTATGGATTCTTCCCGAAGCTTCTGTCGCAGGAACCCTCTGTACCCTGTGAACGCCGGATTCGTAGCGGAGGTTTTCGTAAACATTATTGCCGCTGATAGAAAAAACAATTTCTTTAATGCCGCCGAGTTCGGTTTCGTTGGAATTCATTATTTCGAATTTCCAGCCTTTTGTTTCTGCAAAACGCGAGTACATTCTGTATAAATCCGCTACAAAAAGAGCTGCTTCATCGCCGCCTGTTCCTGCTCTAATTTCCATTATGATGTTTTTTTCATCTAATGGGTCTTTTGGTATAAGAAGGAATTTCAATTTTTCGTTGTCTGATTCTAGTTTGGTTTCGAGCTCTTTTAATTCTTCGCGCGCAAGCTCCTTCATGTCCGTATCTTTTTCATCCTGAATAAGAGTTTTTGCGTCGCTGACTTGTTTTTCTAGAGCCTCTATATTGATGTGTAATTCGGAAATTTCGCTTAAATAGGAGTGCTCTTTCATTACGCTGCGGTAACGGTTTTGGTCTTTTACCAAAGAGGGGTCCTGAATAAGTTCTGACAGTTCATCGTATCTTTTAAGAAGGGAAATTAACCGTTCGTTCATTTTATTGCCTTATTTTTCGTTAAAATTAGGACAGGAATAGATAACCAGTTCCATCGGATCGTCTTCGCTGGAAAACCTGTTCAGCGTTTCTCTTAGAGTCTCCTGCACTTGGCAGTTTCCCGTAAACGAGCAAAACGGGCACGCGCCGTTTCCCCGTGCATTCATTTCGACTTGCATGGTTTACAATAGCAGAAATATAAGCTTAAAGCAAGGTACTGGGGTCCTGTCGGCTGGTCAAAAATACCATGCTGCGCATACTATTTTTACCACCGACACCCCTCAAGTAATTTTTTGTACTTACATTTATGAATTTTCGTGATATAATATAGAAGAGGGGAAATTGGAAAAATTTAATCAAATTATTCTCGGTATTCAGGAATGGTTTAAGAGGCTTTCTGCCGAAAACAAACGGCGGCTGGCGCTTTTTTGCACAATTGTTTTCGCCTTACTCCTGACAATATCCGTACTAACATCTCTAAAAGGCTGTCCCGAAAAAGAAGATGACGGTATGCCCGAAAGACGAAATCTTATCTCCCCGATTCCGGCAGAAGAGCTTTTTCTGCCCGATGAACCAGACTATATTCCCGGAGTAATTCTTGAACGGGAACAAAGAGAAGCCTGGACAAATAATGACGCAAATGAACATTGGCAGGATGTTCTGAGTCATGGAGAAGAGCAGTGGCGCGAAAAAATAGAAGCCGCTATAGATGAATATTTGGAGCGTATCCCATGAAAAATACAAGTTTAGTTTTTTTATTGGCATTTATTTTATTGGTGTTCTCATGTAATGCAACCCCTCATTCTTGGCATAACCCGTTGATTGTTCCTTCTAATACTGAAACAGCGCAAACAGCAGCAACGGCAGAAAAGACCGAAGAAAAAATAGAAATAACAGAAACAGAAGAAGCGCCTAGTATTATTGAAGAAATCGCAGAAACTCCGGAAACAACAGGAGAAATTGTTTTAAATATAATAGAGACAGAAGAAGTTATCGCTTTTGCTATTGCCGAAGCGCAAACTCCTGTCCCTGCGCCAACACCGGCTCCAACGCCAGTGCCGACACCGGCTCCAACCCCGGTACCTGCGCCTGTACCTACTCCTACGCCAACACCGGCTCCAACGCCACCAGCGCCTACACCAACGCCTGCGCCCACTCCAGCTCCAACACTGCCGCCAGCTCCAGTCCCTGCGCCGGTACCTGCACCTGTACCAACGCCCGAACCAACTGCAGAAGAATCGTCTCCGCGCAGAATTACTCCGGATTTCCCGTCGGGACCTGCGCCTATGGTTGATTCGCTCACTCAGATGGGCATGATTCCTACAGACAGCGAAATAATGTATTCGAGAATTGTACGCGCAACAGTGGGGCAGATATTAGAAATTCCATATAGAGGATCGGGCTGGGTTTATTTGGGCGAACTCGCTTCGCGCCGCGGCATTGTTTATAATTCGCGCCGCAATGACCCTGATGGACTAAGTTTTATTTTTACGCTGGAAGAAGCCGGAACTTATGCATTAAAATTTTACCGTCAGGATTTTATTAGAGATTTTATTATAAATGATCATGTTCAGGTGATTGTCGGAGAAGCGCCGTCAAGCGGCGCGGCTTGGTTTGGTCCGCCGCAGGAACGAAGCAGAATTGTAGCACAGCCGCGCTGGCCGTCAGCAATGGAAGAAGCGCAAATACGAAGCGGAGCAAGACCAACTGGTGAACCTGTAGTTTCCGGCGCTCCTCCGCAAGCTGCAGCGTCTGCTCAAGCTGCAACACCTGCACCTGTTACATCAGCGCCAACTGCACCTGCGGCTGTGCCGGAAGCTGCTGTTACCGCCGCTGTGCCTCCTGCGCCGCCGTTACCGCCGCCGGTAATGACGAGTACGCCTGCGACGCCTTCTGTTGTGACAGCGCCGCCGGTTATAACTCCTCCTACAGAAGAAAGATTATCGCCTGATTCAGTAATGCAAAGAGCTCAGCAATTATTTGAGGCTGGCAATACAACATCGGCAATAGCGTTACTCGATCAATTTATGCTGGAATACCCCGGCGGCAGTGACGAAGCTTATTGGCTTTTAGGGCAGTTTTATGAAGCGAACACACCAAGCAGAAACATACTTCTTTCTTTGGATTATTATAACCGTCTTGTAAACGAGTATCCGCAAAGCAGGCGGCTAACAGAAGCCCGAAGACGCATAGCATATCTGGAAAGGTTTTATATTAATATTCGCTGAGAATACGCTTTGCTTCTAAGTTCTTTTACATTCTGGTCTTTTAAGTAATCGTCAAAGGGCATCATTCGGTCTATACAGCGATCTCCCGTTTTTTCTTGGGGTAAGATTTCGATGATTCGGTTTGCGATAGAATTAATAAACTCGTGATCGTGCGAATTAAATAGAATCACTCCGGGAAAGGCTGTAAGTCCGTCATTAAGAGCAGTTATTGCTTCGAGGTCAAGATGATTTGTCGGCTCATCAAGGATTAAAACATTTGCGCTGCAGAGCATCATTTTAGAAAGCATGCAGCGGACTTTTTCGCCGCCGCTAAGCACGTTTACTGGTTTAAGCGCTTCTTCGCCGGAGAAAAGCATGCGGCCAAGAAAACTTCGTACATAGGTTTCATCCTGATCGGGCGAATATTGCCTAAGCCAGTCAGTTATCGATAGATCAGAATCAAAATATGCGGAGTTTTCTTTTGGAAAATACGAAAAAGACGTAGTCTGTCCCCAATAGTAATCTCCGCTTTCTGCTTGTTTTTCGCCTGCTATAATATCAAAAAAGGCAGATTTTGAAGTATGTTCGAGTCCTACAAAAGCAATCTTATCGCCTTTGTTTACAGTTAAAGAAAAATCTTTTAATAAAGCAGTACCTTCGAATGAATAATTTATTTTTTCTGCTCTTAAAACATTATTGCCTATTTCGCGTTCGGGCTTAAAACCGACATACGGAAACTTACGGCTTGTTACGGGAACATTGTCAAGATCAAGTTTTTCCAGTACTTTTTTTCTGCTTGTCGCCTGACGCGCCTTGCTTGCGTTAGACGAAAACCTCTGTATAAAATCTTTTAATTCTTTTGCTTTTTCTTCACGTTTTTTTAACTGGTCTTTTGCCTGCCGCTGTAATATCTGGCTCATCTGATACCAGAAATCATAGTTGCCGGAATACGGAGATATTCTGCCAAAGTCGATGTCGCATACATTTGTACAGACTGCGTTTAAAAAGTGGCGGTCGTGTGATACGACAATTACCGTATTAGGAAAATCAATTAAAAACTCCTCAAGCCATGAGATGGATTCCAGATCCAAGCCATTGGTTGGTTCGTCCATAAGCAGAATATCGGGATTGCCAAAGAGAGCCTGCGCTAAAAGCACGCGTACTTTTTTTGATTCATCAAGTTCTGCCATTAATCGGCTGTGATCATCTTCGTCTAGACCAAGACCGGAAAGAAGCTGGCTTGCCTGCGCTTCGGCTTCCCATCCTCCAAGATCTGCAAAATCTGCTTCCAGTTCGCTTGCTCTAAGACCGTCTTCTTCTGAAAAATCTTCTTTTGCATAAATTGCTTCGCGTTCTTTAAAAACTTTGTAAAGTTTTTGGTATCCCATAATTACGGTTTCTAAAGCAGGGTATTTTTCATATGCAAAGTGATCCTGCTTTAAGACAGCCATACGTTGATTTTTTGCAATTGAGATTTCTCCCTTGTCGTGTTCGATCTCGCCGGAAAGTATTTTTAGAAAAGTTGATTTACCCGCTCCGTTTGCGCCGATTATTCCGTAGCAGTTTCCGGGAGTGAATTTTAAATTAACGTCTTTAAAAAGAGTGCGCTCTCCAAAGACAAGGCTTACATCTGTAACGGTGATCATTTTTTATTTTCCTTTTTTTTAAATATTCCAGCAAGTTTAGATAAAAACCCTTTCTTAGAAGAAGAATTAGAAACCACGGAGGGACACGGAGGTTTTGAAACAGAGCTTTTACCTTCTCCGTGAAACTCTGTGGTTAAATTCTTTTTTGCAGGTGCTCCTGCATATTTTTTCTTGTAATGCGCCATGCGTTCTTCCATGGAAAGCTGCGAGAGATTAGTGTTTTGCGTTCTTGGCGTTTTGGCGTCTTGGCGAGAGGTCTTCTTAGAAAATTCTCTTTCTCCTCTCTGTGACCTCTGCGCCCCTGTGCCTCTGTGTGATGCCTTCCCTTTAAATTCTCTCTTCGCTTTATCATCTCTTTTTCCGCGATCTTCATATCTATCAGTCTGTATCCGCATGCCTGCGCTTTTGTCTTGCGCATAATGTTCTTCCATCGCTATTTCCGAAGGAATTTTTTTGCCAATGTAGCGTTCGATTGCAGGCAGCTCGTAAACATCGTGTTCGCTTGAGAGAGTAAAGGCTTTCCCTGTTTTTCCCGCGCGCGCTGTTCTTCCGATTCTGTGAACATAATTTTCGGCTTCTGTCGGCACATCGTAATTTATAACCATCGAAAGACTTTCTATATCAAGACCGCGCGCCGCAACATCCGTTGCGACAAGCATTTTAATTTTTCCGGATTTTACGTTTTCAATTACTTTTAGACGTTTTACCTGCGGTAAATCGCCGATTATAAATTCGCAGGTGTAGCCGTTCATCTTTAGCCGTTTTGCGACAATTTCTGTGTGCTTCTTTGTATTACAAAAAATAATCGCGCTTTGCGGCTGTTCTTTCTGCAGTATACCCAAAAGCAGCGGCATTTTATCTTCTGACGGAACATGGTAAAGTATCTGTGTAATTTCTTCGACCGTTACTACTTCTGGTTCTATTTCGATCTCATGCGGCGATTTTGTATATTCCCAAGCAAGATTTTTTACCCATGCATTCAATGTCGCGCTGAACAACATTGTTTGTCTGCGGTCTGCAGGCGGAACTACTTTGATAAGTTTTCGCAAATCGGGATAAAATCCCATATCAAACATACGGTCGGCTTCGTCAAGAACCAAAAACGAAATTTCCATCAGGTTCATTTTGCCGGATTTATTAAGGTCGAGAACCCGTCCCGGTGTCCCTACAAGTATTTGTACATTATCGCGCAGAAGTTTTTCCTGCTGAGCATAACCGACCCCGCCGTAAAAAGCGCCTGTTTTAAAAGGCAGGTATTTGCCGAGCATTTTAGCCTCTTCTTCGATCTGAACGGCAAGCTCTCTTGTGGGAGCCATAATTATTGCTTTGCGCTTAAACAATGCTTCTTCTGTCAGCATTCTTTGAAAAATTACGATTAAAAAAGCGGCGGTTTTTCCTGTGCCTGTCTGGGATTGAACATATAAATCTTGTTTTGAATTGCTGTTTTGGCTGCCAAAGGCATGGGAGAGTACCTGTTCCTGAACAGGCATGCATTCTATATATCCGGCTTCTGATATGCCTCTTTGTAAATCGGAATGCAGGTTAAAGTCTGTAAATTTCATAATCGCTGCCTTTATTTTAGCGATTTTTGAAGGTTTTGAGAAGGGATCCTAAGAAGGCAAAAAATACGCAAAGTCTAGGAGTTTTTACAAAAAGGCGGGCTTTTAGCCCTAAAGTCCCCCGCAATAAAAGCCGATAATGTTATTACCGGGAGGGTATCCTCTCACAATCAGACGGTGTGCATAGGGCCAAAAGCCCTGACGTCCAGGCACATCGTCTTTTTTTTGTGCCAATGTATGCCTAAATTACCACGAATTCCTAAGAGCCATGCTGCTGTCCAAAAAAACTCTGGAGAATCCACTTACGGAGCCTCTCACTTTGCTCGGTCTCCTCCGGTGGAGAACTCCAGAAATGTTTTTTTGATCAGCCCCCGTCTCTTAGGTTTAGCTATGTTTACAGCATACATTGGCATAATTGGCTGGTGGTTTTGATACCCTTCGACGCTTCGACATGCTCAGCGTCCCAAGCTCGGAGGCGGATTCTTACAGAGTTTTTCTGGGCGGCTGTTTACCTTGCCTTCGTATTGGAAGTAACACTTTTAGGCACACATTGTTGTAAATTTAGTTAAATTTCATTATTGACAGGCTGTTGTTTGTAGGGTATCATGAACCCATAAAATAACCCTATGGGAGGCCAGCAGATGGCAAAAGTTGAGATTAAAAGCGTATCTAAGGTGTATGACGGCGGCGTTCGCGCAGTAGACAATGCCAACATCACAGTCGAGGACAAAGAATTTGTCGTATTAGTAGGACCTTCGGGCTGCGGTAAATCTACCACACTCAGAATGGTTGCGGGTCTTGAGGACATCACCGAAGGTGAACTCCTTATTGACGGCGAAAAAATGAACGATGTTCCGCCGAAAGACAGGAATATCGCGATGGTTTTCCAGAACTACGCCCTTTATCCCCATATGTCAGTTTACGAAAACATGGCATTCGGTCTTAGGATTAAAAAAGTACCTAAAGCAGAAATTGACAAGCGTGTTAACGAAGCTGCCCGTACTCTTGATATCGAAAAATTTCTGGATCGCAAACCAAAAGCTCTTTCTGGCGGTCAGAGACAGCGTGTAGCGGTAGGCCGCGCAATTGTTCGTAACCCAAAAGTATTCCTTTTTGACGAACCTCTCTCCAACCTTGACGCTAAATTACGCGTACAGATGAGAAAAGAACTTTCGGAATTGCACCTTAAATTGAATGCAACAATGATTTATGTTACTCACGATCAGGTAGAAGCTATGACAATGGCTGACAGATTCGTTGTTATGAAAGACGGTAAAGTTCAGCAGATCGGTTCACCTTTATTCCTCTACAACCACCCGGTAAACAAGTTCGTAGCCGGCTTTATCGGATCACCTCCGATGAACTTCCTTACTGTAAGAGTAAGAGACGAAGGCGGCGGAATAATGCTGGAAGAAGGTTCATTCAAGATTAAGGCTGATTCTTCGCATAACGAATACCTTAAACCATATGTCGGCAAAGAAGTTTCTTTTGGTATACGTCCGGAAGATTTGATTTTTACCGACAAAAAAGGCGCAGACAACAGCATTACAGTAAATGTAACTGTAGTTGAACCTTTGGGCGCAGATATTCATCTCTGGCTGACAACAAAAACACAGCCGTTAATTGCGCGCAGTGAACCAAGTCATGTATTTAAAGTTGGAGACGAAGTATTCTTTATTCCAAAAATGGAAAAAGCGCGCTATTTCGACAAAGAAACCGAACTGGCGATTATTCCGTCACCGGATCTATAGAATACAATCCTTAGTGTAAGCGTGGATTAAGTAAGAGTTAACCACGGGGTACTGCTGTCCTGCGGACAGCTTGGAGTTTCACGGAGAAGGTTAAGATTTTCATATCAAAACCCCCGTGTTTCTCTGTGTACTCTGTGGTTTTTTTATTCTTCTACTTTGTTACTTTTTTTTGAAACCTTCGGAAAGATTGCTGTCTCCGACGTTTCGGATTGTTCCGCCGCCTTGGTTGCGGTATTTCCCCGGGCTGATACCTGTGTATGCCTTAAATATTTTTGAGAACCAGCTTTGGTCTTCGAAACAGCAGCAAGCGGCGATCTCGCTTAACGACATTTCTGTATCCAGCAAAAGCCTGCTAGCCTTTTCTACACGCAGCCTGTTAAGGTATTTGGAAAGATTTTCACCCATTTCTTCTTTAAAGATCGTGCTAAAGTAGGGAGGCGACAATCCTGCTACAGCAGAGATTTCCTTTAGGCTGATCTTTCTTGTAAAGTTTTCCATGATAAAGTTTTCGGCTTTTCGCAGGGCTGCGGCATGGGGTATTCCCTTAAATGACGAGATGTTACCCGAAACCCTGTCAACGATGTTATGCAAAATGTCAGTGAGCTCTTCTATGGATTTGGCTTCCTGAACAAGCTTGAGGTTTTGGCTGTTTACTTCCATTGAGAGGTTCCCGCTCTGAGTTGGGCTTATTTCTACTCTAGAAATTAACACTACAATCTCAATTGCCCGCAGTTGTACGTATTTAATCTGTCCTGGGTTTGTAAAGAACAACACTGCCAAGAGTTCGTCGAGTGTTTTCTTTGCCTCGGCAGGGTCACCCTTTCGTAAAGCAGATAACAGTACTTTTTCCTTTTCTAGAGGATAGCCCAACTTGTCGGTATTTTCGGGGTATTGCTGCTTTAATTCTTCGATAATTTTTGTTATAGTCTCTTGCTGCTGGGTTCTTCGTTTAATTGTTTCGTGATACTCCTCGCTTCCAGTACTAAGAGATTCCGCACATAGCTGCATCATCTCTGCCATGGATTGGACCTTGTCCCCATCCGCTTCCGGCAGAGAAGTGACGCGCTCTTTAAACTCTTCATTCGATATTTCACTATTGCACATAACAAAATTATCATTTGCATTTGAAAAAATGTCAACAGTTTTTTGCTTTTCTGTTAAAAAACCTGATCCCCTGATTGCGCCCGCGAAATTACCTTTTATATATACGGGGCTTGTCCAAAAAAGCAATCCTGTATTGCATTTATAAATATGACATCCGCCCTTTTTATTTGCTTCTTTTACGGCGTTTATGTGCATTTCATGACAAGGATATTTGTCCTGCAAGTTAGATCCTTGGCGGTTATTTTTACAATATGGACAAATTTTCATTTCCGGGCTGTTCTCTGTTCCGCACCTGTCCGGAAAGTCAGGTTTAAATGCGCTGTCATAAATGCATATGCAGCTGCCTGTCGCTTGATTGTAATCAAACATTATTTTTGCGGCTTTTTCTTTTAAGTTTACTTCTTGTTCCATAATTGTACCCTGTTTTCGGCTAACCTAGGATACTGCCTTCGGCAGTTATACCGTTTTCGCGGTATTTACCCGGGGTTAAGCCCGTGTTGTTTTTGAATATTTTTGAGAACCAGCTTTGATCCTCAAAACCGCATTTAGAAGCTATCTCGCTTATCGGCTGGTTTGTCGTTACCAGCATAGCGGCAGCTTTTTCTACACGCAGCCTGTTAAGGTAGTTTGAAAGGTTCTCACCCATTTCTTCCTTAAAGACTGTGCTAAAATACGGAGCCGAAAGCCCGGACGCATTTGCGATTTCCTTTAAGCTAAGCTTTCTCGTATAATTTGTCCAAATGTACCTTTCCGCCTTTCTTAGCGCCGAAAAATGACGCACTCCGGAAAAAGAAAATATTTTCCCGGACATCCGCTCTGTAATAGAGCAAAGAATTTCTGTAATCTCTTCCAGGCTTCCGCTTTCTTCAATTTTTTTTATGCAATGGTTCATTGTCTCCAAGGATGAATTATCCTTGATGTAATGAGGGTCAGCCGACGCTCTCGAAAGCAGTACAGCCAGCTCCATTGCTTTTAGCCGGAAAACCGGAAAACTCCCCTTAACTATAAAATAGAGAATCTTAAGAAGATTGACCAGTATTTTTTTTGCGTCAATGTTATCTCCGCGGCGTAAACTTGCAATTAACATTCTTTCCATGTCAAATGTGCTTGTATTAGATTCGGATGTTATGTTTGTAACAGGTTGTTCGCATTTTTGTTCAGTTTTATTTTTTTTAACATCGCTGTATTCAGGATAAAAAACCACATTCTTTTGAATAATCGAAGCTTTTGTTATTTGATCGGCGCACAATAACATTATTTGAGCAAGGGATTTAACGCGCAAACTGTTTTTTTCTGTCTTTTTAAACCCGCCGGAGAACAGCGACCCCGCAAATCTTTCTCCCGAATAAAACGGACTTGTCCAAAAGACAAGGCTTTTTGGACATAAGTAGATATACGAGCCTCCCAATTCTCTTGCTTTATCAACAGCCTCCGAATGAATAAGGGAGCATTCTTTCTCTTTGCAGCGTTTGCAAATCGAATCCGGATTAACAGTTCCGGCTCCGGCAACAGAAGCTGATGAATTAGCGGCTTTTTCATAAAACTTTGCGATTTTACTGGCTTTAAGCATTAACGGTTCAATTTCCCTTTTTTGGATAATGTTTAGTTTCGACATTGGTCTCTCCTTATATAAATAAGGTAGAAAAACTCAATGGAACAAAATACACCCCATTTTAAGAAAAAATAATAACAAAAATGACCTTATTGTGTGTTTTGAACATAAAATATATAATAAAAATTATGAAAAATCGTTTGTTATCGCAGTTTCTTCTATTAACTGTATTATTTACAGCTTTTTGCTTAAATACTGCTGCGCAGACTGACGCGATTTCGTCTGTCGCTTTTAGTCCCTGCGGAACAATGATACTTTCTGAATCCGGCGGCAATGTGCTGCTTAGAGAAATCGAAACAGGTAAGGTTATAAGGATTTTTGCCGGCGGTTATTCCGGCTGGTACGGTACCGCATTATTCAGCCCTGACGGCAGTAATGTTCTATTTGGAACTCTTGACGGCACTATAGTGATCTGGGATACCAATTCTGGTGAAGAAAAAATAAGAATTAATACAAATAGAATAATCCTATCTGCCTCGTATAATGCAGATGGAAGATTAATACTTATAAGTACAGAAGATAATAGAATTGAATTATGGGAAACAGCGTCAGGAAGCCTAATAAGAACAATTATTGACTCGCATAATATTTTTTCATCTGCCGCATTTAGTCCCTGCGGCGCATTTATTGTATCCGGCTCGGAAGAAGGAACGATTTTTTTATTTGAAACAGCGACAGGTAATCAAATAAGAATGTTTGAAGGTCATTCAGAAGAAGTTTATTCTGCCGCATTTAGTCCATGCGGCGCATTCATTGTATCCGGCTCGGGAGATTTAACAATTAAATTATGGAATACTGCGACAGGAAGATTGATAAGAACACTTGACGGTCATTTTGAAGCAGTATTATTTGCCAGATTCAGCGCTGATGGGACTCAAATACTTTCTGGTTCGGCAGATTGGACATTGGCATTATGGGATGTAAGAACCGGCCGTTATTTGCGGGGTTTTTCTGAACATTTAGGTGATATTAATTGGGCTGCGTTTAGTCCCTGCGGAACCAGAATTGCTTCTGCTTCGGGTGATTCGTCTGTAAAACTTTGGGATATTTCATCCGGTTTAGCGATTAATACATACTTATTATTAGACGAGTTTGAATCTGTTTACAGCGCTGGATTTAATTCTGACGGTACAAGGATTATTTCCGGGGGCAGAGACGGAATAATTAGAATTTGGGATACACAGTCAGGCGAATTGATAACTTCGATGTCAGGGCATTCAAAATATATTAGTTCTGTTTCATTTAGTCCCGGAGATTCTCTTGCGTTTTCTTCTTCCATGGACGGCTCTATTAGGTTTTGGGATATATCAAAGGAACGTTCTATTTTTATTTTTCACACCTTTGCTGTGCATGGAATATTTGCCGCCGCATTAAGCCCTGACGGCAGAAGATTTGTTTCTGACGCTATTTTGAGAAATTTTACCAGAGTAGCGCTTTGGGATATTGCGGGATATTTTAATGTTGCCGAAGACGGGTTTCCGGAGATAGAGTATACTGTAATCGAAGAAACAGGTATGTTGGTGACTTCAGTTTCGTTCTCATATGACAGCAGATACTTTCTTGTAAGCTTTCCAAATGGAACAATTAATATTTATGAAGCTGAGACAGGTTCTTTTATAAAGGAATTGAAAGAAAGTGACTTTATAAAGGATTATGGATGGGTTCGCTCAGCGGTATTCAGCCGCTGCGGCAGATTTATAGCTTCCGGCTCGGATAAAAAAATTCATTTTTGGGATGCATTAGAAGGCGAAATAATCAGGACATTTGGGCAAGATTATACGAACTATACTTTTATGGGTGATGAAGTAAACAGCGTATCTTTTAACAATAACACAAGCTTAATAGTTTCGGGATACGGAAACGGAACAATAGGGCTTTGGGATGTTTTAACAGGCGAATTAGTAAAATCATTTTCCGGGCATGAAGACAGCGTTAACACAGTTGTATTTAGTCCTGACGAAAGTCAAATATTATCCAGTTCTAGTGACGGAACAATAAGACTCTGGGATGTTTCATCAGGTAATTTAATAAGAACAATGGCTGTAAATTATGAATAATATGATTTTGTCCGCTTCCGGATGGCGCGGTATTTTTGCCGCAGACGGCGATGAAGAAAGCAGAACAGAGCAAATCAGAGAAGAACATAAAATATTCTGCGCTTGCGCGGCAAAGGTATTTGCTGAATTCCTCACACAGAGACACAAAGACACAGAGAACACAGAGAAAATAAAGATTTTAATAGGTACCGATACACGCCCTACAGGTAAGTCAATAATAGAAGCGATGATACCTGTTTTATTATCGATGGGGTGTGATGTAAAGTACGCAGGCATTGTTGCCGCGCCGGAGATCATGGCGTGGGCGCGAACTTATAACATAAATAAATCGTGCGGTTTTATTTATGTCTCGGCGAGTCATAATCCAATTGGACACAATGGATTAAAATTCGGGCTGACAGACGGCGGAGTGCTCGGCGCAGAAGAAGCGAATAAACTTATCAAGAATTTTAACTCGTTTACTGAAAATAAAGATAATATTACAAAAATTAATTCTATTATTTTTACCACGAACCAGCACGAACCAACACGAACAGAAGAGAGAGATGTAAATACGAGTTCGTGTGGTTTGTGGTTAAATAAAAAGGAAAGTTTCAAAGCTTACTATGATTTTTGCGGCAAAGTTGTCTCAATGAAGAACAGTGTTATAAAAAATCCGCCGGGGATTGTCTGCGATTTTAACGGCAGTGCGCGCACAGTATCCATAGATAAAGATTTTTTTACCGCGCTTGGTTTTAAATTTAAAAGCATTAATGACAAACCAGGGCAGATTGTTCATCGAATAGTGCCGGAAGGTGATTCGCTCGAACCTTGCGCGCGGTTACTGGAAGAAGCCCATGCTCAAGACCCATCGTTTGTACTGGGGTATGTTCCCGATTGCGACGGCGACAGAGGCAATCTGGTTATATGGGACGATACAATTAATAAAGCGCGTCATCTCGAAGCGCAGGAAGTGTTCGCCCTTGCATGCCTTGCCGAGTTTGCTCACCTTGATAAAAAAGCGCTAAAAAAAGCGGCGGTTGCTATAAACGATCCTACTTCTATGAGAATAGATAGAATTGCAGAATGTTTTGGAATTTCTGTTTTTCGCGCAGAAGTAGGAGAAGCAAATGTTGTTACCCTCGCCCGAAACCTGCGCGAAGAAGGCTATCATGTGCGGATACTTGGCGAAGGTTCTGCCGGAGGAAACATTACTCATCCTTCTGCCGTTCGCGATCCTATAAATACTGTGCTTGCAATCGCAAAATTGCTTACGATAAGATCGGTTTGCTGTAAGGCAGGGCTTTATAAGATCTGGTGTAAAAAAAGCGGACAAATGAAAAAGTACAAAAGCAATTTTACGCTTGCGGACATTATAAAGAGCCTGCCGCAGTTTGCGACTACTGCCGCATACAATGAAAATGCAATTATGCGTATTAAAACAGCAGATCATGCTATACTAAAAGACAGGTATCAGGAAGTTTTTCTGCGGGATTGGGAAGAAAAGAAAACCGAACTTAAAGAAAAATTTGGTTTTTGCGGCTGGGAAGCGATTGCCTATAACGGAACTGTGGAAAAGCGGAATCTAACCCGTTTTGGAGAAGCCGGCAGGGGAGGGCTTAAAGTCCTCTTTAAGGACAGCGCAGGAAAAGAAACCGCCTATATATGGATGAGGGGTTCTGCCACAGAGCCGGTTTTCCGCATAATGGCTGACGTGGAAGGAACAGACGTAGCAACAGCTGATAGCTGTGTTGAAAGGTATCTGTTAGACTGGCAGAGACAAATGATAATGACCGCAGACACTGGCGAATAGTGCGCGAAGGATTTATCCTGAGCTGCGCGCCCGGGGTACATTTAATGAAGAGCAAATTTTAAGGAGAGATTTATGGGAATTCGAGGCGAAATATTCTCGCAGAAAGTAATATTACCTAACAGGACATATTTTTTTAACGTCAAAGAGAATAGACTAGGAGACTTATATCTCAACATAGTCGAAAGCAAAAACCGTGACAACGGCGGTTTTGACAGGCAGTCTGTCATTTTATTTGCCGATGATTTGCAGGAGTTTCTAAAAGGTTTCGAAGAATCATTAAAAGTACTGGAAAAAGCGACCCGCGAAAAACGGCACAGCGGAAAAACCAGCGCCAAACTGCGTGAAAATAAAGAAAGAAGCCATTCGTACAAAGACACAGGTTCCAGCGCTGCTTCTGGCAGGGCGCAAAGACCGCGGAGAGAGGATAAGGGGGGCGAAAGATCTGGAAGAGACGGTAAAAACGACCGCAACAGTAACAGACCTATGCGCAGTAACAGTCCCGAACATAATCGCGGCAGAGAACGGGGAGCAGATCGCAGTAATCGCAGTAATCGTAGTAACCGAAGTGATAATCGAAGCGAGCATCGCAGTGATCATAACCGCAGACCGGCAGGAAACAAGAGAGTAGTAATAAAAAAGAGAGATTAAAGATTTTCTAAAATTCTTAATTTTCACCCTGTTTTTTAAATATAGTTATATCGTAAAAAAATACATGAATTTGCGCCTACCCCCTTGCTATACCGCTGTATATGGTGTACACTAAAAAAAAACACGCTATCTATGTGGTCATATGCTTTTAGATACTGCTTGGAAGTGTTCAAATAAAGTCGATAAAAAAAGGATTTGGGGATGAAAGTTCAACGTTTTTTCACTGACTGCGAGAGCGGTCCGTATTTTGATATTGTCTGGGAACGGCGCAAAAGCGAAATTCGAAACCCTAACGGCAAAGCTATCTTTTCTGAGGACACCGTTGTTGTGCCCGCATTCTGGAGCCAGATTGCCGCTGACATAATTGCGCAAAAATACTTCCGTAAAGCCGGAGTTCCCAAAGATAAAGTATATGAATGGAAGAAATGGGCAAAAATGGGCGAAAACCCGGAAGATCCCGGCAATTCCTTGCCTGATGACGGCGCAGAGCATGACAGCCGTCAGGTCTTTCACCGTCTTGCCTACACATGGATGGAATGGGGCAGGCAGAATAACTATTTTGACACCAAAGAAGACGAAAACGCCTTTTACGATGAAACCTGCTATATGCTGGCTCACCAGTTTGCAGCCCCTAACAGCCCCCAGTGGTTCAATACCGGTCTTTATTCGGTATATGGGATCGACGGTCCGGCGCAGGGACATTATTATTTTGACATTGATAAGGGCAAAGTTGTAAAATCCGACAGTTCATATAAAAGGCCTCAGCCGCACGCCTGTTTTATTCTTTCTATAGATGACGACCTTGTAAACGAAGGCGGCATTATGGATCTTATGACCCGTGAAGCGCGCCTTTTTAAATACGGTTCGGGTACGGGTTCTAACTTTTCACGTATACGCGGAATGAACGAAACCCTTTCCGGCGGCGGTGTTTCGTCAGGGCTTTTATCGTTCTTAAAGGTCAGCGACCGTTCGGCTTCTGCGATTAAATCCGGCGGCACTACCCGCCGCGCCGCAAAAATGGTAACTCTCGATATCGACCACCCTGATGTCGAAAAATACATTGGCTGGAAAGCGGGCGAAGAACATAAAGTCGCCTCTATGGTAACCGGCTCTCTTATTTTAAAGAAACATATCGACGCGATTAAACGCGCGCTGACAGGTTTTAGGGGTCCCGAAGACGACAAGTTTAACGCAGAAAAAAATCACGAGCTTGCTATGGTTCTCCGCGCTGCGATGGGCGATAAAATTCCGCCTTCTTATCTTTATCAGCAGCTTCGCCGTCTTGAACAGGGCGATGAAGAAGTAGATATTTCCCAGTATTCCACCGCGTGGGATGATGAAGCTTACAATACCGTATCGGGGCAGAGTTCCAATAACAGTCTTCGCTTAAGCGATGATTTTATGAGAGCAGTGCTGAATGACAGCGATTGGGATTTAAGAAACCGCACTGCCGGGGAACCGATTAAAACTGTAAAAGCGCGCAAACTTTGGAGCGACATTGCAAAGACAAGCTGGCAGTGCGCAGACCCCGGGCTTCAGTATCATACGACAATTAACGACTGGCATACATGCCCTGCAGGCGGCCAGATACGCGCTTCTAATCCATGTTCGGAATATATGTTTTTGGACGATACTGCATGTAACTTGGCTTCGATTAATCTTGCATCGCTTTATGATAAAAGAAACAAAACATTTAACGTTGACGGATATCTTCATGCTATTGATATCTGGACAACGATATTAGAAATCTCTGTAGTGATGGCGCAGTTTCCCGCTCCTCGTATCGCGGAACTTTCTTATCAATACCGCACGCTTGGTTTGGGTTATGCAAACCTCGGAACGCTTCTTATGGTTATGGGGCTTGCATATGATTCAGAACAGGGACGTTCTGTCGCCGGTGCGTTATCTGCAATTCTTTCCGGAGAAGCGTACGCGCAATCTGCCCGCATGGCTGCAGAACACGGCGCTTTTGAGCGTTACGGTGAAAATGCGGACAGTATGCTTCGTGTTATCCGCAATCACAGGCGGGCTGTAAATAATGCGCCGGACAGCGAGTACGAAAGTTTAAATACAGCGCCAAGAGGAATTGATCCTGCCAGCTGTCCTTCTTATCTTTTGGATGCGGCAAAAGCTTCTTGGGACAGAGCTTTGGATTTAGGAAAAGTGCACGGTTACCGTAACGCGCAAGTTACAGCTATTGCGCCTACAGGGACAATTGGTCTTTTAATGGACTGCGACACAACAGGAATAGAACCTGATTTTGCGCTTGTTAAATTTAAAAAACTGGCAGGCGGCGGCTACTTTAAAATTATTAATCAGTCAGTGCCGCCCGCGCTGGAAAGCCTTGGTTATTCTCCGCAGTCAATCGAAGAAATAGTCGCATACGCAACAGGAAGAAAAACATTAAACGGCGCTCCGGCGATAAGTCATGAGACTCTTAAAGCAAAAGATTTTACTCCGGAAGTTCTAGCAATTATCGAAGACGCTGTTAAAACAGCGCTTAATCTCGAAGGTGTTTTTAATCCGTATATTCTCGGCAAAAAATTTGTAGAAGAAGTTCTTAATGTGCCGGAATCCACTTGGTCGCTTACAGGATTTAATCTTCTTAAACATCTTGGTTTTAGCACTCAGGATATCGAAGACGCAGAACTCTTTGCATGCGGTACTATGGGATTAGAAGGCGCGCCCGGCCTTAAAAAAGAACATTATCCTGTTTTTGATACAGCCGCTCCGTCAGGTAAAAAAGGAAAACGTTCGATATCATGGAAAGCCCATATCGACATGATGGCTGCAACACAGCCTTTTATTTCCGGGGCAATTTCTAAAACAATCAATATGCCAAACAGCGCAAACTACGATGATGTTAAAGGCGCGTATATGGTTTCTTGGAAGGCAGGCCTAAAAGCGGTAGCATTGTACCGTGACGGATCAAAACTTTCTCAGCCGTTAAATACTTTTGCGCCGGGAACAGATCCGTTAGCTGACACTATTCTCAAAGTAGAAAAAGGGCTGGAACTTCCTTCTTCTCTGCCGGATCGCAAAAAAGCGGCGACGATAAGAGGGCTTAGAAAACCATTGCCTAACCGCAGAATGGGCTACACTCAAAAAGCAAAAATCGGCGGACATTCAATATTTATAAGAACAGGCGAATACGAAGACGGAAGCCTCGGAGAAATCTTTCTTGATATGCACAAAGAAGGCGCGGCATTCCGCAGTCTTTTAAACAGTTTTGCAATTACTGTTTCTCTTGGTTTGCAGTACGGTGTTCCGCTGGAAGAATATGTTGATGCGTTTACATTCAGCAGATTTGAACCAAACGGTCTTGTACAGGGACATGATTATGTAAAGATGGCAACAAGCGTTATCGATTATGTTTTCCGTGATCTTGCGATTAGTTATTTAAAACGAAGCGATTTAGGTCAGGTAAAACCCGAAGATTTAATTGCGACAGGAACAAAGAGCGAAGCGGATGCGGCTGATCCAAAATCCAGAACCGAAAAAAGCGGCGTAGGATTTAGGCCTAACAGCGTTACAGTTCCCGCAAGTAAAGCTGTTAAACAACAGTCAATACCGCCTGTTTCGCCTTCCGGCAGTGTACCAAAGGCTTCGATAGCTGCTGCAGTTTCGTCTCCTGTTATGGTTTCTCAATCGCCTGTCGCGGTAATGACGCAGGCAAAAGCTCAAACTGCTGTAAAAGAACAAGCGGGTTTTGCACAGACAAGATATGAAAACCAAAAACAAGATGAATCCTATCCGCAGGAGAGCGAAGTAATTAAAATTGTTCAGGCGCGCATAAAAGGTTATGAAGGAGACCCGTGTTCTTCGTGCGGTTCTTTTACATTGTTAAGAAATGGAACTTGTATGAAGTGTGATACATGCGGCGGAACTACAGGCTGTTCGTGAGCATATTAAGCTATTGCGAAATTTCAGTTTAAGGAGAAAATTATGAAATTGATTTTTTTGGGTCCTCCCGGAGCAGGGAAGGGTACGTTAGCTGTCAGGGCAGTAGATATTTTAAAAGTACAGCAGATCAGTACAGGATCTATTTTTCGCGCTGCGATAGCAGAAGAAACGCCGTTAGGATTAAAAGTAAAATCCATTATTGATGCGGGGAAGCTCGTAGATGATGAAACTACAATTGCGCTTGTAAAAGAACGCCTTGCAAAAGATGATGTTAAAAATGGATATATTCTTGACGGCTTCCCAAGGACTATTCCGCAGGCAGAAGCTCTTGCAACTTTTTCTACTGTAGAAAAAGTTATTAACTTTGATATCCCTGATGAGGGCGTACTAGAGCGGCTTGGCGGAAGGCAAGTCTGCCGTAAGTGCGGTTTTAATTTTCATGCGATTTTTAATAAGCCGTCAAAAGAAGGCAATTGCGATCACTGCGGCGGCGAAGTATATATCCGCGATGACGATAAACCCGAAGCAGTACAAAAACGACTGGAAGTTTACCGCGCGCAGACAGCCCCGTTAATAGATTTTTACCGCGCCAAGGGATTATTAATCGACATTGACGCACGCCCGATGGTAGATGAAATTGTTGTAAACTTTAAAAAGGCTCTGGGGATTTAAGCGGTTTATATTCTTCTTCTGCTTATTATATTGCCGTCTCTGATATTAAATCTGTATTCGTAAGATTCTAATGTCCTAATAATTATTTGATTATTTTCCATTATTATTGAATTTCTGTCATTATTGTATCTTGTCCATTGA
>WQXI01000016.1 GCA_009784935.1 Treponema sp.
ATTTTGTTGTATATACGGAACGCGGAACAGATAAACGGATTATTACAGCGCGTCCGGCGGATAAATCAGAGAGGAGATGCTATAATGGGTATTATCAAATCGACGGTAAGGGTTGGGGAAAAACCACCTAAAGAAGTTGTTAAACGGTTAAAGCAAGCTGCAAGACGGTCTATAAATTACACAGAGGAAGCCCCTCGGTCTAGCCCGGAGGCCTTAAAAGAATTTGCGCAATTAGCGGCAGAGCGTAACCATCGTAAAAAAAAGCAAACTATAACTATCCGCATAACTCCGGATGTTTTAGAAAGCTATAAAACTATGGGAAGCGGATACACCGGAATTATGTCCGATGTTTTACAATACGCTGTCAATAATCCGTCTGTACTTACTGCAGCAACAAAATAAAAAAATTGGGTGATTATAAGTTATTGACTTTTTAGTCAAAAATGGTATTATATTAAAATAACCAAAGGGGGTATTATGAGCATGTATAAACAAAACAGTAATATTAATGATCCCCCCCTATTTTTAATTTTAGCAATTAAAAGTAAATTCCAATTCAATTTTTTCTACACGATTCACCAAGGCGAGGTGACAAATGTTTTGTAAATATTGCGGGAAACAATTACCAGATAATAGTAATTTTTGCTCAGGGTGCGGTTATAAGATAATAAACACTAGTAATAACAACACTTATTATTATTTTTGGAATAATAACAAATAAATCTTCCGGAAATTCTAAATCAACAACAAGAAACGCTTCACCAACATATACAGCTGCAAATTTTGTAGGAACTTGGGATGGAGTAGATGAAGGAACTGGTTTATCGACTGTCTATACTTTTAATAGAGACGGGACTGTTCAGAGTGTATCAATAGATATTACTAACCGAGGCACATATAGAGTTAGCGGAAACACTATTCAGATAACCATGACAGAGGGGTTCACGGGTATTTTATTTCCTGATGGTCAGAGTGTTAGATACAATTTTAGGTTTAATGGTAACGACAGGCTTCAACTTACAACTACTATCTTAGGTATTCGCTTAACAGAGAACCTCATAAAAAGATAAATACAGGTATTACACCACATAGAAGATGTAAAAACCCTGTGCAATCTAGCCTTTAATTAAGCGTTAATTTATTTTTGCAGGTACTGTCATAATCTAATTACTTAACCTATAAAGAGCATATTGATTAAGCGAAATGCCTTCTTGCTCTGCTGCTAAAGCAAGTCGGGCATGAAGGCTTTTTGGCAAACGCAAAACGAATTTACCACTGTATTGATTATCTTCTATCGGCTCAGGTATTGAAAAACCGTTTTCCAGTTTTGCTTCAAACCAACCTTTCATTGCTTCTTGTATATTTTCAAAGGCTTCATTGTAGGTACTGCCATGACTCATACAGCCGTCAAGCTCTCTAACAGTAGCGAAAAAATATGAACCCGTCTCATCATTCTTATGCTGTATAACAATATGATAAGGCTTTGAAAGGTACTTCTTTACATTCATTATTTTTCTCCAATTCGTTCCAGTATTGCAGTTATATAGGCTTTTTTTATTTGCCCTTTTGCAACAACAGTAATAACATCGCCTGTAGAATTAATATACTGACGATGTGAACTTTCCATGCGTTTGCAACTATAGCCGTAATAACGCAATACATAATCAGCTTCTTCAAGGATTATTCCATGAGGCTGGTCTTTCATTTTCTGTAAAAGTTTCTTAATCCTTGCCATATTCTTATAATACTATATATGATACTATCATGTCAAGTATTTTTTTATACCCGTTTCCCAATTATCTGTGGTTATTGTCAAGATTAATTTAAATTAGTAAGATATAGGGGTATTTCGCCGGCGTGGTGGAATGGCAGACACTGGGGACTTAAAATCCCCTCCTAGCAATAGGGTATCAGTTCGAGTCTGATCGCCGGCAGTGATAATTAGCCTATCAGTAAGGAGCAAACTATGACAAATAAAATCCCTACAAGAATTTACATTTCCGAAGATGAGATGCCTAAATACTGGTATAACCTTAGAGCAGATATGAAAAATAAGCCCGATCCCATGCTGCACCCCGGCACTTTACAGCCTGTGACTGCCGCAGATTTGGCGCCTGTTTTTTGTAATGCCGTTATAGAACAGGAACTTGACGAGACAACAATTAATATTCCCATACCCGAAGAGATTCAGGATTTTTACCGCGCGTACCGTCCGTCAGCACTTATTCGGGCTTATTATCTCGAAAAGGCGCTGGATACGCCTGCAGAAATTTATTATAAGTTTGAAGGAACAAATACTTCGGGCTCTCATAAACTTAACTCGGCAGGACCGCAGGCTTTTTACGCAAAAAAAGACGGGCTCACATCGCTTACTACCGAAACCGGCGCAGGACAATGGGGAACAGCAATGTCGATGGCTTGCGCGTTTTACGGTTTAAAATTGATCGTATATATGGTAAAAATCAGTTCGGAACAAAAGCCATACCGAAAAGCGCTGATGGAATCATACGGCGCAAACTTGATTGCTTCGCCGTCTAACACGACAGAATCAGGCAAAAAAATTCTGGCAGGCGATCCCAACACTGGCGGCTCCCTTGGCTGCGCAATTTCCGAAGCAATAGAAACAGCAGTTAAAACCGATAAATGCCGTTATGTGCTTGGAAGCGTTCTTAATCATGTTTTATTGCACCAGACAGTAATCGGCTTAGAAGCAAAAACAGCTTTGGATAAATTCGGCATTAAACCCGACATAATCATCGGCTGTGCAGGCGGCGGTTCAAACTTGGGCGGTCTTATCGCTCCGTTTATGGGTGACAAGATCGAAGGAAAATCCGATGCTCGCTTTATCGCAGTCGAACCTGCTTCCTGCCCTTCGTTTACACGTGGCCGTTATGCTTATGACTTTGGTGATACAGCGCAAACTACTCCGCTAATTAGAATGCAAACCTTGGGAAGCGGTTATATGCCATCGCCTAACCATGCCGGCGGTCTTCGTTACCATGGAATGAATTCAACCCTTGCAAAATTGTTTAAAGACGGTCTTTTAGAAGCAAGAGCAGAAGTTCAAACTGATGTCTTTGACGCAGCTATTCAATTTATGAAGACAGAAGGTATTCTTCCTGCGCCGGAATCTTCGCATGCCATAAAAGCGGCGATTGACGAAGCAAATGAATGCAAAAAGACAGGCAAGAAAAAAGTCATTCTTTTTGGATTGAGCGGAACCGGGTTCTTTGATATGACAGCATATATGTCTTACAATAATAAGACTATGAGCGACCATATTCCAAGCGACGCTGAGCTGGAACGCGGATTTGCTTCAATTCCGGCAATTCCTCAGAACGGTTAATAGGTAAATTTCTCCCCCATTTCTTCCGATAATGGAATGGGGGCATATTTTGAAAAAGTTATTAATATTTATTCTTGCAGTTTTGATTGCAACAGCGCTGACAGCCGCTCTTTATGCAGAAGACGATGTCACAATCAAATTTCATAATTTTACATGGGGTACTACTATCGATTCTTTTAGAGCAAGGATGGGAAACCCTGTACATGTAGAAGAAATGAACGGGTTTCAGTCATTGGTTTATGAAAATATACCTATGGCAGGTTATCGCGCATTTATGGTCGTCTATTTTTCACGAAACGGACTGGAAGGCGGAGCCTATTATTTTGACACCAATAATCTCGAAGAATTAATGATGTGTTATGCCGCTGTCCAAAAAGAGCTTGTAACGTTATTTGGTCCTACACCGCCTGCGCCTGCAGGACGTTTTGAAGAACTAATGAGAGAAATGCGGCCTTATGAATCTTGCTGGAATTTATCAAGCGGATATGTACATCTCAAAGTTAATACACGGACAAACGATCCTGTTACATTATGGATTTCCGGTCCTTCTATGACTAAAATGTTTGATGGTTCTTAAAATAATTTAACAGATAGTTCCGCCGCCGATTACAATATCCCCGTCGTACATTACAACTGCCTGCCCCGGCGTGATTGCGCGCTGGGGTGTATCAAATTCAATGTTAAGATTATTTTCTCCTGTCTGTTCTGCAGAAGCCCATTGTTCAGCTTGAAGATAGCGCGTTTTTACTTTTACCCGCATGGGCGTTTTTATATTGTCCAGCGCAATTATATTGATGTTTTTTGCAGAAAGCGATTTGCTGTACAGAGCTTCATCTTCTGCAAGAGTCACAGTGTTTGCCTCAATTGACTTAGAAACAACATATATCGGAGTGTTAGCTGCAACTCCAAGCCCCCGCCTCTGGCCTGTGGTATAACGAATAAGACCTTTATGCCTGCCGATAACTTTTCCGTTTATATCGATAATATCGCCATGCGGATATTCTTTGCCTGTATATTTCTCAATAAAACTGCCGTAATCGCCGTCAGGTATAAAACAAATATCCTGACTCTCTCCCTTGGCGGCGTTTACAAGTTTTTTTTCTTCTGCAATTTTTCGCACTTGAGTCTTTGTAAGCGATCCCAGCGGGAAGCGGGCTTTTTGCAGCTGCTGCTGGCTAAGGCAGTATAATACATAGCTTTGATCTTTTTTTTCGTCTATTGCTTTTTGCAGAAGGAATCTGCCGCTTACCGGGTCTTTTGTTACCCGCGCATAATGCCCTGTAACAAAAAAATCGTAATCTATTTTTTTTAATTGCAGATGGATAGGGTTAAATTTAATATTACGATTGCATTCTATGCATGGGTTTGGAGTTGCTCCGCTTTCGTATGTTCTGACAAAATGACGTATGACATGTTCGTCAAATTCTTTTGTAAGATCGAGGGTTAAATGTTCTATGCCAAGATTAAGAGCAGCTGTCTTTGCGTCATTTATATCCTGCAAAGAAGAGCAGCCAGTTTCTTCGCTGCGGAGTTTAAGAGTTAAGCCTGTACATTCTAAACCCTGCTCAATGCTCAAGGCAGCCGCAACAGTGCTGTCAACGCCGCCGGACATTGCGCACACTGTGCGGGCGCACACTGTGCGGGCGCACACTGTGCGGGCGCATACTGTGCGAGCGCACACTGCACTACTTAACAATGTTCCGCCTGCTCATTAAAAATGAAAGTACTAACCCAACAATAAAACAAACGGCAGAAATTACGATTCCAATGCCTTCGCCGATTCCTTCGGCTTCACGATACAAAACAAAAATTGAACCAACAACGAGCCCTAAAACAGCGCCGTATGTTTCTCTTGGAACTTTTGCAAGTAAAAAACGTACAAAGGCTGCGCTTAATAAAAGCCCTGCAAGCGCGCCTAAAACAACGGGTATTATTAATGGAACATTTAATTCAGAAACTGCCAGAAGCACTGTGCGGTAAAAGCCAATTACAAGAAGCATAAACGCGCCGGAAATCCCCGGAATAATCATTGCGATTGCAGCTAACGCGCCTGCCGCGGCTAACATTCCAAATACATGCAGCGTTAATTCTGTATAAACTACCGTGCCTTCTTCTGGTTTTACAAATGCAAATACTATCATAACAGCGATTGCAATTACAAAACAAATTACAGAAGGCAAAGACGGCAATGCATCTTTTTTATCTTGAGAAGTTTCGCTGTTAATGTTAGTTTTAGCACAAACATAAGCTTGCGGGCAAACTTTGGAATATATTAAAGGTATACTGCCTGTGATGACTCCGATAAAAAACCAATAAGCGGGAGTGCTGTGGTTCTCCATTAATAAAGAAAAAACTTTGCTAAAGAAAAATATTCCCGCGATTCCTCCGATTACTAAAGGAAGCCAAAACATCCATGCTTCAAATATCTTTTTTAAATCAGGCACTATTACATTTATAAGACGATCGTAAACGCTGAACACAACTGCCATTGTCGCAACCGAAAACCCGGGAATAATCGCTGTGATACCGAGAATAAATCCAATGCCTGTTAATTTAATTAGTTCCATAATTTCTCCGGATAGATTCCTGCTGTTGTCATTTCTTCCAGTTTTTTTATTGCAGCTTCTCTGTCTTCTTTGTATGTAACGCCGAACCAGTCAGAATCTGCAGAAAGAACTTTTACATTAATGATTTTCTGCTTAATAAAATGATCAACGGCTTTGGGAATAAAACATTCGCTTTTTATCTGCCCCGGAATATCCGCAGTAAATGTTTTAAGGTAGTCATCAAAGTATTTTTTTAAATGAGGCAGTATATCAGGAGAAAATCCCCAAAAGTTCATTGATACCGGCGTATCAGGAGTTAGTTCACGTATTGAACCATCCGGCGCGGTATTAAATATTTTTTCATCTTTTTTTTCTATTGCAGTAAGTTCATCTACGCTGACCAAACAGCCGTTTTTTACTTCGCATACTCCGCGCGCTACAGTTCCCTGCGGACTAAGCGTTTTTTCCAGCCTGTAAGGCACGATAGAAGATTTGTCTGTATCCGAACCTAAGAGATGTTTGCCCATAACAGCGAATGCTTCTCTTCCGTAAAAATCATCAGCATTGAGCACAGTAAACGGCGCATCAATTTTATCAGCGGCGCATAGCAAAGCATGCCCTGTGCCCCATGGTTTTGTACGCCCCGCTTCCTTTGCCGCACTGAAAATATCCGGCGGAATCAAAGTGTCAAGATTTTGAAAAGCTAGTTCGTAATTAACTTTTTTACCCATACGCGCTAGAACAAGCTGACTAAAATCTTTTTCGATATCATTACGGATAATAAAAACTATTTTTTCGAACCCGGAATTAACAGCGTCAAATACAGAGTAATCCAAAAGCACTTCGCCGTTTTTTCCGATTTTATCCATTTGTTTTAATCCGCCGTAACGGCTTCCCATGCCTGCGGCAAGAACTACTAAAATAGGACCTTTCATATTTACTCCTTTGTATACGTAATAATAGAAAAATTTTCATAATTTACGGTGTCGGTTTTTTTCCAGCTTTCGTCTATTTTAGGAAAATAAGTATCACCGTCGTAATTTCCGGGGATTAATGTAAGAATTATTTTATTTGCATAAGGCATTGCCTGAGTGTAGATTGATTCCCCGCCGCAGATAAATACTTTTTCGTAATTGGCACAAGATTCAATGGCGGCATTTAAAGAAGAAAGAATAACCACAGAGGACTGCAACTGAAGTTGCTTGGAGTTACACGGAGTCTTTCGTCCGAAAGCACTATCTTCTCCGTGAAACTCTGTGTACTCCGTGGTAAAATTCTTATTTTTGGAAATAATTATATTCAATCTTCCGGGCAGAGGTTTAACAGGAAGCGAGTCCCAAGTTTTTCTGCCCATTATACACGGCCATCCAATAGTAGTCTCTTTAAAGTGCGCGAGGTTTCCTTTTATCGACCACGGCATAGCGTTATCTTTGCCGATAACCTGGTTTTCTGCCATAGCGGCAATTAAAATTATCTCTTGCTTCTTCTTCATCTAAAATCTTCCATTCGTGAAAATACCGTAGGTATTAGTTCGTGCAAGTACCGAAGGTACTAATTCGTGGTAAAAATTTTTAAATATCATACGGCAATCTCAAACTTTATCGCAGGATGAGGATCGTAATTTTCTACGATTGTGTCGTCATAGTGCCACTCAAATATCGATGTAAATTTTTCTGTTTTAATTCTAGGAAGCTCTTTTGGCTTTCGCGTTAGCTGCAAACTAATTGCATTAATATGATTTACATAAATATGCACATCACCCAAAAAGCCGATTAATCTGCCTTCGCCCAAGTTTGCTTCTTTTGCCAGCAAGTGTAAAAGACAGCCGTAACTTGCAATATTAAAAGGCAGCCCCAGCGCGACATCGACCGATCGCTGATTCCAAAGCAGGTTAAGCTTACCGTCAATAACAGTCACCTGAAAACTATAATGGCATGGAGGCAATGCCATGCGGTGTAAGTCGCTAGGGTTCCACGCGCTGACAATCATTCGGCGGTCATCGGGATTTGTTTTTAATGTCTGTACAAGTTTTTTTAGCTGATCAACGCCGCTGCCTTCCGGCGAACTGTTATACGCAGTATATTTTGCACCAAAGTTACGCCATTGCCAGCCATATATAGGACCAAGCTCACGTTCGTTCATCATTTTTGTTTTTGTTTGTTCGTCATTACCGTACGGAACAACATCGGGGCTGCACCATTCGTCCCATATCGAATTTTTTTGTTCTTTTAGCCATTCTTTGTCGGTATACCCGCGGATAAAAAATTCGAGTTCTGAGCGAACCATGCGGAACGGCACTTTTTTTGTGGTTAAAAGCGGGAAACCCTCAGACATATCATGTTCAAACATAGCGCCAGCGATGGAAAGAGCGTCTACGCCGGTACGGTTAGTTTTTCTAAAACCGGTGTCGAGTATTTTTTGTACGATATCAAGATATGCTTTCATACCTTTAATGCCTGCGCAGATAAACTACCGTTATGGATTTGTTCTTTTACATAAAAGCCGTAAGTTTTATCATGGATTGCAATATGACTAAAAATCCAGTCTTTAAGAGTACGGACAAAATGATTGGGTACAAAATGTTTGCCTTCGTTATATTCTTTTGCCGCTTCTAGAATATCCTTAATTAAAATATCATGCATTTTTTTATGCTCATTCAGCTGAGGATAATTTATTGTTTTTAGTAGTTTTATTTCGTCATCAAAGTGAAAATGGACATACTCCACCATCTTGTGCATTGCTTCTTTAAATACAGTTTGGAGCATATCAGGTTTGGCAATGCAGGCAACATATAATTGATTTGTAAGCTCAACAAGCTTTTTATGCTGAACGTCTATTACTTCGATTCCTGTTGCATACTTTTCATCCCAAACAACAATTTCTGCCGTTTCCTGCTTTTTTTCCTGCTGGTCATTATTAGTCATATCGAACATTATACCAAAAAACAGGAAAAAAGGCAATTAGACCTTATTTTATAAATATGTTATAAATATCTCTATGAACAAAACACATTTGGCGTGGGAAGAAACCAGCCGCAAAAAAACATATGAATGTAAGATATTTTCGATTTCGGAGTCTTATTGCAAATCACCGAGGCAAATAACGAAGGCTGATCCAAAAGCTGAACCGCACACTTTTACTATCATCGATACAAAAGATTGGGCTATTGTTATTCCGGTTATCGAAACCCCTGCGGGCAAAAAGTTTTTAATGGTGTGGCAGTGGCGGCATGGCTCGCAATGCCTGAGCCTAGAGTTTCCAGGCGGTGTTTTTGAACCCGGCGAAAATCCGGAAGAAGCCGCCGCAAGAGAATTATACGAAGAAACAGGATACAAACCGCAAAAGATAAAAAAGCTTGGGGATTTTAGTCCTAACCCGGCAATGATGTCAAACAAGGTTCACTTTTTTCTTGCCGAGGATCTAATTGATACAGGTAAGCAAGAACTAGACGAAGATGAATATGTCGAAATTGAAATAGTCGATGCAGACGAAGTTATAAAAGGAATGGGCAAAGCCCCGTACATTCATTCACTTATGGGAACTGCCCTGTCGTTGTATTTCCAAGACAAGTAGAACTCTTATGGCGGTTTACGACGTTTTGCAAAGCAAAATGTAAGGCGGCTTTCGCCGCCCGTAAACCGCTGAGATAGACGACGTTCACGAAGTGTAATGTCGTCTATCGTGTAAGTATGCGACGTTTTAATGTCGCATACTTGTTACTATCTTGGTATTTCCAAAACCATGCCGGGAAGGATTAAATCAGGATTGTCTGGTTCGGGCATTCTGGATTTGTTGGCTTCATAGAGTTCTCTCCATCTAAAGGGATCTCCATATACCCAAGAATAACCTGCGATATTCCACAGACAGTCTCTTTCTACTCTCCATGTTCTTACAATATATTGTCTGTTAGAGCCGGTTGCAGTACCAGTGCCAGTCCCCGCTCCTGTTCCGGTTCCAGTACCAGTTCTTGAAGCCGATGCGGTTCTTCCGGGTTCGAACGCCGCAAATATTTCTATCGAGTTCATTGCAGCTTCGATTGCGTCACCCCATTCTTCTTCTGATTGAGCGGCAACAGCTTCTTCGTAATATTCTTTTCCTTGATTAAAATTAATCGGGAACCTGTCTGCTATATTGTTTCTTTCGGCTAAATCCATCAAACGTTTTGCTTCTATAATTAACTGTTCGGCAACATATTCGTCAGATAACCCGGCAAAAAGAATTGCTTCATTGGCGAACCCTGCGCTTGCCTGATAATCGCCGATTTCATACATTTCCTGCGCAAGTTTTGATAAACGAAGGCTTTCGATATAAAACTCATTATTGCTGATTCTTTGATCTACCTGTGCAAATGCAGACACTGCAAAAAACAAGGATACAATCACAACTGCAATTATTTTATTGTTAAGATTCCTCATCTTACGCCTCCTTCAATTAATCTTTCTGCTTCTTGAGCGGCTCCGCTGCTTTCTTCGATTTTTTCACCTGCAAGCCTGATAGCTTCTTCCGCTCTAACGCGCCTTTCTTCGGTTTCTTTTCTGGAGATTGCATAAATCGCTTCTGCTTCTACAAAAGTAATTCCGGCAACATTAAAGTTTTCGGCTCTAAAGTTTTCTTCTGCTCTGCCAAAAATAGCTTCTCCCTCGCGGAAAGTATCGCGGGAAGCAATGTTTGCTCTTTCTGATACAGCAAGTTCTCTTTCTGAAACAGCGGCTGTTCTGCGTTCTCTCGCGTACACTGTCCAACCGTTAGAAAGTACAATATTGTAACGAAGAAGAGCTTCTTCTGCGCCGGCTAAAGCTCCCTCTTTATCGCCTTTTTCGTATGCTTCGATTGCTGTCTGGGCAACGCTGTCGGCTCTGGTAAAATTGTCAGCGTCATATTGCGTAAATCCGCGATCGATGATTTCTTGTCTTGCCAAAAATACATTAGCGCCCATTTCAAGAGTTTCGTATTCTTCCAATGCCTCAAATGCGGTATCTCTTGCTTTGTAATAATCCTCTGCATCATACTGCTCTTTTGCGGCAAGCGCGAGATCATCTGCTTTTTTTAAGTATTCCGGGAAAACTTCGGTAAATCCTGTATGTATCAGCTGTTCCCTCGCGGCGAGAATTTCATCTTCTATTGCCTGAGCGTAAAGCGGAACTGTTTTCTTAAAAAGTTCGTCATAGGCATCTGCAGCAATGCTGTATTCGGCAGCACTGTTGGCTGCTTCGTACAGGGTTTCCAGAGTTTCCCATTCGCTGGGAAAATAAGCCGGAACTTCAAAGTCAATTGCCCTCTGTCTGGCTTCCTTTGCCCTGTCTTCTTCGACTTTTGCGCCTGTGGTATTACATGAAACGCCTAAAAATGCAACCAATGCTATTGTTAATAGAATAAAAAAGCTGTTTTTCTTCATTAACCCCTCCTTATCGGGAATAAAAGCAGTATACACGATTTTGAATTTTTGGTAAAGAGTTTCTATGGATAAAATAAGTTTCGAAATAACCAAACATTTTGGTGTAATTTCCAAAGAAAAGAGCGGATGGCAGAAGGAATTGAACCTTGTGTCGTGGAACGGCAGGGCTCCAAAGCTCGATATCAGGGACTGGGCGCCGGATCATGAAAAAATGGGCAAAGGCGTGACTCTTACAGAGGGCGAAGCGGCGGCTCTGGCAGAACTGCTGGTTTTTGCCCTCGCCAAAGAGGGGAATTGATAAAAGAAGAGTTCACACGGAGACGCAGTGACACGGAGGACACGGAGCGAATTCTAAGGTTTTTACTTTTCCTTACCTTATTCTTTGTGATCTCCGTGCCTTTGTGCCTTTGTGTGAGGGAATTTACATAAAATAGCTATTGAAGAAAACGAGCGAATTTGATAGCTTTATATCTGGGTTCTGATTTGAGCCCAAAATCAATTAATTTCAACCTTAAGAGGAGAAGATTTTTATGGCAAAACAGTTAATGTTTAACGAAGAAGCCCGGCGCAAGCTGCTTTCGGGAGTTGAACAAATTTCCAAGGCCGTTAAGGTAACGCTGGGACCAAAAGGCCGCAATGTCCTTCTGGACAAAAAGTTCGGCGCACCCACTGTAACTAAAGACGGCGTTTCTGTAGCAAAAGAAGTGGAACTTTCCGATCCTTACGAAAACATGGGCGCACAGCTTCTTAAAGAAGTCGCCACAAAAACAAACGATGTAGCCGGCGACGGTACCACTACAGCAACCGTATTGGCTTATTCGCTGGTTAAAGAAGGCTTAAAATCTGTAGCGGCAGGCATGACCCCGCTGGAACTAAAGCGCGGCATTGATAAAGCTGTCGAAATCGCAGTAGAAGAAATCAAGAAAAACTCAAAAGACATCAAAGATAAAGAAGAGATTTCCCATGTTGCTTCGGTTTCTGCAAATAACGATACCGAAATCGGCAATACAATTGCTGACGCGATGGAAAAAGTCGGAAAAGACGGTGTTATTACTGTCGAAGAATCCAAAACTATGGATACTAGTATCGAATTTGTCGAAGGTATGCAGTTTGACCGCGGTTATATTTCGGCTTACTTTGTAACAGACCGCGACACAATGACAAGCGTTTACGAAGACGTATTCATTCTTATCCATGATAAAAAAGTATCCAGCATGAAAGATATGCTTCCGCTTCTTGAAAAAGTTGCTCAGAGCGGCAAACCTTTGCTTATTATCGCAGAAGACTGTGACGGCGAAGCGCTTTCGACATTGGTCGTAAACAGTCTGCGCGGAACTCTTCGCACTTGTGCTGTTAAAGCTCCCGGTTTCGGCGACCGCAGAAAAGCAATGCTGGAAGATATCGCTATTTTGACAGGCGGCGAAGTAATTTCCGAAGAACTCGGCCTTAAGCTCGAAAACACAGATATTTCTCAGCTTGGTAAAGCAAAAACTGTTAAGATCGACAAAGATAACACAACGATTATTAACGGCGCAGGCAAGCAGAAAGATATTCAGGACAGAATCGCGCAGATTAAAGCGCAGATCGAAGACACAACATCCGACTACGACCGCGAAAAATTGCAGGAACGTCTTGCAAAACTCGCTGGCGGCGTTGCTGTAATCAATGTCGGTGCGGCTACAGAAGTTGAACTTAAAGAAAAGAAACACAGAGTAGAAGACGCTCTTTCCGCTACACGCGCTGCTATTGATGAAGGTATTGTTCCCGGCGGAGCGATTTCTTTAATTCAAGCCGCGCTTGCGCTGGACAAGGCTGATATGAACGGTCTTACCGATGACGAAAAGGTCGGCTTTAAAATCGTTAAACGCGCTCTCGAAGAACCGATCCGCCAGATTGCAGATAACGCAGGTCTTGACGGCGCTGTTATTGCAGAACGCGCAAAGAACGAAAAGAAAGGCATAGGCTTTGACGCCGCAAAGATGGAATGGGTAGACATGATGAAAGCGGGTATTATTGATCCTGCAAAAGTATCGAGATCTGCGCTTCAGAACGCGGCATCGATTGCAAGTCTGTTACTCACAACCGAATGCGCCATTACTGATATTCCGGAAAAGAAAGACGCTCCTGCAATGCCGGGCGGCGGAATGGGCGGCATGGGAGGAATGGACTACTAAGCGAACTGTGTTGAAGAGCCTCACACGGGTCTTGCAGCGAAGCTTCTAGCAGGCACAGAGACACAAAGTTTTAATTTAGGTTTTAAGATTAGGAGCTGTCCGAGAAGAATTAGAGACCACAGAGGACACGGAGTAACACAGAGGTTTTTGTTCGAAAATCTTACGCTCTCCGTGAAACTCCGTGTACTCCGTGGTTAAATTCTTACTTATTGGACATCTCCTTTTTTTTGGTATGTTGAAAGTAACGTCATAAAAGTATACTCTTTGAATGACCATGGAAAAACAAGACGCCGTCGCTCAATCAATTAATACTCCGCAAACAGTAACGCAGACTGCGAAAACACTTGTCCGCCATGGAACTGTATTGTCTCTTTTAACGCTGATCTCCCGCGTTCTTGGTCTTCTTAGGGAAATGGTAAAAGCAAGGTTTCTTGGCACTACTGCCCTGTCCGATGCTTTTTCTGTGGCGTTCCTTTTACCCAATTTGTTCCGCCGTCTTTTTGCAGAAGGTTCTATCTCGGTTGCTTTTATTCCTACTTTTAAAGAACATTTACTGGAAGCTAATAAAGAAAAAACACGCGAGTTTTTATCATCTATGTTCACCTTTCTTACATTTTTTGTAACGCTTGCTGTTTGCGCCGGTATACTTGCCGCTCCTTTGCTTGTTCGCATTTTTGGAATAGAAGAATTTGACGAAACAGTTTTTTTAACAAGAATAATGTTTCCGTTTCTTGGATTTATTTCGCTTGCGGCATTGTTTCAGGGTGTATTAAACAGCCTGCATATTTTTACGCCATCGGGGCTTGCGCCGATTCTGTTAAACATTGTTACCATTATCGCAGCTTATGTTTTAAGTCCTTACACCGCAAACCCAGCGCGGGCGATGGCGATTGGAATTCTAGTCGGTGGTTTTTTGGAAGCGGCGATTCAACTGCCGTTTGTATTAAAAAAAGGACAAACATTTTTTATAACAGGATTAAAACGCGCGTTTAGCAATCCCGGCGTAAAAAAAGTTTTACTGCTTATAGCTCCAACGATTATCGGAATGGCAGCTTATCAAATAAATGATTTGGTTTCTACTGCGCTGGCAGGAAGAGCGGGCGAAGGTGTTGTATCCAGCTTGCAGTATTCTCTGCGGCTGCAGGAATTGTTTCTTGGCGTGTTTGCGGTTTCTATAGGGACAGTGCTTCTGCCGAATCTTACCGAATACGCAAAAACTTCTCAGTGGGATATTTATAATAAACGGCTGGTTTCTTCCATTAATATTATTGCATTGATAACGATTCCAGTTACTTTCTTTTCATTAATGGAAGGACAGAATTTAATCCGCCTTCTTTTTCAGAGTCATAGCTTTGATGAAACTTCGGTTACTCTTACTCTGGCGGCATTTACATTTCATATGCCGGGGCTTTTGTTTATCGCGCTTAACAGAATTATCGCGCCTGCATTTTATGCGCAAAGTGATACAAAATCACCGACTATTGCGGGGATAATTTCTTTTGCCGTGAATATTACCCTTGCCGCTGTATTGGTAGGACCGTACCGGGGAGCGGGAATTGCGTTTGCGCTTACTATTGCTAGCGCGATAAATACAATTGCGCTTCTTGTTATGCTTGGCAAAAATCCCAATATTGACTTAAAAGCCGTTATAACTCCATCATTATTGTATATAATTAAAATGGTTATTCTGTCTGCGCTTGCAATTGTTCCGTTATATTTTATTTCGCCGGTGTTACGCGAAGTTTTTACAGGACACAGCCGTATAATAACGCATGGAGCGCCGTTAATTATAAATGCTTTTATTTATTTTATTCTTGGAATAACAATGCTTGCGATTGTAAAAGATAAAAATTTATTGGGCTTGCTCGATATGATCAAAAAGAAAAAGGAAGTACAATGATAACGAATGTCAGGTATAAAAACCTTCCTACGGTTGTTCTTGCAGGCCGTCCCAATGTGGGCAAGTCTACTCTCTTTAACCGCCTGCTCAGAAAGCGAAGAGCAATTACAGATCCAACTCCGGGAGTAACGCGCGATCCTGTCGAAGCAGATTGTCTAATCGAAGGAAAGCCATTGCGTCTTATCGATACAGGCGGTTTTAAACTTGTAGACCTCGAAAGCATTGATAAACTTGTAGTAGAGAAAACATTAGAAACTATAAAAAAAAGCGATCTTGTTGTTTTGCTTTTAGAAGCTGGTGATATAACAAGCGAAGATGAAGAATTAATCGACCGCCTGCGTCCGTACCGAAAAAAATTGATTGTTACAGTTAATAAAACAGAAGGCGGCAGAATGCAGGCTGACTCCTGGAATGTTATGCAATTTGGATTTGATAAAGTTTTTATGATTTCTGCAGAACACGGCGACAATATCGGAGAGCTTCAGCAGGAAATATTAAAACGCCTTGATTTTTCCAAAGTAGAAGAAGACACAGAAGAGCAGGCTATCCGTATCGCGCTTTTGGGAAAACCAAACACCGGCAAATCAACATTATCAAACAGATTAACAGGAGCAAACGCTTCTATCGTAACAGATATTCCCGGGACTACAAGAGATACTGTAGAAGGCCGCTTTAAATGGAAATCAAAAAACTTTGTGATACTCGATACTGCGGGGATTCGGCGCAAGGCGAAAGTAACAGAAAACATCGAATATTATTCTGTTAACCGTGCGATAAAAACAATCAATGACGCTGATATTATTGTTTTAATGATAGACGCAGAAGAGGGGCTCTCTGATCAGGATAAAAAAATCGCAGCTCTTGCTCACGATAAAGGAAGAGGTATTATACTAGCTTTAAATAAATGGGACATGATGCCTCAGGAAAAATATACTTTTAAAAATGCAGAAGACAGAATACATTTTCAGTTTGGGCAAATGGAATATGCGCCTATTATTCCCGTAAGCGCAAAAGACGGAACAGGCGTCGATAAAATTTTAAACACTGCGGTTAAAATGTACGGACAGCTTAATACTCATATTGGCACATCGCAATTAAATCAAGCGCTGGAAAGATGGCTGCAGGAAAATCCACCGCCTTCCGGTCCTCGCACCCGCTTTAAAGTAAAGTACGCCGTACAAAAGTCCGCAAACCCTGTGCATTTTATCTTTTTTACTTCCCGCACAAGAGCTGTAAGCGATTCATATATTTCTTATATAAAAAATAAAATCCGCAAAGACCTGGGATTTTCTCTTATTCCGGTGATACTGGAAATAAAGGATTCTACAGGAAGTAAATAAATAACCAATTGACATAATTCGGCTTTCGAGCCAAAATGAAGTATGAACATTGCAAACAAACTTACTCTGTTAAGAATCATCCTTGCTCCTGTTTTTTTTGTCATTTATTTAATACCCAACGCTTCTCCCAAGTGGACAATACCTGTTCTTTGGGCGATTTTTATCATATCAGAAATAACCGATTACTTTGACGGTTTAGCCGCAAGAAAACTTAATCAAGTAAGTGATTTTGGAAAACTCTTTGATCCTTTTGCCGACACCATCGTACAGATAACATGTTTCCTTTGTTTTTTAATCGATGGTATTTGGGGCGGAGGTCTGCTGCCGGTAATTCTTTTCCTTATAGTTGTCTACCGTGAGTTTGGCATTCTTTTTATCCGTAATTTAATGTTAAAAAAAGGAATAACTCTCGGCGCGAGTATATACGGAAAACTAAAAACTGCCGCATATATCTGCGCTGTCGGCGCTGCTCTTCTTGCCGCAAGTTTAGAAAGGCTGGCTTTGTACGAATCATATCTTTTATATGTCAGACTAGGCTCTCTTGCAATATTCATTATCTCAGTAATAATCGCAGTCGTATCATTTTTTGACTATTTAATTAAATATAAAAAGAATTAATATAAAAGGTAATATATGTCAGCGGGCAGTATATGTTAGCAAGTAACATTAGAAAATTCAGCGCGCCGGGAAGAACAGAACTTGCTGGCAATCACACCGATCATAACCGCGGAAAAGTATTGGCGGCGGCTATTCAATTGGAAAACGCCGCTTCTGTTCAGCAGCGTGATGACAATATTGTATTTTTTAGATCTTCCGGTTTTTCTGATGTAGAAATTAACCTTGTTGACTCTAACGGTAAACCTGATTTAGATCCAAAACCGGAAGAAACCGGAAAGACAGAAGCGCTTATAAGAGGAATCGCGGCAGAACTCTATAAACGCGGCTCAAAAATCGGCGGATTTTCGGCTAACGCTGTTTCGACAGTGCTTCCCGGTTCCGGTCTTTCGTCATCAGCGGCATTAGAAGTTTTAATTGGACGCATTTTTGACTGCCTTTACAGTGACGGAAAACGCAGTTTTTTAGAAATTGCGCAAATCGGCCAGATTGCAGAAAATGTCTATTTTGGAAAACCATGCGGTTTAATGGATCAGATCGCATGCGCTTCCGGCGGCGCTGTAGCTATTGATTTTGAAAACGCAGCTAACCCTGTTGTAGAACAAATCGAATTTGATCTTGCTGCTTTTGGATACATTCTTTGCGTAGTAAACACAGGCGGCAGTCACGCGGATTTAACCGCTGATTACGCTTCTATACCTGCAGAAATGAAATCTGTTGCCGCCTTCTTTGGAAAGTCAGTCCTTAGAGAGCTTGATAAAGACACTGTTATGTCCCGCGCCGCCGACATACGAAAAACTCTTGGAGACAGAGCTTTGCTTCGTTCGGTTCATTTCTTTGATGAAAACGAAAGAGTCGATTCAATGCTTAGCGCGATTAAATGCAAAAAAATAGATAGGTATCTAGAATTAGTTAATGAGTCGGGAGATTCCTCATGGAAACTTCTGCAAAATGTATATTCGCCGAACAACAATGCAGTTCAGGGTATTACAACCGCGCTTATGTTAACACAGGATTTTTCCCGAAAGCAAAAAATTTCAAATGCATTCAGAGTCCATGGCGGAGGTTTTGCAGGCACAATTCAAGTATACATGCCAAAAGACGCAATGCGCATTTACCTTCAATATATAGAAAATGTTTTTGGCAAAGGCGCTGTAACAGAACTAATGATAAGACAAGAAGGTGCTGTTGAGTTTTAATAATTAATGTATTATAATTATCCATGCCTAAAAAAAGGGAATTTTCCGAAGAATTAGAGAAACTTGCAGAAGCGGGCAAGACTGGCAACTTCAATATTACTCTAAATTACGAAGGTCTGACAAATGAAGAAAAACTTGATATTCTCCTGATCAACGAGGCTGTCCGCAATTTTAAAAACGCGACTGAATATGACTTGATGAAATACAAACTCACAAGCGACGCTCTTGGTATTGCGCTGTGGGATATGGATGTCGTAAGCTCAGATCCTATCAATCCTGACAATACTTTTACATGGTCAAAAGAATTCAGGCATATGCTTGGTTTTAATGATGAACGGGATTTTCCGAATGTCACGCATAGCTGGAGCGACAGGCTTCATCCAGAGGACAAGGAAATTACTCTTAATGCATTCGCCGCGCATCTTAATGATTACTCAGGAAAAACGCCGTACGATATAGAATACCGCCTAATGCGCAAGAACGGGGAATACCGATATTATCATGCTTTTGGAACAACGCTCAGAGATAAAAAAGGCGCTCCTCTCAGAGTAGCCGGAGCTTTAAGAGATATAAACGAAGAAAAAATATTAATTAAAGAAAGAACAGAAGCCGAAATAGCAAATCAGACTAAATCAACTTTTCTTGCAAACATGAGCCACGAAATCCGTACTCCGATGAATGCGATTCTCGGCATTACAGATATTTTAATGATGCAAAAAGGATTGTCAGAAGAAACCGAATCCGGACTTGATCAAATTCATAATTCCTGCGATCTGCTTTTGGGCATTATAAATGACATACTTGACTTTTCCAAAATAGAAGCGGGAAAAATGGACATCATACCTGCTCAGTATATAATAGCAAGTTTAATAAATGATTCTGTGCACCTTAATATGATGCGAATGGACGGCAAACCTATCGAATTTGAACTGCAGGTAGACGAAAACCTTCCGGCAAAATTGTTCGGTGATGCGCTTCGTATAAAACAAATTTTAAACAACCTGCTGTCAAATGCGTTTAAATATACAGAATCCGGCAAAGTTACCCTGTCTATTACAAGTGAACCAAAACCAGAATACGCATATATTGATCTTATTATAAGCGTTAGAGATACCGGCCACGGCATGACAAGAGAACAAATGAGTACGCTGTATGAAGAATATTCCCGCTTTGATTTAAAAGCAAACACAATAGAAGGAACAGGTCTTGGACTCGCAATAACACAGCATTTGATACATTACATGAACGGCAGTATTAAGGTAGAAAGCGAACCGGGAAAGGGCTCTCTTTTTATTGTTAATCTTCCGCAAAAATTGATAGACAAAGATGTTCTCGGAAAAGAACTGGCGGAAAATTTAAAACAATTCCGCAGAAACTTTGTTCCGCAAATGCAAAGAAGCCAGATTACACGCGACCCTATGCCGTACGGAAGCGTATTAATAGTAGATGATGTAGAAACTAATCTTTATGTTGCCGCAGGTCTTTTAAAGCCGTATTTGCTTCAGATAGAGACTGTAACAAAAGGACGCGATGTAATTAATAAAATAAACAGCGGCAAAGTGTATGATATTATTTTTATGGATCACATGATGCCGGAAATGGACGGAATAGAGACAACTCAAAAAATACGGGAACTTGGTTATACGCATACAATTGTCGCGCTTACGGCAAACGCAGTTGTCGGACAAGCGGAGATGTTTTTACAGAATGGATTTGACGATTTTATTTCTAAACCGATAGATATACGCCAGTTAAATTTTATTTTAAATAAACATATCCGCGACAGACAACCGCCTGATGTAATCGAAGCTGTCTACAAACACATGAGCGAAATCTCATCCAGCGAGTATCTTAGTCCTGTAGATTCGCTTTTGCTGGAATCATTTACAAGAGACGCAAAAAAAACAGCCGATCTTTTGGATGAGCTGTTTGATGCCCAAAAACTAGAAGAGAACGATGACGATTTAAAAAAGTTTACAGTTGCTGTTCATGGCATAAAAAGCGCATTAAAAAGCATAAACGAAACAAAACTTTCTGAGCTGGCTTTTGTACTGGAAACTGCAGGCAGAGCGCTAGATACCGATCTTATAAAAGCGTCGGCTCCCGAGTTCTTAATCGAACTGCGCGCATTAATAAAATATCTTGAACTAAAATTAGATTCTGATAACGCTCAAAATGAGGTTTCTGCCGAGAATGAAAACATTAATGACCTGCGTAATAAACTGCAAATTTTAATAAAATTATGCGCAGATTTTGACAGGAAAGGTGTGCTAGAATTAATAGCTGGGATGAATTTTTGTTCCAAAAAAACAAGGGGAGTTCTGGATATTATAAAGGAATTTGTTTTGCATAGCGAGTTTGAAAAAGCAGGAAATACTGCGAAAAAATATTTTGATAAAGTGCAGCTTTAGGAGAATCATATGTTCATTACAAAACATTTCTTTCGTTTGATATTAATTACATTATTCTTAACTCTTCCTGTTTGTTTTATGAACTGTAAAAAAACAACAGAACATCAATCTGCGGCATTTGAATCATTTATAAATATACCCGGTATAACAACGGAAGAAATTGCGGCTATTAATGAGCTAAAGAATGAATATAACAAATTTGTTTTTAGCGTGCTGCCGTCTACAACAGCATTTCTTGACAGCAGCGGTGAGATAGGAGGATTCTTTGCACTGTTCTGCGATTGGCTTACCGGTTTATTCGGCATTTCGTTTGTGCCGGAGTATGTTGAATGGAACGATTTTCTTGCCAAGCTTGCAAGTTTCGAAGTTGATTTTACAGGCGCAATGACACCAACAGAAGAACGGTTAAAAACTTATTATATGACATCACCGATTGCAATGCAGATAATCAAATCTTACCAAATTACAGGGAGCGAATCCATAGAAAATATAACACAGAGACGCCTCCCAAGGTATGCTTTTATTCTAGATACTTCCATAATAAATGATATAGCTGCCGCTGTTGGAAGCGATACATTCGAAACTATACTTGTAAGAAGCACTGACGAAGCATACGAATTTTTAAAAACCGGACAAGCTGATGCTTTTCTTTACTCCGATGCTGTCGAGGTTTCCTTTGATAAATTCGGAGACGTTACTGCCAAAGATTTTTTTCCATTAATTTATAACCCTGTATCGCTTGCAACACAGAATCCAAAACTAAATCCGATAATTACTGCGGTTCAAAAAGCTCTTGATAACGGAGCGCACAGCAGCCTGACTACAATATATAATCAAGGGCATAAGGAATACCAAAGAAACAAACTGCGCAATCAGTTTACAGAAGAAGAGCGCGAATATATTAGAAACAATCCTGTTATTCCTGTCGGAGCAATTTATAGCAACTATCCTGTCAGCTTCTTTAACAATAGAGAAAATGAGTTCCAGGGGATATTCTTTGATTTACTTGACGAGATAGAATCAATGACAGGTTTAGTTTTTAAACTTGCAAATGATCAGTACACAGAATGGGGAACAATACAGGAAATGCTAAGAAACAAAGAAGTCTTTTTTGTATCTGATATGATCTGGACAAGAGCCCGCGAAGAATATTTTATATGGTCGGAGACTTCGATACATAATGATAGTTATGCGCTTATTTCTAAACTGGATTTTCCCAATGTTTCGACTAACGAAATCCTTAACTCAAAAATCGGCTTGACGCGGGAAACTGCCTATACTGCTATGTTCAAGCAATGGTTTCCCGGACATGAGAACACGATAGAATATAACGGTATCGAAGAAACTTTTAATGCTATGCGCAACAATAAAGTGGACATGGTTATGACTACAGAAAGAAGGCTCATGTTTCTTACGCATTATCAGGAACTTTCCGGATATAAAGTAAATTATGTTTTTAATCAGAGCATAAGCACAAGGTTTGGATTTAATAAAGATGGAGAAGTATTACGCTCAATTATTGACAAGGCGCTCAATACTATTGATACAGAAGGAATCTCCAACCAATGGATGCGCAAGACTTTTGATTACCGCGCAAAGGTTTTAGAAGCGCAGCGCCCGCTGCTGTATGGGTCTTTGGTTTTGGGTGCATGCGTTATTTCTCTGCTTGTCATTTTATTTATAAGGAGCCGCTATACAGGTAAACAGCTGGAAGCTCTTGTAAAAGAAAAAACACGCGATTTAGCGGATAGTTATAATTATGCGCAAAAAGCGCGCGAAGAAGCGGAGCATGCAAACCGCGCAAAGTCTTCTTTTCTTGCAAACATGAGCCACGAAATACGCACACCGATGAACGCCATAATGGGAGTTACCGATATATTAATGCAGAACGAAAAACTTCCCAGCGAAATAGAAGACGGACTGGAAATGATTTTTGCATCAAGCGAAATGCTTTTGGGTATTATCAATGACATATTGGATTTTTCTAAAATAGAAGCGGGCAAACTGGACATTATTCCAGCTCCTTATCAAGTTGCCAGCATGATCAATGACGCAGTGCATTTAAACATGATGAGGATCGGAAACAGGCCTATTCAATTTGAATTAAAAATTGATGAATCCATTCCTGCAGAACTTATAGGCGACGAACTTCGCATAAAACAAATTTTAAATAACGCTCTCTCTAATGCTTTTAAATATACAGATTCCGGCAAAGTAACAATGTCAATTTCGGCTAAATCCGACAGAGGCGGTAAAAACACAACGCTTGTTTTCTGCATTCAAGACACAGGCCATGGTATGACAAACGAACAGCTTAAAAGACTGTTTGAAGAATACTCGCGTTTTAGTGAAAACACTAAACGCACCATAGAAGGCACAGGATTAGGTTTTTCTATTATGCAGAGGCTGGTTAATCTTATGAACGGCTCAATTAATGTAGAGAGCGAACCGGATAGAGGAACCTCAGTCACAGTCCAACTGCCGCAGATAATAGCGGAAGGCAGCGCAATGCTTGGGCAGGATATTATCGATAATTTACGGCGTTTCCAAATCAATAATATAGTACACAAAAGAAATATAAGATTTAAACGCGAACCTATGCCTTACGGCAGAGTTCTGATTGTTGATGACACAGAGACTAATCTTTTTGTCGCAGAAAGGCTTATGAGACTTTATAAACTGCAGATCGAAACTGCTGTAAACGGAAGAGAAGCCGTTGATAAAATTACAAACGGAAACACATATGATATTATCTTTATGGATCATATGATGCCGGAAATGGATGGTATAGAAGCAACTAAAAAAATTCGTGAGTGGGAAGCCGAACAGAATGCAAAAATAAAAAGCAAGAGTTTTACCGCGGATGAAAGCATGGAGTCTCCGAAGGAAACTCAAAGCAACAATGGGAAACCGCACATGCGAACTCCTATTGTTGCACTAACCGCTAATGCAGTGGTAGGTCAGGCAGATGTATTTTTGAAAAACGGCTTTGACGCTTTTATATCCAAACCGCTCGATATTAACCAACTGGATATTACGCTGAATAAAATGATACGCGATAAACAACCGCCGGAAGTTATCGAAGCTGCACGCAGAGAACAAGCGGCTGAACAGGACATACCTGCCGAACAAACAGATACAGAGCCTCTTTTATTGGAATCATTTATTAGAGACGCGCAAAAAGCAGTAACTTTATTAAAAGAACTAATTAAGGATTCTGCCTATAAAAATAACGATAATCTGCAAAAATACATCACTTGTGTTCATGGTATGGGAAGTTCTCTATTGGCTGTAAACGAAAAAGAGCTGTCCGGTAAAGCACGAAGGCTTGAACAGGCAGGCCGTGATAAAGATTTTGATCTTATCTCCGCTTCTTCTCCGGAATTAATAAATGATTTATGCCTTTTATTAGAAAAAATCAAACCCGCGCATAAAGAAGAAACCACAGATGATAATATCGAAGAGCTCCTGAAAATTTTACCTGCTCTAATAGAAAAACTGTCTGATTATAACAGAAAAGGCTCGCTGGATATTCTTACAGGAATAAAAAACTGTTCCAGTAAAACAAGATCGATAATAACCGAAATTACAGAATATATTATGCACAGCGAATTTGAAAAAGGAGAAAACGCAGCGGCAGAATATTTAGACGTAATAAAGCGCCGAAAATCTATATGAAAAAAACTAAAAATAAATTAGCCTCACGTTTTAGAAATATTAATATGCTTTTTGTAGTTAATATTTTAATTGCAATAATAGCTGTCAGCGCTGTTATGATTTTAAACCTTACAGACAGCGCGGCAAAAAGCAGCGTTCATTCCTATACGATGGAAACTGCTCATATACTTGCTTCATACCTCAACAGGGAAATTATGCTTGTACGGCATGCGGCAGGAACAAAAGAAATAATCGAATGGTTTATTGATGAAAAAAATCCCGAAAAAAGATTTGCCGCTTACCAGAGAATGATGCACTATGCGGATATGCTTCAGATAGGCAGCGTGTATTTTGTTATATCAAGTTCGCTTGATGAATATTCGATTGACAGCGGAATGCCCTACTCTGCTTTTGCGCCTTTTGACTCTATCGATCCTGATAATCTTTATGACCAATGGTTTTTTGAAGCATTAAATTCTGATTTTGATTTTACGCTTAATTTGGATGTCGATAAAGTTACAGACACACGCAGAATATGGATCAACTATAAAATAATGGATAACGGAAAACCAATAGGTATATTCTGCTCTGCGCTTCAATTTGACGATGTGTTTACAGAACTTTTTAGTTTATATGATCATGAGAGTGTAATTGGATATATAATTGACGAGAACGGAATCATACAAATAAGCAGTTATATGCCGGAGCCGGATCTAATACAAGCGGATTATACTGTATATGACTTTGACGAAGAGCGCCATATATTTGATATTAATTCTGAGCCTTCTTTTACTGCAATAATAAACTCACGGCTAAAAAACCCGGTAATCCATAACAGCCTGCGTATCGAGACTGATGCTGCAAAGCTGACAAGCGGAAATTTTCAATACATGTCTATCGCTCCGATTCCAAACACAAACTGGTTTACTGTAACTTTTTTCAGCTCCAGCGCGCTGTTTGATATTTCGAACGCTCTAATACCGATAATTATTGTTGTTCTTGCGTTTATTGTTTTTGTAACTGCCAGTTCTGTATTGATTCAGAAAATTGTTTTTAAACCGCTTCACCTCTTTACCCAAAGCGTGTCCAAAGCAATTAACGGCAATTTAGATATATACGGCATAGAACGGGATGACGAATTCGGCGAATTATCACGCGCTGCAAAGGAAACTCTGGAAAATCTGCGTGATACTGCCGCTAAACTTGAAACAGCGCGTAACGAAGCAGAAACAGCCAGCCGTTCAAAGTCCATCTTTTTGGCAAATATGAGCCACGAGATTCGTACTCCGATGAACGCAATCCTCGGCGTCACAGAGATTCTAATAGAAAACGAAACTCTTCCTGCAGAGATCGAAGAAGGACTCGACAAAATTTATTCATCCTGCGATATGCTTCTTGGTATAATCAACGACATATTGGACTTTTCAAAAATAGAAGCGGGTAAACTTGACATTATTCCGGCAAAATATAAAATTGCGAGTCTTTTAAACGATTCTGCGCAGTTAAACATGATGAGAATGAACGGTAAGCCAATCGAATTTGAGCTGCATGCGTGCGAGAATATTCCTTCTAAATTAATTGGCGACGAGATTCGCATAAAACAAATATTAAACAATCTGCTCTCCAATGCGTTTAAATATACTGATTCCGGCAAAGTTACCCTTACCGCTTCCTGTGAAACTGCTACGGAAGCAGACAAAACAATACTTGTATTAAGCGTAAGAGATACAGGTCATGGCATGACAGAAGATCAGTTAAAAAAATTATTTGATGAGTATTCCAGATTTACCGAAGAAAAATTCCGCGCTGTTGAAGGTACAGGACTTGGACTCGCAATCACACACCGGTTAATAAATCTAATGAACGGCGTAATTATGGTAGAAAGTAAACCGGGTGCAGGTTCATTATTTACTGTAAAACTGCCGCAAAATATAACAGACAGCGAACTGCTTGGCAAAGATGTATCTGATAATTTAAGACAGTTCCGAATGAATTACATAACACAAAGAAAAAGAAATCAGGTTCTTCGCGACCCAATGCCGTACGGCAGTGTTTTGATTGTAGATGATGTAGAGACCAACTTGTATGTAGCGGCAGGTCTAATGAAACTTTACAGGCTGCAAATTGATACAGTTATGAGCGGAGCCGAAGCAATCGAAAGAATTAAAAGCGGCAAAGTGTACGATGTGGTGTTTATGGACCACATGATGCCCGAGATGGACGGTATAGAAGCAACGCAAAAAATTCGTGAGTGGGAATCCGAAGCTAATTGCAACAATAGGAGTTCGCACAAGCGAACCCCGATAGTAGCATTGACAGCGAATGCAGTTTTTGGGCAGTCTGATATCTTTTTACAAAATGGCTTTGACAATTTTATTTCTAAGCCAATCGATATACGCCAGTTAAATGCTGTCTTGAATAAATATGTTCGCGACAAACACCCCCCCGAAGTTATCGAAGCCGCGCGCAAACAAAAATATTCAAACGGCGGCAGCGGCAAAAAAAAACAAAATGAACCTATGTTATTGGAATCTTTTATAAGAGACGCGCGCAAAGCCTTAAACGTACTTGGAGAACTTGCAAACAATGCAAAACTCGATACCGAAACCGACTTGCACAAATTTACGGTAACAGTTCATGGTATAAAAAGTTCTCTTTGGAACATAGGCGAAACTATGCTTTCCGAATTAGCGCAAAAACTGGAAGAAGCCGCCAGAAACAAAAATACCGGTTTTATTAAATCATCGATGCAGGAGTTTTCTGCAAGATTGGAAGGTCTGCTTTTAAAACAAGAAGAAAAATATAATGCAGACAGAAAAACCGCATGTAACGATGACGAAGACACAGGAGAACTTTTAAACAATTTGCAGAACATAATAAGAATGTGCGATGACTATGACAGAAAAGGCATACTAGATTTTATTGCCGGTTTAAATAATTGTTCTAAAAAAACAATGTCGGTTTTGGACACAGTCAAAGAACTTGTTCTGCACAGTGAGTTTGAAAAAGCAAAAACTTCTGCGTCGGAGTATGCAGACGAGTTTTCCAAAAACTTATAGCCAAGAGGGGGAATCGCTCGATTAAATAAGAATATTAGCCAAGAGCCGGAATCGAACCGGCGACCTGCGCGTTACGAGTGCGCTGCGCTGCCAACTGAGCCATCTTGGCTAATACTATATTGCTTGATTATACCAGTGTTTTACTTCTGTATTCAACAGTTTTAACGCAGCACATACACCCGTATATCACTAATCATCGCGCGTTCTGCTCTGGTGTCCCTGTCTCCTGATATATATTCCACGATCATTTTCGCAGGCGCAGCATAACCTAAATATAACGGAGCTCGGACATAAACTTGATTTTCCCAGCGTAATGTTGCTTCAAGAATTAAAATATACTCCTCTATCGGAACAACAACACCGTTTGAGTCAGTGCCGTCCCATGTATAAGTAACTGTTCCTGTGCGCGGAGTGGCGCCGCTTACTGCGTCAACCTGAGCGCTGGATTTATTTGCAAGATTGGAACGTTCAACCCATAAAGGAATTGATGTCGGTCTTCTGCTGTAGCCGCCGCGTGCTGTCCACTGAGTGGCATAAAGAGTTTTAATATACTGCCCTTGAACGTCTTCGATCCAGACTGCGTACTGATTACTTGCAGAACCGCTCTGTCGTGTAAAGGTGAAAGTAATTTCGGCAGTTGGCTGAGCTGACTGCATGGCAGCCTGCTCACCGGATTGTCCCTGAGTTTCCTGCGGCACAGACTGCGCTTTTGCAGTACAAGATATAACCAAAATTGATAATATGGATATTATTAAAAGATTTTTCATATTCGCCTCCTAAAGGTTCATTATGAAACTAATTGGTAAAAATTACAATGGCTGTTTCGACCTTCAGGAACACGCTTACAGAGCCTCTCACTTCGTTCGGTCTCCTCCATCTCGTCAGGCGCACAGCTCACGCTAAAGCGTTCGCACATCTTTCATCCTGCTAACATTTTTTTCATAAATAAATACAGCCATTACAGAAAGAATTATTAAAATAATTGTCATAATGATATTTCGATATAATGTTTGTGTAATAATAAATGTGCTAAATCCTGCATTTACCATACTATGAAATAAAACACATAAAAACACGCTTCCTGTTATTCTTCGGATTGCTGCTATTGCAAAAGACAAACCGATAACTCCTATTGTAAATATTCCAAAATTTGTTTCATATTGTACAGCACTAGGAATAAAAAATAATGGTAAATGCCATACTGCCCATATTGGAGCTATTATTATTGTAGATATAATGAATTTAAACTTTTTTTCTAATTCAGGTTGTAATATATATCTCCAGCCAGCTTCTTCCAATCCTCCGCCAATTACCATAATTGGTAAAAATGCTAAAAACATATATATTGGTTCCATTTTTTCCAATCCGGGAGGTAATAAAATAAACATTACAGGAATTATTGAATACAATAAAATAGTAAAAATATAATATTTTATATGGATTTTTACAGTAAATATATTTTTAATCCATTCTTTTAATCCAGTAATTTCATTATTCCATTTTAAAGCAATATAAGAAGCTATTGTGGGGGAAAACCCTCCGATCATAAATGGAATAAATAACCAAAAATGATCATTAGCCAGAATACCTAATTGTCCCAAAAGTACCAATAAACCCCACGAAAATATCATTATCGAAAAAGTCAATAATAAAAATTGAAATACTAATTTTTTATTCATATTTATTCCTTACATATTATTTTATATACATTGGCATAAATACTATTATTATATATATACATAATATGCCTATAATTTTTATGCTGTTATTTTTTATTCCAATTTTATATTCTTCTATTGGTATTTTATTTTTATACATTTTTATTAACGCATAAACCAAAACCATAATACCAATAATTACAAGAACCGTAATTATTATTCTGAATATATTTATTATTTCCATGTTTTCATAAAATAATATTTCCATTGATGTTATTCCCATTTTTAATGAGCCAATAAATGCCGCAATTGACCATATAATTTTATTAAATTTACCATTTTCTCCAGATAAATTTATTTTATACATTATTATACAGATTATTGACAATAATAATCCCATAATTGGTAAACGTAATATTGATAAATATGATTTTTCCATTGAAACAATTGTATTTCCAAAAAAATCCACAAATGCTGGAACATCGTTTGGAATAGCCCCATAAAATATTGGCAAAATAATCATAGGCACAATATTACAGATAATGCATAAAATAATTAAAATAAACATATTAACTCCATTATTATTTATATACTATTTTCTCTTTTTTGTCAATTATAATTTATTCCATATATTTTTTAAACATCTTAGCCGTTTTTCGCCTAGCGTTTAAAATTATATGAAGTTGGGGCATTTTAAAATATTTTTTCATATATCATGACGAAGCCTCAGCAATTTAAGCCAATCTGACACTTTCGTTCCAATAATTATTGCTCTTCTAGTAATTTACCGCTTACTCATTATCGCAGAACCTTCACTCTAACATCACTGATCATTGACCGTTCGGCAGCTGCTTCTCCTAAATATTCGGCATCAATTTCTGCTATTGCAGTTCCCTGACCTAATACAATCGGAGCACGATAAATAACCTGATTTTCCCAACGTAAAGTTCCTTCAAGAATTAAAAAATACACTCCATCGGGAACAGGTATTCCAATGCTGTTTTTACCATCCCATACATAGGTGAGTAAACCTGTTCTGGGCGTAGCACTGCTTACAGCGTCTATTTGTTCTCTTGTCATATCAGCTGTACCAGATTGTCTTACCCAAATTGGAATAGAATTGGGTCTGCGTCTCCAGCCTCCATTTGCCGTAAAACGTGTTGCATAAATAGTTTTTACATGTTGACCGTTCAAATCTTCAATCCATACTGCAAATTGATTTGTCGCATGTCCGCTTTGGCGGTTAAAATCAAATGTCAATTCCACAACTTTATCCTGTTGTGAAACTTCTGCTGTCTGTTTTGCATGTTTTGTTCCAGTACAACTTACTAAAATAAGAATTGTTAAGACTAAAGTAAAGATTGCCTTTTTCATTATAAACTCCTAATTGACACTTGTGCCATATACTTATTTAGATTATTATGAATTATTTAAGTAATAGTCAATTCGTTTTTTAAAAGTGCTACAAAACGGCTTGTTTGTGACAGGAGTATAATATATGGCAAATGAAAAAATAAATCCGAGTGCAATGCTGTCAAAAGAATTGATTATTGAGTCTCTTTTGGATATGCTAGCTGTAAAACCATTAAATTCTATATCAATTTCTGAAATTGCAGAGAATGCTAAGGTTGACAGACGTACTTTTTATAGACATTTTAAATCCAAAAATGATGTGATTAGTTATTGTATCCATAGAGTTTCCAAGCAATATGAGGAAATAATATTACAATATAATATAAATGATACTTATTCATTTGCAAAGGCAATATTCGAAACATTAGAAAATATGAAGGAAATTTTACAAATATTATATAAACAAAATTTATTAGATTTATTTTTAACTGACTTTGAAATTATCTATGAAAAATATCAATACAAATATACAGCTCCAGAAATACTAAATTTGGAAAATATTGATTATATTATGACATATTGGAGAGGCGGATTTACAAATATTGTTAAGAAATGGATAATTGATGGTTGTTTATACTCACCCAATAAAATGGGTAAAATATTTAATCAGATGTTTTCGTTAATGAAAGAAATGCATGATTCATAAATAAATACATTTTATTATACTAAAAATACTCCGATAATTTTAGCCTGCTATTTCACATAACGTTTAATTAGATGCAGTATGTCCGTTTTATTTATTTTTTCTAATATCTTTCCACATTAATATACTAGATTTATTTGCTCCATATGCATTTGGAATAATTCCATAAATCATAAAACCACATTTTTTATAAAATTCATACGGATGATTTTTAATATTTTTTATGTTCTTTATTTCTTCGAATATATTTTCCTCATTAATTTCCTTTTCTGATAAACTTGTTAATTTTTCTTCATCTCCAGAACCAAGTATTATTCCAATTGCACCTTTTTCTTGAGCTATCTTTTCAATTTCTCCCATTAATATTTGACCAAATCCTTTTCCTTGGAATTTTGTAGATATTACGAAAGGATGTAATTCCCATGTTTTACCCCAATATTCTGAACGCAAACACCCCCAACCAATTAATTCATTATTAATTTTTAATCCTAAACAAATATTTTCTTCGACAATAGATTCATTAACCGTTTCTACTGCCATTTTTTCATCTAAATCAGGCCACATATTTGCTTTTGGAAAAGTTTCTAGTAATAACTTGACAGCTTCTTCCTTTATTTCCATTGATTCATTAATATCACAAAATATAAAATCTTTCATACATTAATTTTATACTAATAATGCATTAATGTCAATATTTTTTAATTAAGTTTAGGACATATTGCATATAACGTGTTTATTTACGAAGTTTCTACAAAGGTGAAATGTCGTAAACATTTACGCTATCAGTGACAAATCCCCAATGGCTGTTTACGACGTCTGACCACTTATAAGTGGTCAGACGTCGTAAACAGCTACGATAAGCGACGTTTTAATGTTGCTTATCGTGGTAGTTGATGAAGTTTCGCACAGCGAAATTTCATCAACTACAAAAAAAGAAGCCCTACCGCCAAGAAGGGTGAAAAAGATGATCGCTTTTGTGATCAATCTTAAGAGTGGGATCAATGCTTTTGGGAATAATTGATTTTATATTATGTATTATTAACTATATTAGAAAATGATATTTTATTATTTAATGTAGGAATAACGAAAGAAAACATAGTTTTTCCTCTGGCATTTGTAATAACAAAATCTCCCATTGATATTATGTCCATACCAATAATAATATCTGCGCCAGGTATGTTACTCACAAAAAACCTTCTGCCTGTTAAAAGCATTCCATTGGGAAGAATAACAGATACAATAACGACATCAGATTGTTTTTCACCATTGATACCACCAATATAACATTGATCAATAGCTGATAAACCTAGCTCCTGAACTATTTTTGGAGACATTGCAGAAAGTGTAGCACCAGTATCCCATACAGCTTCTGTTTTTACATATTTTCCATCGGCAGAAGTTCTAGAAGAATAAATCGATATCGGTGTTTTAATTTCTCTAATAATGTGAGAATATTCTAAATCATAGGCATAGTGCCGATCGTTGATAGACATTAGATATAACTAAAAATCCTATGATATTCTTCTTGAGGATCGACTGGGATATATTTTACACAGAAAGTACCCAGTTTCATTGTTTTTGTGGTTTCGTCAATAGCTTCATTATCTGAATCATAAACGCCAAGAATTTTATTCTTAACGATGACTACACGCTTCCCAAGATACTGAGAACGCAGAGATTCACGATTTTCCTGATAAAACTTGTTTTCTACCTCAAACATAAAATACCTCTATAATATAATATACATTAATTTGAGAAATTTTGTCAATAAATTTGGCTTTTCTGCTGCTTTTTGTCATGTCAAATGTTCATAGAAACTTCATCTTCGAACCTTTAGTTCGAAGACTCGTTGGAAAAACCGCCAAATACCAAGCAAAAGCTATAATCAGCAAAAAATCCTCAAAGAACCGAATAAAATCTATAAATTGAGGACAGCAAGCAGTGCTGGAAGCTTCGCTGCAGAAGCGTCTAGCGCACGCCCGACTGGTGTTTTTCGTAGCCAGAGCCGCCCTCAGGCTTTTAAAGTTGCAAAAGCAACTTTTTTGTGCAAACCGTGTGTCAAGCGAAGCTGCTATTTTTTATTTTCTAAATAAATTATATATTTCATTGATTGTTTCCTCAGAAATAATACTTCCTATTTCGAATCGATTACTACCTAAATTTAATAGTATTAATGATATTAATTCTTTTTCTGTTACATCATTTATTTTTTTATTATAATAATATTCAGATGCATTTATAATACCATAAACACCATTTCCATAATATCCATTTGTTATAATTATACTTAAACATTTTTTCCAATTTTTATCAAATTCTACATATCTTGTAAATGAATAATTTAATATATGCCACTGCATTGAAGGAATATTATTAGCATTTAATTCAAATAACATACTATTTGCTGCCAAGTAACCTACATTTTTATGATCTTCTCTAAAATAATATTCAATAAAAATATCAAAAATAAATGGTTTCCATTTTACTTTATATCTATTGTTTCTAGTTAATGTAAACCAAATAATTTCATATTGTCCTTCATCCAAATCTATTATTATTTTATTATCATAATGATTTTTATATTCTTTAGGTGTAAAATTAATTACATATATCCATAAACAAACATATAATAATATAGATAAAATTATTATACAAAATAATATTCTTAATATTATCTTTAATATAATATTTATTATTTTATTCATATTATAAATCATATTCCATTATAATTATATTGTCAATATCTAAATTTCATATCTATAGCAATTTCGCTTATCGTGGTAGTTGATGAAGTTTCGCACAGCGAAATTTCATCAACTACAAAAAAAGAAGCCCAACCACCTACCATAACGGTAAGTGGTTAGGCGCCTTTCCGAGAGACGTCTTCTGAATGACCTTATTGCAGAAGCGATAGAACCGACTGACCTCTTTGATTTGCCTGTGCTAACATTGCGGTGCCTGACTGTGTGAGGATCATGTTAGTGGTGTAGCGTACTGTCTCATTCGCCATGTTTGCGTCACGGATGCGGGATTCGGATGCTTGCATGTTTTCTGCTCCAATGTCTAATCCGCGTACTGTGTGTTCAAGGCGGTTCTGGTAGGCGCCAAGATCGGCCCTTTGCTTGTTGATGATCTTTAACGCTCTGTCAAGGGTTCCAATGGCACGGTTGGCACCGTCCGGAGAGGACAGTGTAATAAATGTATCGTCACCAACATTGCGGATACCAAGACCCTTTGATGTCATTGTGCCGATATGAACTTGAATTCTCTGATCCATGTTTGCACCAATATGGAGCCACATAGAAGCAGTAACCACATTTTCGCCGATTGGTCTGCCGAAGCGGCCAGTTAACAGGTTCATGCCGTTGAACTGCGCGTGTGACGCAATTCTGTCGACTTCTGCAACAAGCGAAGAAACTTCGACCTGAATGTACAATCTGTCTTCGTCGGAATAAATACCGTTCGAAGCTTGAACTGACAATTCACGCAGACGCTGGAGAATATCCTGAGATTCCTGCAGATAACCTTCTGTGACTTGAATGAATGAAATACCATTCTGGGCGTTTGTTGACGCCTGATTCAAACCACGAATCTGTGATCGCATTTTTTCTGATACTGCTAATCCCGAAGCATCATCACCGGCGCGATTGATGCGCAATCCGCTCGACAATTTTTCCATGTTTTTATCCAGGAACACCTGGGTAACCTTGAGGGACCTGTCGGCAAACATTGCACTTAAGTTGTGATTGATAATCATATACTCACTCCTTTGGCTTTTCCGGCGCGTGTCATAACATTTTGTTTGACAATTATGCGCCGCGGCATCCATGCCGTAAGACAATTGCTTTACAATTGCCTTTTTTGAATTTTACCAAGGTAAAACTTTAACCAATGGAAAAACTCATTTCAATTTTGCGGACATTTATGCAGTCAGCGAACGCTGTAACATAAATATCCATGTGCCTTGTGCTTCCCACAGGGAAGCACGCGAGTTTCTCTATGAGAAACTCGATGGAACCCCCGACCCACCGTTCCCGGAAGGGTGAGGTACCGGAAAAACATCCACAAGCAGCTTTAACAAAGAGCTTTACAGGGTTTTCCCGTTTCACTTCTAGTATCGGAATTAGAAAAATTTGCTTTAGGGGTAAAACACTATGGAAAGTAATTTTATTTCGTATTAAAATTAAAACAATGGATAATACTATGGAAAACAATTATTCACAGGTAGATTTGATCCGCGAAGTTTTTCATTATCAAAGCCGGTTCGAAGGTTCTACCATGGTTTTTAAAATTGACTATCCCGTTATCGAAGAACCGGGTTTTCCGGGTCTCGTAAAAGATCTGGCATTACTGGCAAAAACCGGTTTTAAGGTAGTTATTGTTCCCGGCGCAAAAGAAAATATCGATGTCGTTCTTAAACAGCATGATATCGAATCAACCTATACTCCGGCAGATGATGTCCCGGTTAGAATCACAACCGCTCAGACAATTTCTTATGTAGAAATGGCTGCTTTTAACTCTGCAAGCCGGTTTATGACATTTCTCTCCGGAAGCAGGGTCGATGCGCTGATCGGCAACTTTGTCAGAGCAAGGGGGCTGGGCGTAATTAACGGCATAGATACCGAACATACGGGTACAGTCGATAAAATCTACACAGATTCGCTTACAAAGGTATTAAACCTCGGTACAATACCGATTTTACCCTGTATTGGTTGGAGTCCTTCCGGTAAGCCGTATAATGTCCCAAGTGACGAAATTGCCCTTTCTGTTTCTAAGGCGCTTGGAGCAATCAAATTGTTTATAATCACCGCCAAGGATGGAATGAATGTTACGAGGCTTACCCCTCAGGAAACAGAAAAACTGATAAATTCCAATTCAACCTTATTCCAAAGGGAATTAAAACTTGCCTTAAAGGCAAGTCAGGCAGGTGTTCACAGAATACATATAATAGACGGAAGGGAAGAAGGCGCCGTAATTAAAGAACTATACTCTAATTTGGGTGTAGGAACGATGATTTATACCGACGAATACGATTCGATTAGGGCGTTTCATTCCAGGGATTTGCCGGATGTTTTGCGGTTAATGGAGCCTTTAATGCAAAAAGGACTGCTAATAAGGCGAAGCGCAGAGCAAATTCAGGAGAAAAAGAACGATTATTCGGTCTTAGAGATAGACGGCTCTGTCCGGGCGTGCGGTGCGCTTCACGATTGGGGTGAAAATCAGGGTGAAATTGCCGCTGTCGCTACAGATCCGGGCTATACTGACCATGGTTTGGGCAAAAAAATCGTTGGGAGTCTCATAGAAAAGGCAAAAAAAGCAAAATTAAAGCGGGTTTTTGTGCTAACTACCCAATCTCAGGACTGGTTTGAGTCTTTAGGCTTTAAAGATTCAAATATCGAAAGCCTTCCGCAGCAAAAACGCAAGGTTTACGACCAAGCCCGAAACAGCAAAGTCTTCGGATTGGAATTGTAATAACCAATAAGAAGAAAAAACCACAGAGTACTGCAACTAAAGTTGCTTGGAGTTACACAGAGGAGGAGGAATCTTCTTTCCCATAACTCTGTGAAACTCTGTGTCCTCCGTGGTAAAATAAAAAATATGTCTAGGACTGCGGTATATACAGCATTGATTCTCAGATCGCGCGCTTCGGGTGAGTCAAACAGCGAAATTACTATGCTCACTGCCGAAGAAGGAATAATAAGAGCGACAGTTTTCGGCGGAGCAAAAAGCAAATTACGCGCTTATACTGCGCCATTTAATTCCGGTCAGGTTTGGGTCTACCGTGATAAAGCAAAAGACTACGCAAAACTAAGCGATTTTGACGTACATTCTTGGCGTCCCGGATTGAGAGAACTTTACGATCGAACAATGACTGCAGGCGCTTTAGCAGAAACAATTTTGCTGTCGCACGGCGGCGGCGGCGATTGGGGAACAGCACTGGACCTTGCAAATGAAACGCTGGATACGCTGGAAAACGCGAACGAAGAATTATGCAGCCGTTTATTTGTGCATTTTTTATGGCGATGGGCAGGTTTTTTGGGAATACAGCCGGACTTGGAAGATGACGCAGCCGGTTTAGCGGAGCATGGAATAGTAAATATTAGCCCTGGCTGCAATAAATGGCTGTCTGCAGTAGGAGAACTAAAACCGTCACAGCTTCATCGTTTTTCGCTGGACAACAAATCTTTTAATGACGCAAAAGCGCTTGCCTTTGCCGTTTTAACAAGCGCACTTGGAAAACGGTTAGCAAGCTGGGACTGGTGAGATTCTTTAGATGTGGTGTATCGTGCACTTAACGACACTATGAAAAAGCGGTGACAGGCACCAATGCATAGCTCTTATCTAACCGCATTTATCATACGTTGAATTACTTCGGCACTTTCATTATCTCTAGGTTGTCCATTATTACGATTAATTAAACCAAAATCGGCTTGCGGATCCAACTCAGGATGATAAGAATGTCCTGAGTCCCAATAGATGGGTACAAGCCCATTCTCTCTTGCTTTTCTTACAAAATATTCAATATAGTTTAACCTATTTTGATGTGCTGCAGGCGCATTTGCCGCTCTATAAGATCCGGAATTGCTTGCGTACCTAATATAACGCGCTGCTCCAAATTCACCAATTATAACAGGGATACCTCTGTCAATAAAATTTGTTTTAAAAGCTGCAAAAGAATTATCTATATTTCTTCTATTCTCCCGATTATCCCAAGTATGTGTTGTAGCAAGCATTGTAAATTCATAAGGAAAATAAAAATGAAAACCAACTATTTGTCTGCCTAAACCGGCACTATCTGTTGGAAGACTAAAATTTCTATAATTATTCCCTGCAATTGTATGACTGGTATTATAGCCATAATACAAAAGATAACGCTGCGAATTATTTCCTCCTGTACCGCGTACAGCATTAGTAAATATTTGATTCAGGTTATTAATTACCTGATATTGCCGAGCATTACCATGATCCCAATTTCCGTTATGAATTTCATTAAAACCCTGAAACATCAGCCAGTCGCCGTAATTTTTAAAATAGTCCGCTATTTGTTTCCATACTTTTTCATATTTATCAGTTACGGAAGCATTGCCTGACATAATATGATTAAAATTAAACCAGCTATTTGCTCCATGACTAAAATTACCATCATGGTGAATATTAATAATCGCTTTAAGCCCCGCATTTTCTGCATAACCTACTACTTCTGCAACACGGCGCAAATAAGATTCGCTAATTATATAATCCGGAGCAGGGCCTATGTGCCCCATCCATGTTACAGGTATTCTAACAATCTGAAAACCAAGAGCTTTGATTCCATTAAAAGTCACTTGATTTGCTATTGGATTTCGCCACACTGTCTCAACTGCTATAGGATTATCAGGATTATAAGGAGGTGTCCAAATATCAAAAGCATCAAGAGAATTTCCATGATTTATGCCTATCAAAATTCCTTCATCAGTAAAATATTGCATAGCTGTTTTTGCAGACATAGGCTGCGGAGCTGCAGGTCTTATATCTCTTGTCTGTGCTTCTAAATTAAATCCAATTGCTGTAATAAGAAAAATTATTCCCAATAATTTATTTTTTAACATAGATTTCCTCCATTTATAAACAAACTCCCCCTACTGAACTATCCTAACATCCCAAACAGCTAAGTCAAATGTTCCCGGAGCCGAAGGTGCAAATTGAAAATTCTGCACATTCCTCTGGTTAAAAGGAACAACTCCATGTCCGCCCCAATCAAGTTGCGAAAGGTTTGTAGGTACATTTACAGTAATTCTTGTAGGTACACCGGCTGGAGCTGTAAATGAAAAACGATAATGGTTATGCGCAACATTAGTGTCGGTAGTTGGTATCATTACTTCATAGCGTTTGCCGTCTCCCAAAACCATAAAGGAAAAAGATCGCATTGTCCTCATTTGACCAAGTGTTGCAGCATCAGGACTAGCAACTAAAATAGCATAACCGTCTCTTGTCCCCTGAAATCTTTGATAGCCTAATTGAGTGATTCTGGAATTATTATCACTTGCTACACCCCATCCACCTACTTGAGAAGGAAAAACAGCGGCAGTGCCTTCTACAGCTGGTTTCGGAGGCAGAACCGGCGCATTAACTCCTGCTCCCCTCATTAATGCATTTACAATTTCAGGGAAATCAAACGTACTTGTATATCTGTTTAAAATACTCATGTCAGACGCATCCCACCAGAAACATGCGATACCCATGCTCTTTGTATGGTTTACAAAATATTCTGCATGTGCTGCTCTGTCTGCGGTATTATTTTTATTCCATGAAGCAAACTCGCCTATTATTACAGGAATTCCATTTCTAACAAATCTATTATAAACAGGTGTAATAATGTCATGTATAGCTCTTGTATCTCTTGAATTATTACTTCTCCAATTTGACGTAGTATGCCATGACTGCGAATATGTAAAACCAACAGGTTCATAGGCATGAATAGAAACAACAAGTTTATTTGGCACTGTATCATTCGGAAGCACAAGTCCGTTAACTGCAGCTGCAATTCCATGAGCTCCGTAAGAGTTAATCATTAGTATTCTTTTATCGTTATTGCCGCCGCTTGCTCTTACTACATCAACAAAAACCTGATAATGCCTGTTTAGATTTGTTCTTTCCGCAGCGTTGCCTCCTGTCCATTCATGTGAAACTCCTTTTGTTCTGGGTTCGTTTAACGCTTCGAATACAAGTTTTTCGTTGTAGTTCCTGAAGTTATGTGCAATCTGCTCCCAGATCTTGGCGAAAGCCCTAAGAGAGGCTTCAACTTCCCTGTTAGTAAACTTAAAGATTTCTTCGTCATGATGAGTATTAAGAATAATATACATATCGTTTTCTACAGCCCAATTGACAACTTCTGTAACACGAGCCATCCAGTCCGCGCGGATATTATAATTTGAATCGACTGCGTTTGACCAGGAAACAGGAATTCTTATCGCATTAAAACCTGCGTTTTTTACAGCTGCAATATTCGCTCTTGTTGCGGGAGGATGTCCCCAAAATGATTCCATTTGAGATATAGTAAAATTGTTTCTAAAATCTAATACTTGTTGTGGAGTTTCAGGTATAACATCAAGACCATTGCCCAGATTCCAGCCAACTGTGATATTAGCAACAAGCTGTGTTGCTGTTATATCATTAAATTGTCTTGGGGTGGCAGGCGGATTTGCAAAAGCGGCAGAAAGACTGATTACAGTAAATATTACTACAATCGCCATATTACATATAAAATTATAATTCTTCATAAATTCTCTCCATGAGTGTCATTACATATATACTACAGCAGAAAAGAGACGGAATTTACCTAAAGATTTTTAGGTTTTTATATAGGTAGTTTTATAAAAAAAACTTGATATCCCAGATTTTTATATTAAAGTTCCCTGTGCTCCAGGTATTAAATTGAAGAACCTCAGCATTTTTTTGAATAAACTTTACTTTTTCTCCCCAAGCATCAGATTGAACAAGATCACTTATTTTTACTGTGATTGCAGATACTTTATCTTTTACTGTTTCAAATATTTTATGATAATGATTAGTATTGCCTGTTTTTCTGGTATCTGATGTTGTAATTATAACTGCATAATAATTCCCGTCACCTGAAACTTTAAAAGAAAATGATGTCATTTTTTTCATTAATTCAAGTGTAGAAGGATCGGGATGGGCATAAACCCCGGCATAACATTTTGAATCAGTACTGAATATCCCGGAAATATTATAACATAAATGATATTGTCCGTTTATTTCTTCATTGGCTGCTGTAATATTAATTGATGAGCCTAAATTATCAGCAAATGTACTCCATTTTGCAAAAACAGGAGTAATTCCATTTTCCGCATGAATAATATTTTTCAAAGACGGCTCTTGAAGGTGTTTTACCAAAAGTTCATTATTATTTATATCCAGCTTATTGAACAGGTTTTTCTGATGAAAATAAACTGTTTCATATTTAATTTTTAATTCGTAAGAAATTTCTTTTAATGAGGAACCTTTAAGCAGGAGGTTGTATATTTCCTGCTCACGTTTTGTTAGGGAAGGAAGTTTTGGAGTGGAAACCGCTTTTTTGTTCATTGCTTGTAGAAATATCAGGAAATTAGAAGATTGTCAATATATAAAGATTTATTTATATATAATAAAAAAAGAGAACCTCCGAAAACATCGGTTAAATTCCCGGAGGTTCTCAAAAAAAGTCAAATCAATTTATCCCTCTCATCAGAGCAGAAACTATTTCGGGGAAAACAATTTGGTTAGTTGCTCTGTTTAGAATTCCAAAATTCCCATATTCTCCCGAAGTAACAACTTCATGGGGACCATTATCCCACCAGAAACAGGGAATACCTCTGCTCCTTGCGTAATTTACATAATACTCTGCATGAGCGGCTCTTGCTGCTGTGTTATTTTTATTTGGCGAACCAAATTCGCCTATTATAACAGGGATTCCATTTCTTACAAATCTGTTGTAAGCAGGATCAATTGCATTTTGAACTGCTCTTGTATCAGCTGTATTATTTCTGTCCCATGAATTAAATCTATTATTTGCGTTAAGAGCAAAATTTGAAGGTTCGTATGCATGTATAGAAACAACCAGCTTATTAGGAACTGTATCGGTCGGGAGAATAAGCCCGTTAACTGCAGCTGCGTTAGCGGAAGCTCCGTAAGTATTTATCATTAATATGCGCTTATCATTGTTGCCGCCGCTTGCTCTTACTACATCAACAAAAACCTGATAATGCCTGTTTAAATTAGCACGTTCGGCAGCGTTACCGCCAGACCATTCATGAGATGCGCCTTTTGTTCTTGGCTCGTTTAATCCTTCAAAAATTAATTTTTCATTATAATTTCTAAAGTTATGCGCAATTTGCTCCCAAATTCTTCTAAACGCTCTAAGTGATGCATCGCGATGTGCATTTGTAAATCTAAAAAGTTCTTCGTCATGATGGGTATTAATAATAATATACATATCGTTTTCTACAGCCCAATTTACAACTTCTGTAATACGAGCCATCCAGTCCGCTCGGATATTGTGGTTTGAATCAGCTGCCTTAGCCCAGGAAACAGGAATTCTTATTGCGTTAAAACTCGCATTTTTAATGGCAGTAATATTTGCTCTTGTTGTTACAGGATTACCCCACCATCCTTCCATTACAGCAAGAGAAGTGCTAGAGTCCATTCTGCCTAATGCATGACCTGGGGAATTATAAGGATCAAAACTATTACCCAGATTCCAGCCAACTCTGATATTTGCGACAAGCTCTGCGGCTGTTATATCGTTGAATTGTCTTGGGGAAGCCGGCGGAGATGCATTAACACTAGAGAGGCAGAATACAGAAAGAATTGCAAAAATCAAAAAACTAAAAAGTACCTTTTTCATTATTTACTCCATATATTTCAAAATATAATAGAGACAATAAAAAACAACCTGATAAATTGCTCAGGTTTTCTGAATTTCAAATTTGGTAAAAGTTAATGTTGGCTGATCTTTTACTTCTGGATTTGTCATAAAAATAAATCTATTTGCATAAATAGAGAAGATACTTGCGGTTTTAAAAACGGTTATTAATACAGAACAATCACATTCGATGTTTGCTTTAATATCTGAAATAATAAAATTATTTTCTGTAAGCGAATTCCAGAGACCGGCACATCTGCCATTAACGCCATCAGTAGTATCAACAAAATTAAGATTTAAAAATAATAAATCAACATTTGATATAAATGAACATGTAAACCGGTAAATATCGCCTTCTTTCAATTTATCATCATAATAAATAAAATCAGGATCCAGTCTGTATTGCCATCCCCAGGGGTGAGCAGCCGAAAATATAATGCTGAACTTATCAAGCGCAAACACTTTACTCTTGGATTTTGAGCCAATCTTTGGATTTTTTACTGAACCCGCAGGCTGCTTTTTTATATATTTAGAAAAAAGCTCTTGAATACTGCTGACATTTAGTTTTTTATACATATTATCTCTGTGATAATTCACTGTGGAGTAAGAAATATGAAGTTTATAAGCTATTTCTTTGGGCGAAATACCTTTGAGCAGCAGATCAAATATCTCTTGTTCCCGCTTTGTTAATACAGGAGTTTTTGGAGTGGAAACTGCTTTTTTGTTCATTGCTTGTAGAAATATCAGGAAATTAGAAGATTGTCAATATATATTTTTAATTTTTCCGTGTCCCTTTGTGTGAGACTCTTTATCCATCCCTTCGTTATCTCTGCGTGAAACTTTTAGCGAGATAAATCTACACAAAAAAAGAGCCTGCAAACTCAGGCTCTTAAATTACAATTAATTACATATGGCTAAGAATCCGAAGAAAGCTCTTTTATTGTTTCTAGATCAAGCCCTGTGATCTTTTGTGTGAACTCAAGTGTTGATCCTTCCGCTAAAAGTTTTTGAGCGGTTTCACTATCTTTTGCTCTACTGCATTCTTCCCACGCCTCACCCCAAGTCTCTTCTCGAGTCTCTCTTTTGACAACCGCAATCTCGTCTTCTATTCTGTATTCACCGTACAACATACTATGAATCTCCGAACTATGTTTTTTGATGAAATCCACAAGGATTCCTTTCCCTAAGCAATATTCTACA
>WQXI01000017.1 GCA_009784935.1 Treponema sp.
CCTGTTCCTGAGTTTGTTTCTAGGGTAAGTGGCATGAAGCCTCTGCTCTTCGGTTCTTATGGTTAGATTTTCTATCTTGAGGCATCAGTTCTCATGGTTAGATTTTAACGTGAGGCACTACGTTAATATATATCCCCATGCTCTATTGATCAAAACTCTAAAACTTACTATTATATTAAAAGCAGCCTACGGAGGGTTGGATAGTGGCTATTCCGCCTGGTTTGGGACCAGGATGTCGGGGGTTCGAATCCCCCCTCTCCGAGTATGATTAAAAAAATGCTTGCGGGTATTTTCATTATTTTAGCTTTTTCGGGATGTTCTGTAAGAGTAAAAGATAATCAAAGCACAATCACAGTCTCCGGAATCGGCACTGTTCTAGTCAAACCCGACATGGTTCAAATGAACATTTCTTATTCCCATACTGCCCGAACCACAAGAGAAGCAAAAAGCGAAGTTGACAGAAGAATACAGCAGATATTGGATATTCTAAAAGACTCAAATATCGAAGACAAAGATATCAGAACAGTTTCGCTGAGCTACGATGTTGCAACAGAATTCAGAGAAGGCAGAACTATTATCACAGGTCAAAGAGCACAGCAGACTATTATTGTTTCAGTAAATGACATTATCAATAATTCCGATAGATTCCCTGCGCTGTTGGACAGAATCACAGCAATAGACAGGGTTGTAATAAGAAACATTACTTTTGATACAGAAAATAAAACTGAATTTTTTATACAAAGCCGCGAACTTGCGTTTGAGAAAGCATTAGAAAAAGCGAATCAATATGCCGAATTATCGGGGCTCAAAATAGCCAAAGTATTGACGGTTTCAGAAGAAAGAAATCGGGATGCTTTTTTATTAACTCAAAGCAACGTGGCATATGAAAGAGCTATGCCGATGACATCTTTATCTATTCCTACAGGAGAACAAGAGGTAACTACAGAAGTTAGAGTTACTTTCCTGTTAAAATGACATTCCTGCGCTAAAGTTAAATTTATATACCCCGGAAGTAAAATTATAAGCTCCGCCGACTCCTATTGCAGGCAGAGCCAAGCGGCTTAGATAAAAAAACATTCCGCCGAATATCCCATGGTCAAATTCCAGATTAGAATTTACTTTAAAAGAAAATACGCACTGGTATGCCGCCATAACAGATAAAATTCCCCATTGGTTTTTATAAATATATTTTTCTAAACCGGCAGAAAAACCTGTATAATAAATTGCAGAATAGTTTCTTGGCAAAATGCTAACTTGTGACTTTTGCGCGCCTTCTTCGAACAATGGCTGCAAAGAAGATTTCCACATTCCGCCGCTTTTAATACACATACGAAAACCGGGAATTATCGAATATTCAAAAATACCTGAATATTCAGCCTGATGATATGAATCGCCCTCAATTGCAAGATTGTATCTATAATCCAGCGACAGGCTTTGCTGTGATAAAAAATAGCCGTCCCAATTACTGCTGCGGATAGAAAGACCGGGGCTAAAACCGATAACCATAGATCCTTCTGCCGGAGGATTTACTGCATTACTGCTTTCTTTAATAATAATATTCGAAAAACTGGCGTTAAATAAACCTGTAAATGTATCGTTGAATGAATAATTAATTCCCAGCGAAACACGGAATCTGTCCGCATCAAATCTGCTCTGTATTGTTTCATACCTGTCTGTACTTTCATGCTCCTGACTGCTGAACGTTATTAAACAATTAAAGCCGGGTATTCCTTTTCTGTTTGGAGTATGATTATAGATGGCAATTAATCTGTAGCCGAAAGAACCGAACATTCCTCCGATTACTGCCATGTCCCGCAGCCCAAATGCATTAGCTTCATATAGAAAAAGTCCGTAAATTGTTTCCCCTGACCCGGCAAAAATCATAGGAAAAGGAAACAATGTCCATTTTTCTTCGACAGTAACTTGCAGTATCAATCCATCTTCGGTTTCTATTAGTTCTGCCGATATTGGCTCAAGCACACTTGTATTTTTTATTGCCGCAAATACTTCGTTTTGATCAAAAGCAGACCTCTCCTGACCTATAAACTTTTCGAGAGGATATTTTGCCGCTTGCAGCTTAGTGCGGGTAAGCCCGATAATTTCTATAGAAGTGATCGTCTCTGTTATGTCCTGAGAATAGACAGGTACAGCAAGAAGAACAAAAAAAATAATGATAAAAAATGAGTCTCTTATTTGTTTAGTGATTTTCAAAAGCTCAATCATCAAAATCCAGCTCCATTCTTACACGCTTCTCAATATCTTCCGCACTTGGCAATGTATCTACAAATTCGGCAGGGACAAAGTCCGATAATTTATACTCGCTTACACCGATAGGTTTGTTAATATCCTTTAATGCATATTCCGCAGTTAACTTATCCTTTGTTTTACAAAGCATAATACCAATGGAAGGGTTATCGGTTTCGTGTTTTAGAATATCATCAACAGCAGATAAATAAAAATTGAGCTTACCTGCGTATTCGGGTTTGAACTCTGAGTTTTTTAGTTCTATTACTACATAACAGCGAAGTTTAGTGTTATAAAATAAAAGGTCAATGTAATAATCTTTTTCGCTTACTTCGATATGATATTGATTTCCGACAAAAGCAAATCCTGTACCAAGTTCTATAATAGTCTTTGCAATATTGGCTACTAATTCATGCTCAATTTCACGTTCAATTATACCTTTGCGTTTTTCTATAAAGTCGAAAACATAGGGGTTTTTTAACGATTCTTCTGCCAGTTCGCTAAACGGCGATGGCAGTAATCTATCAAAATTAGCCGTTTTATCTGCAATTGCCTGCCGTTGGTATGTTTTTGTCTCAATATGGTATTCAAGCGCCGACAACGACCAGCCGTTTTCGATTGTTTGGCTTGCATACCATTCTATTTCTTCTCGTGTTTTTATTTTATCAAGCAATAGTGTATTATGAGACCAGCTTAAAAGTGCAGACAGTGTCTGCACTTTTGCTTCATCTTCTATAACCTCGGCAAATTTACGCATATATTTTAAATTGCGAATAGAATACCCTTTTGCATTTGGAAACTCTGCTTTTATATCACTAGCAAGATTATCAATAAATTTTGCTCCATATTTAGTATTTGCAATAATAATCTTACCTATATTCCAGTATAGTAAAATTTGTTCTCGATTTACGCCCAAAACCGCCTTATATTGCGCAGTTCTGATTCGCTCTTTAATATTGTTTAAAATCTCAAAATATTCATTATTATTAATTAACATTGTTCTTTAACACCTTCACCTTTCCCAAATTCTGCAAAAAACCTTATTTAGACTTGTCTCCACCTTTAAACTGGCAAACTGTTTAAGATAAATAGTTTTTCTTTATATATGCTCTTTTTAGCATAGTCATTTTATTATAGCATTTTTCTGTAAAAAAGAGCTATATTCGCTTATGGGTTCGAGTCTTATTTTGCTTTATATAAAAAAAAAGGCACTTCGCAAGCGAAGTACCATTTTTTTATAGCGGCGATAGGACTCGAACCTGCGACCGAACGGATATGAGCCGTTTGCTCTACCAACTGAGCTACACCGCCATAAATATAAATACACTATATAAAAATCTCAAAAAAGTGTCAATAGGGGATGACGCGGGTAAATTATACCCTTATTACAATTATTTTCTTGCCAAGGACTCTCGTAACTTTAACACCCCTACCTGCCTCTATCTTTTCACCATTAGTTTTAGCTTCATAAATTTCATCATCTATTAAAACAGTTCCAGAGGGGTTTAATTCAGTATCAACAATTGCTATTTTACCAATTAAATCGTTATTCTTCAAATTTTCTCCGCGTTCTTTGCGCCTTTGCGTCTCTGCGTGAACTCTATTTCAATAACCTTAAATCAGCTTAAATTCCCTTGCTGCTGTACTTAGCTCTCGGTTCCAGCGGGGACCATTAAGATATTGCCGTCTTGTTTCGATATCTTCGATACGGCCGGCTCTGCGCTGGAGACGCTTAAAAGCCATACTTACAACTGTACTCATATCAACAAGGCTGGCGCCTGAGCGTTCGAGAATGCGATATTTTGCATAAAAATAAAAAGCATCCCAAGGGTCCATTTCGCATAATTTTTCATCGCGAAGCACCTGCTGAATCCCTGTTATTGCCTCATCGTTTCCATTTGCAGATAAACGGCTTAATGCAAGCGAATGAAATAATGTAATCATGCGGTTCTGGATTTCGCCATTGTTAAAATACAAATGCTCGCATTGGGCAAAACCGCTTCGCCAATCCGCCTGCTCAGTATACAAAAAGTTTTCTTCTGCAAACGGGTTTTTTAATGACGATGAAAGTTTTATAACCTCTTCGTAATTGCCGTTTAAGTACGCCGCTTCCATTTCAAATAAATCAGCGTCATAATTTGAAGGTTCGGGTTTTTTTATATTATCTTCCATCAAATAAATTCTTGATCTGTACGCCCATGCTGCCAGCATATTTTCTTTTTCGCATGTCATACTGCCGTGAGGTTCTTTGCGTAAACCTTCAAATATTTCCAGAGCTTTACTGTAATGTCCAAGTTCAAGTTCGAGCCGTCCTTCTAAAAACCGCGAGCGGTCTGCCCAGTCAGGATGTCCTGCAGACAATGACTGTTCTATTGATTTTCTCGCAAGATTCGCGGCATTGTATACATCGCCGTATAAAAATTGCGCAGCAGCGGCATAATAAGCGGAAATAGCTAACTCATGATTGTTTCCGTTTTTTTCTGCGTTTGTCAGCGCAAATCCCAAATATTCTATTGTTTCATTTACCTGCTGTTTAGAAATACATACAAGCGAAAAAAGACGGTATCCTTGAGGAAGGCAAAATGAATTTTTACTTTGTCCCAGCAAAATAGCTTCTTTTGCTTTTTCTGCAGCTTCTCTTTCGTCGTGGCGTCCTAAATAATAAGCGCAAAGGTTTACAAGTATTTGAGCTTTTAATACCGGAAACGAATCGCAATCAGAGTTTAAATTTTTTAATTGCGTATCCCTAAACGCTTCTTCTATATCTTTTTCCAGTCCGCAAAGCAGCGCGTTTGAAGTCTTAAAAATATTACGAATCGCAGAAGCTTTAACTGTTACCAGTTCTTCAAACTGACCTGTATTCATTGCGGTTTCTATCGCTTTTGTTGTTTTATTTACAATATCAGAAGAAAACGCTTTTAACAGCAAAAGATCATCAATTTGTTTTGCGCCGTCAAGACCTGCTATAATTACAAGCAGCCTAAAACATGGATTAATATTGCGCCTTACAGCCCAGTTTAGCAGTCTTGTCCGGACAATTGTTTTTACTCTATCTGTTTTATCGCCGAGAATTTTGCAGGCATATTCTTCAAAATGCTTTTTAATAATGCGCGGTTCCCTGAGCGAATCAATTATTCCCAGCGAATGAAGCATAGAAAAAGCCCTTGTTATCATCGCAGGGTTTTTATTTTCTTCTTCAAAAAGCCGCTGAAAAAGTTCCGGGGAAAAGTATTTGCTAAAAAGAGAAATTGCATAAATGATTTCCCATAGATCCATAGAAAGTTTTGGATAATAGAGCATATCAACTTTTATATCGTCAGCCTTTTTTATTTTTTCAAAAACGCCTTCCAGCTGCTGCATTTTTTCCTGAGGCAATTCATCTTCTCCTGTTCCAATGACAAGAATTTTTATATAACTTTTTTGATTTACCTCTGCAAGTGCGTCAAAAAGCAGATTCATTGCGTTAGTTTCTGCAAGATGTATGTTTTCCAGAGTTAAAACAGGAATTTTAATATTTCTTTTGGCAGCGTCTATATAATATTCAAATACCAAAAGTAAAAAACGCCGGACACAGCGGACTACATATTCTGATACTTCGTCGCGTATTCTTTCGCAAAATAAAAATTCCCAAAGATTATCTATTTCTTCTGTCGATTGACCGCCTGCAAGAGAACGGATATTAAGCGACCATATATCAACTATAGGACCCAAACCGACGCTTTCGAAACAGACTTTTAATGAAGGAAAATCTTCGTTAAGGTTATTACAATGCATATTTAAGGAACCGCGCATTTGCAGATAAGAGGGGCCCAGAACAAGCAGATTTTTTCTTTTTTCCTGTTCAAATAGTTTTAATACTTTTTTTTGAACTTCAAAATCTTTTTCGTTTGGTTTTTTAAAAGACTTTAATTCTTTTATTCTGTAGTAACTTCCGCAGCCGTACTTTCGTTTTTTATTGTTTTTCAGCCATTCAGAAGGCTTTTCGAACAATGCGTACGGCAGCATTTTTTTTGCGGCTTTATCATCAACAAAAACGCCGCTGTGGCTGGCAAGATAGCGGGTTAAAAGCTCCGGCGAATCCGGCTGTTTTCCGCTAATAACAAGAGAAAACCCGAATAATTCGGATGTTGATTCAATATTCTTAATAAGATTTTCGATCAAAATATACATATCAAGCCAAAATCCGATTGTATCTTCGTTAAAAACAGCGGAAATAACAAACCTGTCCCCCGTTATTTTTCCTCCGGCATTGATTATCGAACGCGCCAGCGATTCATCTATCTGACGGATAATATCGGTTCGGGTCCTGCGCAATTGGGACTTGAATTTTAAGAAAAAGAATAGATTAACCATATCTATATAATTATCGGCATAAAATATCCCTTTATATTGCCCGAAATTTCTGCAATAATTGCATTATGAACCGCACTCATATCGCCTTTTTTGGCAGAAGAAACGCCGGGAAATCCAGCCTTGTAAACGCAGTTACAGGCCAGAGCTCATCGATTGTCAGCGATGTTAAAGGAACAACGACCGACCCCGTTTACAAACCGATGGAACTGCTCCCCCTAGGACCTGTTGTAATCATTGACACACCGGGTTTTGACGATGAAGGCGAACTCGGAGAAATGAGGATTGAAAGGGTTCAGCAGGTACTTAATAAAACTGATATAGCAGTACTTGTCCTTGACGGCGAATTTCAAAATTCCCCACCTCTCCCCGCCGAAGAAGAACTCCTCGTTCTATTCAAAGCCAAAAACATCCCTTGTATTATAACCTTAAATAAAATAGATAAAGATAATTTACCACAGAGTTCACGGAGTTCCACTGAGGAAGAAAAGGAAATCTCTCTTAAACTCTGTGAAACTCTGTGTCCTCCGTGGTTAAAGGAAAATAGCGAAATAATTCCTGTTAGCGCGAAGACCGGATTTAACATTGATTTACTTAAAGAAAAAATCGCTTCTATAGCGCTGGATTCAGAACATAAACAGCGGCTTACTACCGGTTTGGTTCAGCCTGATGACCTTGTAATTCTTGTCATTCCAATTGATAAAGCCGCTCCTAAGGGAAGACTAATCCTTCCGCAGCAGCAGACAATCCGTGATATTCTTGATTCGGGAGCTTCTGCTCTTGCTGTAAGAGACTCTGAGTTAAAAAAAATACTTAACAGTATTGGAAAAAAACCGGCTCTTGTTATTACTGACAGTCAGGTTTTTAAGGAAGCAGCCGCTGTTGTGCCGCAGGAAATCCCTCTTACTTCTTTTTCTATTCTTTTTGCCAGATTTAAAGGGTTTTTAAATACTGCCGTTAAAGGCGCTGCGGCGCTGGATAATTTAAGCTCACAGGATAAAATACTAATTTGCGAAGGCTGTACTCATCATCGACAATGCGATGATATAGGAACGGTAAAAATTCCAAATTTGATAAAAAAATATAGTTCTGCGCAGCCTCATTTTGAATTTGTTTCCGGCGGTGATTTTCCAAAAGAACTTTCTATTTATAAGTTGATTATTCACTGCGGTTCCTGTATGCTTAATGAACGCGAAATGCAATACCGCCAAAACCTTGCAGTTGAGCAAAATATACCGTTTACAAATTACGGCATAGCTTTGGCGCATATGAACGGTATCTTAAAACGCAGTATTTCGATGTTTAACACTAAAGTGTAAAATACAACAGGAGAATTATAACGCAGCATTATGGTCAAAAATCTCACTGTTGGCAGCCCGGTCAAGCAAATACTGTTTTTTACAATCCCCCTGTTTTTCGGAAACCTGTTTCAGCAGTCATATAATATTGCAGATACAATTATTACAGGACGCACTATCGGCCTTGACGCACTTGCTGCGGTTGGTTCTACGGCAAGTATTCATTTTTTGATCCTTGGATTTATAAACGGGTTTGGACTAGGAGCTGCTGTAATAACTTCTCAGAGGTTCGGAGCGGGTGATTTAGCCGGCGTTAAAAAAAGCTTTACGTCAACAATAATAATAAGCATTGGCCTTGGAATAACGCTTACAATTATGAGCGTTTTATGCGCCCGTCCTTTATTGGAACTTTTACACACTCCGCAGGATATCATCGATAATGCATACAGCTATATAATAGTAATTTTTCTTGGTATTCCAACAGCAGTATTTTTTAATTTATTCGCAAATGTTCTTCGCGCTGTAGGAGACAGCCGGACTCCGCTTATATTTCTTGCGATAGCAAGCATTTTAAATATTGTCCTTGATCTTTTCTTTATCCTTGTTCTAAAAACAGGACTCTGGGGCGTAGCTTTGGTTACAGTAATAGCTCAATTTACTGCAGGATTTTTATGCTTTTTATTTATTGTCAAAAAAATGCCAATTCTAAAAATATCAAAAAGCGATTGGTCTATTGACTCTAAAGAAATTATTAAACATTTAAAACTCGCGCTTCCTGTTGGATTCCAGATGAGTATCATCGCTATCGGAACAATTACTGTAAGTTATTCAATTAATCAGCTTGGCACTACAGCTGTAGGCGCATTTACTGCGGCAAGCAGAATAGATCTTCTTGCATTTATGATTCTTTATTCTTTCGGCGGAGCTATGACTACCTATTGCGCTCAAAATTACGGCGCTCATAAATACGATCGTATCCGCAAAGGGATAGCCTATATTTCGATCATTGCATGTACTTACAGTATTGTAATCGCATTTGTTTTTTCATTATCAGGATATTATTTTCCAGGTTTAATTCTTGGGTATGAATCGGCAGAAACGCTTTCTATGGCGCGTATGTATCTTGTTATAAATAGCATGCCTTATTTCCTTCTTGCGATGGTTTTTATTTTAAGGCAGTCCCTCCTTGGTATGGGGGACAGCACCACGCCGACAATAGCCGGTATTATGGAACTCGTAATGCGTATTTTTGCGGCAGTAGTACTTGGTAATCTTTTTGGATTTAGGGGTATTTGTTTCGCAAATCCGCTTGCATGGGCAGGCGCGCTTATCCCGATAATTATTGCATTTTACCTTCGGTTAAAAAAACTACCATGACAAACATATTTTTTTTTATTATAATTAATTAAGAATGAATAACAATTTTATTGACAGGGACTATATCCTCAGCTTGCTGGAAAAAGCGGGAACAGCAGATGACAGCGTTATTAATTCTGCGTTGAAAAAAGCAGAGTTAGGAGAAAAACTCGAACACAGCGAAATTGCCGCTCTTCTAAAAACAGAAAATACAGAACATATTTCCCGTATTTTTGATATTGCAGGAAAAATTAAAAAGCGGATTTACGGCAATAGAATTGTTATATTTGCTCCATTATATGTAAGCGATTACTGCGAAAACCGCTGCGCTTACTGCAGTTTTAATGCTTCTCATAATTTTGCCAGAAGTAAACTTACAATGAAAGAACTGCGCGAAGAAGTTAAAATACTGGAAAAAAACGGACATAAACGCCTCGCGCTGGAAGCGGGCGAGTCAAAAAATGAATGTTCTATCGATTATATTCTTGAATGTATAAAAACAATTTATGATATGAAATTTGAAAACGGAGAAATAAGGCGCATTAATGTAAATATAGCGGCGACAACAACAGATAACTACAAAAGATTAAAAAACGCAGGTATCGGCACTTATATTCTTTTTCAGGAAACTTATGACGAACAAGCCTATAATAAGGTACATTTGGCAGGACCAAAAAAAGATTTTCTCTGGCACTTAAACGCTTTTGACCGCGCGCAGGCAGCCGGTATTGACGATGTCGGCGGCGGCGTTTTGTTTGGTCTTGCAGATCCTTATTTTGATGTAATGGGGCTTGTAATTCATAATGAACATCTGGAAAAAAATTATAATACAGGTTTTCATACAATTTCTGTTCCGCGTCTTTGCAATGCAGAAGGATCTTTTATAAACGATTTGGACAGTTCTTTTAAACCTGTAAGCGATGAAATTTTTACAAAAATAGTTGCTGTTATAAGGATTGCCGTCCCCTTTACCGGTATGATTTTATCAACAAGAGAAAGTTCAACATTAAGAAAAAAACTTTTACAATTGGGAATATCACAGATAAGCGCGGGCTCCAGAACAGAAGTAGGCGGTTACTCAAAATTAAATAATAAACCTGCTAATCCGCAATTTCTGGTAAATGACGAAAGAGACGCTTTTTCGATTATTTCAGAATTAATAGATGACGGGTTTATTCCAAGTTTTTGCACTGCCTGTTACCGCGAAGGAAGAACAGGCGACAGATTCATGTCTTTGGCAAAATCAGGCGAAATTAAAAATGTCTGCCTGCCAAATGCTCTCATGACGCTCAGCGAATTTTCTATGGATTACGGCGATGAAACTTTCAGAAAAAAAGCATCCGGCATCATCCAAAAAGAAATTCCTAATATAGCAAATGATTCTATAAGAAAAAAAACAATTGAGAATATAGAAAAAATCCAAAATAGCATGGAAAGAGATTTTTTCGTATGAATGACAGCGAAATACTTCATATTATTAAAACCAGTGATAATGACGAGATTGAAGCTCTTTTTACAAAAGCGCGCAATGCGCAAGAAGTTTACTACGGTAAAAGCGTTTACGTTCGCGGTTTAATCGAAATTACCAACCATTGCAAGAATGACTGTTTATACTGCGGCCTTCGCTGTTCAAACTCCAATCTCAAACGATACCGTCTTTCTATTGATGAAATTCTCGGCTGTTGCCGCACGGGTGATAAATTGGGCTTTAAAACTTTTGTTTTGCAAGGCGGAGAAGACCCGCATTTTACTGCCCAAAGAACAGCAGAAGTCATTACGGCAATAAGATGCGAGTTCCCAGATCATGCGATTACTCTCTCACTCGGCGAACGCCCTATTTCGGATTACGAACTGTTTTACAAGACCGGAGCAAACCGCTATCTCCTGCGCCATGAGACAGCGAACGATTCTCATTATAAAAAACTTCATCCTCCGGCGCAGACTTTAAGCGCAAGAAAAAAAGCTCTTTATTCGCTCAAAGAGATCGGGTTTCAGACAGGCGCCGGATTTATGATAGAGAGTCCTTTTCAAACCCCGGAGAATCTGCTTGAGGATATCCGGTTTTTAGAAGATTTACAGCCGCAAATGATAGGAATAGGTCCATTTCTTCCGCAAAAGGACACACCATTCGGCTCTTTTAAAGCGGGAAGCCTTTTAACCAGTCTAAAAATGATTGCTCTTTCCCGTATTCTGCTGCCGCATGCTTTAATCCCGGCTTCTACAGCAATTGGTACCGTTTCGCCTAACGGAAGAGAACTTGCATTAAAAGCCGGAGCGAATGTCGTAATGCCCAATCTTACGCCGCCTCATGTAAAAAACCTCTATATTATCTATGACAATAAGGCGGTTTTAGGGGATGAAGCAGCGGAAAACCTTACGCTGATTAAGGAAAAAATAACAAATACCGGGTATACAGCGGACATGTCCCGCGGAGACGCTCTTGTTAAAAAAGATTAATTTTTTGTATAATATTACCAAGAACATATTTGGAGCAAGAAATGAAAAATTGTAGAATGAATAAATCTTTATTGATAGTATTGGCAGTATTTTTTGTATTAATCTTCACATTTATATCCTGCAATAATTTTGAAAACGACGGTCTGCGTTACGGGTTTACAACAGAACCAACAACGCTCGATCCGCTTAACCCTTCAAATACCGCAGACGGCAGAAGTATTCTTTTTAATGTTTTCGAAGGGCTTGTAAAACCAAAAACAGACGGAACATTTATGCCTTGTATTGCAGAAACATGGACAATTGAACAAAACGGATTACTATATAATTTTACGCTCAGAAACGGAGTAAGATTTAGTGACGGCTCATTATTAACCGCTGCCGATGTTAAGTTCAGCATTGATACTGCCGCTGCAGCCGGCTTTAACGGACTTAATAATATAGAACAGATTGTAATTACACAGGATAATCAAATAAGTATTATTCTAAAAACAATTGATCCCGAATTTCTTCCGTATTTAACAGTAGGAATCGTAAAAGCTGATAACACAGACAGGGAAAAAAATGTAATCGGTACAGGTCCGTTCTATATAGAAAGATACAGACCGCAAAGAAATCTTATTTTGGCAAAAAATAATTTTTATTGGCAGAATAATCTGCCTTACCTTGATAAAATTACCCTTGTCTTTTTTGCAAACTTTGATTCATTAATGACCGCTCTCAGGGGAAGAAGCATAGACGGCGCGTTTATAACAGGTTCTATGGCAGCTCAGCTTGATCACAGAGATTTTGAAATTAATCAAAATAGTTCCGCTGCGGTGCAATTACTTGCGCTTAACAACGAAGCTGCTCCGCTTAACGATATCCGCGTCAGGCGCGCTATTAATTACGCAATTAATGTTCAGGAAGTAATTGACAGCGCTTTCTTCGGCGCAGGAACTCCTTCCGGCAGTCCGATTATTCCCGGATTATCAATTTATTACGAAGACACACCGTCTGTTTTTAATCCCGAACTTGCGCGCTCTCTTCTTTCGCAGGCAGGTTTTAATAATGTAAACAGGCTTTCTTTAGAAATTACAGTTCCTTCAAACTTTACAATGCACGTTGATACTGCGCAGGTAATTGTAAGCCAGCTTGAAAGAATTGGAGTGAATGCTTCCATTAAACTGGTAGACTGGCCAACATGGCTTTCCGAAGTTTATATCGCCCGCCAGTATCAAGCCACAATTATTTCATTGGACAGCCCAAGTGTTTCGCCGCGCGGTTTTTTATGCCGTTATCACTCCAATGACAGCGGCAACTTTATTAATTTTAAAAATGCGGAATTTGACAGTATTTACGAAACTGTACTTACAGAAACAAACAACACAAGAAGAATTAGGCTTTATAAAGACGCTCAAAGAATCATTACAGAAAACGCGGCAAGCGTTTATTTACAGGACATATATTATTTTATTGTTCTGCGCGGCAATAACTACGGCGGAGTATTAGATTATCCGTTATACGTAATTGATTTTGCTTCGATTTTTAGGATTAATAATAATTGAGCTATATATTAAAACGTATCTTTACTGCTTTAATTACTCTGTTTCTCGTTTCTATATTATGCTTTTTAGTTTTTAGCGTTATACGCGGAAATCCTGCCGAAAGTCTCGGAGGAACATATATTTCCGCAGAACAACTAGCCGCGTTAAAAGAAGAAATGGGGCTTAATAAAAATGTATTTGTACGCTATGCAGACTGGTTATCTTCATTTTTATCAGGCAATCATCAAAAATCATTTTTTTATCATGGCGAAACAATTTCGTCTTTGATAACCCAGAGGCTTCCTGTAAGTATAACGCTTGCTTTGCTTTCGCTTATTTTTATTTTAATTATTTCTTTTTCTGTTTCTATTTTAACGGTAAAACGACAGCACAATACAATCGATAATATCGTAAATTTTTTTACAGCTGCCGGCATAAGCACGCCGGGTTTCTTTCTCGGGCTTTTATTTATTTTCATATTCGGTTTTATCTTTAAATTATTTAGTCCGGGTTTATATATAGATTACAGCGAAAACTTTTGGGGATTTTTGGGCTGTTTGTTTTTTCCGGCGCTTGCGATTGCAATTCCGAATTCTGCAATGCTGATTAAATTCTTAAGAGGCTCTCTTTTTAATGAATTACAAAGCGATTATGTAAGAACAGCAAGAAGCAAAGGCGCGGGCAGATTGTATATTCTTTTTCATCATGTTTTTAAAAACGCATGCCTTCCTGCTTTATCAATGCTTGGGATGATTATTGCAGAAGTTTTTTCCGGCAGTATAATCATTGAACAAGTTTTTACAATTCCCGGAACAGGAAGATTATTAATCGCTGCAATCAGTTCCAGAGACTATCCGTTGATTCAGGCTCTTATAGTATATATTGCGTTTCTTGTTGTTCTTGCAAATACGCTTGCGGATATAATTATAATGTCAATTGACCCAAGAATAAAAAATGCAGGGAAAGTCAGATGAAATTAAACCGTCAGCTGGCAATAGGCGCAATTTTAGGCTTTTTAATAATATCTATGTCTGTCTTAAGTTATATTTGGGTTCCTCATGATTATAATCACATCGATAATTCAAAACGCCTCCAGCCTCCGTCGTCTGAGCATATATTAGGAACTGATAATTTTGGAAGAGATGTTTTTTCTAGAATTATGGCAGGCGGAAGATACTCGCTTATTCTTGCCTTTTGCACAGTAGCGGCAGCTGCCGGCATTGGATGTCTTCTTGGATTATTCGCAGGGTATCTTGGAAAAACCACAGATGAAGTTATTATGAGAATTATAGATACAATTAACTCATTTCCCGGTATTGTACTTGCTCTTTTAATGACAGCTATTATCGAAAAGAAAGACCTTGCTTTGTTTTTTGCTCTTTTAATTCTTTTTGTTCCGTCATTTACAAGAATAATCCGCACAGGAGCTATGCAGTATAAAAATGCCGCATTTATTCATGCAGAAAAGATTATCGGCGCGGGATTTTTTCGCATAACGTTTATTCATATCCTTCCTAACCTTGCGCCTTCTCTATTTTCTGCTTTTGTTATCGGGCTTTCTAATGCTATTCTTGCAGAATCAGCAATGAGCTATCTTGGTATGGGTATTCAACCGCCTCATCCTTCGTGGGGGCGCATTCTTTTTGAATCGCAGGCATGGTTTTTTAACGCGCCTTGGTCTTCTCTCGCTCCCGGATTTGTCATAATGGTTACAGTTTTTGCTTTTCATCTTTTAGGAGAAGGCCTTCGCCGTAAATTCGGAGGTCAAAATGGCTGACATGCTTGATATTAAAGCTCTGACTGTCTGCGTAAAAAAAGAAAAAAAAACTTTTATAATACTCGATAATATTAGTTTTTCTATTAAAGAAGGCGAAATACTCGGACTTGCAGGAGAATCCGGCTGCGGAAAGAGCATTACAGCGCTCTCAATACCAAATCTGCTGCCGCAGAATATAAGTGTTTTAAAAGGCGAAATTAATTACAACAACTGCAATTTAGTTTTATTAAAAGAAAAAGAATTGTGCGGCATAAGAGGCAATGAAATTGCGGTTATTTTTCAGGATGTAAGACAGTCGTTAAATCCAATGATTAGGATTGGAAAACAAATTACAGAATCCTTAGAATTATCTCAGCGTTTAAGAAAGCAAAAAATCGATAAGGAAAATAATAAAACTGCTGTTACAGACATATTAAAAACACTTGGATTTAACAATCCTCAAAAAATATTTAATGCATTTCCTCATCAGCTTTCCGGCGGTATGTGCCAAAGGATTGTAACTGCAATAGCGGCAATTAAGCGTCCTAAACTGCTTTTAGCTGACGAGCCTTCCAGTTCTCTTGACGAAGAAAGCCAAGAAAAATGCCTTTCTCTTTTAAAAGAAATGAACCAAAAACACAAAACATCGCTTCTTGTAATCTCTCATGATCTTTCGATAATTCGGCAATTTTGCAGCCGTTATCTGATAATGTATGCAGGAAAAATAATAGAAGAAGGTCCTTCCGAACTTCTTTATACTCCATTACATCCGTATACGAACGCGCTTATTAACGCTGCTCCTCACAAAGATAAACGGGGCAGTAATTTAAAAAATATCCATGGGAAAGTTCCTTCTATAGAAGATCGAAAAGACGGCTGTCCTTTTGCGCCGCGCTGCGCAAAGGCTCAATTAAAATGTATAGAAGAGTTTCCTCAGGCTAAAGAATTTAAAAACCGCAGGGTTTTTTGCAGCTTCCCTGAGCTAACAGGAGGGAACAATGAGTGAACTTCTGGTAAAAAATGTTTCTAATTATTACATAGACCGCAAGTTTGGTTTTTTCGGAAAAAAAGAAATTAAACCTGTTTTAAACAATATAAATATGGAAATAAAAAAGGGAGAAATTTACGGTTTAACAGGCAAATCGGGCTGCGGCAAAACAACTCTGGCGCGCTGTATTTTAGGACTTATAGATTACGAAGGAGAGATACTCTTAAACGGCGAAAAGGATATATCGGGCATTCAAATGGTGTTTCAGGACCCCGGCGCTTCATTAAATCCAACAAAAAAAATAGGCTGGCTTATCGAAGAGCCGCTTGTAATACATAAAAGAGGCAATCATGAAGAACGAAAAAACATGGTCAATAAAATGCTTCTTAGGGTTGGACTTGATTCTTCTTACAAATCACGGCGAGTCCATGAACTAAGCGGCGGGCAAAAACAGCGCGTTTGCATTGCGCGCTCATTAATTATTAAACCTCGTCTTTTAATAGCTGACGAAGCAATAAGCTCATTAGATGTTTCTGCAGGCGCGCAGATACTAAATCTTTTTAAAAAACTGCACAAAAACATGGGGCTCAGTATTCTTTTTATTTCGCACAATAAAGACGCTGTTGAGTATCTTTGCGATAGAATCGCTGTAATGGAAAAGGGAAAAATTAATTCTTAAAGCTGTGAATCGGCGCGGGGATTCTGCCGCCGCGTTTTATGAATGCATCGCTTTTTGCGCTGTTAACTGCCATTATAGGAGAGCCGCCGAGTAAGCCGCCGAACTCCGCCCACTCGCCGCACTTTTTACCGGGTACGGGAATTACGCGCACTGCTGTTGTTTTATTATTCACCATGCCTATTGCCATTTCATCAGCAATAATAGCGGCAATAGTTTCTGCAGAAGTATCGCCGGGAATCGGTATCATATCTAATCCTACAGAACAAACACAAGTCATTGCTTCTAGCTTATCGATAGAGATCGAACCGCTCTTTACCGCTTCTACCATGCCTTCGTCTTCTGACACAGGAATAAACGCTCCGGAAAAACCGCCTACATGAGTCGATGCCATAATGCCGCCTTTTTTTACCATATCAGTTAACATCGCAAGCGCGGCGGTTGTTCCATGAGTTCCGCATTTTTCAACTCCCATTGCTTCCAGTATACGCGCTACAGAATCTCCAACTGCGGGTGTCGGCGCCAGCGATAAATCAAGAATCCCAAACGGAACTCCAATACGGCGCGCTGCTTCTTTTCCTACAAGCTGTCCCATGCGGGTAATTTTAAATGCAGTTTTTTTAATTACGTCAGCTAATTCATCAAAACTTAAATCACCGCAATTTTCTAATGCCGCTTTTATAACTCCGGGCCCGGATACGCCTACATTAAGAACTGATTCTGACTCCCCTACCCCATGAAAAGCGCCTGCCATAAACGGATTGTCTTCTGGCGCATTGCAAAATACAACAAGTTTTGCGCAGCCTATGCCGTCATTTTCTTTTGTCGCCTCTGCAATTTTTTTTATTATATCACCCATCATTGCAACAGCGTTCATATTAATGCCGCTCTTGCTTGACGCGACATTTACAGAAGCGCATATTTTTTCTGTCTGCGAAAGCGCTCTTGGCAGTGATTTTATTAATATCTCATCGCCGTCAGAAATACCCTTATGCACCAAAGCGGAAAAACCGCCTATAAAATCTACACCGAGTTCCTTTGCTGTTTCGTCTAAGGCTTGAGCAAACGGAGTATAATCGTTTTCACCGGAAGAAGCGGCAACAAGAGATATCGGAGTAACAGAAATTCTCTTATTAATAATAGGAATTCCAAATTCTGTTTCTATATCACATCCTGTTTTTACCAAAGGACCTGCGACGCGCAAAAGTTTTTCTCTTATTTTTTTACGGGTCGCATCTCCAGAAGAACAAACGCAATCCAATAAAGAAACACCTAATGTGATGGCGCGGATATCAAGTTTATAACGAAGAAACATGTCGATTGTTTCTTTAATTTCAAACGGCGTATACAGCATTAATCACCTACAGAATAATTTTATTATATTCTATGCATTGCGGAGAATACTTTTTCGTGCATAAGACTTATGCTTACATTTAATGTATCTCCGAGACTGTTAAGTTCTTTTTTTATTTCTTCCAATGCCTTGGAACAGGAGCTGATATTTACCATCATCATCATTACAAAGTTTCCGCTTAATACAGTCTGCGATATATCTTCGATATTAATACCGCGTTCCGCCAAGAAAGCGGAAACTTTTGCAATTATTCCGACTTTATCCGTACCTACAACAGTTATGATTGCGTTCATAAGCTTCTTAGAATTCTTTCCGCTTCTGCCCTGCTGGAATAATTAGGATTACGGTTTATCAAGTCCTGAAGATAACGTCTAGCTTCGGGAAACTGTTCCAGCGTTACGCAGATTTTGCCTAATTCGAACATCGCGTCCCAATTGTTAGGAGCTAAACGAAGCACAGCCTGATACGATTCCTGCGCCTTTAGATGATCGCCTGATGCAGCATAAGCGCGCGCAAGATTAAATCTTACTGTTGCGTCATTTGGTCTTGCTATTAACGCGCGTTCATAATGAACAATACTGTAAGACCAGTTTTCCTGCCTTGTATAAACTGCGCCTAAATTATTATTGACTTCAAAGTTTGCGGGCTCAATCGCATAGGCTTCGTTTAAATACGCAATAGCTTCCGAAAAATTTCCTGCAGTTAAAAGAATGTTTCCAAGATTTATTCTTGGGCGGATATATCTTGGGTCAAGAGATGCCGCTGTTCTGTATGCGCTGATCGCTAGATCATTCGCGCCTGACGCTTCCAGCGCCTGACCTAATGTATAAACATAAATCGCATTGGTAGGAGCAGCGTCTACCGCTATTCTCGCGTGATTAATAGCCTCGTTATTTTTTCTGAGATCCATTTTTACGCGCGCCATATTGTAATTGGTCTGCGGATCTGCCGGCTCTATCGATAATGCTCTTGTAAAAAGATTTTCCGCTTCTACATGGTTTCCCGCTTCGCCTTGAGCCGCCGCAAGTTCGCGTAATGTGCTTATGTCATTCGGGTTATACTGCAATGCTCTTGTAAATGCCTGTACAGCGCCTCTCGCGTCCCCTCTGGAAATTAGAATTCTCCCGATCTCCCTGTGAGCCGCAAAGTAATCCGCTCTTATGGCAACTGCCTGCCGGTATGCGGCAAGCGCGTCATCTAGCCTGTTTAGCGCGCGGAATGTTCCGCCAAGATTATACCACGACGGATCATAATTAGGATTTAACCTTGTAGCAGACTGAAAAGCGTCTCTTGCTTCCGGAAAACGCCTGCCTATAAATAAAACTCTTCCTAGTTCATGGAAATACATAAAATTATTTTGATCCAGACGAGCTGCTTCTCTAAATGAATTAATCGCTCTGTCATTCTGGTTTGCGTCACGCGAAATGCGTCCGAGAACAAAGTGAGGCAGAGCCTGCGTTGCGTCTTTTGCCAATGCGTCATTTGCATGCTGAGTTGCATTTGTCAGAGATTCTCTTCCGCCCGGCGTATTGCGGTGCTCCCTTGAATAATCATAATAAGCGTCAGCCATATCAGCTAACTTTTGTGATTCAAAGCGCGATTCGCCGGCAGGGATAAGTCTTTTTGCTTCATTAAACAACTGCGTTCCCCCGGCAAGGTCGCCCGAAGAAAGCCTTGCTTTTCCGTCAGCGACAAGATTGTTAACGCGCCGCATTATTTCCTGCATTTCGCGGCTTGCTCTCGCAAGTTCTTCTTCCTGAGATCTTCTGCGGGCTTCTTCCGCTTCTGCTGCAGCTCTGCGCGCGGCGGCTGCTTCGTCATCAGCTGACGAAACAGAAGACGATGCGTTAGACTGAACAACAACCGGCCTGTTTAAACTTGACGCAAGCGCTTGATTCTGCCTTCGCAGTTCTTCGATAAGCGCATTATTCATCGCTTCCGCGCTGCTGGTACCGCTTCTGTCCATACTTAGAATAATGCGCTGAAGTTCGCGCGCGTCTTCGTCTTCAGGATTTTCGATTAAAAGACCATCCAGCAAATTTAACGCTCTGTCAAATTCTCCTGCTGCCGCATAATCTGTAGCAAGACGCAGAATATTCAATCTCCTTGCGTCTCCGCCTGATAAAGATAAATCGTCGTTACTTCCGCATGTCTGAACCAAAATGATTACAATAACAGCTATAATCACCAGCCCAATGCCGGAAAAAATAATTAACTTTTCTCTTGACATTAATTTCCCCTCTTTAAATTAATCTAGTTCAAATTCACCATCGTAGTGTTCGATATTTTCTGATCCTGCAGATAATCCCTGGCTTGAATCAGAAAGGGATTGAAGAGACGCAGAAACGGATTCTAAAAGTTTTGCTCTTTCTTCTTCCAGCCTGCGGGCTTCTTCTTCTGCAATAATTTTTCTCATTTCTTCTGCCGCAATATCAGAACGTATCAAGTTTATTAATTGTTCGATATTGGGTCTTTGCACAGAACGCGGTTCCAATACAAGATACTGTTCATAATCCGCAACAGCGCTTAAAAGCTGCCCTGATTTTATCCGTGTATTTGCTCTGCCAAGGTAAGCATTGGGAAAAACAGCACTGGTGCTTATAGCCTGCGAATAAAACTGTTCCGCAAGGTCATTGTTTCCCCTTCTAAAATATACATTCCCAAGGTTATTCGCGACAATAGCTGATTGGTTCCCTGCCATCGGCAGAACCCGTCTGTAAATAGCAATTGCGTCATCCGGCCTATTGAGCTGTTCATAAACGATTCCAAGATAAAGGTAGGCAGTAACATTAGACGGCTCTTCGGCAAGGGCGCGTTCGAGAAAAGCAACCGCTCCAGAAGGATTGTTCTGCATCATTAGTTCTTCGCCTCTGGTTAAATTTGACTGCCCGTAGCAAAAAACAGTCAAAATTGCCGATATGCAAAAAATTAAGGTTTTTTTCATCATATTAACTTCCTATTATACTTAATATACACTAAAATAAAGAAGATATCTTATTACATTATCGATTATATTATCGACAAAAAAAGGCTAGTTTTTGAAAATACTCTGTATTTCTGACCAAATAGACCCTCAAGTTTATTCTCCCCAGATAAAAGAGCGTTTTGCCGATATTGATTTGATTCTGTCTGCCGGAGACCTCCCAATGGATTATCTGGATTTTATCATATCATCCCTAAATAAACCACTTTTCTTTGTATTTGGTAACCACCATACAGAAGATTTAAAGCATTATAAAAAGCTCTGGAATACCCCCGAAATAACTGTAGAAAACGAATACATGGGCTGCGGCGCGATTCATTTGGGATCAAAGATTAAGGCCGAAGGGGGATTTATTCTGGCTGGTTTCGGCGGTTCAATGCGTTATAATAACGGCTCTAACCAGTTTACAGAATTTGAAATGTTCATAGAAATTATTAAAATAATCCCCAGCCTTTTATGGAATCGAATCACCCGAGGCAGGTTTGTTGATGTTCTATTGACTCATGCTCCGCCAAAGGGCATTCATGACAGAAAAGATAAATGCCATTGGGGATTTAAAGCCTATTTATGGTTTATAAGGACATTTAAGCCAAAATTATTTATTCACGGTCATATTCATTTATATGATCTAGCAGATGTGCGCTGTACAAAATTTAACGAAACCACAGTAATAAACGCGTTCAGCCATTATGTTGTCAATCTTGGAGATATTAATGGAAATTGACGCGATAACTCAGCAGGCATCAGAAGATTTTTCGCGCGCGAGAGGAAGGGCGATTCTTTCTCAGATACAGAATTTTTTAAATACAGATCGTGACAGACTGCTTTCTTTTAATGATGTTAAAGATATTCTCAAGCCTAAAAACGAAGTATACATGGGTAATCAGACAGTACCCATTAAACAGGTTGCCGGCAGCGAAGGGCGCTATCATGATTTTAATAAATATTTTCTTCCTAAAAGAGAACATATGCGTTATAGATGGCAGAGAGTTGACGAAGCGCATATAAGGGATATTATTCTGCCTCCTATTTTACTGTACGAAATCGGCGGAGTGTATTTTGTCCGTGACGGCAACCACCGCGTATCTGTAGCTAAAATGCAGAATGTAGAATTTATTGACGCAGAAGTTATAAGCCTCTCGACAGAGATTAATTTAAAGCCGTCAATGACTACAGAAGAACTGCGTGACGCTCTCATTGCCTACGAAAAAAATATTTTTTACAGCGAAACTAAGTTCGGAGAGCTTACAAAGTTTTGGGATTTAAATTTTAGTTCGCCCGGGCGTTATGATGTAATTTACAATCATATACTTGTTCATAAGTATTATTTAAACGAAGGTAAAGAAGAAGAGCTTCCATTTAGCGACGCGCTTTCTTCGTGGTACACCAATGTATTCAGTCCTGTGATATCCATAATAAGGGAACAATGGCTTTTGGCAAATTTTCCCGGCAGAACAGAAGCTGATCTTTATGTTTGGATTATTAAACATTGGGATTTTTTAAAAAAGAAATACGGCAAATATTCGCTTTCTAAAGCAGCGGGAGATTTTTCTAAAAAATACGGACAGGACAAAGGCAGGTTTTTTAGGATACTATCTATATTTATAAATAAGATTTTTCACGCAGGAAGGAAGGTGTAAATTGGCTGTTTTATCAATCCAATCGCATGTAGTTTACGGTTATGCCGGAAACACAGCGGCTGTTTTTCCTATGCAGCGGCTCGGAAACGAAGTATGGGCTGTTAATACTGTCGAGTTTTCCAATCATACAGGGTATGGCTCATGGCGCGGAAAAATACTTGGAGCAGAACTTGCGGCAGATTTAATTACTGCGTTAGAAGAAAGAAATGTGCTTGATAAATGCGATGCTGTGCTTTCCGGCTATCTTGGCGGAGCTGATATAGGCAAAGTCATCCATGACGCTGTAAAAAAAGCGCGGAAATATTCTCCAAACGTTTTATACTGCTGTGATCCTGTAATGGGTGATATCGGCAGAGGGCTCTATGTTAAACCTGACATACCTGAGATTTTTAAAAACGAACTTGTTCCGTTAGCTGATATTGTGTGCCCAAACCAATTTGAAATTGAGACTCTTACCGATGTTAAGGTTGATTCATTGGACAGCGCTGTCAAAGCAATAAATATTCTGCATAATATGGGTCCTTCTATTGTGCTTTTGACTAGTTATAAAGAAGAAAACGGCTGCCTCGGTATAATTGCATCTGATAAAAATCAAATATATAAAATTACTACTCCTGAGCTCCCAATAGGAAACAATGCAGCCGGAACAGGAGACATGACAGCGGCAGTGTTTTTATCGCGTTTTTTAGAAACAAAAAATCTGTCAAAAACCCTTGAGCTCTGCACTGCCTCTGTTTACAGTATTTTAGAAGAAAGTTATAACTACTACAAAGATTCAGAAAAAAAACTGGAACTCAGAATAATTAACGCTCAAGACCAGCTTATATCTCCGTCTCACTATTTTAAAGCGGAAAAAATCAAATAATGAAGCAAAATACCGCAAACTGGAGCAAGCTCTCTCCTTACGACCGTTATTTTGATTTTATATCTCAGGATATAGATCGTTATGCAGTTTTACTTTCCCATATAGAATCGCTCAAATTGAATTCTGCGGTTATTAATATAGAAGGGAACAAGCATATTTTTATTTTTCCGCATGGACAAAAATCACTGCGCACAGCAGGAGGAGTATTTCCTTATAAGGATACTTCTCCTTATTTACTTTCTGCCCATTATGACAGAGTAAGCGGAAGCTCCGGCGCTAACGATAACAGCATAGCTGTTTTTCATTTGTTAAAAGCTGCAATCTTACTTGAAAAAAACAAAGCAGAAAACTGGATAATTGTATTTACAGACAAAGAAGAATTAAAAGAAGGAGAAAGTTTGGAAGACCAAGGGTCTTTTACACTGGCAAAAAAGATAAAAACATGGGGGCTTTCTAAAGCAAAAATATATAATTTTGACGCCTGCGGAACCGGCAATGTTTTTATTGTTTCTACAACGACAGATCATATATTAAAAGACAGCGAACAGGCGAATATTAAAAAAGTAAGAAAAGAAATAAGGCAGCTGCGCGACTATGCGCTGGAAACTGCTGATTTACTGCGGATAGAAAAAATACTGCTCGCTCCTACTCCATTCTCTGACGATGTCGGTTTTTTACGCGCAGGGCTTGCGGCACAGACAATCACAATACTGCCTGCCCATGAAGCTGACAAATACGAAGCATTACTGCGCAGCAGAAGCGATTTTGCCGATGTGATTATTTCCGGAAAAATTAAAGAACCCAGCGAAAGACGCTGTCTCCCCGAAACATGGCGGTGTATCAACAACGCGAATGATACCTACACGCGTCTTACACCGCAATATTTTGAAGAAGTAGTCCGCTTTATAACAGAACTTATTAGTCACTGAATAAACTGCTTCCGCTGACAACAAAACCAATATGATAAAACTTTTGATTATTGGGGCTAAAAATCGGAAGATAATAACAGAACTCTATACCTATAATACTAAAAATAGCGGAAGCTCCAACAACAGGATTATGCATTGTAGTCGGCGATCTGCTGTCAGGCTGTCCAACTACTAAATTATAACCGGCAAATGGATTTAATTTAATAATGCCAAGCTCCAAAAGCCCGTAAATCCTGAATCCAAAATTAAAACCAAATTGAGCATTTAGTTCTTTAGTGCTGGAACTACCGTTGTTATTTGTATTGTTATGCACAGCAAACTCTGCAAACCAATCGGTTCCCAATCCTACTTCTCCGTAAAAACCAAACGATAATAAATTAGGAACAACATAAAAGTGATAACCAATACCAATGTTAAAAAACGTCATAACTTTTGGAGATTCAAGATCAGGTATCATAACCCTAATCGAAAACAAACTTAAAAACGGATCGTTATCATTGTTATAGTTATAATTCTGCGAATAAGCGCTCTGTATTAAAACAACCAACAAAATAATTAATACTAATTTCTTTTTCATTTTTTGCTCCTTTAATTAAACTCCCAAATTTAAACACCTAACAGCTTACTGTATGTTTCTAAAGCGTCATCTCCAAAATCACCGGAGAGCACTTTTTTTGTCAGAATCTTTCCAAGCTGTACGCCTTCCTGATCAAAACTATTTACATTCCAGATAAAACCCTGAAACATTACTTTGTTTTCATAATGCGCTAAAAGGCTTCCCAGCGCGGCTGGAGTAAGCTGTTTACCGTATATCAGCGACGAAGGCCTTCCTCCGGGAAACTCCTTATTTTTATCGCTTGAGTCCTGCCCTTTTGCAAACGCGACAATCTGCGCTGCAAGGTTTGCGTTTAGTTTTGTCTGGCTTACAGAATTGTCAACGCTGACATCATCACTTTTTTGGCTTTCTGTAAAACCAATAAACTGAAGCGGCACAATACTTGTACCCTGATGAAGCAATTGAAAAAATGAATGCTGTCCGTTAGTGCCGGGTTCGCCGAAAATAACAGGACCTGTAGTATAATCGATTGCTTCGCCCCTGCGGTTAACGCGTTTGCCGTTTGATTCCATATCCATCTGTTGTAAATGAGCGGGAAAACGCGAAAGCGCCTGACTGTAAGGCAGTACTGCCGTATACGGATAATTTAAAAAATTACTTTCCCAAACTCCGATAAGCGCGTCAAATAAAGCGGCATTTTTAAAAATATCTTCGTTTAATGCAAGTTTATCAGCTTCTGCAGCGCCTTTTAAAAAATCCTTAAAAACATCAGGTCCAAAAGCGAGAGATAAAACACAGCCGCCGACAGCTGATGACGAAGAATACCGTCCGCCGATATAGTCATCGATATAAAATGAATCAAGATATGCGCTGTTACGCGCAAGCGGGCTGGTTTCGCTTGTTACAGCCGCCATGTGCTTGCTTGGATCAAGTCCCGCTTTTACGAGTTTATCTTTTACAAAGAGTTCATTGGCAAGCGTTTCCTGCGTTGTGCCGCTTTTGGATACAAGAATAAAAAGACTTTTTTCTAGATCAGATGAAGCAATAACCGCAGAAGCGTCATCGGGATCAACATTAGAAATAAATTTTGCGTTTAGCTTTTTTTTCCCATTTGCTTCTGCCCAATTTTCCAGTGCCAAATATAGAGCGCGCGGACCAAGGTCTGAGCCGCCTATGCCTATCTGAATCACAGTAGAAAAATCTTTTCCTGTAGAACCTTTATACTTCCCCTGATTAACATCAGAAGCAAACGCGCAAAATCTTTCGAGCTCTTTAAGGTAAAAATCTCCGATATTTTTGCCGTCTTCCATAACCGGCTTACCCTGCTGACCGCGCAGCAAATGATGTAAGACTTTGCGGTTTTCTCCGGTATTTATTACTTCTCCATTGATTAATGCATTATATTTTGCGATAAGCTCCTGTTCAACTGCAAGCTCGCCTAATAATTTTATACAATCATCGTCAACTGCCTTAGCTGCCCAAGAATAATTAAGACCTGCTGCCATGGGAATGACACATTCTTTTACCCTTTTAGCATTTAATTTGTCTTTAAAACTAAAAACCTGTTTTTTTGAATACTCTAAGAGCTTTTTATACACAGCAGTTTTGTCAAAATTAAGATATTGCATTAAACCCCCTGTTATAAGCTATTATAACCCGAAAAAAGCCAATTTTCAACATTTGCTTCAAAATTACCAGATTTCTTCTCCTCGCCCCCGGACAACGCGGAACCCATTTACCCATGTTGCGGTATCCGGTGTATCGCTGTTCCGCACTACGCTTCGCACATTGCTGGCGGCATTACTCCATGCCCCGCCGCGCCTTACACGCTCTGTTCCAGAAGCTGAACCTCTTGGGTTGTTAGTAAGTGTTGTAATTGTATTATACGGAGCAAATAAGTCCCAGACCCATTCAGAAATATTTCCGCTCATGTCAAATATTCTCAAAGCATTAGGCGCCTTAGTTCCTACAGTTTGAGTCGACTGATACCCCGAAGGCATTGTTTTGACAGTTTCATTATACCACGCAACAGCTTCGGCGCTGTTACTTCCGGCATATATAAAATTCCCTGGCGTTCCATGTCCGCCTCTTGCAGCATATTCCCATTCAGCCTCAGTGGGCAGACGGTAACCTCTGGGATTTCCAGCAATCCACGTTACAGTTGCGCTTACTATAGGATTAATTGTATCAGGAGGAGTTCCCGGTAATGGTACAGCGGCCCTTGCGATACCTGTCATAGAATAAGTCTGCCCAAGAGACACGTTCTCAGGAAGATTATTTAGTCTTATACAATATTCAATTGCATCATACCAAGAAACTCTTTCTACAGGACGAAAAGTGTTTCTGGAGAATTGACTTGGATTAACACCCATTATCTGCTGATATCCCTTATTAGTATCAGGGGAATTAATTTGTGTAACAGGATATCTGCTTATATAAAAGCCATCCAGAGTTACTGTCCGAGTTGGATATGCATGATAGGCAGCTGGGCTTCCAGAAACACCTGCATCGCCCATTATAAAACTTCCTCCCGGAACCCATACCATGTCAGGTTCTGGCGGAACCCATCTTGCATAAAGGTTTAAAACATTTCCATTTAACGCTCCGGCTGGCGCAGAGATTAAAGCTGTGTTAAAGTTCCAAGGCAATAAAGTCGCCCTAAAACCGGGATCATTTACACCTAACGGATAAATAGGATCGTTAGGATCGGCTGTGCTGTAATCCCATCTAAAGAATGAATACCCGCTGTGAACAACCGGCGGCGGCGGTTCAACCGCGCGGCCTGCTGCAGCAGCGGCAACACGCTGATCAGCTGGTTTTAAAGGTAAAGCCGGAATCGGAGTAATAGGCGGATTTCCCCAATGGAACACTACAGTGTAGATTGTTACTTCCCATCTCGCATACAAGGTCATACTAGAAGTTACAATATCAAAATTAAAGTTCCATTCTGCGCCTGTATCGGTAAACCAGCCGGTAAAATCTTCTCCTGCCTTAGTCATAACAGGAGGTCTTTCGGCTCTTTTGCCATGTTCAACGTTTTGATTTGCCGGCGCAGGTGTTCCGCCGCCTGCTTCGAATCTTACAAAATAAATATTAGGAACCCATCTTGCATGAAGAATAAACGCGTCATTCCTTAATCTGGCAGGATCAATAGTAGTATCCCAATCATCAACTTCGCGGACTAGATCTTCCGAAAAATTCCATTCAACGCCTGACTCTGTAAACCAGCCGGCAAAAGTATAACCTGTTCTGACTAAAGGACCGGGATCAATTATTCTTCCGCCGACAGAACCGGCAATCCCGGAAAATATTGTAAAGTTTAAACGCTGTAACTGTGTATTATCAGGTCTTGTTCCGCCGTTCACCTGTAAATGAATTGTACGGGAATAAGCGCTCCACCTTGCATAAAGAGTAATTGAACTGCCGCTGGGGAGTGAAACAGGATCATTAAAATCCCACCTTAAAAGATAAAGAGCTGCGGCTTCATTAGCATCTGTAATTAAACCGCCGTCAGTTGTAAACCAGCCAAGGAAACCATGAATACCGTCAGACGGCAAACCGGAAGGTTCGATTATTTTCCCGCCAGGAACTACTCTTTGTACAGGCACAGAAATTACCGGTCCGGCTTTGCTTCTTGGAATTTTATCCGCAGAATAAATTTGATTATAGTTTGTAACAAAATTTACTGTAACGGTTCCGGGCTCCCATAATGCTGTAAGCGTAATAAAACCGTCGCCGTCAACATCATCTCCTGGTCTTACAGTCCGAGTATCTATGTCCCACAGATTCCCTCTCTCATCCAGCCAGCCTGCAAAACTAAGATTTGCATTAGTAGAATGAGTAATTGCCCTAATCCTTGGAACTGTATTACCCCATAACACCCTTACAGGCTGCGGCTGAAAATTTCCGCCGCGGGTATCAAAAACCACAACACCGAAATTAACACCGCTTCCCGAAGTGCCCGGATCAAACCACCAAGTTTCCATTATCGAGTTATGACAGCTAACCCAGCTAAAACAAATTAAAATAAAAATACAGAATAAATATTTAAAATAATTTTTCTTCATACATTTCCTTTTATTCTGTGTCCATTTGGATAATAATTAATTCGACACGGCGGTTCATGTTCCAATGAGCATGGTCGCTGGCAATAGTCCTTGTGCCCCCAAGGGCGATAAGTACAATCTGCTCGTCTCTCACGCCTCTTGCTCTAAGAAGCCTTGCTACTTCGTTGGCGCGTCTTTCGCTTAAAACAGCAAGCTCTTGAATTTCTGCCGGTTCACGGGTTACAGGATTAGCATGACCTTCTATTCTGACGTGTAAATCCCTGTTTTCTCTTAGTATTTGCGACACTTGATTTAAAACAAGATCGTTTAATGATCTTGCATCTGCATCAATGCCTTCATTATATCTGTATATATCACCGCCGAACAAAATATATTCAACCTGAGTAATAATAATCCTTCTAATAATCTCATTAGCAGTGGCTGCAGCTGCTCCCGGTCTTTCTATATATTCAGTTTTCTGCGGCAGCGGAAATTTATATCCGGCTGTTACGCTTAATCCAAAAATAAATGGATAACCAAAACGGACAGAAGGCTCTATATTCAATGAAGATGTCAGCGGAATTGTTATACCGGCAGTAAAATCAGCAAGCAAAGAAGAACGGGTATCTCTTGGATCGAATCTGTTATACGGTCCTTTAATCGCTCCCAGAAAGCCAAGTCCGCCTTGTATAAAGGCATTTATATCTCTGTCAAATAAATTAAAAGTTAAAAAATTCCAGCGCAGAAACACTTGGGTTTCTAAAGCAATAATTCCGTCTGTGCTAAAATTAATTGCATTCTTGCTTCCCAGCATCAAACTGGAAGTCAGCGGAATCTTTGGCTCAATAATAAATCCAAACGAAAGTCCGTCAACAAGAATATCGCTCATTCCGATTCCGCCGTTCAACATCCAGTATGAAAAATCCCAATTGGACTCTTCTGATTGAGCATTTATCCCTGAAATAATTAAAAAAATAATAAAAATACTAAAATGTATTTTTTTATGAATTTTAGCATTTTAATCACACGTTACCTTAAAAAAATAATATTCCTACTTATATTATAGTACAAAATAGAAAAATGTCAAAGAATAAGCTATAAATATATAGATTTGCAACCTTTTCATTCAAATTCGCTCTAAAACAATATGGGGAAAGTGGATAAAATTTTAGCAAACGCTGCTTTACCGCAGTTATGCCTATACGCTTCCGCGAAATATAAAAATAGAACTGCCTTTTCTCTATTGTGTGAAGAACAGATCACAAGACAGGTGACATACGCTCAAATGGGGAGCCGCGCAAAGCAAATAGCCAGTCTTTTAAGGCAAATGGGTGTCAAAAAAGGCGGCAGGGTTATGCTTTTATCTGACAATTGCCCTGAATGGCCTATTGCCTACTTTGGAATAGCCATTGCAGGCGCGGTTTCGGTTCCTTTGCTCACTGGGTTTTCTCCCGAACAAATTAAAAATATTGCCGAACATTCAGGTATAAGCGCAATTTGCATAAGCGAAAAAATGGCAGAAAAACTGGATTCTTCCAAGTTATTCAGCGGAATACTTTCTCAAATACCTTGTATATGCATAGAGAATATAAACTATAATGCAGACATCAATGAAGAATCAGAAGACTTTGACCTCCAAACATCAATAAATGATCCTGATGAACTCGCGACTATTATTTATACCAGCGGAACACAGGGAAGCAGCAAGGGCGTTATGCTCTCCAGCAGGAACTTAATTTCCAGCGCGTTGTCATCCAATGAATTTTTTCCTATATATCCGAGCGACCGCCTGCTTTCTGTACTGCCTCTCGCTCACTCTTATGAATGCGGACTTGGTTTTTTAGCTCCTATTTTCAGCGGCGCAAGCATAACTTATCTTGACCGCCCGCCGTCTCCTTCTATTTTGCTTCCGGCGCTTAAACTTTTACGTCCTACAGCTATGATTACTGTTCCGCTCCTAATGGAAAAAATATATAACAATGCAATCGGTCCAAAGCTGGAAGCAAACAAACTTTATAAATTTGCGCCTACAAGGCTTTTGGCATCATGGATTGCGGGAAGAAAACTCATCGCAGCCTTTGGAGGAAAAATCCGTTTTTTAGGAATCGGAGGCGCTCCGCTTGCGCCGCAGGTAGAAAAATTTCTTCATAACGCAAGGTTTCCTTATTCTATAGGATACGGTCTTACAGAGACTTCTCCGCTGGTTGCAGGTAACACTCCGCTTAAGTTTACTTTTGGATCGGGAATAGCCGGCTCTTCGATTGTAAAGTTAAGAGTTGACAAAGGTGAGATTCAGGTAAAAGGTCCCAATGTAATGATTGGTTATTATAATGATGCCGAAAAAACAAAAGAAACATTTACCGATGACGGCTGGCTTCGCACAGGAGATCTCGGCAATCTTGATAACAAAGGAAGACTCCACATTAAAGGAAGGCTAAAAGCGATGATTCTTGGACCATCGGGTGAGAATATTTATCCCGAAGAAATCGAAGGTCTCCTTGGTTCATCTCAGCTTGTAGAAGAATCGCTTGTATATTCCGGCAAAAAAGGAGAACTCATCGCTCTTGTAAGATTAAGCGAAGCTGCCATAAGCGAAGCGGCAAAAACAGCCGCAGGCGTAATTGAACATGCGCTGGAAGAACTCCGTATCTGGGCAAATAGGAAACTTGCGGCATTTTCGCGCTTAAGCAAAATAGAGATCAGATACGAACCTTTCGAAAAAACCCCGACAATGAAAATAAAAAGATATTTGTATATTTAAACTGTATTGCATTTAATTTATATTTACAGAATAATGTTCATATGATTTATAAATGCTGGATAGTTCCGGCTGTATTTTTACTTTCCATTATTAATATTTTTTCTCTGGAAATAACCGAAAGAGACTTAGAAGCCTATATTAGGGGTGAATATAACCGCAGTTCTAATTATTACGGAGAAATATCGATAGTAGGCGCTCTGGAACTGCAAAATCATTTTAAAATAAGAGGCGGATTCGCATACGGAAAAAACATGCATAATACTGATATTAATTCATTTATAAACACAAAGTATTCTCCGTTTTCCGGTATACCGCTTGGTTTTTCGGTATCATATATATACAACAGCTTTCCGGAATATTCAACTCACACTCATTCTCTTCTGCCTCTAATATCGTTTAACGGCGAGCGGGCGGGAATAACTGCCGGTGTTAATTTCCGGTTTACATCATTTTTTTATGAAAGCCCTATTTTAGAAACTATACTTTCTTTGCACACATATTTTAATTTTATTATAACAGATACTCTGCGCATAGGAATGGGTTTTGGAAACATCAGTGATTTTATGGCAAAAAACTTAAGCGCGTATTCTGTCAGTTTTTATGTTTCTATATTATTTTTCGAAAATTGGTCATTAATAAACGAAGTAGAGTTTATGCAAAGCGGCGGAGACGGACTAAGCACAACATTTTACGGATTTTCTTGGCGAGGCGGGGTAAAGTTTTCATGGTAAGAAAAAATATTTTTATAAATGCAATTATACTTCTTTTATGTGCGCTTTGCCTTGCTTCTGGCTGTAATAATGATTTTCTTGGGCTCATATATTCGAGCGACCTTGACGAACGTCTTAGATCCAAAGATGAATTTAATTTTCTTACCGCGCAGGAATTATCACCTTCTCCCGGTTTCGGAAGCAGTTATTCCTTTATTGTATTAGCTGACACGCATATAGAAGGCGGAAACGCTTGGGGGCTGGAAAATCTTACAAATGTAATTTCTTCTAATCTCAATATTAAATTTGTTGTAGTTTTAGGCGACATTACGCAAAACGGCGCCAGAGAAGATATAGATAGATTTAAACAAATCGCAAACAGCTTAACCGTACCCTTTTACCCTGTTATAGGAAACCATGATATTTATTTTGGTAACTGGTCTGTATACAGGGAAGAAATAGGTTCTACCCGGTATAGGGTTAACGGAACCGGCACAACTCTTTTTATGCTTGACTCCGCTAATTCATTCTTTGGGAGAGACCAGCTTAACTGGCTGGAAAGAGAGCTTAGAAATACACAGGGACGCATTTTTGTTTTTACGCATACCCGCCTCTTTGTTACAGGTCCTGTTGATCTTCAGCACATGACAGATATCAGGGAAAGAGCCCGGATTGTTTCAATGCTTCAGAATAAGTGCGATGCTGTCTTTATGGGGCATTCACACAAACGTATTATTAATGAAGCTGGAAACGTTCAATACATTAATGTAGACGACTTTGTTAACTCAAAAACCTACTGCCTTGTTACTGTGCCTGCGTCGGGAAAAATAACCTATGAATTTCATAGACTTCCATAGCTAAAAACATCAAAACGCACTTGAGTGTTTTTGAACTTTTAAATATAGTTTATATATATGATAGATTATATCGAACCCAAAGTATTAAAAGGGTTTAGGGATTTTCTCCCAAATGCTGAGATAATCCGGCGCAGCTTAACAGAAAAAATAGAAAACACATTCCGTTCTTTTGGATTTGTTCCAATTGACACTCCTGCTATGGAATACGCCGAAATCCTTCTTGGAAAAGGCGGAGGAGAAACAGAAAAACAAATTTACCGCTTTAAGGACAACGGGGACAGGGATGTTGCTCTGCGTTTTGATCTTACGGTTCCTTTTGCCCGCTTTACCGCCCTGCACCGCAATGAGCTTTCGTTTCCTTTTAAACGCTATCATATAGGCAAGGTCTGGAGAGGCGAAAATACACAGCGGGGACGTTACCGTGAATTTACCCAGTGCGATTTTGATATAATAGGAAGCGACAGTCCTGCCGCTGATTTTGAGATTATTCTTTTAATCCGCTCTGCCTTATTAAACCTTGGTCTTGACATTACAATCCATGTAAATCACCGCGGACTATTTAATAAATTTTTATCGCATATAGGGCAAATAGATAATTCTGCAGAAATTTTACGTACAGTTGATAAATTATCTAAAATAGGCGAAGACGAAACTAAAAGAATTCTCTGCGGTCTTACTGGAGAATCAAACGCGGTGAAAATACTTGAGTTTATAGGCGCAAAAGGAACTTTTAATCAAGTGATAGATCGCATAACAGAACTTTCCGGCGGACATTCTGATGAATCACAAATGCTCATCTCGCTAAATCAATACATGATTGACGCATGCGGCTGTGAGAATCCGTTTGTTATAGATCCTTCAATCACAAGGGGACTTGATTACTACACCGGCGTTGTTTTTGAAACATTTTTGAATGAGCTTCCTGACATCGGTTCTATATGTTCGGGCGGACGTTATGATAACCTTGCGGGTCTTTATTCAAAAGATAAAAACAGCATAAGCGGCGTCGGCTCTTCTATCGGTCTTGACCGTCTGCTTTCTGCTCTTGAACACCTCGGCAAATTACCTGCCGCAAACAGCTGCTCTGCCGCGATTATCTGCGCAGATATAAAAAAATCAGGGCAGTATCAGGCATTGGCGCAAAAACTCCGCGCAGAAGGAGTACCCTGCGAAGTATTTTTAGAGCCCGCGGCAGACAAACAGCTTGTAAAACAATTTGTACTTGCAGAAAAAAAAGGAATGCGCTTTGTTATTATCCCCGGCGAAAACCCGCTTACAGATAAATTAACTCTGCGCGATTTGACTGAGCGGCAAAATACAGAAGTTTCTATCAGAGAAATAATCAGCATTGTGAATAAGCAGTAATTATGGAAAAAGTAATATTAAAAATTAAAGGTATCAGCTGCGCAGCATGCGCCGCACAGATAGAAAAAGCTCTTTTTGGACTTAACGGCGTAAAAAACACCTCTGTAAATTTTATTGCGCAAAAAGCGGGCGTTATTTATGATCCTTCTGTTTTAAAACTAAGCGATATAAAAAAAGCAATCGAAAAAGCCGGTTATAAAATAGACACAGACGAAGACAATGTAAAAAAAGCTGCCAACACCGGCAATTTAAAAACAAAATTATTAATTGCCGCTTGTTTTTCTCTGCCTCTGTTATATCTTGCTATGGCTCCGATGATATCTCTTCCGCTTCCTTATTTTCTCTCTCCCTCGTCTGCGCCGTTAATTAACGCGTTATTGCAGCTAACACTTACAATTCCTGTAATTATAGCAGGTTTTAACTTTTATACATCGGGTTTTAAAAACCTCTCCAGGTTAAAACCAAACATGGATTCGCTGATAGCGATAGGAACATCCTCGGCTGTTATTTTTAGTATTTATAATTTGTTTATGTTAATACAAGGAAACTCCGAAGCCGCGCACTCTTTGTACTTTGAAACTGCCGCCGTTATTATAACGTTAATTCTATTAGGAAAAACAATAGAAGCCGCTCAATACAAACGTACAGGGGATGCAATTACAAAACTAATGTCCCTGGCTCCAAAAACAGCAATTATAATAATCGAAGGAAAAGAAAGAATTGTTCCTATAGAAAAAGTAGTATCAGGAAATATTATCTTTGTTAAACCCGGCATGAAGATTCCTGTAGACGGCGTAATAATCCAGGGAATCAGCACTGTAGACGAATCAATGCTGACCGGCGAAAGCATGCCTGTCGATAAGAAAACAGGAAGTTCTGTTTACGGCGGAACTGTCAATTACAACGGCGCATTCTATTTTAAAGCATTAAAGACAGGTTCTAAAACTGTTCTTTCCCAAATCATCAGGCTTGTGGAGAATGCGCAAAATTCAAAAGCGCCTATTGCACGGCTTGCCGATATCGTATGCGCTTTTTTTGTACCGGCTGTCTGTGCCGTCGCAGTTCTTTCGGGTATTGCGTGGTTTGCGGCTGTATCTTTTGAATTTGCGCTTTCAATTTTTATCTCTGTGTTAGTTATCGCCTGCCCTTGCGCGCTAGGAATCGCCGCGCCTATTGCTGTAATGACTGCCGCAGGCAAAGGAGCAAAAAACGGCGTTTTATTCAAAAACGGACAAGCGCTGGAAATTGCGGGAAAAATCCAGACAATTGTATTTGATAAAACAGGTACGATAACAGAAGGAAAACCAATAGTTACGGATATAATTCTCGGCAACAGCGCTTGGGGAGCAGGAAACTGGAAAGATTCTGCAGAAATAAAAGAAAACTTTTTGCAGCTTGCGGCATCGGCAGAAAAAGGAAGCGAACATCCTTTGGGACAGGCAATTGTAAACGAAGCGGAAAAACTTGGAATTACAACAATAAAAGCGGATGTGTTTGCTTCGATGCCGGGTTACGGTATTAAAGCAGAAGTTAACGGCATTCCGGTTTTGGCCGGCAATAAAAAACTTTTAGAAAAATATAATATTCCGCTTGGTAAACTGGAAATTGTTTCTGACAGGATCGCCACAGAAGGAAAAACCCCTGTTTATGTTGTCATACACGGAAAAATAGCGGGGATTATTGCAATCGCAGATACATTAAAAAAGAACAGTAAAAAAGCAGTAGAAAGAATATACAAGATGGGAATTGATATCGTAATGATTACAGGCGATAACAGAAAAACAGCGGATGCCATCGCAAAAGAAGCGGGAATTAAACGTGTGGTTTCGGAAGTTTTTCCGCAGGATAAATTAACCATCATTAAAAATCTGCAGGCAGGAATAAGAAAGGTTGCAATGATTGGTGACGGCATAAACGATGCTCCGGCATTGGCGCAGGCAGATATTGGTATAGCCATCGGGAACGGCGCTGACGCTGCGGTAGAAGCTGCGGATATAGTACTAATGCGAAACGACCCGCTGGATGTTCTTACTGCTGTAAATTTAAGTAAAAGCAGTATCCGTATCATCAAGCAGAATCTTGCGCTGGCTTTTGGATACAATATTTTAGGTATCCCTATAGCGGCAGGGGTCTTGCATTTGTTCGGCGGCCCTTTGTTAAACCCCATGTTTGCCGCAGCAGCAATGAGCCTAAGCTCAATTTCGGTATTATTAAATACGCTTAGGTTAAAGCAGGTTAAGCTATAATTTATTTCTAATGCCATTTACTAACGTTATCTATTTTGATATACTGTATTTATGACAAAAATCGGCATGAAGACACCCCTTGTAGAGATTAACGGCGATGAGATGACCCGCGTGCTTTGGGATGTAATCAAAGAAAAACTGCTTCTTCCCTTTATAGATTTAAAAACCGAATATTATGACCTTGGGCTTTCTAACCGCGATGATACCAATGACGAAGTAACAGTTAATTCCGCCAATGCCATTAAAAAATACGGCGTAGGCGTTAAGTGCGCTACAATAACCGCAAACACAGCAAGAATGCAGGAGTACAATCTTAAACACCTACATCCAAGCCCAAACGCGACAATCAGGGCAATACTTGACGGCACAGTATTCCGCAAACCAATTTCTGTAAACCGTATAAAACCGTCTGTCATTACTTGGAAGCGTCCTATTGTTATAGGCCGTCACGCCTACGGCGATGTTTATAAAGCGGCAGAAATGGAAATCAACGAGCCCGGCAAAGTTGAACTTGTCTATACAAAAACAAACGGAGAAGAACGCCGCGTTAAAGTCGCAGATTTTAAAACAAGCGGAATTGTTCAGGGCATGCACAACCTTGATGATTCGATAAAAAGTTTTGCACGCGCCTGTTTTCTTTATGCGCTTGCAGAAAAAATACCATTGTGGTTTTCTACAAAAGACACTATTTCTAAAACATATGACGGACGCTTTAAGTTTTTATTTAACGAAATATACGAAACCGAATTTAAAGAAAAGTTTGCGGCTTCCGGCATAGAATATTTTTATACATTAATCGATGACGCTGTCGCCAGGGTTGTAAAAAGCGAAGGCGGCTTTTTATGGGCATGTAAAAATTATGACGGCGATGTTCAAAGCGATATGATTGCAAGCGCAGCAGGAAGCCTTGCTATGATGACAAGCGTTTTAGTTTCTCCATCCGGTGTTTTTGAATACGAAGCCGCTCACGGCACTGTTCAGCAGCATTATTACAAGTGGCAAAAGGGAGAAAAAACCAGCACTAACCCTGCCGCTTTGATATTTGCATGGAGCGGAGCGCTTTCTAAACGCGCAGAAATTGACAACATACCGGAATTATCTGATTTTGCAAAACGGCTGGAAGCTGCGGTTACAGGCGTCATAGAAGACGGAATAATGACAGGAGATTTGGCAAAACTTTCTGAGCCGCCGCCGGAGAAAATTTTAAATTCGTGGGAATTTATCGATACAATTGCCGCAAGGTTGTGAGGAGTTATAAATGAAGAATGACAGCGAGAGGCTTGAAGCAAAACTTATTTTAGAAGACGAAAGCGAATATCTGGGCTGGGCTTTTGGAAAGAGCCGCAGTGTTACCGGCGAAGTAGTTTTTAATACGGGAATGTCAGGGCTTATTCAGTCTATAACAGATCCTGCATGCAAGGGTCAAATATTTGTGTCTACTTGGCCGATAGCCGGTAACATAGGCGTGCCTGTTAATAAAAACGGCGCGCCTTTTTTAGATGAAAATGAGATTCCTGTAATTATAGAATCAGAAAAAATTCAGGCGGCAGGGCTTATTATTTCTGATCTTTGCGAAGAGCCGAGCCATTATGCATCTAAGATTTCCTTATCTTCATGGCTGGAAAAAGGAAGTATTCCAGGCATTTACGGAATAGATACACGCGCTTTGGCTATGCGCCTTCGCGAACGCGGCACTATGCGCGGAAAAATAATTATCGGAGAAAATACAGGCAATGTTTCGATCAATAAAATAAAACAATCCAACAGCGACGGAGTCGCATTAAAAGAAATTAAAACATACACTCCTGCGGGAAAGAAAAAAGGAATAAAAATTGCCTTAATAGACTGCGGAGTAAAAGCAAATGTAATCCGATGTCTTTTAAACCGCGGCATAGAAGTAAACCGCATACCATGCGACATAGAAATAGAAATTAGTAAATATGACGGATTAATAATTTCCAGCGGACCCGGCGACCCTAAAGAATACAAAAAACTGATAGAAACTATACGAAAAACATTATCAGGCTCAAAGCCTGTTTTAGGACTCGGTCTTGGATGTAATATAATAGCGCTTGCGGCAGGAGCAGATACATTAAAGCTTCCGTTCGGCCACAGGGGGCAAAATCAACCAAGCATAGAAGAAGGAACCAGCAGATGTTATATTACCTCGCAGAATCAAGGTTATGCGATACGCCCCGAATCGCTTCCTAAAGGATGGAAGCAGTGGTTTACAAATGCAAATGACGGCGTAATAGAAGGAATAAAAAAAGAAGGAAAGCCGTTCTCCGGCGTTCTGTTTTATCCGGAAGGATGTCCCGGCTCACGCGACACAGAATTTATTTTTGACCGCTTTATAGATCAAGTAAAGGAGAGCAATAAATGATACCACTAAAAAAACCGGATTTAAAACTTCCAAATAAAGTTCTCATTCTTGGATCGGGCGGTTTAAAAATAGGACAAGCCGGCGAATTTGACTACTCCGGCTCTCAGGCAATTAAAGCTCTGCGCGAAGAAGGCATTAAAACAATTTTAATTAACCCTAACATTGCGACTATTCAAACAAGCGAAGGAATGGCAGATTCAACATATTTTCTCCCTGTAACTCCGGAGTATGTCCGCAAAGTAATAGAAAAAGATAAACCTGACGCATTACTGCTTTCTTTTGGCGGTCAGACCGCGCTTAACTGCGGAGTCGCTTTGGAAAGAGAAGGCACACTTAAAAAAAATAATGTTAAAGTTCTTGGCACTCCCGTTAAATCCATAGAGGATACAGAAGACCGCCAGCTTTTTGTTAACCGTCTAAACGAAATAGGCGCTCTTACTCCAAGAAGCTTTGCAGTAACGGACACGCCTGCAGCGCTTAAAGCAGCTAACGAAATAGGCTTTCCTGTAATGGCGCGCGTAGCGTTTACACTGGGAGGAGCCGGCTCCGGTATTTGTAGAAACGAAGCTGACCTTACAAAAAAATGCGCAATGGTATTTGCCAGAAAAAATGAAATTGACACTCCTCCGCAGATCCTTGTAGAAGAATGGCTCGGCGGCTGGAAAGAAATAGAATTCGAAATCGTTAGGGATTCCAACGACAATTGTATTACTGTAGCATCAATGGAAAACTTTGATCCGCTTGGCATACATACAGGCGAAAGTATAGTTGTCTCTCCAGCGCAGACGCTTACAGATTCTGAACTTGGAAAACTAAGAAGAATCGGCATAGAAGTAATCCGTCATCTCGGCATTGTCGGCGAATGTAATATTCAATATGCTCTTGATCCTTTCTCAGAAGACTACCGTATCATCGAAGTAAACGCGCGTCTTTCCAGAAGCTCTGCGCTCGCTTCAAAAGCGACAGGTTACCCTCTTGCCTTTATTGCGGCAAAAATAGCGCTTGGTTATTCTATGCTTGATATAGAAAACCGCATAACACGCGCAACAAGATCTTTTTTTGAACCAGCGCTCGATTATATTGTCGCAAAAGTTCCGCGCTGGGATTTGACAAAATTCAAAAATGTAGATTTGCGTATCGGTTCCGAAATGAAATCTGTCGGCGAAGCGATGTCGATCGCAAGAACATTCGAAGAAGTTATTCAAAAAGCTCTTAGAATGACAGGCATTGGAGCTCCAGGACTTGCAGGCGATGACACTCTTTGCGGCAGAAGCTTTTCCGGTCCCGGCACTATAGAAGCAAAAATTAAAGAAGGTCTTTCCAGACCAACAGACAGGCGCATTTATGTTATTTACCGCGCTCTTCAGGAAGGCTGGACAGTAGACAAGATTTATAAATTAACAAAAATTGATAAATGGTTTATCAGTAAAATGTATAACATCTGGAAGATCGAAGAAAAACTGCGCAAAACAAAAAAAGCCGGTCTTACAAGAGAACTTTTGGCTCAGGCAAAACAGGTTGGATTCTCCGATGCGCAGATCGGCGGTTTTACAGGATTGCCGGAAATGAAAGTCCGCGAAATCCGCAAAGAACACCGTATACTGCCCGCAATAAAACAGATAGATACGCTTGCAGCTGAGTATCCGGCAAAGAACAATTATCTTTATATGACTTACAGCGGCGCTGATTCTCCCGCTTTAGCTGCGCGTGTTGATGATGTAAATCCATCCGGACGCGGAGTTATGGTTTTAGGTTCGGGCGTTTATAGAATAGGTTCCAGCGTTGAGTTTGACTGGTGCTGTGTCAACGCAGTGCAGACAGCAAGAAATCTTGGACGTTATTCAATTATGGTAAACTGTAACCCGGAAACTGTATCTACAGACTATGATATGTGTGACAGGCTTTACTTTGAAGAACTCACATTAGAACGCGTTCTTGATATTTATGAAAGAGAAAATCCAGACGGAATAATCGTATCTATGGGCGGACAGACTCCAAACAATCTAGCTACAAAACTGTTTGACGCAGGCGTTCATATATACGGCACTACTTCCAAGTCAATTGACAATGCAGAAGACCGCAACAAGTTCTCCGCGCTATTGGACAAACTCGGCATTGGACAGCCGGAATGGAAAGAACTTACAGATCATAAAGCGGCAAAAGAATTTGCAAAAAACGCAGGTTATCCGGTTCTGATTCGTCCGAGTTATGTATTATCCGGAGCGGCAATGAATGTAGCATGGGATGATTCCAGTCTGGAAAAACACCTCAATCTTGCGGCAGATGTTTCGCCGGAACATCCTGTAGTAATTTCTAAGTTTGTAGAAAACTCAAAAGAAATCGAAGTCGACGCGGTCGCGCGGAACGGCGAAATACTTTTTCATGCGATTTCTGAACATATCGAAAACGCAGGCGTTCATTCCGGAGACGCGACAATTGTACTGCCTGCACAGCGTTTATACATAGAAACACTCCGCAAAATAAAACAGATAAGTGAAAAAATCTCAAAAGCGCTTGATATCACAGGGCCGTTTAACATTCAATTCCTTGCGCAAAGAGGACATGTGCGGGTAATAGAATGTAATCTAAGAGCAAGCCGCAGTTTCCCATTTTGTTCTAAGGTAAGCCGCGTAAACATGATAGAGCTTGCGGTAAAAGCAATGCTCGGAGAACCTGTAGAAAAATCTACAGTCTCTGCGCTCGAGCTGCAGTGCGTCGGCGTAAAGGCCGCACAGTTCAGTTTTTCGCGTCTGCACGGAGCTGATCCAGTAAGCGGTGTAGAAATGGCAAGTACCGGAGAGGTCGGCTGTATCGGCTCAAGTCTATCAGACGCATTATTAAAAGCACTTGTTTCTGTTGGATACAAAATACCCAAAGGCAAAGCAAGGGTTCTGCTCTCTACAGGTCCGATCGTCGATAAAATCGACTTCCTTGATTCCGCGCGCAAACTGGTAAAGATGGGACATGAGCTTTATGCATCCAGCGGAACTGCAAAATTCCTTTCTGACAACAAGCTCCCGGTAACCGCACTTGCGTGGCCGTTGGAAAAGAAAGAGCCAAACATTGCAGACTTTATTAAAAAACGCGGAATAGACATAATTATTAATATTCCAAAAAATAATGCGGCGCTGGAATTAAAAAATGACTATACAATCCGCAGGATGGCTATAGACTTTGATATTCCATTATTTACAAATATTAAGGTTGCAAAAGAATTTATTGACGCGCTGGAAACACTGCACAACGGAGCAGAGCTGGAAATAAAAGCCTGGGAAGAATATTAGTCCGCGGCACTAAGAACACGGAGTGATAAAAAAGAGCCTCACGCAGAGATCACGGGGGAAGATCTCACACAGGAAAATATCGAATTTTCTCACACAGCGGCACAGCGTTCACAGGTCCTTGCAGCGAAGCTTCTAGCAGAACACGGAGAATATAAGAAGGTTGAAGAAAGATATCTAGTTTTAACCTTTCTCCTCCTCCGTGTCCCTTTGTGTCTCCGTGCCCCCGTGTGAGTTATTGGAGTTTCTTCTCTCTGTGTGAGTTTCTTATCCCAATCGGCGCTTCACCCTTCAGCGCCCTGCTAGGCATTAGGTATTGTATTTTCGTTTAATGTCTCGATAAAAATTTTCATGTGAACTAAGAGCTATAAAAGTAAGAATATCTTTATCAAAAGTGTAGCCAATTAATGTCAATTGCCCAAGTAATTTGAATTTATAGACCCTAAGCCAAGATAAATCACCTTGTTTTTTTTCTCCAATTTCTGGATCTGCTATTATTTCATTAATTGCATTATTTGTTTCCGGAAGCTGGTTAGCAAATAGTTTTTTATAAGTTTTTGAGAATTGTTTAGTCTGTTCAACTTGCATTAATTTTGCCTGAATTCAAAAGGTGTTACATCGCCATTATCTAATTCTGATTTTCCAATTAA
>WQXI01000018.1 GCA_009784935.1 Treponema sp.
GGAGTACACGGAGTTTCACAGAGTTTTTTACTCGAAAGCATTCTTTTCTCCGTGTTACTCTGTGTACTCTGTGGTAAAAATATTGGAGATATTATGATAGTTGAGAAAATAACAGATTTAATCGGTAATACTCCTCTTGTTAAACTTAACAAGATAAACAACACAAGCGCCCTAATCTACGCAAAGCTTGAAAGTTTTAACCCTATGTCCAGCATAAAAGACAGAGCTGCTCTTGCCATGATAGAAGCTGCAGAAAAAGAAGGCAAACTAAAAAAAGGTTCTGTCATTATCGAACCAACAAGCGGGAACACTGGTATTGGATTGGCATACATTGGTTCTTTAAAAGGTTACAAAGTAATTTTAACTATGCCCGATACTATGAGCATAGAAAGACAAAAACTTTTAAAAGCGCTTGGCGCAAAAGTTGTACTTACAGAAGGCTCTCTTGGAATGAAAGGCGCAATCGAAAAAGCAAAAGAACTTGCTGCTTCTATAATTGAGTCGTTTATTCCCGATCAATTTAATAATCCCGCTAATCCAAAAGCGCATGAAGAAACTACAGGACCGGAAATCTGGAACGCAATAAACGGAAAAATAGATATACTAGTTGCCGGGGTTGGAACAGGCGGAACAATCAGCGGCGTTGGAAAGTATTTAAAATCCAAAAATCCTGCTGTAAAAATTATCGCTGTTGAGCCTTCCGCTTCTGCGGTACTATCAGGAGGCGAAGCAGGCGCGCACAAGATTCAAGGAATCGGCGCCGGTTTTATTCCCGGCAATTACGATACTTCTATAATTGACGAAGTAATACAGGTAAGTGACGAAAAAGCAGTAGAAACCGCTTTGCGGTTAACAAAGGAAGAAGGCATTTTTGCCGGTATTTCTTCCGGCGCGGCGCTGGAAGCCGCTCTTTTAATCGCATTCAGAGAAGAAAATAAAGACTTAAATATCGTAGTTATTCTCCCAGATACAGGCGAAAGATACTTATCTGTATTGTTTTAAAATGCACTTTAAAGTAGAATTATTCTATGATGAAGAAACAAATAACTATAATAATCATTTCTCTCTTATTATTAACGATCTCGTGCGGTAAATATGACGAGTTCTCAATCGATGAGTTTAATCCAGAAGGTCTTGTTGAACTTCTTGCAAGAACGGTAAGCAAGCCGTTTAAAGGTGAAACTTTTGTTCCCGGCAGATTAGGCGGAACATGGGTTTCTTCTATGATAAATGATCCAAAAAGTTTTAATCTGCATGTAGCGGAACTTGATAATGTTACAATGACTGTGGTAAGCAGAATGACAGATAGTCTTTTAGATTATGATTATTTAACAAGCGAATGGGTTCCGCGATTAGCTTCTTACAGGATAGTTACAAATACAGCGAATAATACAATGCAGGTTATTTATACGCTTAGAGATGACCTTTACTGGAGTTATTATAATTCTAACAGAAAAGTTAAAGTTACAAGCGATGATGTAATTTTTTGGTATAACGAAATCAAAGGTGATCCTGCCTTTAATAGTTCCAGCTTACCGGGGCAATTCCTTCAAATGCCTGATGGAACCTTTGAAAGAAAAACAATCACTAAAATCGATGATCGCCGTTTTTCTGTAAACTTTCCGCTTATCACATCAGAACCCCTTTTATCATCTAATATGGATTTTGGTCCACGGCATATTTTTGAACCGGCAAAAAGAAACGGAGGCGTAGAAGGTGTAAGAAATCTGTTTACTGTTGCAGATGATCCAAGATTAATCCCTTCTTTGGGCGAATGGTTCTTGGTAGAATACACACCTTCTCAAAGACTTGTATATAGACGCAATCCCGATCATTGGAAAAAAGACGCAGTCGGAGTTTCTCTTCCTTACATAGAAGAACTAATCATTCGTATTATTCCCGAAGAAAATACACAATTATTGCTTTTTCAAAATGGAGAATTAGAAACATACAATCTTAGACCAGAAGACATTAATGCGATTGTTTACAAAGATGAAAAAAACTATACAGTTTTTAATTCAGAAGGCGCTCTTGGAGCTAGTTTTTGGACATTTAATCAAAACCCTGTTAACAAAGATAAACCGCAGTATGAATGGTTTATTCAAAAAGAATTTCGTCAAGCTATGAGCTGTCTTTTAAACCGCGACAGAATTAACAATCAGGTGTACCGCGGGCTTTCTCAGCCTAAACTTTCAATATTTCCGCAGGGAAACCCTTATTACAATCCAAACATAACTTTGCAATACTTATATGATACACAGCGCGCGCTGGAACTCTTATCTTCTATAGGAATTAATAGGGATAGAAGAGGGACAATGAGGGATAGTAATAATAGACCGATAGAATTTGATCTTTCTATAAGATCAGAAAGTTCTATGAATTCTGATACAGCTTCGATTATTAGGGATGAACTTTCCAAAGTGGGCATTAAAGTAAATATTAGGGTAATGGATTTTCAGAAACTGGTTCAGCAGTTGTCAGAAACATACGATTGGGATTCATTGATTATTGGCCTTACGGGATCAGGCATTTTTCCAAGCCAGGGCAGTAATGTATGGCCGTCAAAAGGAAATCTTCATATGTGGCATCCAAATCAAGAATCCCCCGGTACAGAATGGGAAGCTCGCATAGATTATCTATATTATAAAGGACTTGTTACGATCGACAAAGATGCAGCTCAAGAAATTTGGGATGAGTTTCAATCAATTTTACTGGAAGAAACTCCGTTAATATATCTAATGCGTCCCCGCAATTTCTTTGCGATTAATAACCGCTGGGATCAGACAAACTTTTATTATGATAATTTATACGGCGCAAGAACCGATTATATTTTTATTAAGCAATAAAGGAGCTGAGAGTGAAATCGCCTAAAGAATTAAGCATTGATATTACACTAATCGATCTTGTAGAATCGTATAATCTTTCTGTTAATGTAATGAAATGCCTTAAAATTCTTTTAGCAAACGAAGACCTGCAGGCACAACAGGAATACGCAAACACGGTCTCTATCGTAAGGCTCGGTTTTAATGATCACGGACCTGTCCATATGCGCATTGTTACATATAATGCAGTTTTAATGCTCGGGCTTCTTAAAAAAGCAGGAATAAAAACCAATATCGAAAAAGACGGCTGCGGCGATTTCGAAGACAGTCTTATAACTGTAATATTATCTGCAATGATGCACGATCTTGGAATGCAGATGGGCCGCGATAAACACGAAGAACACAGTATAATCCTTGCCCGTCCTGTAATAGAAAGAATACTGGATCAGGTTTATCATGATAATTTACAAAAAAGAATAATTATCAGCGCCGCCGCTTTGGAAGGAATTGCAGGGCATATGGGAACTATTAATGTATCATCGCTGGAAGCAGGTATTATTCAGGTCGCTGACGGGTGTGATATGACAAAAGGACGCGCCCGTATTCCTATTTCTCTTGCTCACTCAACAAGAATGGGGCATATACATCAGTATTCGGCTAATTCAATCGAAGAAGTAAAAATTACAGAAGGAAAAGAAAAACCGATAAGAATCGATATAAGCATGTCAAACGAAGCTGGTATTTTTCAGGTAGAAGAAGTCTTAATGCATAAAATTTCCGGCAGTACTGCAAAGCAGCATATCGAATTATACGCAAAAGTAAGAAATGACGAAGCTCGAAGGTATTTATAATGGCAGGAAACACATTCGGAGAAATTTTTAAAGTAACAACATTCGGTGAATCGCATGGAGAGGCTATGGGCTGCATCGTTGACGGCTGCCCTGCCGGACTTGAAATTTCTATTTCTGATATAGAAGAAGAATTAAAACGCCGCCGCCCGAATTCTGCTTTAGGCTCCAGAGATGAAGAAGATAAGCCTGAAATTCTATCCGGTATTTATCAAGGAAAAACTCTCGGCACTCCGATTGCGATCATTGTCCGCAATACTAATCAAAAAAGCAGTGATTATGATGAACTAAAAGAAATCTATAGACCCTCTCATGCCGATTTTACATGGGAAGCAAAATACGGTTTTAGGGATCATCGCGGCGGCGGAAGAAGCTCCGGGCGTGAAACTCTCTCTAGGGTTGCCGCAGGAGCGATAGCAAAAAAATTCCTCTTAATAAATGGAATAACAATATCAGCTGTTATGACACCGTCTATAAGCGCAGAGAAACTGGAAGAGCTCAAAAAAGAAGGTGACAGCGCAGGCGGTATTATTCACTGCGAGGTTAAAGCAGGAACTACGGGGCTGCTCGTAGGGCTTGGCGAACCGGTTTTTGATAAATTAGACGCGCGTCTTGCCGCCGCAATTTTATCGATAGGCGCTTGTAAAGGAATAGAATTTGGCGCGGGATTTTCTTCTGCAAATATGAAGGGCAGCGAATATAATGCCCTACCCTGTTCCGGTATTTTAGGCGGTATATCCTCCGGCAAAGATTTGTCTTTTAATGCAGTATTTAAACCAACGCCTTCTATCGCTAAAAAACAAAAAGCTCTTGCCAAAGACGGCAGTACTAAAGATATCGAAATAAAAGGAAGGCATGATGTATGCATTGTTCCAAGAGCTGTTCCCGTTGTAGAAGCAATGACAGCAATTACCATTGCTGACTTTTTGCTTTTATCCCGCTGCGCAAGAATCTAACTTTGTAGTTTATCCCTTTCTTACATACAATGGCAGTGAATCTATTTCTTTGTCATCGATATACAAAATAATATTTATTAAAGCAGGATCTTTGATATGGAGATTTCCTATGCTAAAAACAAGATGAGAAACAGCAGTCGCATTACCTACTCCCTTAACTTCGAGATTTCCGTTGATCGGCTCCAAAACCATAGTGCCGTCTAAATCACGGATTTCTATCATAAAAGAATGGGTTCCAAATTCCCAAATGTCAAAGCGAAGCCTTATCACAACAGAAAGCTGCGGATGAACACATGGGAAATTATGCGAAAGAATCGTATCGAACGTTCCTACAACCGTTAACTTTCCGTTGTTTTCCTGCGCAAAATCGCAGAATGTAAAAAGTTCTACTTTAATATTAAACCTCGCTGTTTACTTCTGTTATGCAGTTTAGATATGCATTTTCTAAATCTGCCATTGTATTTTCAATTGTTCCTCTTCTGTCTTCTTTATACTGCGAAAGACGCGCAGTTAAGTTAATGGGAGAAGCCGCTTTTATTATTACCTTATCTGCAGGAATATTTATTCTGCCAGAAATCGCTCCGCCCATTGTTCTGTTTGCAAAATCCCAGAGATTCTGTACATATTCAATTTTAAGATGAAGCGGCGTATCTTCTTTTGGAAGCAGATGTTTAAAGTACCATCCAAAATCCGCGTACTCCTGATGACGGGAAGCATACCACGATTGAGAAGCATCAAGATCGATTATATTATGGTTAATAAAATTTAGTTTTTTTAAGTCACCTATATCCAGATTTGGAAGATAAATTTTATCCCAGCATTCATGCCTTACCTTGTAAAGCCTCATAAAAAAATCACCTTCCGGTTTTATACACTTAATTTTTTCCGCTGTTTCCAGCGCAGAATGGACAGTTTTTTCGAGGCGTTCATCAAATGACATTGAACTGTCTGTTTTTATACCGTATCTTTTTTCATTTAATTCTAAAATAAAGTTTCTGCAGGTATTAAGTCTTTCTGTAAAAGACGGTTTTTGCGGCTGTTCATTTTTAATACCGCATATTTTTTCGATTTTTTTAAGTAGTTTTAATGCGCCAGCCTTGCCTTTTTTTCCGTACCTAAAATGCACAGATAAAGGAAGAATCTCTAAAGGACAATCCGGCTTTTCGTTTTGGTTATTTTCGTTCATTTTTGAGGCGGCAGTGAAACCGATTCTCACAATGCCGGCTTCCAGCCTTGGGACAGTATCTGTAGAATATGAGACTTGACCTTCGGGAGCCAGCGCCAGCGGATATTTGCCTTCGTAAATTGAATTATAAAGACGCGCCATTCCTTTAGAATCCATTTTTGTATGGTGAATCGGTATCGCTCCTAAATTGGGCATAAAAAGCCTTGCAAGAGCTCCGCCCCACCTTACAACTTCGTATCCGTAGACAAAAATGGCATGAGGTCTTTTTTTAAACTTATAGCCTTTTTTTGACGCAAGTTTTGCAAGCCTAAAAAGAAAAAACCATGTAAGAAGCTGAGGTTCCCTGCCGTCGGGGTGCCTAAACGCGATAAGACAGCGGCTTTTACCGCTTAATGCCGAAGAAAACGACTCAAACAGTATTTTGTCGTTATGCAGGACAATTTTGGCAAATCCAAACAGTATATTGATATATGTTTTTCCAATTATTGTTAAAATAAACAATATAAGTTTAGAAACCTTGGGTTCCGGTATCTTAATATCCGCAAAGGCATTTAAGACCGGCTTGTAATAGGGCTTATACATATTAAGGTATTTTACTACAAAAATTGATATTTTTAAAGAGATATTATTTACAAAAAAATAAAAACACTATATTATAAAGCAATTAAAAAATATGGGAGGTTAAATGCCGCTTTTATCGGAGCTAAAGGGACGTTCCCTTGTAGAACCTGATGATCTATCGCTGGATGAAATGGAAAGCCTGTTTACTCTAGCCGAAAAAATTGAAAAAAAAGAAGGTCATCTTAAAGAAAGCTGTCGCGGCAAACTCCTTGCATCCCTTTTTTTTGAACCAAGTACAAGAACACGCCTCAGCTTCGAAGCCGCTATGCTTCGCCTTGGCGGAAGCTGCCTTGGATTTGCAGAACCCGGCTCAAGTTCTGCCGCAAAAGGAGAAAGTCTCGCTGACACTATCCGGATGGCTGCAAGTTACGCTGATGTTATCGTAATGCGTAACCCAAAAGAAGGTTCGGCTCTTTTGGCAGCGCGTTATTCGTCTGTACCTGTAGTAAATGCAGGAGACGGCGGACATCATCATCCCACTCAAACGCTGACAGACCTTTTAACAATAAAGCGTCTTTTAGGAAATATAGGAAATATAACAGTCGGTTTCTGCGGAGACTTAAAATTCGGACGAACCGTTCACTCGCTTTCTAAAGCGCTGTCCCGATATAAAAACATAAAAATGCTGTTTATTTCTCCAAAAGAATTAATGCTGCCGGAATATATAAAAAGTTTTTTAATCAAAAATAATATAGAGTTCGAAGAAAGAGAAAATCTCGAAAAATCCATGCCGGAGCTGGATGTGCTTTATATGACAAGGGTTCAGAGAGAAAGATTTTTTAACGAAGACGATTATATCCGCCTTAAAGACACCTATGTGCTTAACACCGAAAAAATGGCATACGGCAGGGAAAAACTTGTGGTGCTTCATCCTCTGCCAAGGGTAAACGAGATTTCGGTAGAAGTTGATTCTGACCCGAGAGCCGCATACTTTTCTCAAGCCAAGTACGGTATGTATGTGCGTATGGCGCTGCTTGCGTCGATTCTGGGGGCAGCATGTTAAACATAGATAAAATAAAAAACGGCATTGTAATAGACCATATAAAAGCAGGACTTGGAATCCGTATTTACAACTGGCTTAAACTTGATAAAGTTCCGTATACAGTCGCCTTTGTCGCAAACGCAATTTCGTCAAGAAGCGAAAAAAAAGACATTATAAAAATAGACAATACAATTTCTATCGATATGGATATTTTGGGTCTTATAGATCCTAATATAACTGTAAATATAATAGAAAATGAAAAAGTAAAAGAAAAGATAAAACTTAAACTTCCCAAAAAAGTAGAGAATATTTTATTATGCAAAAATCCGCGCTGTATTTGTTCTACAGAAAAATACATGCCCCATATTTTTCATATCGAAAATCCCGAGCTTTGCACCTATCGCTGTGAATACTGTGACGAAATTATACATGCAGGGGATTTTAAATGATAAATATTGATAAGCTGTACGAAAGTATCCAAGCAAAAGGACATGTCTGCCTTGGGCTGGATACCGCGGCGGAGTATCTTCCTGATATCGAAAGAAAAAAAGCAGTAAACGACGCACAGGCTGTTCTCGCTTTTAATAGATCGCTTATAGACGCAACTTATGACGTTACAGGCTGTTATAAAGTTCAAATCGCGTACTACGAAGAAATGGGCATAGCAGGTCTTACAGCTTACGCAGAAACTCTAAAATACATCCGCTCAAAAGGCTCGCTGGTAATAGCGGACATAAAACGCGGAGATATTGCTGACACTGCAACGCGGTATGCAAGAGCGCATTTTAACGGAGATTTTGAAGCTGACTTTGTAACATTGAGTCCGTATATGGGCATGGATTCTATCGAACCTTGGCTTAAAGAAGCAAAACAGCATGGTAAGGGAGCGTTTGTTCTTGTCAGAACCAGCAATCCCGGTAACAATGATTTTCAAAAACTTTCTCTTAACGATCCAAAAACAGAACAAAAATGCCTTTATAAAGTAGTCGGAAAAAAAATGTCTGATATTGCAGATAATAACATAGGAAAATACGGTTACGGTATTTTTGGAATTGTCGTCGGCTGTACAGAAAAAGAAGAAGCCGCAGAAATACGAAAAGAATACAGTAATCTTTTCTTTCTTATTCCCGGCTACGGAGCTCAGGGAGGCGGCGCTGCCGAAGCGGCTCTTCTTTTACAAAAAGGAAACGGCGGCGTTGTAAACGCTTCGCGTTCGATAATTACCGCATGGAAATCAGAAAAACCGGAAGGAAAAGAAATAGATAATCAATTTGCTGCAGAAGCCGCACGTCGCGCGGCAATTAAAATGCGTGACGAAATTAAGGGAGTAATATGACAAAAAGCGTTTTATGCGAACTTACAATGAATAAGTCAATTAACGATGAATATTTTATTCTGCAGTTTATCTGGGAAAATCCGGCTGTGCGCGCGGGGCAGTTTTTTATGTTAAAGCCAATACGTACTTCTGTTTTTCTGCCAAGGCCGATCAGTATCTTTGAGTACGATAATGATCAAAAGACAGTTAAGTTTTTGATTTCCAGGCGGGGAAAGGGAACAATAGAACTCTCTCAATTAACAGTCGGAGAAAAAGTTCAGTTAATAGGTCCAATCGGAAACAGCTGGGCGGATTTTTTACCCGAAAATACCGAAGGCAAAGCAGCCCTTGTCGGAGGAAGCGCAGGTGTTGCTCCTTTGGCAGCGCTTGTATTTGAAAAACCAGATTATAATTTTCATTTTTATGCTGGATTTAGGCAGGGCTTTAGAGAAAAAGACGAAGAAGACTTAATTATCGGCTCAGGTATGAGAGCAAAAAAAGTTGTCATAACGGCAGAAGACGGCAGGAACGCGCTCATCGGCAGGATAACAGATTTTATTATAGAACCCGAAAGTTTTGATGTAGTTTTCGGCTGCGGTCCTATGCCTATGATGAACGCTCTCAAGAAAAAATGCGAATCAAAAAACATACCTTGTTTTCTTTCTTTAGAAAGCAGACTTGCATGCGGCGTCGGAGCATGTTTGGGCTGTACAATTAAAACCGAAAACGGAAACCGCAGATGCTGCAAAGACGGTCCTATTTTTCCTGCAAAAGAGGTAATATTTGATGAGTGATTTAACTGTAGATATTGCAGGCGTCAAATTAAGAAACCCTGTTATAGCCGCTTCCGGAACATTCGGCAACGGCAGTGAATATTCTAGTATTTTTGATGTTTCTGTTCTTGGAGGAATCTGCACTAAAGGGCTTACGATGACTCCTCGCGCCGGAAACAGCGGTATCAGGCTGTGGGAAACTCCATCCGGTTTATTAAACTCTATAGGGCTAGAAAACAAAGGTATTCCGTACTTTTTAGAAAACGATCTTCCTGCAATGCGAAAACTCGGACCTGCAATTATCGCGAATCTTTCCGGCGCAGAATCTGATGAATATGTAGACGGTGCCGCTCTTTTGGACAGCTCTCCTGTTGATATCATAGAACTAAATATTTCGTGCCCCAATGTAAAAGTCGGCGGTATGGCTTTTGGAATGGATCCGGGAACAGCCGCAGCGCTTGTTTCTGTAGTACGCCGCGTTTGCCGTAATAAACCAATGATGGTTAAACTTTCACCTAACGCGCCTAATATAGCGTCTGTAGCTTTAGCGTGCGTAAACGCGGGCGCTGACGCGATTTCGCTTATTAATACATTTAAGGCAATGGCAATAGATACTGTTAATAAAAAACCTGTTTTTGAAAACTTTACCGCAGGGCTGTCAGGTCCCGCAATAAAGCCAATCGCCCTTAGAATGGTTTGGGAACTTTTTTCTACGTTAAAAGATGACGGCAAATCTAATATTCCAATTATTGGACTCGGCGGAATTGCATGCGCAAATGACGCAATTGAGTTTTTAATGGCTGGCGCATGCGCTGTTCAAGTCGGTTCTTCTACTTTTGTTAATCCATATACAATGTCAGAAATTATCGATGGTATAAATCAGTATATGCAGACAAACAATATTTCCAGTGTCAGCGATATTTCTATAAGGAAAAACTATGGATAATATAATTAATTTATTAAAAGAATCAGATGCAATGCTGGAAGGACACTTTTTATTAAGTTCCGGCAGACACTCTGATAAATATTTTCAGTGCGCAAAACTTTTTATGTATCCAAAAAAAGCGCAGGCTGCTCTGGAACAGACAGCTTTAAAAATAAAAGAAGATATTAAATCCGGTAAAGTTAAAATTGATATTGTCGCAGGGCCTGCAATGGGCGGAATAATCGCAGCTTATGAACTTGCCAGACAGCTTGATTTACCCTGCATTTTTACAGAAAGAGACGAAAACGGAACAATGACATTAAGGCGCGGATTTCAGATAGAAAAAGGACAAAAAGTTTTAATCGCAGAAGATGTTATAACAACAGGAAAATCCTATAATGAATGCGCAAGAGCCCTAGAAGCAGCCGGAGCTGAAATAACAGCGCTTTCCTGTGTTGTTGACAGACGGGCGGAAGAACTTGATATTCCATGGCATTTTTACCCTGCTGTTAAAGTAAATGTAAGCAATTGGGATGCGTCTGACTGCGCGCTATGCAAAGAAGGAATACCGGTTGTAAAACCCGGCTCAAGAAAAATATAAAATAAATTTTCCAGAAGAGCCTCTCGCTGAGGCACAGAGGCACAGAGGCGCAGAGGGTTATTAGGTGAAGTCAAGTCAGCCATACAATATTATTTTTCAGAATGAACAGATTGTTGCAGTAAACAAAACATCAGGGATATCTGTGGGCGGTGACAGATGGGATGAATCAAAAGAAAGACTGGATAAAATTCTTGAATGCGATCTTGGTATACCTAAAGTATTTACTGTTCACAGGATAGATAAAGAAACATCAGGACTTGTTGTATTTGCAAAAAATAAAGATATTCATAGAAATTTATCTATAGCGTTTGAACAGCGTAATGTTTATAAATGTTATACTGCAATTGTTCATGGCCGCCCTTCGTGGAAAGAAACAACATGCGAACTTCCTCTTATTCCAAACGGAAATAAAAAACACATGACCATAATAGATAAATTTAGAGGTAAAGAATCTGTTACTTCTTTTAAAGTGATATTAAGCGCAGGTAATTTCAGCGTACTGGAAGTAAAACCGGTAACAGGAAGAATACATCAAATACGAGTTCATGCTACTGCCTTGGGACATCCTGTTGTATGCGATGATTTATATGGAAAATATTCTCCTATAAAACTTTCTTCATTTAAACGAGCATGGCGGGGAGATCCGCATGAAGAAAGACCATTGCTCGCAAGACTTGGTTTACATGCGCAGGAGTTAACATTACCGGAAAATCAAAATTTGACAGCTCCATTACCAAAAGATATGTCCAGTTTAATTAAACAATTAGAAAAAATTTAACTTCTTTTGATTTTCTCAGTGCCTTTGTGTGAGAAAAAACCAAATATTAGTTTTTCTTAAAATCAACAACAGGAATTTTAACCGCGGATTTGATAGCTGCTTTATTTTCTGATTTAATCGCGTCATAGACTTCCTGACGGTAAACTTTTACTTTTTTAGGAGCGTCAATGCCTAAACGAACCTGATCCCCGCGGATTTCTATAATAGAAATTGTAATATCATCGCCGATAACAACTTTTTCATCAATTTTTCTGGATAATATAAGCATTATGTTATCCTTTTCCGTTTAACTCGGCCATAATATCATGCCTTGTCTTCCATTTTGGATCAGAAAGAATCGCCTGCATTGCTGTCATGGTTTCTTTATTAATTATAACAGGTCCCTGAAGATTAGCTGTCATTGATTCTCCGTCAGCAGGGATCGTAACAATCGAAAAAATTATTACATCATCCGGCTTCTTTATTCCGATTTCTGACAGTTCTTCGTTAGTTATATTTGCTTCATAATCTTTACGGAACAAGAACGGATTAATTAATATAAAAGCAATTTCTTTTTCTTTTGTGGATTGAAGCCAATAAAAAGGTTCATGTTCCGCGTCAAAAAGCACGTATTCTGTGTATTCTTCGAACCCAAAGAGCCCCTGCGGAATAATTACTTTTTGTTTGTCGTCAACTTCAATTAAGCCAAATGCCCTAGTATCAACTTTCATTCTTACTCCTTGATGTCATTACCTTAAGAAATTTAAAAGCGAAGGCGGCAGCAGTTTTGCGGCAGTCGCCAATATAGACTGATGAGCGAATTCCGCCTGTTTAAGTTCTGTAGCCGCAGTTGCAACATCCAAACCAATTTCTCTGTTAAGCATTCTGGTTACATTCGGAATCTGCGAATTAATGCGAGTCCATGCAATCTCCGCTCTTGAGGCGCGTCCGCTGATATCCGCAAGCCTATACGTTACATTATTGATCGCTAAATCAATTCCTGCAATACCTTGACTGCCGATAAAATCATGATCTCCCCTTAATAATCCGTCTCTTAAACGAATAGCCATATCAAAAATTGTACCGCCGGAAACTCTTGCAGTTGTCGCCCAATTGGGAGCGTTATTAACCATGTTGCCATGAATTATTCCAAGATCTCTTAATATTGAAGCGCCTCCGACTTTGTCTTCTGCGCGTATAAGATGAGCTGTAGTTCCTTCTAGGACTAAACCTCTTGTATCAATATCGATATATGCTCTGACAGGCGCTCCAGAATCATTTATTTTTGCTACAATAGCGGGAAGCGTATCGCCTACAGCGACATTAATTTCTACTCCGTCAATAAAGAAAGCGCCCGGTTCCTGAACCCTGTAATCTGTTGCGTCAACAGAAGAAAAAATTTGCATTTTTTCTGCCCAGAATGCTTCGCCTCCGCCAAGGTCCATATCCAAAAACATGTTATCGCCGATTTCTATTCTTCGTGTCGCGCCTGATCCTCTGTACTCAACGCGGGTAATCATTGTTTCATCACCGCCGTCAACACGTCCTTCTACAACTCTAAAAGGTTCTGTATGAACTTTATCCCCTGCAAAGATCTGTTTTGTCTCAGGGCTAAAAGCATTAGAAATAGAAACAAGTTCGCTAATAAGCTGGTTTACTTCCAATGCCATAATTTTTAAATCATCAGGCGAGTTGGTTCCGTTGGCTCCGTTTAATGCAAGATCTCTTAATCTCTGCAGAATATCATTGGTAGAATACAGATGATCATGCACATTATTATAATGATGAATAGCTTTTTGCGTATTTGCTTCGAACCTGTTAAGGCGCGCAAGATATGAGTCATACCTTACAGCGTGAGCTGCAGCAAAAGGATCATCGCGTAAACTTGTCATCCTGGAATTTGTTCCAAGCTGATTCATTACATTTGCACGTTTTATTTCCTGCTGACGAAGATTATATTGCATATCATTTACAGGCATGTTGGATGAAACTCTGTTCATATCTTACTCCTTAAAAAATAACTTAAACTCCCATGCGGTTTATTAATGTATCCAGCATGGAATTAACTGTAGTAATGTAACGGGCTGCCGCTTCATATCCTTTCTGAAACCTGATCATGTTTGATAATTCTTCGTCTAGGCTGACGCCGGAAATTGATTCTCTTTTTTGCCTTAAATAGTTCATAGAGTTGTTTTCTGTTTTTAAAGCAATTTCTGCCTGCTGTCCCATAAGCGCGATATTACCGACTGTATTTGCAAAGTAATCATCAAATGTGGCGAATCTGCCTACCATTACAGAATTGTTTCTGATTAAAGCAATCGCTGCGGCTGCGTCTCCGTTGCCAGGATTTGCTGCTCTTCCGTTTTCGCCGAATCCTGCCGCTACAGAGGAAGGATCTTTTACTAAATCGGGATTAATTCTAATCCAGCCGGAAGGATTCGCTACAGGAGCTACTGCGTAATCTGTTGCGCCGCCTCTTAAACTTTCGACTGCATCCGCTCTGTCCCAGCTAAAAGCGCCTTCCGGACCCGACTGTAATAAAAGACCTGCATAACCGGCAAGGAAATGCCCTGAGTCTTCTACATGGCGGATAACAAAATCAGGATTTACCCTTATACCGTCAACAAGTTCTGTCGGAGTTCCTTTTAACTGCAGCTGACCGTCTCTGTTAAGGCGAGCGACAACTTCCGCTCCGGAATTATTTATTCTAGAAATTATATCATTAACAGTATCTGTAGAATAATACGGAACTTCTACGATTCTGTCAGAAGCGGATAATCTTATTACTCCTTCCAAGCCTGGCTGCGCGCGGGATTCCAGAGAGTTTTGTCCGTTGATTCTATAAACATATGTTGAATCAAAAAAACCGTTTCCGCTTCTGTCATAGTTGCCGTTTACGTTTGTAACAAAAGGATATTCCGAAAAGAAATTTAATCCTGTTCTTCCGTTTGCACCGTAAGCGTCACGGTGAATTTCATTGACAAGATCAACAAAATTCATAGTCATGTTGTCAAGGTTCTGAATCTCTTTTTCTATCGTTATGTCGCGTAATTCAAAAAGAGCTCCAAGTTCGCCTTTGTTAAAATTCATCAGCTGACCTGTATCTCTCCAGTAAACAAACGCAAAGTTTTCCGCATCTGTGTCTTTTCTTAAATCAAATTGACGCGGAATCTGTCCCTGTACAAGAATATGCCCGGAAGTATGAATCATAAATTCATCCGGATCCTGCTGTGTAACAGTTACATCAATAATTTTTGAAAGTTTATCGACGAGAAGATCTCTTCTGTCCATAAGATCGTTTGGATTATCACCCTGTCCTTTAATACGCTGAATGTCACCGTTAAGAGACGCAATTTGACGGGTTAGTTCATTAATATTAGAAACTGTCATTTCTATATCTTCGTTTACAATCAATTGCAAAGTAGAAAGACTGCGAAAGTGTTCGTTTATGCCGTCAATAAAAGTCTGACCAGTTTGAAGAACGCCAAGCCTGAATTCATTGTCTGCCGCATTCTGAGAAAGTTCCTGCCAAGCATCCCAAAAGCTGTCCATTTTATTTCTTGTAGAAACTAAACCCAAATTAGGTTCAAGGTAAAGCGCTTCTATATCTTTTAGATATTTTTCTCTTATTTCCCAATAGCCTTCTTCGTTGGCTTTCATTATTATTCTTCTGTCCAATAATTGATCGCGTATGCGTTCTATGCGTTCGACAATAACGCCCTGACCTATCTGTCCAGGAGTTTCAGCGCGGTTTAGCGCAGGCAGATAAATCGGTTCAAAAGCGGTAAACTCTGCTCTTTGCCTTGAATAACCAGGAGTGTTCATATTATTGATGTTATGACCAATCGTATTAAGCGCAGTTGAATGCGCCATTACGCCTCTTTTTCCGATTTCTAATCCCATAAATGTTGATGTCATATTAAAAACTCCTGTTAAGAACCATGCTGCTCATGTCATGCGAAAAATGCGTTCCGTCTTTTGTATACATTTTTCCGCCCCGCTCAATAAAAGCAAGATCAAAAAAATCCCTTAGTGTAGATTTAATTCCGTTAAGATATGTTAATAGAGCGTTATTCGCCATTTTTAACTTTATCGCTTCCAGTTTTAAACTGCGGTAAATCGAGGTTAGATCATTTCTCTGTGTTTCCGGAAGAAGCGAAACCAGCGCGTAAAAGCGTCCTTTAGAATCCAAATTATCAGAAAAACCCTGCTGATGAACAAGCGTTTTAAAAACAGTAAAGAGCTGTTCGCGTTCTACCTCTAGAGTCTCCAGTTTATTTTCGATTGCATTCATTGCGCTCAAGTTATCTTCGAATAGGGCCCATTCCCTGTCTGTAACAGCAAGACGAATCTTTTCCTGTACAAAAACAGCGTTTTGGATGAGTTCAAATTCCTTAAGCAAAATATCCCTGCATTTCTCATAAATCATGATTTCACCTCTCTTTAAATGTCGGCGAAAAAAGATGAGTGTATAAGTGTTTTAGGGCTATTTTTAAGGGTGTTTTCTCTCTATTGTCAGAATGTTTCTGCCGTCTTTTTGTTCATATTCGATAGAATCCATCAAGTTTTTGACCATATGTATGCCTAAACCGCCGATTTCACGCTCTAAAAGGTCTTTATCAAGGTCAGGCTCTTCCTGTTCCAGCGGATTATAGCTTTTTCCGGTGTCTTCGAACCTGATTATTACTTTTTTATTGGTAATTACAGTAAAAATCGAGACTTTTTTGTATGTTTCGTCATCATTATATGCATAACTGGCTATATTTATAAATATTTCTTCTGCCGCAATGTTAATTTCATTAATAAACTGCTGTGAATAATCATATTTTGATAAATCTGCGTTTAAAAACTCAAATATAATATCAATATTTTCTAAAACTGCATCAACAATTAATTCTTTTTCTTTATTATCGTTTACTGCAAGAACAAGCATTGTAATATCATCAGCCTGCTCTGCTCCTTCTTCGAATTTATTAACTTCTTCAAAAATCCTATTAATTATATTCTTAGAAAAAGTTGAACTGCAGTCGTTAAGGCTTTGTATAAGGCGTTCTTCGCCGTATAACTCATTATTTACATTTAACGCTTCTGTTATTCCGTCTGTATATAAAAATAAAACATCTCCTTTATCAAGCGTTATTTCTTCCTGAAAATATTCGGCTTCATTAATAAATCCCAGTACAATACAAGGATTTGTTTTGATAAACTCATAAGTGCCGCTTTTAATTCCGTCTTTTTTTCTAATAACCGGCGGGTTGTGCCCTGCATTAACAAATGTAAATTTTCCTGTCGGGATATTATAATAACCCATAAATGCTGTAACAAACATTCCTAGTTCGTTATTGTCGCATAGTTTTTGGTTTACATATTCAAAAACTTCTTTTGGTTCTCTTTTAAAACTGGAATTTTTTATTAGAATTTTTGTAATAACCATAAAAAGAGCCGCTGGCACTCCCTTACCGGAAACATCTGCGATTACAACAGCCAGATTATCATTGTCAATCATAAAGAAATCATAAAAATCTCCGCCCACATTTCTTGCCGGAATCATCGAAGCATAAAGGTCAAACTCATTCCTGTCAGGGAAGGCGGGAAAAGTCCTCGGAAGCATGCTGATTTGAATATCATGAGCTACGGATAATTCTGTGCTTATCCTCTTTTTTTCTTCGCGTTCTCTTACGTTTTCGTCAATTGAGTTTTTTAATTCGCTTGTCATATTATTAAATGTTTTTGCAAGCTGTCCAAGTTCGTCATTGGAATATATTATTATTTTTTCATCGAGGTTTCCAAGCGCAATGTTTGCTACATCAGAAGTAAATTTTTTGATAGGTTTGTTTATAAAAGCGGATATCAGCAGAAATGCCGCATAGAGCATAAAAATTGTCGAAAATAAAATAATAAACGAATAACGTCCGTTGCGTCTTTCGACTTCTTCAAAAATTTCGTTTTCCGGAATTAATATGCTCAAAAACCAATTATTATCCAGAGATTTATTAAAGCCTAAATAATCGATTCCGTTTAAATTAAAATGCGATGAATCAATTTTCCATGGTAGATTAAGTACAGAGTCACCGGCATTAACGCCTTTGTATGTACTGGAAATTACATAATCGTTTTCTGGAACGCATAATAAAATAAAACTGTTTACGGTTGGTTTTATATCGTTTAATTGACTGATAATTTCGCTTATTTCCCAGTCAACAGTAGAAATCGCAGTTAGTTCATCGTTTTCGTTAAATAAAGAAGCTCCTGCTGTTGTCATAAGAGTGTATGATCCGGAATCGTCTGTATACGGTTTTGTCCAAATAACACTGTATGATTTCTTCGCGCTTTCGGTTATTTCTCTGTACCATGGCATAGAGTGATAATCGTATTCATCGATAAAAAATGAATCATCCAGCCGCACCACTCCCTGTTCAGAATCAAAATAAGCATAAAAACCGGCTCTTAATTTATTATTCCTGTACATATAAGGTTCATACCAAAACCCGCCTCCAATGGCAGAAGGTATTCTTTTTAGGTATTCGACTGCGAGCATTTCGCTCAACTGATCTCTTTGGGTTTCGTTATAAACCTTGCTTGCAAATATATAAAATACAGCCGCTTGTTCGATTTCGGAAATAACTTTGTTTATTTTTTCTGCTTCGTATTCTACGGTTTTTCTTATGCCTTGCAGACGCAGGTCTTTTAAGTCTCTTGTTGTTGTTATAGAATAAATTATAAAAGCAGCGCAGACAAGAGAAAGAAAAGCAAGAACTATTGCAAGTATTTTTATTCTAAGAGAAATTATCATTAAAGAACTAACATTTCGCTAAGAGCAGCCATTCCAAGAACATTTTTAACTATTTCCGAAGGGCTTGCTATTCTAAATGAGCCTTTGTCCGCGGCAGCTTGTTTAAATGTTTTTAAAATTACTCTTATTCCAATGGAGCTTAAGAATTCTATTTGAGCCATGTTTAATACTATGTTTTTTTGTCCGTCTTTAAGAGCCTTATCAAGGCGAAATTGAAGTATTTCTGAGGTGTTAGCATCTATCCTGCCTTTTGCAGTGACTCTTAAAATGTTGTCTTCAAGTTTTTCTGTAATTTCAAGGCTGTCATTTTTCATCACAAACTCCTTGCAAAGCTCTATTCATGTTCAGAAATTAATTCCGCGTTCGGACAATTTCGCGTTCGGCAGGACTCGAACCTGCTACCACCAGATTCGAAGTCTGGTACTCTATCCAGGTGAGCTACGAACGCCGTACTATAGGTGGATGACGGGCTTCGTCTTACAATCGGCAACCTCGTGTTGCCTCATTTCAGACCGTCTTTTTTGCTAAACCAGCGTCGTGCCGGTTTACTCTTCGGAGCCTCCCAGCTCCTTCGAGCCGCAAAAAAGTTTCGAAGCCCGCAATTACTACAATTAATCATTTATTAGTAATTGCAAAACTATTGCCTGTCAAATACCCCTATAGGTGGATGACGGGCTTCGAACCCGCGACAACAAGAACCACAATCTTGCACTCTACCCCTGAGCTACATCCACCGTATTTTTAAAACATGGCGGAAAATTAGAGTAATGTCAACAGTCTGGACTAAGAGCCTCTGCGGACAAGTGCGTCGTATCCTATGCTTCTAAATCTCTGCCTTATTGCTTCGCTTTCACCCTGATTTAACGGACCTATCATAATTTTGTAAAGATTAGTGCCGTCATTAAGTACAACAGGACTGTAATGAGGGTCTATTCTTCGTACAGTGTTTTCTACAGATTCTAAAGGGACAGAAGCGAGCTGAACATAGTACTGTCCGCGCGCCAGCTGAGATATAAAATTCTGGTTAACAGCAGGAGGAACAGGCTGTACAGGAGCTGTTGGTGCCGGCACCTGTGCAGGAGGCTGCGCAGTTCTTTCCGGTGTTGCTACAGCAATATCAATCCCCGGAATAATATAGTTATAATCAATTATGTGCTCCGGAGGAGGCGGAGGTGCAGGCGGTGCCTCTGCTATTACCATTGGAGGCGGCGGAGCCTGTTCAACCGGAGGCGGGGGCGGAGCTTCAACAATCTGTTCAACAGGCGCTTCTTCTACAGGAGCCTCGACTATTTCCTCTACAACAACAGGCGGCGGAGGTTCAACTATTTGTACCGGTTCTTCTGTTGGTTCAATAAACGGATCGATAACTTTTACAATTTCTGAAGGAGGCGATTCTTGAATAAACGGAGATACATCTTTATTAATATCACCGCGTTCTCTTTCGGAAACATCATAAAAAAGGTTATTTAAAGGTTCTACTTCTTTAACAGGTTCTGATGGAGGAGTTTCGGCAATAAAAGGAGATACATCTTTTAGAACTTCTTCTCTGTTTCGTTCTGTGATCCAAACATCAGGCCTTTCCTGCTCATAAACCCAAACTGTCGGAGGAACAGTCGTTATAAGAACATCCGGATTTGAAGGATTTACAGTTTCATTGGGCGGGACAAAAACTTGTTCTGTTCTGTCAGGCACATCTACAACATTCATTCTGGGGTTTCCCCATTCCGGTTCTAATGTATAACTTGGACCTGTAATAACAGGGCTGTTTTGCGCAGGCGGTTGAGCAGTTACAGGCGGATTAGCGGGAATAACATTTGTTTGCGCAGGCGCTCTGTAGGGATCACTGCCATAAACTTCTGCCATCAGCGCGTCTTCGCTTAATAAACGGTTAGAATCAACAGGAGGATTGCCTGACGAAAAAGTTTCGGCAAAACGAAGATACGCGATAGGATCTGTCGGCTGGAGCATTCTTACCCTGCTTACAGAACCTGCTCTCATGCCGATAACTTCTGCGGTTTGACGCGAAACAATCGCTAAAAGCCCGGGGCTGTTTAATGTATTGGCTACAATTGCTTTTATGCTTCTTTCTGTTTCTATATTGTAAATTTCTACGACTGTGTTACGCGGAAACGAATTTGTAGCGACAAAGAAACCCGTCTCCGGAAGCTCACCGGCAGGAGCTACAGCGGCGGCGCCCTCCCAAGGCGCGGCGACATCTAACGATGATGAGCTTGTAAAAATTAATAAAAGTATTGCAATAAAAATGACGATTTTTGTTTTCATCTTGACCCCTCAATATATGGAACAAGTCCCCTTACTATGGATTTTGCGTCTTCTAATTCTTCTCTCATGTTCCTGAATGTTTTTCCTTCGATTTTTTTCTCATAGATTAAACCTCTTGGAATTACCTTAAAGATATAAAATGATATTTCGCCGGGAGCGGGTAAATTGCCGGTATAGTCAAGAATCGCTATCAGAACATAGTCGATTCCTCCGTCACTTACGTCTACAGCGTCAAAGGCAACAGCGCCCAATATGTCGCCGTTAGGTTTATTTTGTAACCGTAAAATCGGCGCGTTAGTTACGATATATCCTGCTTCAAAAAAAACATCTAAAAAGGCGTCTTCCCAAATCTGGGCATGTTGAACATTTTCCCTTTCACTCAAACCTGCTTCTACAACATAGAAAGAAATCAATGACGCTCCAGCCGTTATGTTTATAAAAAGACCAAAAATAATCAAAAATATAATGCCTTTTTTCATTTTTCCTCCGGATAAAAAAGTTCCCTATTCCTTTATCGGCACCCTTTTCCAAACACAAAATAGGATTTATACTGAAACAAAATGAATTACTATGCGATACAGGTAAAAACCAGATCAGAAGAAAAATATATCAAACTTTTACGAGCACAGCACCCGGAAATCAATTTCCCTATTCATTTTCCGCGCAGACAGCTCGAAATTAGAAGAGCCGGAAAGCTGAAACCTTCAACTCCGGCGGTTTTTCCCGGTTATATCTTTATAGAAGCCGAAAATGACGAAGAAATTCTAACTTTTCAATGGGATTTTAGGCAAACTGACGGTTTTTTTAGATTTTTAAAGTCAAATCAGAACATTACTCCCCTCGCTGACAGGGATTTGGAGATTGTTTTACACTTTATTAATAAAGCAGGACCGATTGCAGGCAGATCCAGAGTATATTTTAATGAAAATTCTCGAATTGTTGTTGTCGACGGTCCCCTTTCGGGTCTGGAAGGAAAGATTATAAAAATCGACAAAAGAAAAGGAAGGGCAAAAATAACACTTGATCTTTATGATGATTCATTCACAATAGATCTTGCTTTCGAAGTAATTGGTTCTATGGAACAGAGGATTTAACAGGATGGGGAAACGTTTATATATAATCGGCGCAGGATTCGCAGGCAGAACTCTCGCCAACGAAATAGTCAAAAAATCTGTTTTTGGCGAAGTCGTGGCGTTTTTAGACGATGACCCCGAAAAAATAGGTAAAAAGATCGAAGGAATACCTGTTCTTGGACCAATTAAGGATGTAACAGGGTTTATCCGCAGCAGCAGGGCTGACGAAGCTATAATCGCAATACCTTCTGCAAGCAAAGAATATTTAAAAGAACTATATACAGTTTTAAAAGGCGCTAATTTTAACAAAATAAGAATCCTTCCCGGTATTTCCCAAATTATCGAAGGCGACGCTCATTTAATTCAAACCCGCTCCATTGATTTACAAGACCTTCTTGGCAGAAACCCAATCACTATAAAGTTAAAACAGAGCCTCGCCTATGTCCGCGGTAAAAGAGTCCTTGTAACAGGAGCAGGCGGCTCTATTGGCAGCGAATTATGCCGTCAGCTTCTCTCCGGCGGCGTTTCCCGTCTTTACCTTCTTGGGCACGGCGAAAATTCAATCTATCAAATTGACAGGGAACTCCGCCTGCTCCAAGACGAAGGCGTGGGCGAAAAAGCGGCAATTGTTCCTGTAATCGGCGACTTAAAAGATCCCTCTTATGTAGATTATATTTTGGGGCAGTTAAAAGCCGACGCTATTTTTCACACAGCGGCATATAAACATGTTCCAATGATGGAAGAAAACCCCGTAGCGGCAATCGAAAACAATGTTCTGGGCACAGAAAACCTAATAAACGCCGCAATAAAGTATAATACCAAGCGTTTTGTTCATATTTCGACAGACAAAGCGGTAGATCCGGTCTCTGTTTACGGAGTTTCTAAGTGTATCTGCGAACAAATGGTTCTTTGGGCAAGCGGAAAAACTTCTGCAAAAGAGAACACTAATTTTGTTGTTGTTCGCTTTGGCAATGTTCTGGGTTCGCGCGGTTCTATCGTACCGCTCTTTCAACAGCAGATCGAAAAAGGCGGTCCTATTACCGTAACTCACCCAGATGTACGCCGTTATTTTATGACAATAAGCGAAGCTTGCTCCCTTGTTTTAATGACAGGAGGCGTAGGCGAGAACGGCGGCCTTTATCTTTTGGATATGGGAGAACCTGTAAGAATCCGCGATCTTGCCGAACAAATGATTCGTTTTCATGGTTATGAGCCCGAAACTGAGATAAAAATCGAATATATTGGGCTTAGACCCGGGGAAAGACTCGACGAATCCCTGCTTTCTTCTGCCGATGAGATACCTTCGCTTACAGATTACAGCAGAATTCTTAGGATAAACCGAAAAACCCCGCAGACAATCGACATTCAGACTCTGCTCAATGAACTTAGGCCTGTCTGCTGTTATTCAGAATCCCAAAAAGAATCCTACCGTAATACGAATGTATTGCGCCGTATACTAAAGAAACACTATAATATCCCATAAATGGAAACGCTGCCTTTCCTTGAAGACATTTATCCGCAAAATCTATTATACGCTGTAACAATAAGGTCTAATACCGCCAAAGGATTGCTAAAATCGATTACTGCGTCTTCTATACCCGAAGGATATACCCTGATAACAGCAAAAGACATTCCCGGTACAAATAAGCTGGAAGACACAGGTATGCCAATACTCGCGGAAACTCAGCTTTCATATATTGGAGAGCCCATTGCATTATTGGTAGGCGCGGATAAGACACTGCTTAAAGAATTAGCTTCTAAATGTGTTATTACCGCAGAAGAAGAAAAACCTGTTTTTGTCTGTAATGACGGAAATATCGAAGTAAAAAGAGAAATAGTCTTTGGCGATACAACTGCCGCATTTGAAAAATCCGAAAGAATTGTAAAGCATAGCTATACTACAGGTATACAAGATCACTGGTATGCCGAACCTGCCGGAGCAGTTTGCTGGTTTTCTGAGCAATCTAAAACAGCCAAATTAACCGTAAGAACGGCGACGCAGTGGCCTCATCACGTTAAAAGAGCAATCGTAAATTCCCTTAAAATCGAAACATCTGCAGTGTCAATTGAACCTACCGCTCTTAACTTGCATATGGACGGTAAACTATGGTACCCCTCTTTGATAGCGGTTCATGCAGCGTTAGGCGCGCTAAAAACTAAAAAACCGGTACGCCTTATCCTAACTAGGGAAGAAGACTTTCTTTATACACCTAAAAGGTGCAGTACTTCGATAAATATTACATCATCAGTTGATGAAAAAGGCGGAATTAACGCTGCAGAAGTAGATATTTCTGTTAACCTCGGCGCTTTTGGGGTTAACAAAAACGAAATATTAGACCAAATATGCTATGGAGCGCTTAATTTTTATCAATTTAAGAACATAAAGCTTTCTGCCCGCGCGAACTGTACAAATATTCCCCCACAGGGACCCTTCTCCGGCTTTGGACTTGCAAACGGACTTTTTGCAATGGAAAGACACCTGTCTATTGCCTCTAATGATGTAAAACAAGATCCCGCGCGGCTTAGGTTAAGTAACTTAAAAGGTTCCGGCAGTGAAAAAGAACTTATCGAGACAGCGGCAAAATTAAGCGATTATTACCGCAAATGGGCATCCCTCGAATTATTACAGCAAAGCAGAATAGAAGGAATGCCTTTAAAAGGAGATAAACCAAGAGGGATAGGAATCGCGCTTGGCTGTCAGAGCAGTGACCTTATGTATTACCATGCTGATAAAGGGACTTATACAGTAGAGGTTACTCTGACAAAAGACAGTATTCTAGAAATTAAAGCGAACATCGCAACATCAGAAGACTACAATAAAATCTGGGAAAAAGTCGCGTTAGAAACAATGTCAATAAAGCCCGAAATGGTGCATATAGTTCCAACACAGGCGCTGGACTGCGGACCCTCCTGCTCTTCGCGTAATATTACAGCGATAACAAAACTTGTAAAAAAATGCTGTCTGGCAATCCGTAAACAGCGCTTTCACGATCCTTTGCCAATTACTGTGCGCCGTTCTGTAAAACCGCAAAACGGCTCTTTAATGGATGGGCAGTTTGCTCCCCAGCCGGGAACCGCCATGAACATAAGCGGTTTTTTAAAACCCGGTATAGCCGCGGCAGTTGTAGAAGTTTCGATTGACCTTGTTGAATGTATTCCTGTAATCCGCGGTATCTGGCTTGCGGTTGACGGAGGAAAAATAATTTCCAAGAACAGGGCAAAAAGAAGCCTAATGCGCGGAATAACACAGGCGCTCGGCTGGGCATTTACAGAAAATATCGAATATATAAACGGCGCGATCCCAAGAACACAGTACGAAAACTTTACGATTTATTCGTCAGCAGAAAATCCGCCTGTTCACATTGAATTTATTAACAGTACAGACGAACCAAAAGGCATAGGCGATCTTCCCTGCGCTTGTATACCTGCCGCATTTTTACAGGCTGTTTCTCAGGCAGCCGGACATAGTTTTAAGTCTATTCCATTAAAGAGAAACGATATCTGGGAATTATTACGGGTAAACAAATGACAATAAATTTTATATTAAACGGCGAAGACGTTGTGTTTAACGGCGAAGCCAGCGTAAGACTTATTGAGATTCTCAGAGAAAACTTTGGCTTGTTCGGAGCAAAACCGGGATGTCTTTCCGGTCAATGCGGCGCGTGTTCTGTCATTTATAACGGACTGGTAAGCCCTGCATGCCTTATCCCGGCTTTTAGAATTCAACGCAGCGAAATTATTACGATCGAAGGTTTCTCGCAGACCAACGAATACCATGAGATTATGACTGTATTTGCAGAGGTTCATCTAGGAAACTGCGGTTACTGCGAAGCAGGAAAGATACTCTGTACAGAAGCGCTCTTGGACAAATACCCTCAGCCCACAAAAGAAGAAATTCTTATAGGTTTTTCCGGGATGAAATGCAGGTGCACAAATACCGAAAGGCTCATTAAAGCTGTAAATAAAATCGCGGCAATCCGCCAAAGGAGGTTATATGGACGCTCCTCTTAATCAAGTGCTTTTTCCTGCGACCTTTGCGGATTATTTTGCTGCGTGGAACAGGTTTCCGGATGCTGTGCCGTTTGCCGGCGGAACAAGCCTTACGGCAAAAAGAGAAGAAGCGCTTGAATCGGCGCCGATTTTTCTCTGCCTTGATAAGATCGAAGAGCTTCACCGTGTTACAAGAACCGAGCATTACCTTGAAATCGGAGCTATGGTAAAACTCAATAAACTTACAGCCCTTGGAAAAATTGTGCCGGAAGTCCTTTGTTCCTGCCTTAAAAATATTGCGGGCTTTCAGCTTAGAAACATCGCTTCTATCGGCGGAAACATCTGTTGTATATCATTGCTTCACGATTTACCGGCTCCGCTTATTGCGCTTGACGCTCAGTACGAATTACGCACATCTCAAACCGCCCGCTGGATATCCGCCGGCAGGTTTCATATGGATGTTCCTTCGGTTTTAGGGAAACAAGAGCTTTTAACCCGTATAAGGCTCCCTTTACACAAGTGGGATTATTCAGTTTACAGGAAATTCTACTGCGAAAACTTCCAAATCAGCGAATCCCTTGTCTTTCTTGCCAAGACACAAAAGAGTATTTTGTCAGAAATAAGAGTAATTTATAAAGGAAGCTCCATTTTACGAAATAAAAACGCAGAAGACATCTTAAATGGCAAATATTTGCCTCTAAATCATAAAACTGCAGGAGAGTTTATCCTAAATTGGAGTGAATTCCTTGCTCATAAGCAAAATATCAGTGAATTTTCTAGAAATTCGATAATAAACAGCATAGAAGAAAACGTTTTTAACCTCTCAGAATAAATCCACTTGTAAACCTTTAAAATTCGGGCTATAATTGTAGGTAATGATACAAATCGTTGAATTCATTGAGCGTGTTTCGGCCGCCGGTGGGCTCAGCGTCCGCCGGATTAATACCGGCAGGTAGAATACCTCAATTTTTTTTCCGGTTTACTGCCGGAACGGACTTTTTTTGATTTTTTCTTTCGGCGAATATAAATCTTACATTCAAATAACCCAAAACTTTCCTGATATAAACGAAATTACAGGAAATTCTGTTAACGCGCTTGTTATCATAGACGAAAACACAGCAGAAATATCAAAAAAAATCTTAAACGGCAAAAAATTACCCATCTGTTTATTAAAAAGCGGAGAAGAAAATAAAAATTGGGACGCCGTTAATACAATTTTAAAGACAGCAAAGGATTCCGGTCTTGGCAGAGATTGTTTTTTTATCGCAGTAGGCGGCGGAGTAATCGGAGACCTTGCGGGATTCGCAGCTTCGATATATATGCGCGGCTGCCGTTTTATATTAATTTCTACTACCCTGCTAGGCATGGTAGACGCTTCTGTCGGCGGAAAGACAGGCTTTGATTTATTTGGGATTAAAAACCTCGCCGGAACTTTTTATCCGGCAGAAAAAATATTTATTCCGTTAAAAGCGCTTTCTACTCTCCCTCAAAAAGAATGGAAAAGCGGTTTTGCAGAATTAATAAAAACAGCGATTCTTTGCGGTGATAAAAATGATAGTTTTATCGAACAATTGCTAAAACTTGAATATGGTCAGGAAAAAGGCAATTTTATAAAGCTGCAGGAACAACCTCAATTTTTTGAATGTATAAAAAAAGCTGTTAAGTACAAAGGCAGAATTGTAACAAAAGATCCGCGCGAGAGCGGAATCCGAATGCTTTTAAACCTTGGGCATACATTTGGGCATGCTTTAGAAAGCAGCGCGGGTTTAGGGAATATTACTCACGGCGAAGCTGTCGCGTGGGGAATAGCAAATGCCGTTAAACTTGGGAAAGCGCTTGGAATAACGCCCGAAAAAAGAGCGCAAAAAATAACTCAATTAATTTATAAATTTGGCTATGATGTTTCCTGCCCGCACCCTTTAATAAAAGATAATAATATCGAGTTGTTTTTAGACGCCCTAAAAAGCGACAAGAAAAAAAAGCAGGGGCAGCTTACTTTTATTGTACCGGATAAAAAAAACGCCCGCATTATTCGGTTAGACAGCGGGCAGGAAAAAACTATTTTACTCCCAATATTAAACGGCCAGACTAAATGAGGCAAAAAAAATGAAATTGCGGCTTTTATTTTTACTTTTGATTATTATTATCTGTGTTTCGGCATTTGCACAGAATAACGCTAATAATACATCTGACAGCACAATTTATTATATAAATTCTTTTGTTTATAATGTAGACGGTATTACGCGTGCATTTGCTTTAAATTACAGAACTAAATTTGTCTACGGAGAAGAAATAACAGGGCTTTCCAATCTGGAAAGATTTATTCAGGAAAAGACACGTCTTCTTTCTAACGAAAGAGTTTTAGAAAGCGCAAGGATAGAACATACAATCGGTCCGGCGGGAGAAGACGGAAAACGTCCTGTAGACCTTGTAATCTATGTAAAAGATACGTGGAACATGATAATACTGCCCTATCCGCAGTACAGTTCTAATTCTGGATTTAAATTAACATTAAAGGCTCGTGATTATAATTTTCTTGGAACAATGAGCCCGTTAAGAATTGATGTCGGGTATCATTACGATGAAAACAACCGTACTTCTTTTACATTAATGCTTGATTCTGATATTCCGTTCACTTTATGGGGATTAAATTGGAATCTGGATTTTGATCATGATTTTGCGTACAGAATGGACAGAGAACAGGAGTTTTATTATAAAAATACAACAGGTTTATCTGTAGAATTTCCAATTAATGGTTCGACCCTTACTGTTGGTTTTGCAGAATCATTTATTGTAAACGAAGAAAACTCTGATATAGATAAACTTTTGTACGGTGAGTTCCAAGATGGTTTATATATGTCAAGCCGTGTATTTGCGTCATGGTCAATACCTTTGGGACTTACTTATTATGAACTCGGAGAGCTTACATATACACCTGGAGCATCTTTGGTTTTTAATCATGAATTTCCTCAATGGCCGCTTTCACCGTCAAGAAAAGGACCATATTTAAATTTATCGCACAGTATTGATTTTGGTGTTGTTGATTGGATCGATGATTTCCGCAAAGGCGCTTCTGCAAGTTTATATAATTCATTTAATTATAATTTTTATAATGCCGCTAACAGTTTACAGCCATGGGGAGCGCATCTTAGTATTACAGGAACCGGACATAAAATATTTAATGAATATTTAGGATTATCCGCGCGTATATCATATCGTCACTGGTTTTTTGATGATTATCATAGCAGTGCAGGTGATAATCTTAGAGGTATTTTAGACAATACAATTAACGCAAATTATATGCTCTCTTTAAATTTGGATTTACGTTTTAGATTACCTGTAAGACCATCAGAATGGTTCCCGGAAATCAGTTTTATGAATATATTTGATTTTGATCTTCATTTAGTTCCGATTATTGATATGGCTTTATACAGCGATCCTATAGAAAAAAAAGTATTTGGATTAGAAAATCTTCTTCTTACAGCAGGATTTGAATTTATTGTTTTTCCTAAAAGATGGCGCAGTCTTTTATTGCGTGTTTCATACGGCAGAAACTTTTCTATCGGCCCAAAAGGAAATAGTTCGGAAATTTACATTGGTACAGAACTTCATTATTAGGTTATTATTCTGGCAAAAATAGCTGTTATTGGCACAGGTTATGTCGGCTCGGTCTCAGGCGCGTGCCTTGCAGATTTTGGAAATACAGTTGTCTGTGTTGATACAAACAGCTCAAAAATTGAATCCTTAAAAAAAGGAATAATACCAATTTATGAGCCGGGACTCGAAGATGTTGTACAGCGTAATTTAAAAAGCGGACGGCTTTCTTTTACAACTGATCTTGGGTTTGCTGTTTCTCAAAGCAATGTAATATTTATTGCTGTGGGCACTCCGCCTGCAGATGACGGAAGCGCAGATCTTATTTATGTCGAAGAAGCAGCGCGCCAAATAGCACGCCTTATTAATCAATATTCTGTCATAGTAAATAAAAGCACTGTTCCTGTCGGCACTGGCAGCAAAGTTACAAAATGGGTTAAAGAAGAATTAGATAAACGCAATGCAAAAATTGAGTTTGACGTAGTTTCTAATCCTGAATTTTTAAGGGAAGGTTCTGCTGTTCATGATTTTACACACCCAGATCGCGTAGTTATTGGGACAACAAGCGAAAGAGCGCGTGATATAATGAAAGATGTATACCGCTCTCTCTTTTTAAACGAAACTCCTTTTATCGAGACAAACATCGAATCTGCCGAATTAATAAAATATGCGTCAAATGCGTTTCTTGCCGTTAAAATAACATTTATAAATGAAATAGCTAATCTATGTGAAAGCACAGGAGCTGATATAAAAGCTGTAGCAAAAGCTATGGGCAAAGACGGAAGAATCGGCGCCAAGTTTTTACATCCTGGACCAGGTTACGGCGGTTCTTGTTTTCCAAAAGACACAAGAGCGCTTTCTAAAATAGCAAAAGAATATAATGAAATATCGAGTATTCTTGATACTACAATCACTGTAAACGAAAACCAAAAAAAACGCGCGGCGCAAAAAATTGAAAAAGCGTTTACATCATTAAAAAATAAAACAATAGCGGTGCTTGGTCTCGCTTTTAAACCAAACACAGACGATTGCAGGGAATCTCCCGCAATTTTTATCTGCGAATATCTCGCAGGCAAGGGAGCAAAATTACGAGTTTTTGATCCTGCCGCTCACAAAGAAGCAATGTGGCGTCTTGAGCCTGTAAAAGACTCTGTTTATTTTGCTGATGATGAATATGATGCTGCTAAGGGAACTGACGCTCTAGTAATAGCAACAGAATGGAATCAGTTTAGAAATTTAGATTTAAATAAAATAAAAGAACTTCTTATATCACCGTATTTTTTTGACTTGCGTAATATCTATAAACCCAATGTTTTAAAAGACATGGGTTTTAATTATTTTGGTACAGGAATAAAATAATTTAATGAGAATCCTTTTAACAGGAGCAGCTGGGTTTATCGGTTATCATGCCGTTTTAAAACTTGCCTCTCTTGGATATATAATTACCGGAATCGACAATATAAACGAATATTATGATGTAAATTTAAAGTATGCGCGTCTTTTAAACTGCGGTATTAAAAAAAATAAAATATCATATAATAAAAAAACCAATAGTACTACACTGCCCGGTTATTCATTTATTAAACTCGATTTAACCGACAAAAAAAATATTAGTAAATTATTCTTAAAAGAAAAGTTTGATATAGTAATTAATCTTGCCGCGCAAGCGGGTGTACGTTATAGTATAGAAAACCCTCATACTTATATCGAAAGCAACATTAACGGATTTATTAATATACTAGAAAGCTGCAGACAAAACAATATAAAAAAATTAATTTTTGCGTCTAGTTCTTCAGTATACGGCGAACAAGAAAAAGCGCCTTTTTCTGTGTTAGATAATACTGATAAACCAATCAGCCTATATGCGGCGACAAAAAAATCTAACGAAGTAATGGCTTATACATATTCACACCTTTTTGGCATTAGCTGCACAGGTCTTAGATTTTTTACTGTTTATGGTTCCTATGGACGGCCTGATATGGCATATTATAAATTTGCAAATGCAATTTTAAATAATAAGCCTATACAAGTTTATAACAACGGAGATATGCTGCGCGATTTTACATACATCGACGATATTATCGAAGGCTTAATTGCAGCTGTTAACAACAGCGGAAAACATCAATACGCTCTTTACAATCTCGGCAATAACAAACCAGAAAAACTAACAGATTTTATCGAAACATTAGAGAAAAACCTCGAATGTAAAGCGCAAAAAGTTTATCTTGGAATGCAGCCCGGTGATGTTCCTGTAACAGCGGCAGATATAGAATTAACAAAAAAAGAACTTAACTGGCAGCCAAAAACATCGATGGACCAAGGTTTAAAAGAGTTCTGCAGTTGGTTTAAGAGCTATAGCAAATGAGTGAGTCAATACAATTATTTGTTCCCGGCAGGTTATGTTTATTCGGTGAACACAGTGATTGGGCGGGACTGCACCGAGTTTTTAACGCGTCGATAGCTCCCGGGGCTGCAATTGTTACAGGTATAGAACAAGGAATATACGCAAATGCAGTCAAATCAGAAAAATTTGTTATGCGAAACACATCAGAAGAACTAAAAGAAATCTGGAAAGATTTTGAAGCTGATATGAATACAGAAAGTTTAAGAAACATTGCCGCAAAAAATGAATATTTTTCTTATGTTGCAGGCGTAGCGTCATATTTAAATGAACATCATAATGTCGGCGGTATAGAAATTACTATTACAAAAATGACCCTTCCTGTAAAGAGCGGACTTTCTTCCAGCGCAGCTATTTGTGTATTAGTCGCTCGCGCATTTAATTTATTATACGAATTAAACCTAAATACCACAGGAGAAATGGCAGCTGCATACAGAGGAGAACGAAAAACAAGTTCAAGGTGCGGCAGGTTGGATCAAGCCTGCGCTTTTGGAACATCTCCTGTTTTAATGACATTTGACGGTGAAGATATAAACGTTAAACGTCTTGTAGTAAAAGAGCCGTTGCATTGGGTTATAGCAAATTTAAAAGCGCAAAAAGATACAATAAAAATATTATCAGATTTAAATAAATGCTATCCATTTGCAGAAACAGAAACAGAAAAAAATCTTCATGACGCATTAGGTGCAGATAATCAAAAAATAATTGATAAAGCGGTTTGTTTTATAAAAGAAGGTGATGCAAAAGCTCTTGGCGCGCTTATGACAGAAGCTCAGAATCTTTTTGATACAAAAGTCGCTCCAATTTCTATTGAACAATTAAAAGCTCCAAAACTACACCAATTCTTAAACGATGATAAGGTAAAAGCTTTAACCTATGGAGGAAAAGGTGTTGGCTCGCAAGGTGACGGAACTGTCCAGTTTCTCGCAAAAGATTCTCAAACACAAAAAGACCTAGTAAATTATTTAAGTAAAGAATTAGAAGCATATTCATTTACAATACCAAAGAGACATCAAGTTCGCAAAGCAGTAATTCCTGTTGCGGGATTTGGAACACGACTCTACCCTGCTACAAGAATGATGCGAAAAGAATTTATCCCATTAATCGATAAAGACAATTTATTAAAACCGGTAATATTAATTTTACTGGAAGAACTTTATAATTCTGGTATAGAAGAAATCTGCCTTATTACAGGAAGCGAAGAAGAAGTAGAATTATATAAAAAAGTATTATTACAGCCGTTATCTCATGAACACTACGCCAAGCTGGACAAAGAAGCAAAAAAATATGAAGAAAAAATAAATAAGATAAGTAAAAGACTCAAGTTTTGTATACAAAAAGAAAAACTAGGATTTGGACATGCAGTATACCAAAGTAATGATTTTAGTAATGATGAACCTGTTTTGCTTTTATTAGGAGATACAGTATATTACTCAAATACAGAAAAAAGCTGTGCTGTTCAGCTTATAGAAGCATATGAAAGAGTTAATAAACCAATTGTATCGATATGCGAGGTATCAATATCAGAAACTGCAAACTTTGGAATAATCAGCGGTAATTGGACAGATGACCCTAACTTATTAAAAGTAACGCATTTTTTAGAAAAACCTGCTCCAGAATATGTAAAGAAAAACCTGCCAAATTATTATTCTGTCTTTGGGCAATATATAATAACTCCACAAATATATAAAGAACTTTATAAAAATATTAAAAACGAAAATACATCAAATGGCGAATATCAATTAACAGATGTTCTTGCAAGTATGATAGATACAGGACTTTATGCCTATAAAACTGATGGGAAAATGTTTGATATAGGCAATGTAGAAGCATATAAAAAAGCTGTTAACGGGAATTTTAATTAATGAAAATATCGGCTTTATTAACAATACCAAAAAAATTAAGCAAACTTCTCACAAAAAAACAAAAAATATTTTTAGTGATTTTATTTTTTTTAACGATATCATTATCATTTATTGAAACTCTAGGCATATCTGCAATTATGCCTTTTATAACAGTCGCTTCTAACCCGGATGTATTAAATGACGGGTATTATAAAACGGCTTATGATTTATTTGGATTCACAGAAAAAAATTCCTTTGTAATCATTTTTGGCGTTGTAATTATTATTTTCTATGCGTTTAGATCACTTTTTAATATATTTTACACTTATTCAATAAATAAATATTCATTTGTAGTTCATAAAAATCTTTCTTTAAATTTATTCAAAGTATTTTTTAATATTCCATACAGAAATTTTGTACAAAAAAACTCTGGGGAAATAATACATATAATTGGCAACGAAACAAACAGAGTTACAGGATTATTAGTTAATCTTTTACAGATATTTTCTGAATTATTTACAGTCTTAATGCTTTATAGTATATTAATTATTGTTAATTGGCAGATGTCATTAATTTTAACTGCAATTTTATTATTGGTAGTTTATCTTGTAATAAACATTCTGTTAAGAATCTCTACAAGACAAGGTCAAAAAGTAACAGAATCAAATTTAAAAATATCAAGAATAGTGCATGAAGCATTTTATAATTTTAAATTTGTAAAATTAAAAGGTACAGAAAGCGATTATTTTGAAAGATATAATAAAAATGTTAAAATTTCTGCCAGAGCTAGGTTGATTTCTAATACACTTGGAGGACTCCCCAGAAATTTTTTAGAAAGTTTTGGGTTTTCTTTATTAATTGCAGTTGTAATTTTTATTTCATGGCGGACAGGTTCTCCGGAATCGATTATTCCTATCATAAGTATGTATGCTCTCGCACTATACAGGATACTTCCTGCTATAACTCGGACTTTATCTTATCTTAATGAGGTTGCTTATAATTATTACGCGCTTGATACAGTTTACGATGCTGTAAATCAAGAAACAGAGAATGAGAAAGATGAACAATTAAGCTTTAAAGAATCTATTAAAATTGATTCTTTATATTTTAAATATAATACAGGCAATGATGTATTAAAAAATACATGTTTAGAAATAAAAAAAGGCGACAGTATAGCAATAACAGGAGAATCAGGATCAGGAAAATCAACATTAGCGGATATATTAATAGGGATACATAAACCGCTTTCTGGTAATTTATATATTGACGATGTCAAAATAACAAATGACAATATACGTTCTTGGAGAAAAAAAATAGGTTATATTCCTCAGAATATTTATTTATTTGACGGCACCGTAGCTGAGAATGTTGTATTCTCTGATAAGTATGACAAAGAACAATTAATTAAATCATTAAAAATGGCAAGAATCTGGGATTTTTTAGAGAAAAATAACGGCATTGATACAATGGTCGGTGAAGGCGGCATACAGCTATCTGGCGGACAAAAACAACGAGTAGGTATTGCCCGAGCTCTCTATTCTAATCCAGATGTGCTCGTATTAGACGAAGCTACAAGTTCATTGGATAACGATACAGAAAGTAAAATAATGAATGAGATATACGAACTAAGCGAAGGTAAAACATTAATAATAATAGCTCACCGTTTAAGTACTGTAGAACAATGCAAGAGACGAGTAGAAGTAATAAACGGCGGTATTAAAGAATGAAAGCAGCATTTTATACTATAAAACAAAATAGTTAATAGAAAATGCAGTTAATTAATAATAAGGAGAGATTATTTTGGATTTTGAAATATTTAAAAGTAATGTTTGCCATTCTGTAAAGTATGATGGAGATCATTCTTTTTTGGAAGAAATATATAAATCAGAAAAAATACAAGATTATTTTCAAAAAAAACAATTTCTTGAATGTTTTTATCTTTTAGGAATGGTTGATTATTTATGTAAAGAAAACAATATTCCCTTAAATTTTAAATATAATTCTATAAGACAATACAAGTTAGGAAGTTTGGTGTTTCCTAGAGGAGTTATTACAGAATGTGTTGTTTTTGGAAATGAATTTCCTAAGAAAGATTATTTAAAAAAAGCAATTCCCGAATTTTTACGCTTTAATATAGTTGAAGCAGAGGTAAGAAATGTTTGTTGAAGATGTTTTTACTAAGAATAATATAGATGAATTTTTAGATAAACTTACTAAAGAGTATATTAAGATTTCTAAAAAACCAGAGATTTTAATATTAGTGGGAGGAGCATCTATATTACTAAATTACAATTTCAGAGAATCGACTGGGGATATAGATGTTATGCCATTAGTATCTTCTTGTTTAATAGAAGCAGTAAAAAATGTATCAAATAAATATAATCTTCATCGACAATGGTTAAATGATGATTTTAAAAACACTAAATCTTTTTCAAAAAAGTTAAATGACGTGTCTGAATTATATAAAAATATTGATAATATTTTAGAAATAAGGACAGTTAGGGCAGAATATCTTATCGCAATGAAATTAATGGCTGGCAGAACCGATAAACATGATTTATCAGACGTTATTGGTATATTATATGAGCAGCAAAAAATTGGAAATAATATTAAGAAAATTGATATAGAAAACGCTTTTATATTTCTTTATGAAGATAAAAAGTATTTACCAGAAAAATCTTTAATATTTTTAAATACAATATATGATAACAATAATATTGAAGAATTATTTAATGAAATAAAAAATACAGAAAATAAAGAAAGAGAACTATTAACAATAAATGACTAATAACGGTATTAAAGAATGAAAGTAGTATTTTATACTGTAAAACAAAATAGTTAAAAGAAAATGCAGTTAGTAAAACTATAGAGTTTGTTAAACTAAACAATAATAATTATTATGCGATTTAGAGATATTTTGAAAAGTAAAATTGTTTCTGTATATCACGGCAGCGATGTATTAATTGATGTTCCAAAAATAATAAAACCTATTAGAGCATTAGATTTTGGTTCTGGTTTTTATACAACTACAAATATAAATCAAGCTATAAATTTTTCCAAAATAGTACGTGAAAGAAACAGCTCATCAAAATCCTGTATTAGTATTTATTCATTAAATATAGAATTGCTTAAAAGGCAAAAATATTTGTATTTTAATAAACCTGATAAAAAATGGCTTGATTTTGTTTCTTCAAACAGAAATGGCATTTACAAAGGAAAAATATTTGATATTATTTATGGACCTGTTGCCAATGATACTATTTTTAAAACATTCATTGCTTATCAAAACGGGATATTAACAGAAAAAGAAACTTTAAAAAGATTAAAAATAAGAAGGTTATATAATCAATTAGTATTTTCTAATGAAGAAGCATTAAAATGTTTATCTTTTACAGGAGAATACTTAATAAATGACTGATTTAGAATTTAAAGCAACCCTTCAAATGCTTGTTCCAATGGTAATACAGACTATAATTGAAAAAAAAGATATATCTGTAATTAATGCAATAAAATTATTTTATTTATCAGAATTATATAAAAAGCTGGAAAAAGAAGTTACAAAGTTATGGCATTTAAGCCCTCTTGCTCTTTTTGAATTATTAGAGATAGAATTAAATACATGAAAACAAATATTATTAATGATTTTTTAATTTTTGTCATCGAAGAATATAAGTATTTAGAAAATAAAAATGCAAAAGATACAATAGAAATATTTACAAATAATTTAGTTTTTGATTATGTTATGAAACATTATGATATCCTGCACACAATGGGCGGTCGAGCAATAATTGATGATATTAATTTATTTATAAAAAATCATAAAAATTGAAGAACAAGCATCTCATATTGGTATTTCAGCCAAAAAAAATAAAGGAAAAATTATGTTAGAAAATTCTACAATATTAATTACTGGCGGAACAGGTTCATTTGGAAATACATTCGTTCCAATGACATTGGAAAAATATAATCCAAAAAAACTCATAATTTATTCCCGTGACGAAATGAAACAATGGGATATGGCAAAAATGTTTCATGATGACGACAGAGTCCGCTTTTTTATTGGAGATGTTCGCGATAGGGAACGTTTATACAGGGCACTTGATGGTGTAGATTACGTAGTTCACGCGGCGGCTACAAAAATAGTTCCAACTGCCGAATACAACCCGTTTGAGTGTGTTAAAACTAATGTCAATGGTGCAATGAATCTTGTAGACGCTTGTATCGATAAAGGAGTAAAAAGATGTGTTGCGCTTAGTACTGATAAAGCGAGCTCTCCTGTTAATTTATACGGAGCAACCAAGCTTTGCAGCGATAAACTTTTTATTGCCGGTAATTCTTATGCCGGCAGTAAGAATACACGTTTTTCAATTGTACGGTATGGAAACGTAATGGGTTCGCGTGGTTCTGTAATCCCATTATTTTTAGAACAGGCAAAAAAAGGTGAAATAACAATAACAGATGATAGAATGACAAGATTTATGATCTCTTTAGAACAGGGAGTCGAACTTGTTTTTCACGCATTCGAAGATATGGAAGGTGGAGAAATTTATGTAAAGAAAATACCTTCTATGAAACTACCGGATATAGCAAATGCAGTTTCTGTATATTCTAAACAAAAAATTATTGGTATTCGCCCGGGCGAAAAATTACATGAACAAATGATAGGTTTAGAAGATGCTCCTTTCACGTATGAATATGATGAACATTTTAAGATACTTCCTCAAATTCATGAATGGAGTATAGATCCTCATAGAATTAAAGACGGAAAACAGGTATCTTCAGATTTTTCATATACATCAGATAATAATCCTGATTGGATGTCTATCGAAGAATTACAGCAATGGATAGAAAAAAATAAAGAAAAAATCGGCAGTATTTAATGTATAATTTTATCCCCTATGGCAAACAATGGATAGACGATACAGATAAACGCGCTGTTTTATCTGTTTTAGAGTCTGATTATTTAACCCAAGGACCAGCCATAGAACAGTTTGAAAATGCAATAAAAGAACTTACAAGTGCTAAATATTGTGTAGCCGTTTCTAACGCTACGCAAGGATTACATATTGCTGTAGCTGCACTAGAATTATTCAAAAGTGATTACACTATAGAATCTATTACTACTCCCATGACATTTGTTGCGACAGCCAATTGTTTAATAACCAATGGTTTAGTTCCTGTATTTGCTGATATAGATTCAAGAACTTATAACATATCTCCAAATGAAATAGAAAAAAAAATAACTGCAAAAACAAAATTAATAATTCCTGTTGATTTCGCAGGACAAGCGGTTGATATTGATTCTATAAAACATATTGCTGATAATCATAGTTTATACATAATAGAAGATGCAGCTCATGCTATTGGGTCATTTTATGCTGATGGCAAACCTATTGGTTGCTGTCATAAATCTGATATGACTGTTTTTTCATTTCATCCTGTAAAAACAATTACATCTGGTGAAGGCGGCGCAATTACAACAAATAACGAAATTCTTTATAAAAGACTCTTAAAACTACGAACCATTGGTATAACAAAAGATGAAAAAGAATTAAATAAAAATCCTGGACCATGGTATTACGAAATGCAGTTTCTTAGCGGGAATAATAGAATGACTGATATTCAAGCAGCATTAGGTCGCAGCCAACTAACTAAATTAGATTCATTCAAAAAACGCCGCAGAGAAATAGTTAATAAATATAATGATACATTTAGAGATAACCCTAATTTAATTATCCCATACGAAGAAAATGGATTGGATACCTGTTTTCATTTATATGTATTACAAATAGATTTCGAAAAAATAGGAAAAACAAGAAAACAGGTTATGGAAGAACTAAAACAAAAAGGAATAGGTACGCAAGTGCATTATATTCCTGTAAATAGCCAGCCTTATTATGAAAATAAATATGGTAAATATAATGCAATTAATTTTCCAAATACAGAATCATATTATAATAAATGTCTTAGCATTCCGTTGTTTCCGATGATGTCTGATGAAAATATTGAAAATGTTTGTAAAAATATAATCTCTGTAACAGAAGGTTTAAAATGAAACAATGTACGAAATGCGTGTTACCAGAAACTCATGAAACAATTGAGTTTGACAGTGAAGGTGTCTGTAATATTTGCAGACAAGCAGAAATAAAACATGCAGAAGTAGATTGGAAGTCTCGCGGTGAAATGCTTAATAAAATTATCGCCGAATATAGTGGTAAAGGTCCATATGATTGTATTCTACCCTATAGCGGCGGAAAAGACAGCGTTTATCAACTATGGTATGTAGTTAAACAATTAAAATTAAAACCTCTAGTTGTTAGATTTGATCATTGGGGTTACAGACCATTAGTTAATAAAAATAATCATAATATATTTAAAAAACTAGGTGTTGATGTATTACAATTTACACCCAATTGGCTTGTTGTAAAAAAAATTATGTTAAAATCTTTGCAAAAAACAGGCGATTTTTGCTGGCATTGCCACACCGGAATATTTGGATATATAATGCAAATATCTGTAAAATTTAATATACCTCTTGTTATATTTGGAGAATCTCCTGCAGAATACAGAGCATATATTTCTTTTGAACAGATAACCAACTTGGAACAAGGATTGTTTGAAAACATGATAGGTCTTGGTATTAATAATAATAAAATGTTTTCAATGTTAGAAGGTGAAGTTGATCGCCGAGATTTAATGCCTTATGAATTCCCGTCAAAAGAACAATTAGAAAAAATAAATTCTAAAGCGATATGGTTAGGCAATTATATAAAATGGGATACAAAGAAAAATGTAGAAATAATAAAAAATGAATTAGGCTGGCAAGGGCAAAAAGTAGAAGGTATTCCACCCGAATATGATTATGAAAAAATTGAATGTAAGTGGCAAGGGGTTAGAGATTATTGCAAATTTATTAAAAGAGGTCATGGAAGAACGAATCATCTTATGTGCATAGATATCAGAGCAGGAAGAATGGATAGAAAAAAAGCTCTGGAATTATGCGATAAATATGATGGAA
>WQXI01000019.1 GCA_009784935.1 Treponema sp.
AATAGGGTTTGCTGTTTCACGATTATTTCTTTCGCCTTTGCAAGCTGTTAATCCGGCAATTATTCCGAATATAGCTAATGCAATTAAAAAATTATTCTTTTTCCTTGTTTTCATACATATACTTATATCATAAATATAGAAATTATTCAACTTTATTTTTTATGTGCGTTAACAATTCCTTCTGCAAACTCATCCGCTGCTTTGCTGGTGCTGATTTGTTTTTCTTTTGCAAGAGAAATTATTTTTAACGTGGTATCGTAGATTTCATCTACTTTTTTATTTACAACATTTACGTCATAGAAACCGTCTGTAATCTCCATTCCGCAATTTATTACACCGCCGGAATTAATAATATAATCTGGCAAATACAAGATTCCCATTTTATCTAGCGCATTTCCTGTTGATGAATCTGTAAGAACATTATTTGCAGCGCCCGCTACGATTTGACACTTTAAACTCTTTATGTTATTTATGTTTAACACCGCTCCCATAGCACAAGGCGCGAATATATCACATTCTGTTTTTAATACTTCCTGCGCGGTTATACCAGTTGCGCCTAATTCATTTATTGCTCTTTCCATTTTTGCAGGACTTGTATTATAAACTTTTAATTTAGCGTTCTCTTTATGTAAAAGCTCGCAAAGTTTGTAACCAACACTTCCAATTCCCTGCACTACGATTGTCTTTCCGTTAAGAGAATCGCTGCCAAATCTAACTTTGGCACCTGCTTTCATTGCCATATAAACACCGCGCGCAGTAAACGGAGACGGGTCACCGCTTACCTCTGGAGTTCCGGAAACATATTTTGTAACTTCGTTAATCTGCGAAATATCCGAAGCGCCCATATTGACATCTTCTGCGGTGTAGTATTTTCCGCCAAGCGAATCTATAAACCTGCCGTACGAATGAAAAAACTCTTTCGATTTTAATTTTTGCGGATCTCCGATAATTACAGCTTTTCCTCCGCCAAGTTTAAGACCAGCCGCCGCGCTTTTAAAAGTCATCCCTCTGGAAAGGCGCAAAACGTCAAATAACGCTTCATCATCTGTACTGTAATTCCAAAAACGGCTTCCTCCCAATGCAGGACCCAGATTTGTATTATGGATAGCGATTATTGCATTAAGACCAACCTTTTCATCCCGCACAAAAACAATCTGCTCGTGGCCGTATTTATTCATTTCCTCAAACATTTCCATAAATTTATCTCCTTTTTGAAATATATCTAAATTTTATTACAATATATTTCTCTACAATAAATAATTATTTTCTTTATTCCCTACTTGCAGTGTACTAAGTTTATATGTTGCATATCCTTCAGCGACAAATGGTTCTGATTTACAAATCTCTTTTGCTTCTTTATCGTTTTCTGCTTTAAAAATGATCATTCCTGCAACGCCAGGATAACCTTTTAACGGACCGCAAAGCACCAGCTTTTTCTTTTTATCCAGATTTCTAATATGATCAACATGCTTTACGACCATTTCTTTGTTTATCTTGTTATAATTTTTACCTCTTTCAATCATCATAACATACAATAAATTATCCATTTTTTCTCCCCATACAATCTTCACAACTATATTATTATGTAATTATATTGTCAAGACCTTTTCGGATATATTTAAAAAAGCGCTAGCAGGTACCCTTCAAAGTACACGTTATTGTCGCGCGGGCATTTGCGATAAAAGCTTCTTTCGGCTGATAGGTAAGCAATGTTGGAGTGCCGTACTTTTTATAAAAAAGATCAAGCATTTCTTCTTCGTTATAATTTTTCTGCTTCATATCCAGAATAAAGTTATAGCACTCTTTATTTGCAGCTAATGATCTGTCAAAGTAGCCGTCTGTATCTTCATTCTTTGCAATTCCCCTGTGAGGTAATGACAAATATTTATAAGGCTTATTACGGCATTTTTCTATAGAACGTAATGTGTCGTCGTAACCTGTAAGATAACAAGGATACATAAATCCATCGGGCATTAAAACTCCGGGTGTCTCGTTTAGAATAAGCAGTTCAAGCTCAGGTATAAAATAACAAAGAGAATCCCGTGTGTGTCCCGGGGTCTCGAGCGCTTCGATAGTTATATCTCCCAAGAAAATTGTATCTCCGTCTTTTACAATAATATCAGCTTTAAAAACATCATCACTGTATTCAAAATCAAATGCGCCTCCAAGCACTCCGGCTGCATTGATCGACAACTCGCGGATAACTCTGCGGGGTGTGTCTTTTAAAAGTACGGCAGCCCCTGCCTCTGACGTTACTGTCTGTGCATTAGGCCATTCTTTTTTTATAAATGGAAGCGCCCCGATATGATCGTAATGAGTATGAGTAATGAGGATATAATCCAGGGATCTATTGCCCAGCGCGCTTTTAATATTATTGATTGTTTTATCTGAGCAAAAAGCCATGCCGCAGTCTACAAGAGCGGTTTTTTCATTACCAATCAAGAGCTGACCTTCGCTTGAATTGTGCGCTATGCAATTTACATATTTGTCCATCTTTTTTCCTCTTGTAATAATTAAATAATAAAATGAGATATTATTCAATTAACAAATTAAATAATCTGTGCTATAATTTTAAGCAATGAAGGCTGTTCATAACAATAAATATTTACTGGTTTTAGCTGTTGTGTTTATACTTCTTTTTGGGTTGAGCCAAAGCGGAGGCAGAAATAACCAGAGCGGGAGCAGAAGATTGAAAGATATTTCTGTTTTTCATAAATACAGCGATTACCGTACACAAGGAAAAAACGCAGCGATTTTTTGCTCGGCATGGGGAAATCTAGAATTGGAAAACGGCGTTATCCCGTTAGAAAGAAGAGTCAGAAACGGAAGCAAAAGAGTATACAGAGTTAATGCGAGCGGTAATTGCGGAATAATGTTTCCGCTTCATGGGTGGGGAGCGTTTTCTCTGCAGCAGTACCATGAGAACGGATATATTGAGTTTGATGTACGGGGAGCTGCCGGAGGCGAAAACTTTACCGTTGGCCTTCGTTCTGATACAAGAAATGTTGTTGTAAACAGCAATGTTTCGCTTGCGTCGCAGAATATTCAATTAACTACAGCATGGCAGACTGTTAGAATTCCTTTAAAAGCGTTTACGGCAAATAACAGACCCGGATTTAATATAAATAATATTTTATTGATAGAAATTTTAATTTCATCCGCCTCGCAGTTTTATTTATCAGAAATGTATATTAAATCTCCCGATAACGAAAAACAGTATCCTGTTATAAAAGTTAATCAAACAGGTTATGAATTAAATCATGAAAAATTTGCTTTAGTAAGCAGTTTTCCCGGTATTTATAATTTATCTGCAAACACAGAATTTAATGTAATCAATGCAAGCGGGCAGGTAAGGTTTACAGGAAGACTGCAGGCTGTTTCCAGAAACGTTGACGCTGTATCAGGCGAAATAGTTTTTAAGGCAGACTTTTCCCAATTTAACGAACCCGGCACATACTCAATTAGAATAACAAATCCTCAAATGCCGGACTCGTTTAAATTCATCATTGGCACTAGTGTTTACAATAATCTTTTTATTGATTCGATAAAATACTTTTATTTACAGCGTCAAGGTATAAATATCGAACAAAGGCATGCAGGAATATTTGCAAGAAGAAATCTTCATCCAAATGACAGCAGAGTAAAAAAATATTCTCAGCGGAATGATCCTAACGCCCCGGTATTTGATGTTTCCCGCGGCTGGTATGACGCAGGTGATTTTGGAAAATATTTTCCGCCTGCCGCTTCTGCCGTAACCGATCTTTTGCTTGCGTACGAGTTTTTTCCGCAGTTGTTTTTAAATAATCAATTAAATATTCCAGAATCAAGAAACGGCTCTCCGGATATTTTAGACGAAGTTAAATGGGCGCTGGATATGATGTTAAAATTCGAAGACGGCTCAAGCGGCGGTTTTTACGAGGTCGCAAATTACGAAGGAGAAACAATCTACATTATTGACACAAACGGCGTCACAGGAGAAGGTAACACAAAATCAACTAACGCAACATCTTGGGCGGCAGGTATCTTTGCTCATGCTTATATTGTGTATAAAGATATTCCTGTTCACAGAGATTTTGCTGCCAGGTGTTTGCAGGCTGCAGTACGAGCATGGAGCTATTTAGAAAGAAATCCAAACGAACACACATGGGTAAGCGGAGCGGGGAGATCATATTATTATGACACAGCCGATACAGCGAAAGTTAAATTCTTGGCAGCAGCAGCATTGTACAGAGCAACAGGCGAAGAAAAATATAATCGATTTGTCATAGATAACTATAGAAGACATAATTATCAAAGAGAATTTAATGCTTTTCATGTAGTAACTATCGGAGATTTAGGAACAGGTTTTATTCATTATGCAATGAGTTCAAATCCAAATCCCGCCGTTATACGATATTTTGATGAAAGGTTCAGAGGGTTCGAATCTGCAATACTTAATATATATAATTCCAACGTTTGGCCTTCAGGGCTGGTTAATTGGGCGTATTTTTGGGGTTCGAGCAAACCAATTGCGCGTATACCGGTTGAACTTTATATTTGCAATAAGCTATTAAACAGAGATACTTCAAAATCAATAGAGCTTTTGCGGAACAGCGTTCACTATATTCTAGGAATTAACCCGCTTTCATTTTCGTTTATTTCCGGTTACGGTGAAAACAGCGTAAAAAATATTTATAGCGGTATTTTTTCCTATAACGGCATAATTGAAATACCCAAGGGATACCTTGCGGGCGGAGCAAATCAGTACGAAGCCGGTTTTATGTCCAATTTTGTGTCAAAATGTTATATTGATATCGATCGCGAATGGACTACCAATGAACACGCTATTTATTGGAATGCAGCTATGGTTTTGTGTCTCGCTGCGGTAATAGGAACTGCAAATTGATAATATTATACCTGTTGACATGATCGCTTTTTTATTAATATAATCAATAATATTGGGGAGAGAGGGGAATGAAGACAGTTTTCATAGTTGATGACAATGAAACTAACCGTTTAGCGGCGAAAACTGCACTGGGCGAAATTTACAATACATATGCAGTTCCGTCTGCAGAACAGATGTTTGTTCTGCTGGAAAAAATTAAACCCGATTTAATTCTGCTTGATGTCGAAATGCCCGAAATGGATGGTTTTGAAGCTATAAAAATATTAAAATCCAAGCCAGATACAAAAGATATTCCGGTTGTTTTTCTGACAGCTTCTACTGTTTCCGGAGACAGATTTGAAGGGCTCTCTCTTGGAGCAGTGGACTATATTTCCAAACCTTTTCTTCCAAACCTTCTTCTTCAGCGTATTAACAGAAACATCTAAATTATTGAGAGAAATATCGTGAGGCATTTATTCATAATTAACCCTGTAGCAAAACGAATTAAGGGTAAAACAAAAAAAATCAAAGATAAGATTCATGCATTTTTTAAAGAGTATCCTGATTTGGACTATGATATATTTGAATCGAGGTGGTGCCGCGATTTTCTTACTTGTATCAGGCGTTATATCTCGGACACAAGCGAAGCTGTCCGTATTCATGCTATCGGCGGTAACGGCACACTTTTTGAAGCTGTAAATAGTATAGTAGGACTTTCAAATGTAGAAGTAGCTGCGTACCCTTACGGCAGTGCAAATGCTTTTTTAAGATACTTTGGTTCTAAAAACGAAAAGCATTTTTTATCTTTAGAAAGCATGGTCTTTTCTAAAACAATTCCGCTTGACATTATCCGCTGCGGAAATAATTACGGCGTTGGTTTTGCGATAGCGGGAATGGAAGCTTTTGCAAATATGAAAGGCGATGAATGGATAGAAAAGGGCGTGCCGGAAGATATAGCTTATGTTTCGGCGGCGATAATTCAATTATTCAGAGGCAGGGCAAGCCAAAGATATTTTATAGAAATAGACGGCGTAAAAATAGAAGGTGATTTTATTTCTGTGTTAGTTGCAAACGCGCCCTGTTACGGCAAAGCTATGCATGCTGCCGTTGACGCTCACCCAGATGACGGTATGCTGCATGTATATGTTTTTAAAAACGCATCAGCGCTTAAGCTGCTTTCTACAATTCCAGTTTACACAAAGGGCGGTTATTTAAAATTGCCCGAAATGGTTATACATCGAAAAGCAAAAAAAATTAAGCTTTCTTCTGACAAGGTTATGTGCATGAGCATAGACGGGCAGACAATGTACGGCACATCAATCGAATACGAGTTAATGCCTCACGCTATTAATTTTGTATGTCCCAGCAAAGTAGATATCTCCAAACTGCCGCGGATTTTTGGTAAACCTAAAGAGGGCTTTAGAATATGAAAGACCTCATTAAAGCAACAAAAACTCCTGTAAGATTAATTGTAATTGCATATTCAATTATTCAAGCTTCTGTTTATGTAATTTTTTCTCTTGATAACGCGCCGCAGCGCATTATTATAAGCGCATTAATGATATTCCTTGTTTTATTTGTTACAAAGATTAAAGGGCTTACGAGGCTTCATTTATCAATTATTATGCCTCTATCTATTGCGGCTGTAGAACTAATAGCCGCTTCTGTATTTACAGAAGGAAACCGTTTAATATATATCTTTTTAATCGGCGCTTCGCTGGTTAGTTTTTTATATGTAAATGTTAAAGGTCTATTTATTTCTAACTTAATAATCTGTACAGCGGTTGTTATCTTAATAACAGTTTTTGATATCAGGCTTCTTGGTCCAAGTTATTCGTCTAATGATGATTTATTTAGTTTTTTTGGTATGGCTTTTAATTTTGTTGTAATTCAAATGATAGGAAAATATTCTGTTGGAATGCTCAGCCGATCTCAACAGACAGGCGTTACTTTTGATAAAGTATTGCAAGAAACATCGAGTCTAATTGTAATTGTAAATAACGAAGCGCGGGTAGAATATATAAGTAAATCATTTGCAAAGATTCTTGATATCGAAAAACAGGAATATGCAATTAACCTGCCGTTTGTCGATTTGTTTCCCAATATCGAATTAAAATATTTTTTCGGCGAATTATTGGAACGTTACGGCACTATAGAAACAACCTTTGATATTAAAACAAAAGTAGAAGCGAGTACTGCAAATGGGCAGCCTTCCGGTTTGCAGCCGGAAATCACCCGCAGTTTTTTACTGCATTCCATACCAATGGGAAAAATTGATCCAAACAGCGGAAACTTTGGTATTGCGCGCTTTTTTGACTGCGTAGAAATCACTCCAATAATAGAATCGCAGCGTACGGCAGAAGCCGCTACAAGATCAAAGAGCGAGTTTCTTGCGATGATGTCGCACGAGATTCGCACGCCGCTTAATGCAATAATCGGCATTTCTCAAATTCAATTAGAAGACAGCAGTCTGCCTGACAAATATGCGGCGGCGCAGGAAAAAATATTAACATCTGGCAGCAGCCTTCTTGGAATTATTAATGACATTTTGGATATGTCAAAAATTGAAACAGGTAAATTGCAGTCTAACATCATGGAATACGATACGCCGAGCTTTATAAATGATACAATTCAGCTTAATATTGTGCGCATTGGTTCTAAACCGATTAAATTTATTCTTGATATAAACGAAAACCTTCCGTCAAAACTTTTTGGAGATGAACTTCGTCTTAAGCAGATATTAAACAACCTGCTTTCCAATGCGTTTAAGTACACAGAAGGAGGACATGTTAAACTGTCCGTAAAACATGCCGTGATAGATAACAGTGTTTACTTGAGCTTTGATATAGAAGATACCGGGCAAGGCTTGAAAGAAGAAGATAAAAAACGTTTATTTACAGAATATCTAAGATTTAATTCCGAAGCTAACCGCAATACAGAAGGAACAGGGTTAGGTTTAAACATTACGCAAAAACTTGTAGAAATGATGGACGGAAAAATAACTGTAGAAAGCGAATACGGAAAAGGCAGTGTGTTTTCTGTTACGGTTAAGCAGGGAATGAATGAATATATTCCTATAGGAAAAGAACTTACAGATCGTTTATGCAGTTTTACATACAGCGGAGAGAAGCAGGCTGTTAAGCTTCAAATTTTACGCGAGATTATGCCTTACGGAAAAGTGCTCGTTGTTGATGATGTCGAAACAAATCTTTTTGTCGCAGAAGGATTATTAAAACCCTATAAACTTAGTATAGAAACAGTTAACAGCGGTTTTTCTGCAATCGAAAAAATTAAAAACGGCAGAGTATATGACATTATTTTTATGGATCACATGATGCCTGTAATGGACGGAATTGAAACAACAGATAAAATCCGCAGACTCGGATATGGGCATCCAATAGTTGCGCTTACAGCCAATGCTCTTTCTGGTAATGATGAAATGTTTGCGCAAAAAGGCTTTGATGGATTTATCCCTAAACCGATAGATATAAGGATTTTAAATAATACGCTGATTAAATATATCAAGGATAAAAATCCGGAAGAAGCAAAAAAATATATCTCAGAGACTGTAATAGAAAATGAACAGCAGGAAATAACTCCAAAAATGATACAGGTATTCTGCCGTGATACAGAAAAAGCAATAAAGATATTAAAAGTAAAAGATGACATTAAATTATTTAATACAACTGTTCATGCAATGAAATCGGCTTTATGGAATATCGGAGAGAAGGATACGTCAGAAATTGCCTCTGCGCTGGAGGAAGCAGGGCGCAGAAATGATTTTGACTATATTTCTGCCAATACAGGTAAATTTATTAATCAATTGTCAAAATTAATCAACCATTTTAATTCTATGCAGCTCAATAGCAAAAATAATGACGCTGCCGGCAATGATATAAAAGAAGACAAAGAATTTTTGAATACTCAATTATTGACTATTAAAACTGCTTGCGCTGATTATGATATAGATACCGCAATAAATGCTCTTAAAATATTAAAAGAAAAACCATGGAAAAAGACAACATTAGTATTAATAGAAAATATTTTTGACTTGCTGTACCTAAACAGCGACTTTGAGAACGCAGCTCTTATGTGCGATAGATTCTGACAGGAATAAAACCATGGGCATTCTTGTAATAAGTTTTGATGCGATCGGCGATAATGCCTTTGAAGCAATCTCGCAGGATAAGAAAAATTATCCCAATGTTGCAAAGTTTAAAGAAGAGGCTTTTTATTGCGGCGGAGTTAAAACTGTTTTTATGTCAAACACTTACCCCGTTCACACATCAATATCTACAGGTAAACTGCCTAAAGACCACGGCATTATTTCTAATATGTTATCCTCAGATAAAAACGGCGCACAGCCGTGGGCTCAGATGGCAAAGTACATAAAAACAAAAACTATATGGGATGCGGCAAAAGAAAAAAATCTGACCACAGCGGCTATTCATTGGCCTGTTACAAATGGCGCAAAAATTGATTATCATCTGCCGGAGACACATACAGAAAAATGGCAGAACCCTCTTTTAAGAAGATTTGTTTACGGGAGCTTTTTTTTCCAGCTTGCCGCTCTCTTTAAATACGGCGGGATACTTGTTAAGGCAATTATCAAAAATAAATTCCGGGGCATTGGACAGCCTGCGGTTGATAATTTTATCACCGCTGTAACATGTGATTTGCTGCGGCGTAAAAAACTTGATCTTGTATTGGTTCATCTGCTTGCTTATGATCATACGTTTCATTACTCTGTGCCGAACGGAAAAAAAAGAGACATTGCAAAGAAAGCCATGGACACAAACCTCGGCAGGCTTTTAAAGAGCTGGGGTGATGATACTGTAATTGTATTTTCTGATCATTCTCAGTTTGATATAAAAGAAAATATAAACTTAAAAGTCTTATACGGAGATTCTGTTTTTGAACAATGCGGCGGCAGCGCTTTTTTGATTAAAAAAACAGAAGGTTTTGGAGTGCTCCCCCTAGAAGAGCAGCCATGGTTCGAACGCTGTCTTACAGAAGAGGAAATGACAGAAAGCGGTTATGCTCAAGCCGCTGCTTTGCGTCGTTTACAAATTATCGGTATAGCGGCAAAAGCCGGTTATTGCTTTTCTGAGTACGGTAAGTACAAGGGAAACCACGGTTACCCTGCAGACTATGACAATTATAATGTGTTTTATGCGGTAAGAAGCAAAAGTCTTTTACCGGAAATTGAAAAAATGCAGTTTAAAAATCATATAACTGACATAACAAAAATAATCGTAAAAGAGTTAAACCTGGATATGGCAGTATAAAACTCTTGTTAAAATACAAATAAATATGTACTATAGTATGAAGGGAGTACAAAATGAAATTTTTTAAGAATAACTTTATTTCAATATTATTAATCGGGTTATGTACAACGCTAAGTATAACAGGCTGTTCCCGCGAAGATACTGATACCGGCACTAGGATTGGGACTTCGACATGGAATACAGAAAATTTTTCTAATAGTACTGATTTGTTTGTTGACTTTACTTCTTCTTATGATTCTGATGTTGTAAAGCATGGGGATTTTGTTATAAGAAACGGGGTTTTAGAGCTTTATACAGGAAGAGCAACCCATGTAGAGATACCTGCAGATTTGGAGATAACAGCGATTGGTTTTGCTTTTTCTCACAGCAATGTTGTTTCTATAGTTATACCTGAACAGGTAGAATCTTTTACAATAGCCGCCCGAGATGGTTTTAGCGTTTTTTACGATTGTTTTTATCTGCAATCAATTACAGTAGCAGAGGGAAATAAAAATTTTGCTTCTGTGGATGGAGTGCTTTTTAATAAGAACATGACAGAGATTATTCATTTTCCGCTGGCAAAAGCAGGCTCCTATACTGTACCTGATGGCATTACAACAATAGGAAATTTTAACGGTCGTTCGGAACTTACATCCATTACCATACCTGCAAGCGTTTCAAGAATAAATGAGTATGCCTTTGATTTTTGTAGAAAGCTTGAATCAATTAATATAGACCAGAATAACAGAAACTATGCTTCTGTAGATGGAGTATTATATAATAAAGCCATACAAACACTTCTTTGGGTTCCTCATGGATATAGAGGCTCCTATACTATGCCCAACACTGTTACCGGCATTTCCCGAGGAGCTATTAATTATCGTACTGGTCTTTCTGAAGTTACAATATCCAACCGCATTACGCGTATAGAGTCTAATACCTTTTATGGCTGTACTAATCTTGTCTCGGTTACAATACCTAATAGCGTTACACGCATAGATGTCAATGCTTTCTATAACTGTACTAATCTTATTTCGATTAATATACCGGCAAGTGTTAGAACTTTGGATGAAAATATATTTGGTAATTGTACCAGCCTTGCATCAATTACTGTAGATCAAGATAATACAAGTTTTGCTTCGGTAGAAGGCGTGCTTTTTAACAAGGCAGTAACAGAACTAATTTATTTTCCTTTGGCAAAATCAGGCTCCTATAACATACCTAGCACTGTTATCGGTATTAGAGATTTTGCTTTTTCCAGCCGTACCGGACTTACTTCAATTAGAATATCTGCAAGTGTGCGCGTAATAGGGCAGAATGCGTTTTTTGATTGTACAAGACTTACTTCGATCACTGTAGACGAAAATAACGCAAACTATTCATCTGCAGACGGTGTGCTTTTTAATAAGGCAAAGACAGAACTCATTCGTTATCCGCGCGCAAAAACCGGCAGATATATTATTCCAAACACTGTTCTTATTATTGCAGAAAACGCCTTTGCCGGCGCTTCATCTCTTACGGCAGTTACTATACCAAACAGCGTTACAATTATAGGAAGGACAGCTTTTGCCGAAACCGGTCTTAGATCTCTTAATATACCCAATAGTGTTACCGTTATTGAACGCGGCGCATTTGTAAATAATCCGGATTTAACTATCATTGGATTGCCTGACGGATATCGTATTGAGCAGCAAGGCGATGGGTATGCAAAAGGCGATGATTATTTTTATTATGGTTTTACGGGATTGCAGCGTTTTATTGTAAGCCGAAACAATCAGCATTATTCCACTGTGGATGGAGTGCTTTTTAACAAGGACAGAACAGAGCTTATTCGTTTTCCGCCGGGCAAAACAGGGTCCTACACTATACCTAACACTGTTACCACTATTGCATACAAAGCTTTTTACGGCGCTTCATTGCTTACTTCCATTAATATTCCTGCAAGCGTTACAACTATAGGAGATTTTGCTTTTGACGGCTGTACAAGTCTTGCTTCGGTTAACATTCCAAACAGCGTTACTGATATAGGAAGATATGCGTTTGTCCGCTGTACAAATCTTAACTCAGTCAGCATACCTGCAAGTGTAGTTAGTATAGGTAATTTTGCTTTTTATGATACCAGACTGCGGCAGATTTCCATTGATTACAATAACCAGAACTATACTTTGGCGAATGGAATGCTTCTAAGAAAAGATTTAATTGAGCAAAACAGAGAGCATAGCAGGTATTGGATAGCGGCGCTCGTTGAATGAAACTTAAGCGCAGGTTTTTAATTCCGGCTGTTTTATTATTTATTTTTCTCTTTCTTTTTTACGGTCCTATAGAGAATTTTCGTCTTTTGTTTATAAATACCGCTATGCATACAAGCCGTTTTCAGATACTGGCAAAAATATTTTACACAGAAAATTATATAAACAAAGTTATAGGAAGAATTGAACCAGAAGAAAATCCAAGGTCTGATGATTCTGTTTTATTAAACGCCTGGGATGACGGAATAACATTTGCAGAAATAAAAGGAAATAACTACAACGGGTTTCTCTTAAAAATTAATGACCCAAGGCGCCTCATTTTTCCGCAGTCTGATACTCCTCAAGGATATCTTTTGGAGCAATTTACGGCTAAATACCATGCAATAGGCGGAATAAACGCTTCTGGTTATGCTGACGCTAATAACCGCGGTATTGTGTGGGGTACTACATTTATAGACGGCGGGTTTACAGCCCGATGTTCTGACGGCGAACATCATGTCATTGGAGGTTTTAACAAAGATTACAAATTAGTAATCGGCGGTTTTACAGAAGACGAAATAATTGAACAGCAATATTTGTGGGCATTCGAATTTTTCCCCATATTAATTATCAATGGCAAAAAAATTGAATTTCAGCCTTTTTCCGGAGGGCTTGCCCCGCGGACAGCTATAGGTCAGACAGCTCAGGGACATGTGCTCCTTCTCGTTGTTGACGGCAGGCAGAGAACAAGCCTCGGCGCAACATTCGAAGATTTACAAACTATTCTGTTTGCCAACGGAGCGATCAACGCCATAAATCTTGACGGCGGCGCTTCTTCTACCATGGTGTATCACGGCAGAGTAGTAAACAGTCCCTCTGACGGTGACAGAGAACGTTTATTGCCTAACGGTATACTTTTTAGGTAGACTGTATATTGAATATGAATGATATATTGCAGAAAGAAATTATTAAACGTATCAATGATTATGAAAATCCCAAAAGAATCGCTTTATCAAGAAAATATCCGTTTTTAGAAAAGCCTGTTATTTTTTTACGCTGTTTAAAAAGATCGGTTCAGAATAACTTAGATCCAAGAATACAAATCCATAAAAAAAATGATTTTTTTGATTTTACTATAGCTGCACATCAATCAGAATTAAGAAAAAATACGGATTCCAAAGATTTAGATATCAGATTGCAGGAAAATAAAATATATAACATTAAAAAAGCTGCAGAAAAACTAAACGGTATTATTATCGAACCGGGCAGAATATTTTCTTTCTGGTATATCGTCGGTAATCCGTCGTCAAGAAACGGATATATCGAAGGCAGGGTATATTCCAAAGGTAAAATAGTTACAGGTATCGGCGGCGGACTTTGTCAATTATCAACATTTCTTTATTGGCTTTTTTTAAACGCTCCGGTAAAAGTTATAGAACGCCATCCCCATTCTTTGGATGCTTTTCCAAGCTCTAAACAAAATATATCTTTAAGATGCGGAGCGGCTGTATTATACAATTTTTTTGATCTAAAAATAAGAAACGATTTTGAACATCCAATTCAATTAAAGATATGGTTTACTGATGATCATATAAACGGACAGATAATGTCAAAAGCTAAAATGCCGAATGATATTTGTGTTCTGGAAAAAGACCAGTATTTTATTAAAGTAAAAGATAAAAAATATTTGTATAATGAAATATACAGAGAAATAAAAGACAATGGACAATTAATTAAAACAGAAAAAATAACGGTAAATTTTATGAAAGTATTGTATAATATAGACTCAGCTGCAGAAAACGGTTTTAATACTGTAGATTTTGACATTGTTTAAAACGTAAATTATGGATAAAGAATGAAAAGAAAGCCCGATATTATCGTAATGCTTACTCAAAATGATGTAACAGTAAAAGACGCTCTTGATATTTTTTTATCATCCTGCGATTTAGATGTTCATTGCTGGGGTTTTAAAAACACAGGAATTAATAAAGAAGACATGTACAAACTTGCCAAAATAATGAAAGAAAAAGGAAAAAAAACTTTTTTGGAAGTTCTCGCATATGACGAAGCGTCTTGTCTTGATATAGCAAAGACTGCTGCAGAATGCGGAATTGACGAAGTAATGGGAACTCTTTATTTTCCTTCTGTTCATAAGTTTCTGGATAATGCTCAAATATCGTACAAACCATTTGCAGGTAAAGTATCCGGAATTCCGTGTATTCTGGAAAGTGCCTATGATAAAATTCTTGATAACGCAAAAGATCTTATAAAAAAAGGAATCACCGGCTTTGATCTTCTTGCTTACCGCAGTAAAGAAAACGGAGAAGAGCTGGCTCGCCGATTCTGCGAAGAGCTCCCCGCAAAAATATGCATTGCCGGAAGCGTTTCCAGCTTTAAACACATTGATGTAATGTTAGATATTGCGCCATGGGGATTCACAATAGGAAGCGCGTTATTCGATAAAAAATTTGTAAGCCATGGCGATTTTAGAGAAAATCTTGAAGCGGTTTTGGAGTATATGGAGCGCTTTTTAAATTGATAGTCCCCAAAAAAATATTCAAAACTATATTAATGATAATCTACAATTTCCACATCATACGCGTAGTTTTCTTCCCATTTAAAACATACCCGATATTTATCATTAATTCGTATTGAATATTGACCCGTTCTGTTTCCTGACAGTTTTTCTAGATGATTCGAAGGCGGTATTCTTAAATCATCTAATTTACCAGACCGATTAATCATTGCCAGACGAATAATTGCAGACCTCAATATACTACTAGGAAATTTGCGGGAAAAACCATTACTAAAAATTTTTGCGGTTTCTTTGCATTTAAAAGATTGAATCATTATACGTTGACCATTGCTACTTTAAGAGGCTTAATTTTATTTAGTTCTTTTTGCAATTTTTGTTTGGCAGCTATCCGTTCAAAATCCATTTGCATGCCTGCAAAATATCCATCCGTTAAACCAAAGTATCGGCAAAGACGCAAATCGGTATCAGCAGAAATACCCCTCTTGCCATTAATAATATCACTCAAGCGGTTCTGCGGTATTCCAAGCGCTCTTGCCAGACCGCTCTGGCTAATATTCATCGGTTCAAGAAATTCCGAAGATAATACTTCACCTATTTTTGGTATACTACTTATTTTGGTCATTTAAAACCTCTATCTATATTATATACAGATAGCCTATATTTGTCAAGCATTTATTAAGTTCCAGACATTAAAATTTCCTCTGTTGTCTCTGTGCCTTAGCGCCTCTGTGTGGCTTCCTTTAAAAAGTATTTTTACTTTTTACATATTGAATCTATAGTTTTTTCTACAGCTTCGTCAATTAAATGTTTCATATCGGTAATTATTCTTTGATGTAAACGTTCAAGCGGTTCATTAGGATCAGATTCGACTCTAAATAATTTATATGCTTCAATTTTCAGGCTTTTAGCTATTTGTTCCAGCATATCTGGTTTAGGGTATTTTTTGCATGTCTCAATCATAGCAATATAGTGGGTCGAAACACCTGCTTTTTCAGCCAGTTCTTCCTGAGTCATTCCCTGTTTTCGGCGGTTTTCTTTAAGATTTGCCGCTAATATCTCTCTAATTCCAATATTTTCCAAAAAATTACCTCTTCGGCAATAATAACTTGCTTTTCCTGCTTGACACATTTCCGATATGACAATTATACTTTGCCTATATGGTCATTATTTGTGAAAAATAGGGCTATATTAAAATTTAGGAGGTTTTTTATGAGAAAAGAATTAGGACTATATGGAATTATTGTTCTTACCGTGATAATTGGATTTACAATGGTAGGTTGTGATGGTAATCCGCAGGCGCAGGCAAGTTTAAATGGTACGTGGTTACATGCCTGTGATACTTTAGTGATAATTGGCTCAAATTTTACGATATTATGTCATGAAATTAATATGATTAAAGGTACCCTTTCCTATACTGGAGTTACATCTGGGAATGTTACCGTCATTGTCGCTGATGTTTGGGATCTTCCTTCTACTTCTTGGATACCTTTTCCATCTTCAACTAATGGAACATGGAGTTTATCAGGAAATACTCTCACATTGGGTGGATTAGGAGATCCATCATTTAATGGTAATTGGATAAAACAATAAACAAAAATATGGCACATGCAATGGTGTGTGCCATTCTTTGCGCCTGCTAGAAGCTTCGCTGTAAGACCTACGCCGCTAAACCGCCCTCCTTGGCGGTTTACTCCTCAGACGCATTCGCGTCTTCAGAGCCGCAGCTTCGGTTCAATTCCCCTTAGCTCCCATTGCATCTGACCACCTAAATATATAAAAAACTATGTTCTGTTTTTATAAACAAAAAATTTATATGAGAAGTAATCTGCTTTAAAATAAATCAAAAGTATATATTTAAGTGGTCAGATGGAGCTAAGGGGAATTGTCTTTCACCCCTCAGCTTCCTGCTTCGGGGTTCCAGACCGCCTGCGCCGCTAAACCGCCCTCCTTGGCGGTTTACTCCTCAGACGCATTCGCGTCTTCAGAGCCGCAGCTTCGGTTCAATTCCCCTTAGCTCTTGTTGCATTATAGAGTTTGAAATAATTTATCGTGGTGATTTATTTAAACGCAAAGTAAAAAAATATTTGGAGCTAAGGGGAATTGAACCCCTGACCTCTTGAATGCCATTCAAGCGCTCTAGCCAACTGAGCTACAGCCCCATACGTTTCCTAATGCTACAATATTGACAGGGTTGTGTCAACACGCATTTATAGCTCAAAAATTGCGTATCTAATCGCTCCTGTTAAGCTCCTGATCGTCAATATTATTTTATCTTCATTGGGAACTTGCGTAAAACGCAGAATCTCTTCATTGGTATACTGCATATAATTGATATTCTTAGCGTCTATTTCAAAGTTTCTTCTATTGGCTCTAAAATACGATTCATCAATCTCTAGTATGCCCAATCCGTTTATCCTGTCGGCAATATATATTTTGTCTTGGATTATTATAAAATCATTAATTCTTCGATTGCTGTATAAGTCGCTGATTCTTTCTATCCTAAATGAAATTGCAAAACTGTGCCTTAATTCTAGATCGTTGTAAATCGTTATATGTTGAAATACCCCTGTATAGCCGCTTATTGTATATGAAGCTAACCCTAAATATTTTGGAGAAATCCTTGCTTGGTAGATATGCTCGTATGGTCCGTTATCTTTTAGTTCCCTGTAGTGTGAATATTCAAGTTTGCTTGTTGGATTTAAATGATAAAATAATATATATTTTGGAATGACTATATTATCGACAGCAATTAAAAAGTTATCGTTAATAACCATGTCATCAATTGCTTTTCCCCAAATAGTTACTTCTTGCGGGATTTCCAATCGATGCCACTCTTCGTTTTTTAAATGATATTGGATAAGCAATTCTTCGCCCATTATTCCGCCGATAAATATATTTTCATTGTTTATTAAAATGCATTTTGGTTTTATGCTGAAAGGAATAGATAATTGCGTTTCTTTGGATGTATTAATGTCATAAATTAAAATAGTATTATTATTTGTATCAATAACCGCAATTACATCTTTTTGATTGGTTCCAACTATCGAATTTTCTGGTACATCAATAGTTCTTATTTCATTAATGCTGCCGTTTTCGTATGTATTTATAGAAATTGTCCGCTCGTCTTTTACTAATAAAAAATAAGTTCCTTCTTTATGCTGGTTTAAAGACATATTAAACGAAGTAAATCCAGAAGGTGAAAGTCTGTCACTTGATTGTCTTGGATCTAATCCAAAACAGGACAAAAGTAAAAAAACCGGCAGAATAATTAATATATACTTTTTCATGTTTCACTTTGCCCGCTGACGCTGTATCTCATACAGCAATACTCCTGCCGCAACCGAAACATTAAGAGAATCAATTCTGCCGCAAGATGGTATCCCGACAAAGCCGTCGCACTTTTCATAAATGAGACGGGAAATACCGGAACCTTCGCCGCCTAAAATAATCGCTGTTCTTCCGCTTAAATCTTTTTTGTAAACAGGGTCGCCTTCCATATCGGCGCCGTATATCCAAAAACCCGCTTCTTTAAGATCTTCCATGGCGCGGACAAGATTAGGAGTTTCTGCCTGCGGAACCCATGATACGGCGCCTGCGGATGTCTGCGATATAATTGCCGCATGCTTTGCGTTTCTGCGGTTTCGGCTGACAACGAGATCTGCGCCAAACTGATCACAGCAGCGAAGTATTGCGCCGTAATTGTGCGGGTCAGTTATTTCGTCAAGTATTATAACCAGCGCGTTCTTTTTCTCTCCCAGTCCGTCTATAAAACTTTCTAGGCTTACGTCAGCCTTGTTATCTTGTTCTGCTGATCTATCCGAAACCGCAAGAGCAATACCGCGGTTGTCCGGCGCAATTCTATCTAGTTCAAAAACACCGGTGCGTTCCAGCCGTATTTTATTATTAACAGCGAGTGTGGTTATTTCTTTTGCGCGCGGACCCGCCTTTGCGACAAGCAATGGACCGCATGGAGAGCCCGATTTAATTCTTTCTTCTATCGCATGAAAACCAGTTAGATATATCATTTCCTACCTCCGACGGGACCCCATAAAACATTTTTAAGCATTCATTTTTACCGTATATTTTCGCACAAAATCGCATGGACGATAAGTCATCTTTGATTGACGCATACCCTCGTTGCCCAGATCCTGCTCGCGGTTTATCAGCGTAAAAAACCCGGGGAGCGAAGCGGCAAACGCTTGATTTACAAATTGATAAATCCCCCTGTAGCTGCTTATCGCTTTTTCAAAATGAGTAACAAACATTTTCCCCCTTGCTATGCTTTCTCCAAGGCAAAAGGCGGCAGGCTTACCGTCTATAAAAAAAACAGAGCCCTTTAACGCAAGCAGGTTAAACAAATCCAGCGCTTCCTTTGCCGCCGCGTAATCGCCGTCTTCGTTGTCATTTTTTATTAATGAATCCTGCCGCCATTGTTCCAGTACTTTAAAAGCTGCGGGAATTAAATTTTCGTTCATAGAACGCTGTTCATGGTTTGGATAAGTGCTTAAAAAATTATTTACGTGGTTTTTCTTTTTATGATATTTTTTTCCCGCTAGTTCTGCCAAATCTTTTCTGTAATACAAATAATCAAAGTTGTCTCTGTCTTCTGTTATAATAAACCCGCGCTCTTCAAGTTTTTCTTTTACTGGAGACAATACAGACTCCGGTATATTTTTCCAATAATCATTGCTGGAAAAAAGGGAATCCAATGTTTTAAAATCCGGCGCACAGCAGGGAGTCATAAAAAAAGTTTTTTTCCCCTGCGCTGTATTTTGCTCTCCAGAAATAATAAACCCGCCTTCTTCGCCGCTGGGGAGCGGCGCTTGGCGCGAAATTTTATACTTATACTTGTTTCTAAAAAGATAAAGCCCGGAAAAAGTAAATTCCGAAACCCCGTCAGGCGTCAAAGAAAGTCTTGGATGCAGGCTTTCCTTGTGTTTAATATCAAGAACGCTAAAGTCCGGATAACAGGGTATTGTTGTCATGACTGAGCTTCGTTTTTTTCATACTCCGCTTTTTTTATTAGAACCGATTTCCGCGAACCTATCAATATCGATACGGGCTCCATAATAGGAATGTTTTCGCAGACGATTTTAATTATAACAGTCATGGGTACGGCAAGAACCATGCCTGCAAATCCCCACAAATAACCCCATATAGAAAGAGACACAAGAATTACCAGAGGAGAGATACCGACATTGTCGCCTACGATTTTTGGGTCAAGCAAATTACCGAGTATTATATTTACGCCCAGTACTATCGCAACAACGAGTATAACAGGACCCGGTTCCGGCCAAAATTGAATCAGCGCAAAAAGCGAAATGCCAAACCCTGCCGCAATGCTTCCGAATGTAGGAATAAAATTCAAAAGGAACTGAATAACGCCCCACACAATAGCAAACTGAAGCCCTATAAAATGAAAAGCCACAACAAAAATTACGCCGTTTGCAAGCGAGATAAGAAACTTTGCAGCGAGATATCGAGTAACCTGCAGAATCAAATCGTTGCCCATGCGGTCTATTCTTGCTATGCGATTTTCGAAAGCCGCGATTAATTTTTCTCTAAAGAAACCTGCTTCTATAAGAAGGAATACAACGAAAAGAAGCACCAGTACTGCGCCGGAAATAAACCTAAATGAAAAGTTTGATAAAACAAATGTCAGATCCCGGACAAAACTGCGGATAGCCTCTTGATCCCAGAGAATCTGCCAAATACTGAGAGCTTCGTCATTGGGAAGATCGAATAATCTGGCAATCCAATCGTAAATTTCTTTAAAGCGGTTTTCGTAATGACTTTCGTTATATTGAAACTGTTCGACTACCATTTTACCTGATGTATAAAGCACAATTCCAAAAAGGCACATGCCGGTAACTATGATAAATATCACAAGTAATATAGATATAAAACGGGGACAACGGATTTTGTCGAGCCCAAGTATCAGCGGATACATAACAAAGGCGAGTAATACTGCGATAGTAAAAGGTAAAATAACGGTAGCGGCGATCTTTAATACTGCTCCTGCAAAAATAACACAGATGAATACCATCAAAAAGAAAACTGAGCGCCCCGAATTAAATGCTTTATTTTTGTTCATATATGAAGTATGTCATAGAAAATTACAATATGCAAGAAAGTACTTGACCTCATAAATGAATATTACTATTTTAATATAAACTGATAATACGGTTTACAATGAGTTTACAGATGCGATACTGCAGATATCGTATGTCAGCGGCCTCCCGGGTTTCCTCACCTCCTTTTCCCGGGAGGTTTTTTTATATCTAAAGCACAACAAATAAAACATAAAAAAAGCGTACAAAAGGAAAAAATCCTCTTATACGCTTCTGATTAGTTACAATGCGTTTTAAAACGCAGTTTTATTTTAGAGCTGGAATCTTACTCCGACTGTGCCGCCGTATGCTGAATCAAAAAGATTGTACATACCGGTAATATCAATTTTTATCACAGCAAGATTGAATGAAAGCCCGCCGTAAAGACGCATATTCCAGTCGCTCGAATTAATCATCGATTCAAAGCCGTTAGCGTTAACACCAGTAACACCAAGACTATGCAGTTGGTTTATATGAGTTTGACTGATTGGACCGCCGTTTACTGTTATATTCGACTTTACTTCGTATCCTGCTTTTGACATTGAATAGCTTACGCCTGCGCCTACATAAGGAGTAATAATAAATAACGGGAATGAAACCTGCGTTTTTAATTCAAAGGTTGTAGTTTCCCAACGAAGACCTACATTAGGACTTGTGGCATTGAGCGTATTTCCACCAAAAGAAAAGTTATAAGGTCCGGTAGGAAGAGTTGTAGAAACTCCGCCCTTTAGGTAGTTAACGCCAAAACCTACAGAAAGCTTAATTGGCAGTACTTTGCTGTCTAAAACAGCATAACGTATATCCGCGCCGACAAGCAGATAATCAATGCTCATTCCGCCAAGCGCTGAGTTAATAAAATCAATTTTAGATGTATCTAAATATCCAAATTTTAAACCAGCGTCAAACGGAAGTATAATACCCCCAAGTCTTACTTCTGCTGTATAAGCAGGCAGCGGGAGACCCATAGGAATATTTCCAAAACCGCTATAACCGAGCGAGCTCATAAGCGGTCTCATCGCGCCTGCATCTACAATAACAGCTCCGGCTGTTAAACCAAAACCAAAATGAGGCGGTGCGCTTATAAGCTGTCCGATATATGCGTCAGACCAGTTTAATCCGATTGTCGAATAAAACGGCAGTGACTGTGCCATTTTTCCGGAGAAACTATTAACGCCTGCAGTTAAATCGCTAATGCTCGACTGCGAAAACACAGGGGCGGCAGCCATCAAAAAAATGACCGCAAGTACACATAGAATTTTGCTATATCTTCTCATATTATCCTCCTTACAGATAATAAATCTTTCATACTAATATAATACCACCATTTTTAGCAAAAATCCAGTAAAAAGCCGAAAACCCTGTGTTTTTTCGGTCATAAAATACCCTAATTTTATAAAAAAAGGGGGTTATCTTGCGACAACCCCCTTATAATAAGCCCAACTCGATGTTAAAAACTCCATCTAAAATCAACATAGAATACATTTGTCATAATATTTGTCCCTGCATTGTTGTTAAAGTGGACAACATCGCCGATTTCCAGATGAGTTCTAGAATCCAGATTTATTCTGACCGAAGGTCTTACGCTGAATACAGAAATTTCATTATTATTTGCTGTAGCTGCGTAACCTCTGCGATGATATTGCTGTGATGTATTACTTTGACCTTTAATAAAATAAACAAGATCTATTCTTGGTATAACATCGCCAAAAGCATAGCTCCCCCATAGATTGAAAAGAAAACCCGGGTCTAAATCGGTTGGACGGTTATAGAAAAACTGCACGGCATTTAATCCTACGTTAAATTCGTCGTTTACTTTAAACGCAAATGTTTCGGATATAACGATATTCCCTGCGTTTTCAAAATTCTGAAGATTATCAAGGCTGACTGCAACAATCGCGGTGAGACCTTCTACAGCAAGCAGACGGAAATCACCCATAAACTGGCTTGATGTTTGGCTTCCTGAAGTATTTTCTGTACGGAAAGAGCCGCCGATATAAAATGTATCCTTCATAGTGTATGAGCCGCTTATTACGTATTTTATATCACTAAGCGCAGGGGTAAAGTTAATCGGCCGTGCAAGCTGATTGTTATCGCCGCCGCCTCTTTGACTTATCGTATAACCTCCAAATCCAAGGCTTAGACCGTCTATTATATTATTCAACTTAACTAACACACCAAGACCTTCGCCGACATCATCATTTAACCACCAGTCTGCTGTCTGCCATGCGCTGTCATCAACAATACCTGCATTTAAATTTAATTTATTCTCAAAAAAATTCATAAAACCGTAAGCAAACGGTATTGATAACGGTATTGGAAAAGTATATGTATCATCATAAAAATCTTGCACAGAACCGGTAACACTACGCTGAGATTGAAGCCTAAATCTAAACCCTGCAGTTCTTTCTTCGTTCTGATAACTACCATTAAACCTGAATCTGTAACCATTGCTTTCCGAATCAACGCCGAATGCCCTAACTGTCGGATCTTGATCTTCGATACTAATAACTCCCAGCCCGCTGTTAAAATAACCGCCAAAGCTGAGACCCTGCGCGTAGACAGCTCCGGCAAAAGCCGAAAGTATTACTGTCATTGCAATTAACTTTTTCATAAAATCCTCCTGTTGTGCTATAAACATTATATTTAAAACACTTGCAGAAATGATAGAAGTTTTATTTTTATTAATAAGCACGTTAACGAATTTCTAATGCAATAAATGAATTATTAACAAAAAACCCTGAGTTTTTCCGGTCTTGACCAGTTTATACGTAAAATAATAACATTAGGAGTCCTGTGTCAGGAACCGTGCGGGCAGGCGCCGCCTAACCCCGCCAGGTCTGGAAGGAAGCAACGGTAAGCGGAAGCCTGCCGCGCCGCGGAGCTCCTGACGCAGGGCACTTTATTTTTTCCTTTTCTTTCTATATACTGTTCCAATGGCAGCCCGATTCGAAGTTACCGCTTCAAAATACAGACCAAAAACCTTTGACGAACTGGCGGGACAGGAATTTGTAGTTTCTACCATAAAAAACTCTCTTAAAAACGGGCATATTGCCAATGCCTATCTCTTTTCGGGACCAAGAGGGTGCGGCAAAACCAGCGCGGCTCGTATTTTGGCGCGTTCTTTAAATTGCTTAAACAGCGGCGGCGGCAGTCCCTGCGGCGGCAATGACGCCGAAATATGCGACAATTGCCGTTCCATTACAAGCGGTTCTTCGATGGATGTGCTGGAAATTGACGGCGCTTCGAATAATTCTGTAAATGACGTACGGCAAATCAAAGACGAAGTTCTCTTTCCGCCTCATTCGGGGCGTTATAAAGTATATATAATTGACGAAGTTCATATGCTTTCTGCGAGCGCTTTTAACGCGCTTTTAAAAACTATAGAAGAGCCGCCGCCTTATATTGTTTTTATTTTTGCCACAACAGAGCTGCACAAGGTTCCTGCGACAATAAAGAGCCGCTGCCAACAGTTTAATTTTAGGCTGATACCTATCGAGACGATTCAGGAAATACTAAAAAAAATCTGCGCAGAAAATAACATTAAAGCAGAAGACGACGCGCTGTTCTGGATAGCAAGAGAATCAACAGGCAGTATGCGCGATGCGTTTACCTTGTTTGATCAAGTTGTCTCTTTCAGCTTGGGCTCAGACGGCGTTTTTATCCAAAGCAGTTTAATCCGCGAAAAGCTCGGCATTATCGGTCTTGAAAAACTAAACGCCTTTGCAGAGGCCTGCGCTTTGAATGACGCGCCTTTAGCTTTTTCGCTGACCGACGAAATTCTTTCCAGCGGCGTTGCGATAGAACAGTTTGTTATAGACCTTTCGGGATATTACCGGAGTTTATTACTTTTAAAAAACGGAATAACAAGAGAATCGCTTTTGGGTTACCGCTCCGCTTTATTTTCGCAAAAAGCACTCGGCACTTATGATTCTGTGCGTTTAGAGCAGGCATTGGATATTTTATTAGACTGTTACCGGGACATGCGTTACGGTGTATCGCCTCGTTTTGAACTCGAAACCGCTGTTTCAAAATTGACATGGTTGACAAAATGGGTGTCGCACACAGAACTTAAAGAAGCGCTTGATAAAACGCGCGGTATCACAATACCTTCTGCGCAGCAAACGCAATCACAGCCGCAGTATCAGCAGCAAGCGCCGCAGCAACCGCAATCGCAGTCTCAGCAGCAGCGATCCGGCGACGGACGTTCACTGACCGACGAGTTTAACCGCATGCTTGCCGAAAAAGGAAAAAATGTGTCTAATAACAGCGGCGATAATGGTTATGACGAAGATGTTCCTATGTGGAGTAAAGACGCCGCGCCTAGAGACGCCGCGTCTAGAGACGCTGTGTCTAGAGACAATACATCTCAGAATGCACCGCAGGTAGAGCAAGTATTAAATATTATCCCCGGAACAGTTGTGCAATAACAGCGCAATAAATTATGGAGTAAACAAAAATGAATATTAATCCATTCGATTTAATAAAACAGATGAGCGGTTTTCAGGAAAAACTTGGCGGTATTTCCGCTACAGGGTCCGCTGCCGCAGGTCTTGTAGAAATTGACGTTAACGGAAAATTAGAAGTGCTTGCCGTACGCATTTCGCCGCAGGCAATGGATGATATAGAAATGCTTCAGGATTTAGTTATGGCTGCCTTTACCGACGGCATGACAAAAGTAAAAGAAGCGATCACAGGTCAGGTCGGCGCGATGGGCTTTCCCGGCGTCATGTAATAAATAAAAAATTAAATTTTTACTCTTCCCCTAAAACTTCGTGAGAGCGTTAGTTTGTCGATGTATTCAAGGTTTCCGCCGACAGGCATGCCGGAAGCTAAACGTGTTATTTCTATCGGATAATTTTTCATCGTTTTTTGCAGATACAGCGCAGTTGTATCGCCCTCGACAGTTGGATTTAACGCAAGGATAATTTCTTTTACGCCGTCAAGCCGGTTTAAAAGTTTATCGATAGAAAGATTTGCTGGGCTTACGCCTTCCAGCGGAGCGATTAAACCGCCGAGAACATGATACAAACCTAAAAACTCACGCCCTTCTTCTATTATGCGCATGTCCTGCGCAGATTCTATAACGCAGATAATTGATCTGTCGCGGTTTAAATCCGAGCAGACAAGACAAGGGTCAGTTTCTGTAAAACCGCCGCAGACGCTGCAGCGCCGTATCGCTTGATGTAAAACAGAAAGTTCTTTTGCAAGATTCTGCGCAAGAGAAGGGCTGTTGTCAAGAATGTAATACGCAATCCGCCCGGCGCTTTTCTTTCCAATCCCCGGGAGTTTAGAAAATAAAGAAATCAACCTGTCTAAAGCGTTCACAGTGATCATGAATGCAATGTTTCTTTTTTCTTTGCAATCTCTGTCAATTCATGCATTGAGACGCTTAACTGCTCAGTCATAGTCAGCATTTTTTTATAAACTACTTCGACTTCGTCGCTTTGCGTTTTTAAACTGTCCAGTGTAGCTGTAATCTCGCTGCTTTCGGCAGACAGTTCGTTAAAGGTGGTTATTAAGCTTGTCATTGTTTCGGCAAAGTCATTTATTTCTTTTGACATTTCTGTAATGCGCGCATCTGTATCGCCTGACTGTTTTGATGTTACAGCTATTCCGTCTATAATGCTTTTTAATGTCTGAGAAATATTGCGTGAGTTTTCTCTTGTGCTTTCTGACAGGCGGCGTATTTCGTTTGCGACAACAGCAAAACCGGTTCCGGCGTCTCCGGCATGAGCAGCTTCGATAGCTGCATTCATAGACAGCAGGTTTGTGTTGGCTGCAATCGCGCTGATTATCTTAATGGCAGAAGCAATGCCGTCTACTGATTGAGAAATACCCTGTACGGATTGTATTGTTTCCCTCATAGAAGCTTTGCCCATTTCGGCGTTGTCTTTAAGTTCTTCTATTGCTTCCTGCTTGCTTCTTGATAATGCAGAAGTTTCCTTAAGCGAATTAACCATTATTTCGGTCTTCTTGGATGATTCTTCTATAGAACGTGATTGAGTTTCTATGCTTCCGCTTAAGTCGTGTACTATAGTATTGATTCCATCGATAAGTTCCGAAGCGCTGTTGATATGCTCTGTGAGAATGTTCAATAGTTCTTCTACCTTCATTTCTTCCTGAAGCAGGGCAAGAATGTAGTGCGAACAATTGTTTGGTTTGTTAAGTTTGTTAAAAATAGCCGTCGCCATTGTTTTACAGCTTCCGTAGCCGCAGGCTGTACAATCGTATATGTCTTCTTTTCCGAACTTTCTTAAGGAGCGGTAAACTTCTTTAAGTTCGGCTTCGTTTGGATGCCGGATAAAATTATTTTCTGAGAGATCAAGATAACTGCGGTCATATATTTTTTTCTTCCAGTATCTCTTTAATACCCTATGGAATTTTTTATATACCCATTCGCCTCTTTGGTGCCCATGGTATTCTTCCAGTTTATGACGTCTCTTTCTAATCGGGCTTTCCAGTATTGCAGTCGGCACTTTGCTGTTTCCTGTTCCGGGGCCGCCGTTACATCCCTTTTCGCAGTTTAAGCAGTCAACCAAAAGCGATAATTCGATATTGGTATCCAGAAGCTCAACCATTTCTTCGAGATAAGGATAAATAGCATGAACGCCTTCGGACTTATGTGTTTTTCTTCTGATTCCCGGAACAAAGCGTTCTGCTGTATCCAGCAATCCGCCCGGCGAAGAAAACCCGACAGCGCGTTCTGCATGAGGTCCTATATAATCGACTTGCGGAAAAGTAGAAAGGGTAACGCTTCGTTCTTCTATATATTCTCTCAGAGAAAGCATTGTTACGTTGTAGTCCACCATTTTGGTTTCATCAAATTCTCTCTTTTTTGCAATACAGGGAGAAATCATCGCTATTTTATGATCCTTGAATTTTGGATAATACTGACGGATCATTTTTACTGTATGAAGCATCGGACTGTCCGCCGGCGCAAGGTAAGGAATTAATTCCGGATGATAAATCTGAATAAAGCTGACAATCGCAGGACATGGCTGGGCAATTACAGTTCGTGGTTTATTTAGCTTGATATGCTGAAGATACGAGATAACCGTTAACTCTGCGCCGAAACTTACGTCAAAGAAAGCGTCAACACCCAGCGATTTTAACCAGCCGTTAAAATTGAAAAATTTATCAGGAAAGACCGAAGCTATGGCAGGAGCCACAACTGCAACCATTTTTTTACCTTGTCTTAAATCCTCAAAGAACTGCGGGGCGTCATCTATATGAGAGCGGGCATTATGGGTGCAGATTACTATACAATTTCCGCATCCAATACACAGGTCATGGTTTATAAGCAGTTTTTCGCCCGAACCGTCCATGCAAAACTTTACCGGACACGCAGTTATACAGGCGTAACAATTGATACACTTCTTTTCGTCTATTTTGATTACTGGTGTTAATGCTGTTTTACTCATACCTCACCCCTATCTATAATACTAGTCTAAAAAATACAAAAAATCAAATATAATTACAGGTTTTTGGCGGTTAGCTATTAATGGAAATCACCCCAGCTTTTGCCTGTCTCTACGGTTACGCGAAGAGGAATGCTCAATTCTGCGGCTTTTTCCATTTCGGCTCTGATTAGGGTCTCCGCCTCGCCGCATTCGTTCTCCGGACATTCAAAAATCAGTTCGTCATGAACCTGCAAAAGAAGCCTGACATTGCTCTTTAAAGAAGAGATTTTCTTATCAAGGTTAAGCATTGCTGTTTTTACAATGTCCGCTGCCGACCCCTGAATTGGAGTATTTACAGCAATTCTTTCTGCCGCCGCTTTTTCGGTCTTGTTGCCCGAATTAATAGAAAGAACCCCTCTGCGCCTTCCAGAAATTGTAGCAATATAACCTTGCTGTTCTGTCTTTTTTATGGTGTCTTCAATAAACTGCCGTACTCCGGAATATGTATTAAAGTAAGCGCTTATAAACTTTTGCGCGTCTGTCCGGCTTATATCCAATTCGTTAGCAAGGCGGAAGGCGCTCATTCCGTATATTACTCCAAAGTTGATAGTTTTTGCTATCCGCCGCTGTTCGTTTTTTACATCGTTTTCGTCAATGCCGAATATCAAAGAAGCGGTGCGGGCATGGACATCCTTTCCATCCAAAAAGGCAGAAACAAGATTCTTGTCTTGGGATAGATGAGCCAGTATAACAAGTTCTATCTGGCTGTAGTCTGCGGAGATTAATAAACATCCGGGTTTTGCGATAAAGGCTTGCCTTATGCGCCGTCCTTCTTCCGCGCGAACCGGTATATTTTGAAGGTTAGGCTCGCGGCTGGAAAGCCTTCCTGTTGCTGTCCCCGTCTGAATAAAATTTGTATGCAGTCTCCCTTCGCTGTCTGCCAAACTTGCCAGTGTATCGACATATGTGGATTTAAGTTTTGCCAAAGTGCGGTGGCGCAGAATTAATGCGGGGACAGGATCTTCGCGCGCAAGTTCTTCCAAAGCCGCGGCGTCAGTAGAGTAGCCTGTTTTAATTTTTTTGCCCGGATTTAGTTTTCGTTCTACAAAGAGAACTTCCTGAAGCTGTTTAGTAGAAGACAAGTTAAACTCATGTCCTACAAGCTTCCATGTTTCTGCCTGTATTTGATCGAGCTGAACAGCCAATTCCTTTCCGTAATCTATAAGGGCTTTTGGTTCTATTTTGATACCTTCGTTTTCCATCTCGGCAAGCACAGGCAGTAATGGCATTTCCAGATTATTAAAAAGTTTGATAGAACCTGTTTTGTTTAATATAGGCTCGTAATGAAGTTTTAATCTTAGGCAATAATCTGCGTCTTCGCAGGAATAGTTGGCTGCTGTCTCCAAAGGAACATCGGCAAATGTTCCGCCTTTTGGCACTATGTCGTTGTACTTTACAGGCGAGCAGTTAAATGTATAACCGGCAATCGAATCCAGCGAATAGTTGTTTCGTTCCGGATCAGCCAGCCACGCCGCGACAATTGTATCCCATATTTTGCATTGCCAGCGTTCGATACCCCAGCCTCTGCTTGCCTTGTAATCAAATTTTGCGTTGTGCGCTGCGATTGTAAAGTCAGGGTCTGCAAAAAGCGGGGAGAGAAATTCAAATACTTTTTTTGCCTCTATAAATTCAGAGCCGCCGTCTTTGACTGCATGCGGAGCTGTCGGTATATAAAAAGCTTCTTTTGGTTTTACTGCCAGAGATATTCCTACAGGGCGTGAGTTAAATGCGTGAAGCGAATCTGTCTCAAAATCGAGCGCAAGCAGTTTTTGTTTTTTTGCCTGCTCTAAAACAGGAATTAGTTCTTCTATATTAAGTATTGTTTTGTAAACGCCTTCGCCGATAAGAGAGCTATCTGTTTTATTTCCTTCTATATCCTCTGTGTTCTTTATGCTCGTCGTGTCTCTGTGTGAGGTATTCGCGCTGCCTCCGCTCTTCACATTCGAGTCCAATTGCTTTGCGCTTTGCCGAATCCCTTCGCGCATTAATATCTCCGCACCTGCTGTTCTGTTTGCGTTTTCTATAGAAAGCTCTTCGATACAGGTAATCGGAAGTTCCATATCGGTTCGCAGGCGGATCAATGATTGAGAAAAATACGCGCTTTCTTTTCCTTCTGCAACTTTCTTTCCTGTAGAACCTTCGATAGCCGCTATGTTGTTGTATATCTCATCCAAAGAGCCGTACCGTGTTATGAGCTTTACAGCAGTTTTTTCTCCGATACCTTTAACGCCGGGGACATTATCAGAGCTGTCGCCTGTAAGTGATAACAAGTCTAATACCTTAGAAGGATCAATTCCCCATTCCTCTTTTACTTCGTCGGGCCCTGCAAGATCCCAAGAAGGTCCTGAGTTTCCCAAATTTGTTTCGCCTTTATTTGCTTTAGAAGGACGAAGCTCGAATGTTCCGTTTCCTACAAGCTGAAGCAAGTCTTTGTCAGAAGAAAGAATATAACACTGCCTGTTTTCTTTTTTGCAAAGTTCTGCAAGAGCCGCAATTATATCGTCAGCTTCGTAACCTTCGGCTTTAATGCATTTTATTCCGAGAGCGTTTAAAAATTCTTCCACTAACGGAACCTGTTCGTGCAAGTCCTCGGGAGTTTTTTGTCTGTTTGCCTTGTATTCGCTGTACATCTTGTGCCTGAATGTCGGAGTCTTTGAATCAAAGATTGCGGCAAGACGCAGAGGTATTTCTCGCTTCTCTTTTAGTTTGCCGTTTTCGTCAGCTGCAGGAGCGCCGTCATTTAACAGTGAAACAATTGTACGCGCAAAGCCGAAAAGAGCAGAAACATTTTTTCCTGCATTATTTCGCAATGGGTGTGTTAAAAAAGCAAAATATGAACGGTAAATAAGACCGTAAGCATCTATAAGGTAAAGAGGGCTTTTCATGCGTTATATACTAACATGGTAAACCCAACCTTGCAACGACAGGCAATATATGCAATACTTAAATATGAGCGAAAACTCCGAAGACAAAAATGAGAATAAAGGCGGTCCCAATTTTCCGTTCGGCGGACCAAATCTGCCGGATTTTAAAGGATTTGGGGGCTGGAAGTTTCTTCTTCTCTATCTTGCCATTCTTTTTGTCGGAATAAGTTTATTTAATTATGTTTTTTTAAATCGACTAAATCCTGCAATAGATTATTCTGAATTTAAAGAACTTGTTATCTCCGGAGAAATTAAAAGGGTTGTATTAACAGATTCTTACATCACAGGTTATTCCAATCCCGAAAAAAGAGAATCAACAAGAGGTAATATTTCCCGCTCTAACAATAGTTCTTCGCAGACGGACAAAGTATACCGCACTGTTTATATGTATGACGAAAACTTTATTGCTTTTTTAGATGAAAACAAAGTGGCTTACGGAGCAGTATCGCGCGAAGGCAACGCTGTTCTTGGTTTTATTTTAAGCTGGGTTGTTCCTATCGCTTTCTTTCTGCTTATCTGGCGGTTTATTGTTAAACGTATCGGTAACATGGGGAGCAATGTTCTTTCTGTCGGGCAGAACCGCGCGGTCATCGTTGCAGAAGGCGATATCACAACGCGCTTTAACGATGTTGCCGGAGTAGACGAAGCCAAAGAAGAACTTGTCGAAGTCGTAGATTTTTTAAAGAGTCCCGATAAATACAAAGAGATCGGCGGCAAGATACCCAAGGGTGTGCTTCTTGTCGGACCGCCGGGAACAGGTAAAACACTTCTTGCGCGCGCAGTTGCAGGCGAAGCTGGAGTTTCGTTTTTCCGCATGAGCGGCGCAGACTTTGTCGAAATGTTTGTCGGTGTCGGCGCTGCCAGGGTTCGAGACTTGTTTAAGCAGGCAAGAAACAAAGCGCCATGTATTATTTTTATTGACGAACTAGACGCCATAGGAAAAAGCAGAATCAACAGTATTGGCGGCGGCAACGACGAACGCGAACAAACGCTTAATCAGCTTCTTGTAGAAATGGACGGCTTTGACGGAACATCCGGTCTCATCATTCTTGCCGCCACAAACAGACCCGACGTTTTAGATCCTGCGCTCCTTCGCCCCGGCAGATTTGATCGTCAGGTGCTTGTTGACAGACCCGACCTTAAAGGCAGGGAGGCTATCCTTAAGATACATTCCAAACCAGTAAGGCTTGATCCTGCCGTTGACTTGGAAATTGTCGCGAGGATTACATCCGGTTTTTCCGGGGCGGATTTAGCGAACGTTGTAAACGAAGCCGCGCTCTTGGCAGTACGCGCAGGACGAAAAATTGTTACACAGGTAGATTTTGACGAAGCAATAGAAAAAATTATCGCAGGTTTACAGAAAAAGACTCGCGTTCAAAAACCGGAAGACAGAAAACTTACCGCGTATCACGAAGCAGGTCATGCAATTATCGCCGCTTTTACTCCGAACGCAGATCCTGTAACAAAGATTTCTATTATTCCGCGCGGTCTTGCTCTTGGTTATATGCTTCAGCTCCCTGTCGAAGACCGTTACAAAGTTAAAAAGTCCGATCTTTTGGGACAGATAGACATACTGCTCGGCGGACGAATCGCAGAAGAAATGATCTCCGGCGAATATTCGACAGGAGCGTCAAACGACATTACAAGAGCGACGGACATTGCGCGTAAGATGATTACCGATTATGGTATGAGCGACAGATTTAAGAACGTTGCGCTTTCGTCACGGGGGATGAGTTCGACAGGGCAGGAACAGCGCGAGCCTTCTTTCCAGAGAGAATATGCAGAAAGCACACAGCAATATGTTGACGAAGAAATCGCCCGCATAATAGAAAGCGAATTTGCCAAGTCCAAAAAAATTCTAGAAGAAAAACGCAGTATTCTTGACAATGTTGCCGCAGTATTACTGGAAAAAGAAACTTTAGACGAAAAAGAATTTAAAGCGCTTCTTAATATATAGGTTACGGTTTATACAATCCGTTTAAAATTAAAATCTCTGGTCTGTACTCAAAGTGCATAGTATCAAACAACGGCCACTTGCCGCCCCAGACAAAACCGTATGTTTCAAAAGCGCTTATTACTGCCGCAGGAGGATGGTATCTTTCGTTGTATGGAACATTCCACCAATCTGCTCTGTACTGAGAAGTCCACAGCCAATAGGTTTGCCTTCGTCCCAAGTTTCTCGGAAGAAGATCTACAGCCAGTCCGTAAGAATGATATGATCGCGCCTGAGTGTCGGCAATGTTCCTCCAGCCCCATCCTTCGAGATTACCTAAATTGTTTATCCATGTTTGAACCGTGCTGTCCATTCTGGCGATAGCCCTAATCCGTTCTTCTACAAGCGCTAGGCTTTGCTGAATCCCGCCATGAACTCTTGTGCGTCTGCCGAGAAAAGTTATTCGAACAAGGCGGTTTTCTGTTTCTAAGCGCGTGGGCGCCTGCCAAAGCGCATCAAGAAAATAAGAAGAACGTCTGATTGTACTCTGCTGTCTTCTGCTTGCTGTCCAATTTCTAAACCTCGCTGCATCCTCTGCAGAAGGTACAGCCCACGGAGGCAGTTCGGCAGGATAGTGATAAAACCCAATCGGTCTGTAATTTTCAAAATGTTCTGCTCTGTGTTCCGGTAAAATTCTGCCGGAGGCATAATAGTACCAAATAGGAGAGCCTTTTATCCGAAGCGCCCAGTCATTATTACGGAACTCTACAGTTTCTATTCTGTCAGGGTATGCCTGATGAAGGGCTCTCATGACCTGTTCTGCTCTTGTCGGCTCAACTGGCTGGGTATAAATAAATTCTTCTGTTTCATTATTTTCGCTGTCTAAAGAAACCGGCTGCTTGCTTCCGCAGGAGTATATCATAATAATTGCAGTAATAATCGCGATGAATACAAGCTTCTTATTCATTTTTACCCTTTCTGTCTATTAATTACTCGCTAAGTATAATACAATATCGGCATATGGGGAACATAATACGACATGGAATCGACATGTATAAACAGACCATGAATCCGTCTCCCGTTCCTGCAGAAGCGCCTGTTTTTTACAAAGAAACCAAGAAGCAAAAACATTCTATATATAAAGAAAATAAAACACTTAAAGGTAACGAACCAAAGGTCGGTGAACCAAAGGTTAAAGAACCGAAGTTCAGCGAACCAAAGGTTCGCAGGGTAGCGAAGTTTTTAATCCTAATAGGAAGCGAACAGGCGGCTGGAGTCCTTGCAGAACTTGATCCGCAGCAGGTCGAAGAAATATCAAAAGAAATCGCTCATATAAGAACAATAAAACCAGAAGAAAAAGACGAAATACTTGCTGAGTTTCATTCGCTGCTTTTAAAGCCTTATTCTTTTTCCGGCTCTTCGCGCGGAGGAATAGAAGCTGCCCGCCGCATACTTTATGCGGCAAAGGGTCCCGATAAAGGCGAAGAATTATTAAATAAGGCGATTCCGGAATCCAGAGAAAATCTTTTTAGTTTTTTAGATGATTTTTCCAAAGAGCAGCTTGTTATGCTTTTAAAGGATGAAAGCGCCCAGACAACAGCGTTAATTTTAAACAGAATGCCGGCTAAACTCTGCGCAGGCGTTTTGAGCGCGATTCCTGCAGATCAAAAAGCCGATGTAATAAAACGCATGGCTTATCAAAAAGAAGTTGCGCCGCAGGTACTGGAGCAGGTATCGGCTGCATTAAAAGAAAAAGTCCGTCATATAGCGGGCGACTCCAAGGATATAAAAATTGACGGTATGCAAGCGCTCGCGGCTATTTTAAAAACGGGCGATTATTCATTCGGCGACAGGCTGATAAATGAGCTGGAAGAAGAAAACCCCGAAATCGGTATGAGTCTCAAAGAAAAATTGTACACATTAGATGATATTGTCGATGCCGCAGACCGGCCTATACAGGATAAATTAAAAACAATGACTGAGACAGATATTGCAGTTCTTTTAAAAGGCAGAAAAACTGAGTTTAGCGAGAAAATTTTATCTAATGTTTCCGCAGGACGCAGACAGTTAATCCGCGAAGAAATGGAAATAAGCGGAGCAGTGCCAAAGCATCAATGCGATTCTGCAGCGAGGGATTTTATTTCGTGGTTTAGATACGCAAGGGAGAGAGGAGAGATTTTACTTAATTCTGATGAGGATGTGGTTGTATGAGCGCAAACGGTTTTGTAATTCTGGAAGAAGTTGAACTTGAAGAACTTAAGGCAAAGGGCATTTGGGCAAAGCACGAAAAAACCGGCGCAGAAGTTTTTCATATTTTAAATGACGACTCAGAAAATCTCTTTGCGTTTTCTTTTGCAACTTTTCCGCAGGATAATACGGGAGCTGCGCACATTTTGGAACATTCTGTTTTATGCGGTTCTGAACGTTATCCGTTAAAAGACGCGTTTATTGTGCTTGCTCAGGGGAGTCTTCAGACTTTTTTAAACGCGATTACTTTTCCGGATAAAACAGTTTACCCTGCAAGTTCTACCAATGAACATGATTATTTTAATCCTATGTCAGTTTACGGCGACGCTGTTTTTAGGCCGTTGATTCCGGAATGGACATTTTTGCAGGAAGGGCACAGGCTTGAGTATCAAAATAATAAACTTGCCGTAACAGGCGTTGTGTACAACGAAATGAAAGGGGCGTATTCATCGATAGATACATACGCAGGGCACTGGTCTGTTAAAGCAATAATGCCCGGCACTCCATACGACTTTGAATCAGGCGGCGACCCTCAGGAGATTCCGCAGTTAACATATGAAGGTTTAAAAGAATTTCATCGTACCCGGTATTCTCCGGCTAATTGCCGTGTCTTTTTGGCTGGCAATATTCCGACAGAAAAACAGCTTGCGTTTTTAGACAAAGAATTTTTTTCTCAGCTCCCGGGCGGAAGCGCATCCGATCCAATTAACAAAACTCAGCGGTGGAATGAACCAAGAAATTATCATATTGAATGCCCTGCGGGAAACGAACGCAAGTCTACAATTTTTCTTTCTTGGCTTTGTTCTGATATTACCGATGTTAATGAAAATATCGCATTGGCTGCTCTTACAGAGATTCTTTTAGGACACGACGGCTCTCCATTGACAAGAGCTCTGATAGAATCCGGTATCGGAGAAGATATCACTCCTGTAACAGGATTAGAAGGCGAGATACGCGAGATTTTATTTGTCGCAGGATTAAGAGGCGTAAGCGGCGATCCAAAAGAAACAAGCAAGGCTGCCGAAGAATTAATAACAGGAGAACTGCGCAAACTTGTCAATGACGGAATACCGCCGCAGGAAATAGAAGCAGCTCTATTGGCGCTTGAGTTTTCTCAGCGGGAAATTCGCCGTTCCGGCGGACCGTTCTCTCTTGTCTGGATGCGCCGCTCTCTTCGCGCATGGCAGCATGGATGTAAACCATGGGAGAGTCTTTTAATTTCGCCTGCGCTTGCAAAAATAAAAGAGAGTTTAAAATCGGATAAAAGGTATTTTGAAAAACTTATTCAAAAATATTTACTTGATAATCCGCACCGCGCGCTTGTGATACTGGAGCCAAAAGAGGATTTTCTTAAAAAACAGGAAGAAAAACATGCGGCAGAACTTTTAGAAAAAGAAAAGAACATGAGCAAGGATGAAAGAAAAGAGATAATAAAAAAATCGCTTGCTCTGGAATTAATACAAAGCGAACCTGACAGCCCGCAGGCGCTGGCGTCTATACCGCACCTTTCCCGCAAGGATCTTTCTGTACAGCACGATCGCATTCACCGCCGCCTAGAAGATTTAAAAGGAGTGCCGGCTCTCTGCCACGATCTTTATACAAACGGAATAACTTACATAGATCTTTCGTTTCCTGTCGATGTTTTTGCATTCGAAGACTATCCGTGGCTTCAGTTTTTTTCCAGAACTGTCGTGTCTGTCGGGCTTCCAAGCGCGGGTAATCTGCCTAAGATGGACTACGGCGAAGTATCAAGTTTGCTCGCTCGTACTGCCGGCGGTTTTCTCGCTGTATTGCACACAGGATCGGCAGTAAAAAACTCTTCTGCGTATCTGGAAACAGCGTCAGGAAAATTTGATCTTACGGGGCGCGACTGGATTTTGTACCGAATTAAATGTCTCGATGAAAAAATTGAACCGTCACTGGATCTTGCTCTGCGTTTGATCTGCGAAGCGGATTTTACCGACAAACGGCGGATAAATGATCTTGTTTTAGAATTAAAAAACGAAGCAAATTCCAGTATTGCGCCTGCGGGGCATATTTATTCATCAGGCAGAGCAGGACGTTTTAATTCGCGTTCTAAAAGGGTAGAAGAAAAATGGAGCGGTTTATCCCAGATAGAGTTTGTTCATCAGCTTGCAAAAATGGACACAGACGAAATTATTAAAAAGCTTGAGTATATAAGAGAAAAAATAAACGCTGCAGGACTCATTGCAAATATTACAGGAGGCGCTCACGGTATTGGCGCCGCAGGCGCGCAGATAGCGCAAAAGTTTAACCGCTTTGGACCGCCGTCACCCCGTATTTTAACAGAGACCGGCGGGACTGTTCCCAAGGCAGAAGTTTTTTCTTCTTTAGCATTGCAGGTAGGTTTTGCCGCAATGACATTAAATTCTGCCGCTTTTGATTCGATGGAACAAATTGCAGAGATGGTTTTAACTCATCAGTTGAGTACAGGGGCGCTCTGGGAAGATATCCGCATGAAGGGCGGAGCATACGGTGCTTTTGTAAACAGCGACAGTCTGGAAAACTGCATGTCGTTTGCAACTTACCGCGATCCAAACCCGCTGCGTTCTTTGGATGTTTTTTCGCAGATAATAAAAAACAAATCGCCCACATATAAAAAGCACAGCAAGTATGATAATTACCTTGAGAAGTCCATCATTGGATGTTATTCAAAAGAAACGCGTCCCCGCACCGGCGCAGAAGACGGACTCGTCGATTTCTACCGGTTTTTGTATGGCATAGAAGACGGCTACCGCAAAAACAAACTGGAAAGACTTGTTTCTGTATCATTTTCTGATATCGAAAACGCGTTTAAAGCGCTTGGTTCAAAAACAAAATCACCTCTCGTTATTATTGCCGGAATAAAAACTGCAGAAGAAGCCGCAAAAAAACTAGGCGTAGAAGTGCAAATGCTCCCGGGGTAATTCAATGAGAAAATATTTGTTCTTTTTATTAATAGGATTAATGTGTTTTTCTTGTAAAATGAATAAAGTTGTTTATTTATATCCGCTAGAACCTTTCGAAATCAATAATAATGGAGTTAAATATACTATACCTCCGCAGCAGCAATTATGGATAGCTTTTCCGCCGCTTTCTTTTGAAGGTGAGTCCAAAACAATTTTTAAATCATTTATTCGAACTAATCTGGAAATAGAAAAAGTATATTTAAAATCAATTTCTGTAAGTATAGAAGAAATTAATTTTATGTTTAAAAAAGAATTAATGCTCTATATACCTAATATATCAAGTGAAATATCGGCCCCTGAATATCTTTATCATGGTAATATTGGCGGATCGCTGTTTACAACAGAGGAAGTACTTAAAGAATATGATCCAAGTGTTTCGATGAGTAATTTTTATTCAATGTTCAAAAATGTAAATGAAATTGAATATAAGTTAAATATAGAATATTTTTTTAACAATGAATATCATGAAACCGAACTAGTCTGGAAATATAAAAGTATACGAAAAACTTCTTTTGCTAGATGGGACGCAATCATGGGCATTTAAATTTTCTCCGCTTTGTAGTTTTGTAGTACCGGAGAATAAAGCCAAAAAAACCGCTGTCAAAGACAGCGGTCTATAGTTGTTAGTTAACAAAGTTTACAATTTAAATATTTCTTCGAGGGAGAGACCAGTAGTTTCACTCACTAATTCAGGGGTCAAGCCTTTTGCTAGCATTTTACGAGCGATAGCCTTTTTATTGTCAGATACAGCATTCTTACCGTTTGCGATTTCTGCATCCTTGACAGCAAGTAAAGCGTCTTTTTCAGTTACTACTACCTGCCACTTTTCCCGCTCACGT
>WQXI01000020.1 GCA_009784935.1 Treponema sp.
TGACCTTACTCATAGTTTTGTTGCTTCTGTTCAAAGTGCATACCTCGATCGTGATATAGAGATAATTGTCCGGGAAGCAGAAGATTCCTGGGATGAAACCGAATACCTCAGCAGATCCCCTGCAAATAAGGAACATCTAGATAAAGCTATTAGGGAAATAGAACAAGGAAAAGTCATTTCGTTTGCAACTCTTGAAGATGCCATAGCTTGTGCTACTGCGCACAAGAGCATAGATTGATTTATAAGATTCTTCCCGATCAAATTATAATTGCCTCCTGTAAATATCATTATTAAGAAGCCCTGTTCTGCTCGCTCAAAAAGCCCGGTACTGAGGGCGCGTCGAACCTTTGGTTCGCTAGCGCCCATATAATCGCTTCCTTACAGCACGCTCAGAATGAGCGTATAGCACGGACTAGGCATGTAGCATTAGCTGGATTTTGGACTTGATTTCCACTACCAAAATTCATACCAAAAGGGCTAGAACCAGCAACACCTGGATGTCTACCTGCAGAAGATGACCAATAGTAACTATTATTAAAACCACCTAATCCTCTTTGTTTAAGATTATTGTACATTAAAAGAAGTTCATCACGACTCGGTAAAAACCAATCTTTAAAACCATTAAAATCCAAATTCCGACAATACTGAGCTGCACGACCAGATTCTCCTAATTGGTTTAAACGATCTGCAATTAATTGTGTGTTACGATTACCTGAACCAACGGCAGTCCCTAATATAGAAGTGGAAATATTAATATCATCCCATCCATTACTAACCCTGCCCCTAGAATCTGTACCACTAGCGTGCCTATATGCACCCCATTGGACACCTACTTCCGTTCCTACAGGAGCAGCTTCTAAATATCTCCAACCATCAGAATGACCTCCTTTATCAAAAAAAATAATACCACCAGCAGGTCCTATATCACCTATATTGTATGTTCTATTTACTGTTCTTACAGGTGTTTGCGGTATCCTGCGTACAATATCACTAACAAAATCCGGCATTTTTGTTCTGGCTTCCCGTTGATTAACAAACTCCATTTCCCCGGCAGCAAGTCCTGTGGCAGTATTTACATCCAAAATCCTAGCTATAAGAATATTTGATGTACCATCAAACATTGCAATTACTCGTACAATATAATTTGCGTTAAGTACTCTTCCCATTTCTGCGCTTTTACTGTCATCCGACCAATCAGTTAATTGAAAATTATGTTCGGCAGCTATTGTTGCTAGTGCACTTCTGTCAGGTACATCATAAGTGCCGTTATTAATAAAAGCGTTAATAAGAAAATCCTGCATGTTTTCTAGTTCTAAATTATTCAGAGTTGTGCGCCGGTTTTCGAATGGCGGAACAACAAGTCTTGGCTTTTGCCCAAACGCCATTACTGTAACCAGAACCAAAATTACACAAATTAAAAACTTTTTCATTCATTAATCTCCTTTACTGAGTAAAACTTCGTACTGCCCTGACATTCCTTCTTGGATTCCTATTCTTTAATTCGCTACCTTGAGTACCATCACTAAAGTTTAACCAATATACTCTGGTTCTATTTCCGTTATCAAACCAGTAATTACCACTAAGTCCACCCAGTCCGTTTAATCTAAGATTTGTATATATTAATCGCAGTTCATTTGAAGTAGGAATACGCCAATTATTAAAACTACCACCTCTGTGATTATTTGCTGCTCTAGCTGCTTCATCATAAGTAAAATTACCAAGATCCATGCTACATTCCATAAAAACACCGTTTTCTGCAAAAAATATAACTCCTCCCCCAGGTCCTCTATCACCTATCCTATAAGCAGGAGCAGGAGGCATACTCGCTACTATAATATTTTGTATGCTTTGTACAAGCTCAGGTATCTTATCAAAAAGTTCATCTTTATTTGTCACACGTAAATCTACTCCACCAGGCAGTTGAACCAATTCCGGATATGTATATAATGATATAGAAATACTTATTCTGCTTCCTATCCTGCCTATAGCACCAGACAAAATCTGAGTTCCATTTAACACTCTATTCATTTCTGCTGTTTTTTCACTTGCAGAAAATTCACCTAATTGGAATGCCATTTCTGTATTGATAAGTCTTTCTACATCCTGCCGTGGCACAACAGTAAATCTCCCTGCGTTTCTATTGGTAAATTCGTTACTGAACTGGCGATAGAAAAATGTAGATTCATTTCTGGATAAAATGTTATCTAAATCTTCTATTGGAAAAACTGCAATGCGTTCTTGCCCAAACGCCATTACTGTAATCAGTACCAAAAATACACAAATTAAAAACTTTTTCATAAAACCCTTCCTTACCTTTTGTTAATAAGAGCAATCAAATCTGATATATAATTACTATTCATACCTGTTTTCCAATCCCATTGTTCACTATTTAATAACAATGCTAATTTTTTTCTAAAATATTGAGGCTCTTTGATATTAGTCATATTAATTTTTGCTTCTATACAATCATTTTCATAAATACCTATCATTAGATAATTTTTATAATCCTCAAACATATTTTTTTCTGTTATTTTGTATATAACTTGATCATTTTTCCAATCAATACTGTTAAAAAACCCAATAGAATTATCTATTACGTGTAAATGAAAATGGTCAATAGATGAACTTCCTGAGATCGAAGCTCCTCCATGTTCAAAAATACAAAGTTTTGATGAAGAAAATATCCGGCATTTAACCAGCCATTTTAAACAATCCAATACATGAGCTCTCTCGATATTGGATGTTTTAGCAAAAGAATTAATATGTCTTTTTGTCAACACTAAAACATATGGAAAAACTTGAGGACCATATCCTGCTAATGCTAGAACATAATCATCAGAATACAATACCCTGTCTTCATATTGAAACTCTTCTCCTAATAGCTGTTTTGCGAGTTTAGGATTTTTTATTTCATCACAAAAAATACACATTTCTACCTCAAAACTAATGAATCATTATTAGTATCCCAGTCTATGAATGAGATAAACCCATTTATAATTTTATACTCGATACTGATTATTTCTAAACCAAAGCTGCGTAAATGTAAAATAAATAATTCTATTTTTTCTCTATTTCTTTCTAATTCCAGCATTGAATAATAAAACTGAGTTTTTATTTTTTCATCATTTATTTCATCAGAAGGATGTATCTCTAGTATTTTATAACGCCGCCCCCATTCAATTCTCTCTGCTCTTACATATGCAAAATCAGATTTATTTGACATTATTTCTATCAATCTGGGACTTCTATTCCATAACTGTTCTACTAACTGAGCAGAATAACGGTTTGTTTCATAAACGCAAAATCTGCCGGCAACACTAAAAACGCTGTCATCAATAAGAGTCTTACAAAACCAAATTTCATCAAATAAGCTTAAATAATTATTTGTCAACTTATTAGATAAATCATTAAATTCATTCAAATTATGTACTCTAATATTTGGAAGCATAAAATATGCATCATTTTTTACCAGCTTAACAACAAACAAGTTCTTATACAAATATTTTTCATAATGTATAATCTCTTTTTTTAATGCATAATAAAAATCAGCAATTTTATCAATGGAAAATCTAAATATTTGTTTTTCTAAATTTTCAATAGTTGTTAAGTTATATTCTGCCATCATTAAATATTTTTTCCATTTAAGCGGTAAAGTCTGCACAATAAAATAACTCCATTTATTATGAAAATTTCTTTAAAAATTCAGTTACAACAGGTAACATATTTTGAATAAAGTCATAATCTTTTATATCCTTTATTGGAACCCATTTAATATCACCAATAAAATCATCGATTACTTGACCCTCTGCGCTAAATACTTCGTTATCAGCCTCACATAACCTTGCAACTGCAACAATCTGCATATTGATTGGCTTACCATCTTTTGGTCTTTTTTGTACTTGCCATTGCCACACATAGAAAGGTTCTAGTGGTTTTATAGAAATTCCAACTTCCTCAAGCACTTCTCTTTTTATATGCTCATCTACATCTTCTCCAAATTCCATTCTGCCGCCGGGAACTTCCCATTTATTAGGCTGATGAGGATCGTCGGCGGATTTTTTTATTAGTAAGATCTTATCATTTTTTACGATAAATGCTTTTTGAGCAAAATAAAATTCTTTCATGTTTCACTCTATACTTTCAGCAAACTGTTTAAGCTGTTTTATAAGATCCTGTAATTCTTTATACTGGAGCCCATATGTGAAATATTTAATGAATTTTATATCAAATGGAATATCTTCACTTTTTTGGGTACACATAAACGCAGGTTTTCCAAGTGCATGAGCAATACCAAGCTCATAAAAAACATTTGGGTTTTTATTTGTACAGTCAGCAATTACAAATTTTGATTTGTTTATTTGATTCCAAATTTCTTGTATTATTACATCATCCTTTGTAATTAAATCGGCTCTCCATACATTATATCCAACTGGTTCTAAAGCATCAACAGAAACTTTGTAAACATCATTAGACCATTCTTCCACAAAAGGCATGATCACACATACAAGTTTGTCATCCTGCACAAACTCTGTTTTAGTAAAAACTTTAGGTTCAATTATCATAAAACACTCCTTAGATTTGTTTTTAATTTTATTAGTTAAAAACTTATGATAAGTTTTTAACATTTCTATTGCTTGAAAATTTTCCCAAAACTCAATTTTACCTGTTGGTTGAGAATATGTAGTAGAAAAGAACCCTTTATCTTTTATCATGTCTAAAATTTTATATACAGATTCTAGAATTGATAAATTTACTTTTTTATTAATAATTCCTATTTCCATAAAACAAATAACAGCGTATAAAAATATAATATGTGTATTTGCACTAAAGAAATCATTAATTTCATTGGTAATATTTATTTTTTTTACTAAACGGTTATCTGCAGGGATTTTAAAATTTTCCAAAAAATATTTACATTTTACACTTGCAATATCAAATACATCCTTTTTTTCTTTAAAATATTCGGGCATACAAGATATTGCCCATAAAATCATAATATTTTCTTTGTTTGTTTCGGTTATTACTTCGTCTAATTTATTTTGCTCACATATATTCGATAATATATTATTAAATCCATCTAAACAATTTTTTATACAATTATCTATTTTTTTGTCATTAAAATATTTTTTTACAACTGCTAAAGCAGTTATTGCCATAGCTGTCGCAAAAACACAAGTTTCTTTTTCATAAGATGTAGATTTAAATCCTTTCTTGTTTTCATCATAATTTACAAAAAGTTTATTTATCATTGATTTAACCAAGTCTAAATCCAATATATTTTTATCAATAAACGATGAAGCTTTAATAAAATTAGCTAATTTAAATGTAGTATTAAAACATTCTGTTCTTGTATCTTTGATTTTACTCTCATTTTCTGTATTTTCAGGTGCAACTTTTTCATTAAATATTTTACACAAATGATTTAGATATATTTTTTCTATTAAACTTTTATCTGCTTTATACTCGTCTCTTATATTATTTGATAAAAGTATTATTCCTTCGCAGGAGGCATAAACACCTGCTTTTCTATCTTCTTTTTGATGAGGTTTCCATTGTTCTTGCCAGCCATAACCGCTTGACCATATAGATTCATATGGATTTTCTGTAACGGTTTTTATCCCCTTATTAATTGCTTTTTCTAGCAATTTTTCTAATTCTGAATACTTCATTTAATTGACTCCATAAATACCTATTTAAAATTGTCGAACAGCACGGACTAAATAAATTTTAAGCTTGCTGTCGAACGCGTTAGTAGGTACGGATAAAACCTGAAAAAACGCGTTATTACTATTAAACTGAGATGAAGACCAGTAGTAAGAGCGGTCGATACTAAATCCGCCTATATTTCTACTTGTTAAATGCCTACTTATAAGAGTAAGTTCATCTCTGCTTGGTAAAAACCAATCAGTAAATCCATTAAAATCTAAACTTAAGCAAAGTTGAGCCGCTGTGTCTCTTACTCCTCTTCTATTCATTAATTCCACGATCAACTGCGTATTGCGCTTACCGGTGCCTACTCCTGTCCCAGTATTTGCTACATTTTGCCCACGTACTCCCCATACAGCTCTAAACTCTGTTTCTTCTGGCGCAGCTTCCAGATATCTCCATCCATTAGAGAAAACTCCCTTGTCATAAAAAATATAACCACCGGCAGGTCCTCTATCACCAATTTGATATGTTCTACTTGCTGTATTACCTCCGCCTGTTGTCCTTGTTCCCTGCGGTATCCTACGCATAATTTCACTAACAAAATCAGGCATTTTGGCTCTTGCGTCACTTTGATTTGTGAATTCCATCTCTCCTGCAGTAAGTCCTGTAGCTGTATTAACATCCAATATCCTTGCCATAAAAATATTTGTTCTGCCGTCATTTAACACAATTACTCTTACAATATAATTTGCGTTAAGTACTCTACCCATCTCAGCGCTTTTACTGTCATCTGACCAATCGCTTAACTGAAAATTATGCTCTGCAGCTATTGTTGCTAGTGCGCTTCTGTCAGGTACATCATAAGTGCCGTTATTAATAAAAGCGTTAATAAGAAAATCCTGCATGTTTTCTAACTCTAAATTATTAAGAGAAGTACGCCTGTTTTCGAACGGAGGAACTACAAGTCTTGGCTTTTGCCCAAACGCCATTACTGTAATCAGTACCAAAATTACGCAAATTAAAAACTTTTTCATAAAACCCTTCCTTGTTTTTTTATCTTTCCAATAAACTGGAAAGATAGTTATTTAAATGTTCGCTAAAAGCAGGAATCTGAATGTTTCTTTCCTGTAATCCGTTATTAATTATTCGTTCTGCATTTGTATAAGCCGCATTCTCTGCTCCTGCCAATGTTCTATGTCCTGATCTTCGCTCGCTAATGTTATAAGATACTAAAACTGTGTTAGAAACTGTATCTATGAGATTTGCTTCTATTGACATTCTTACCCATTCGTTGGGATTGCCGGGATATTCATTAGTTACTGTTACAAGAGTTATATTTGCTCTAAGAACATAACGGTAATTACTTCTTCTAATAATAAAACCTTGCGCAGAAACAGCTCTCGAAAAAACTCCATTTATTCTTCCCTGTCTGTCATTTGTAACTTCTATACCAATTGGGATAGTTTTGATAATTTCTAAAGCTTCATTTGTGTAATAAGCTGCATTCCTTATCAGATCAGGAGGCACACCGTCTAATAATCTTATTATCCTTGCATAAATAGAATTAATTTGTGCAGTTCTGCCTGCAATTCTAAATCTAATTACTCCTTCCAGAGAATTTTTTTCTGAGGCGCTTATATTAGTGAGAATATTTATTATTTGGATGTTTTCTAGTATAATTTCTCTGTAACTTTGAGCGCTTCTCCTTTTATCCATTACTGCAAGAGCATAGTAATCATTATTTGCGCTGTCATACCACACTTCCCTAATTTCTGCTCCTATAAGAGTATCAATATTAGTTGAAGTCCTGATAAATCCATGAGTATTTGTTCTTTCTGTCCACTCAGCTGCATCATTTCTTATAATTCTCTGCGTTTCGCTTAACCTAACTAATTCTGTTTCAATTGATTGTTCAAAAAACCCTGCAAGAGCGGCAAGAGCGTTTCTTTCTGCTGATACACGATCACTGCCAATACCTGTAATAGCAAGAAATCCAGTATTGTCATAAGATCCAAGATCATTAACCCATGCGGGTGCACCAGTTTGCGCCGTTAGAGTGCTAAGTACAAAAAATAAACAAATTAATACAAGTAGAAATAATTTATTCATTTAATTACGCTCCCTTCCTGTGATACGCATAAACCTGTTTTGCCGAATGGCAGTATTATCTTGAATCCTAATATTTGCTATGCGATTTTCTAAATTTCTTATACGATCCGAAAGTGCAGGATAAATATTACCAAGAGAACTCCTGTTACTGCCTTGATTCCTTTGTAGAATCCTTAAAACTTCCAGCAGTCCTGACGGAGAATAACCGGCATTAATCAATAAAATAATTGCAATTGTATCCGCTTCCAGTTCCTGCGGAATCGTATAACCGCTTCTTATAATAAAATCAAAAAAATCATTAGTATAATTATTAAAATCTAAACTGAGATTGTTATTAAATCCGGCTTGTTCAGCCATAACATCAACTTCTGTAATAAGTCTCATTTCTTCTATTGTTTTAATCCCATGTCTTAGCATTATATGAGCCGCTTCGTGAGCTATAATTCCTGCCAAAGCGTCTTCGGATGGAACAGCGTCTATTAAACCTCTAGTAATAAAAATATGCCCACCCGGAGACGCAAAAGCATTGAGCTCATTACTGTCGAGTATTGCGGCAAAATAACCATTATATGAGGCAGGCATTAATGAGTTTATAATAATAGCACTGCATATTTGATTTAAATAATTGGTAAGCTCATTATCTGATGTATATAATCTATAATTTGTAAGTATATTTACAGAAACAGCCCTGCCTATATAATATTCATCCATAGGGGTATAGGTTCTATCTGCTTCATTAATAATTCTTTCCATATCTATAAAAAAATCATCTGCACTATTATTTACTTCATTCCTTTGACCTTGAGAAAAAACGGGCAAAATAAAAACAAAGAGACAAACAAAAAATGTTCTAAAAATAATTTTCATATATTCAATTTATTAACACCCTGCATTCTGCACAGCTAAACACAGGGCGTTAAAAAAATTAAGGGCTCAGAGTTCTTTGCATTTCTGCAAAAAACTCATCCGAATTAATAGTCGCAGCAGCAGCTTCCGGGCTTCGGTTATAGGCAGCAACTTCGGCTCTTATAGCACGCACAAAAACGGTTTTATCATATGTATATAAACCCCAATATTCACCGTCAGGAGCTGTCCACTGTTGTCTTCGTCTTAAACCGGAAGTATCGGCGACTGCACGATTTATAATGCCGTTTTGAAGCCTCTGAAGAGTCTGAACATTATCTCCTGAGCCAACACGTTCTGTATAATTCCTTATTAACTGCTCTGTTGTGCCTGCCAGATATTGCGCCAGCTCCGCTCTAGCCAATGATAAAGCATCAGTGGCTTTTGCTGATGTAGTTCCATCCTTTCCTCCAGAAGTCACAAAGTACATTACTGCGTCTGTTTCTTCCGGTACTTCATTTACCCAATCAGGCATAGCGCTCTGTCCAAAAAGGATAGCTGCTGAACCTACAAGCATTGCCAAAATCATCAAAATACCTAGTAAATTCTTCATAAAAACTCCTCCTAAATTTGACTTTTTAAGCATTTTCATGCTTTTTTTCCAATATTGAGCATAATAACTCTAATAGTGACTATCAGTCAATAATATATTGACATTTTGTCCGTTGTCAATAGTTTATAGGCAATTAGTATATATAAAGATGGAGTTAAAACAGATTTTTATTCATAATCTAAGAAAATTCAGGATTTCTAAAGAAATCTCCCAGATGAAACTTGCCGAAATTTGCGATACTTCACCCAATTACATAGCGGCAATCGAAATTGGCCGCCGGTTCCCTTCCCTCAAACTAATCGAAAAAATAGGAACCGCTCTGCAAATTGAGCCTTACCGGTTTTTTATGGACGAATCGAGCGAAACCACTAACGAAATTGACGAGATAATCAGTTTTGTCTCCAAACTGCCGGAACAGCAGCGTTTGAGCATAATAAACAGGATAAGCATTTAATACTGACTTTTTTGCAAAAATGTTTTACTCTTAACTAATGGCAAATTTCAATTTTGACAAAGAAAAGATATCGCGCAATCTGTACATCTTTTTGCTGGGCGCCGCGAGCGTTCTTGTATTTATTCTGGCAATCGGCACTATTATCGGGGTGGCGCGTCCGCGCGGATCTGATCCGCTTATTGTGTTCGGCGGTTCACAGCAGGTTTCGATTGTTAACTTAAACGAAGACGATATCCGTATTTTTGCGGGGCTTGGGCGGCTTAGGATTCCTCTTTCTAATCAGTCAACTATGGTTATCTCTGTAGAGTTTCCTTACTATGCGGGTGATATTTCTTTTACCGAAGAACTTGCCGCCAAAACAGGATCGCTTAGGAATGACATTACATTATATTTTTCATCTCTTCCGGAAGAAAATATTATTCAGATAGACGAAGATATTGCAAAAGCGGAAATAATTAAAAAGTTCAATACTACTCTGCGTCTTGGCAGAATAGAAGCATTGTTTTTTAGTGACATGATGATAATTGACGCAGCGGGAAATTAAGCAACTTTTGCACCATAGTTGTGTCAAAATAAACACTGAGGGAGTTTTGTATGGATTATACATCAGCGGCGGCTCAGGTAATTATCGCGATTATCCCAATCGTAGGCATTGTGATGGGAGCGGTTGTGATTTTTTTCTATCTTTTATGGAATCACCGCCGGAGAACATTGTTAATTAAAGCCGGACAATATGTCAAACCTGACTTTAATCTTCTTTCTTTTAGCTTGTTATCCGGTCTTCTTTTAACCTGTGTTGGAATTTCCTTAACTGTACTGCTTTCTTTAATTGCAGGCGCATCATATGGTTTATTAGGCGGAATCATCCCTCTATCAATGGGTATCGGCCTTTTGATCCATTATATTATAAAGCGCAGTGAACAACGGGGTTAACGAAGCTGAATTTAACGATCAGTTAATAGTCAGCCAAATTGTGTCGGGGCAAAAGGATTTGTTCCGTCTTTTAGTAAGACAGTATGAAAAAGCTGTCTTTGGCATGGGGATGAGTTTTTTTCGTAATTCGGAAGATGCGTCGGATTTTACGCAGGAGGTTTTTCTTAAAGCCTTTCGCAGTCTTTCTAGTTTTGATGGAAGAAGCCGTTTTTCTACGTGGCTTTACAAAATTGCCTACAATACTGCATTGAATGAGGTAAACAGAAGAAAGGAATACCAAAGCCTTGCAGAAGAAGATTCTGATAAACTTGTTAACAGCGGAGAAACGCCGGAAAGGCTGGCTATCCGCAATGCCGTGAGGGAAGCGGTGCAGGCGGCAATAAAAGAACTGCCGGAACGTTTTAGGGTGTGCGTTGATTTGTTCTTTTTTTACGACCGTTCCTATCTTGAGATTGAGGCAATTACAGGAATTCCTGTAAATACCATAAAGTCTCACGTTTTTAGGGCGAAAATATTATTAAGGGAAAAACTGGAAGCCCTTAAAAGGAGTATAGAATGAATTGTTCAAAAATTATGGAAATGTATTACGAAGATGACGAAAACTCTTTTTCTCTGTTAAACCAGTTCCAGATAGTTCTGCACACTTTCTTTTGCCCGCATTGCGCCGAAGAAATAGAAAACTATAAATCTGCTCTAACTATAATGAAAGAAGATTTCTTTCCCGCTCCTTCTGCAGAAACCGAAAATTCTATAATGACGCTTGTTAACAGCGAACAAACCGAAAGTTCTTACTCTCCGTCATTTATACCGGGAGTTCCGTCAACGAGGGGCTGGGTTATCGCAGGTATTGTTTTGATAGTTTCTTTTGTAACAGCCTTTTTTGGATTTGATTTTCAGAAACTTGCAAGCGAATCCGGCATGTCGTTTATGCTTCCTATGGGGATCACAATCGGACTTGTTCTTACCACATACTGTATTCTTTTTATCGGAAGCCACTTAAAGGAATTGTCAGAACGCTTTGGACTGTAAGTTTTTTAAATTTTTTCTCATAAAATTACTTGTAATAATTTTTCTTGTAACTTCCTGCTCACAGCGCCAGCACTCAAGAACAGAAATTGCACTTGGAACAATCTGCTCTGTCACTCTTTACGAAGACGGACATTTTATTATTTACGAAGAAATATTCAACAGAATCAATGAGATCGAAAACTTAATGAGCGTTAATATCGCGGACTCAGATATTAGCCGCATTAACGCCGCGGCAGGAATGGCTCCTGTGATCGTACACAAAGATACTTTTTTTGTAATTGAACAAGCTGTATATTACGCAGAACTTACAGGCGGCGCTTTTGATCCGTCAGTAGGAGCGATTGTCTCGCTTTGGGGGATAGGAGGAATAAATCAGCGTCTTCCTTCAAACGAAGAGATAGAAACTGCACTGCCTCTTGTAAATTTTAATAACATTATTCTTGATAAAGAATCGAACAGCGTTTTTTTAACACAAAAAGGCATGGCTTTGGATTTAGGCGCTATCGCTAAAGGTTACGCTGTTGATGAAACAGTTAAAATAATAAAAAACGCGGGTATTAAAAGAGCAAAAATTGATCTTGGCGGCGATATTTATATGCTGGGCGAAAGAAAAGACAGAGCTCCATGGCGTGTTGGAGTTCAAAACCCTGACGGCGATCAAGGCGAAATTATCGGTTTTATCCAGGTAAAAGACTCAAGCATTGTAACATCCGGCACTTATCAGCGTTTTTTTATAAAAGACGGAATACGTTATCATCATATAATCGATACAAAAACAGGATACCCTGTTCAAAACGATCTAGTATCAATTACGATAATTATGTCTTCTGCAATGGAAGCTGACGCTCTTTCTACAGCGGCTTTTGTTCTTGGTTATAACAATGCAAAACTTTTATTTGATAAGATACCTGCAATATCTGCGCTCTATGTCTTTAATGACGACAGCGTTATTACAGACGGCATAGATTTTACGCTTTTAAAATCAACAACCCCGCCCTAAAGGGACGGGGTATGTTGTTCTTAAGAGGTATTTGCATTCGGGATTTAATACCTTTAATAAGCGCCATGAATGGCGTGGTATTAAACCCCTCAGCATGAATAAAATATTCCGCATAATAGATACGAGAGAATAACTGTAATTGCAATTAAAATAAATCCAATTGGTTTTGTTTTTTGATTAGAGCTTTCTGCTGTTACACTTAACGAGAGCAGTAAACTGTCAATCCTGGCGATTAGATTTTTTTCTGTAATTTTGTGTTTTCCTGCCAGCAGAACAGAAAACATCTGCAAAGACTGCGCAAGTACAGTTCCAAAAGCGCCCGGCAGTTTTAAATCCTGTCTTACTGTTATTTTTGACAGCATTACAAGAGCTTGCAGCGTAACTGCTCTGTGAACTCCAGCTTCTAATGCGCCTGATGTAATTTTAAAAGTTCCTATATTGAATAATGTATAACCGTAAGGAATTATCAGATTAAATGTTATAATAAAAAAAGTAATTAACACTGTAAAAACAATATTTATATTTTTCCCGCAAAGATAAGATAAAAACAAAAAAAATAAAAATTGAATAATCCGTGATTCTGCAGAAGGGTTAAAAAGCACCGCCGGCATTATTAAAAGCCCTGTGATAAAAAGAGCTTTTGCGCTAAATAGAGTATTATATATTCCGATTCGCTTCATAAACATTCCTGTACCATTGCGACTTTTTTACAAAGATTTCGCAAAAAATTCCGAGAGAAATTCCCGTAATAAGACCTGCAGCCAAAAACGGCGGGGCAATATAAATTACATTATTTTTAAAAATAAAAAACCATGCGAGTAAAAGCTGCGAAAGATTGGAAACAACAGCCCCTGCCGTTCCAATGCCTATAAATGATATACGAGAAGCCAAAGCCTTTCGCAGAAAAAACATTAAAAATGCCGACATGAAAGTGCCAAAAAAAGAAAAAACAAAAATATAAGAAAAAAGCGTGCCTGTTATTAATGCCTGCCCAACAGTTTTTATGCAGATCAAAACAATAAATTTGCGAAACGATAAAACATCAATTGCAAGCATTAAAGGCAGATTAGCAAGCCCTATCCTCAGAAACGGAAGCGGTTTTGGTATCATATATTCTATTGCTGATAAAAAAAGGCAAAATGCGCCGAGTACTGCAAGCGTTTTTTCGGTATTAAATTCAATGTTATTATCTATTATTTTATTATCTTGTAACTGCGTCAATCTCTTCATCCGTCTTTTTTGCCCCTGTTATAACAAGAAAAACATTGTTAGGAAGACAAGCAGACCACTGCCCGTCGTTTGTAACAGCGCCGTAAGCAACACAGGTTTTATTAGCACATGGAGACGATTCTATCCATGCCTTATGTTCATTAAGCCGTACGATTGTATCACCGAGAGGGCCCGAGACAGCTATTGTCTCGCTTGTATTAATTGGAAAAATCCATTCTCTGTTTTGTCCTTGAATTACAACAAAAGACTCGTTTGCAGGCTTCATGTACGCCGTATAGGCGGCAAAAAAAGTTATGCCTGCTACTATCAGAATAATTATTATATCAAATATCTTAACCCAGCTTTTCATTACTTTACATTATACCATAAAATCTATACATTGTCTTTATGAAGAAAATATCACTTACAGGCATTAAACCAACAGGCGACTTGCATATCGGCAATTATTTCGGCGCTATAAAACCGGCGCTGGAACTGGCAAAAGAATACGACGCGCGTTACTTTATCGCCGATTATCATGCTCTTAACACTATGAAAGATCCAAAAGAATTACATTCTACTATAAGGCAGGTAGCAGCCGGCTGGCTGGCTTGCGGTTTAGATCCGGAAAAAGTTATTTTTTACAGACAAAGCTCTATCCCGGAAGTTTTTGAGCTTACTACAATACTAATGTCATTTACCGCTAAAGGTCTTATGAACCGCGCTCACGCATATAAGGCCGCCGCTGCCGAAAATAATGAAAAAGGCGATGATACAGACGCGGGTATTAATATGGGGCTTTTTACATATCCTGTTTTAATGGCGGCGGATATAATTATTTTTGATTCTGATATTGTACCAGTCGGAAAAGATCAGGTTCAGCATATAGAAATGGCGCAGGATATCGCCCAGTCTATAAATGCCAATTACAATCAGCAAATTTTAAAAGTGCCTCAGGCAGGGGTACAGGAAGATTCTGCTGTTATACCGGGACTTGACGGACGCAAGATGAGTAAGAGTTATAATAATGTCATTCCGCTTTTTGCGCCCGAAAAAACATTAAGAAAAACAATTATGCGCATAACAACCAACTCTCAGACTGTAGAGGAACCTAAAAATCCTGACGAAAGCCAGATTTTTTCGCTTTATAAATTATTTGCAGACACAAACGAACAGTCCGCTCTTGCAGCCCGTTACCGTGCAGGCGGCATGGGCTGGGGAGAAGCAAAAGAAGAGTTGTTCAATGCTGTAAACCGTACACTCTCCCCAATTCGTGAACGTTATGATTCTATTATGGCTGACATTCCCGCGCTAGATAAAATTTTAGAAAATGGAACGCAAAAGGCGCGTCCAATTGCCGCAGATGTTCTTAATCGTTTAAAAAAAGCAGCAGGGATACTTTAATGTCAAAAAAATTACTAGTCGCTTCGATTGGGTGCGGCAACATGGGTTACGCTTTAATGAAAGGAACTGCATCCGGCAGCGATACTCAATTATTTATTACCGACGCTGACGCGGAAAAAGCAAAAGCTTCGGCTGAGCTGCTTGGCGCAGAAGTTTTAAAATCAAACGCAGAAGCGGCGGAAAAATGCGATATTATTTTTCTTGCCGTCAAACCGCAAGTTTTACAGGCAGTGTTAGCCGAAATCGCTCAAACAATAAAAAAAAGATGTGATTCCGGCAATGCGCCTGTTTTAGTTTCGATGGCAGCCGGCTGGTCTATAGAAAAAATTCAAACTGTTTTAAATGCAAAAACTCCCGTTGTACGGATAATGCCAAATACTCCCGCTCTTATCGGCAAGGGTATGATTGTTATGTCACATTCGCAGGAGATTGCCCCGGAAAAATTAAATCAACTGGAAAAAATTCTTGGCGCTGCCGGCATTGTTGATAAAATAGACGAACGTTTTTTTGATGCAGTTACAGGTCTTTCCGGTTCCGGTCCTGCGTTTGTTTATTTGTTTATAGAAGCGCTCGCCGACGGAGGCGTACGCGCCGGACTTCCAAGAGACAAGGCTCTTCTTTATGCAGCGCAGACAGTTTTTGGATCGGCTGCAATGCTCAAAGAAACAGGAAAACATCCGGGCGAATTAAAAGACATGGTAACATCTCCCGGCGGCACTACAATCGCAGGGCTTCTTTCTTTAGAAGACGGCGCTTTCCGCGGCACCGTTATAAAAGCAGTAGAAGCTGCATGGAAACGTTCGATAGAACTTGGCATTTAATAACAAATATTTCAAATAACTGTAACTTTTGTTGCCCTAAAACGTTGAGCGCCGTCACGCTTGCTTCTATCCGGATCTTCTTCTACAGAATACTTTACATTCATTCCAAATTTTAAATCCGGAAAATCGCAGTTGGCTACCCTGCTGTAATGAAAAAATATATTGTTGCGGTCTTCGTCTTTTATAAAGCCAAAACCGTTTGGATTTATACTGAATATTGTCGAAGTAAACTCTTCTTTGTTTTCTTCTATTGTTATACCGGTACTGTCATCGCTCTTAAAGCTGGAAACAGCAGGTGTTCTATCATAGATTTTTTCCGGAACAAACAAATCTTTTGTATATTCATTATCCTGCTGTTCTATTTTTTGGTGCATGGGAACAGCAAAGAAAACTTCTTCCTGCAGCTGACGCGATGTTTTTGTTTCTACAACATCTCCGTTTTCGTTATGATACGAAAAATCCCAGCAGATAAGCATTACCTGCGTTCCTACAGTATGCAGTTTTCTTACAAGCGGAACATAATCGCCGTCGCCTGCAACCAGAACAAGAATATCAAAATGCTTGTAAATTGCTAATTCGTAGGCTTCCAGCGCCAGCCAGACATCTATACCTTTTTCCTGAACAGAATTATTTTCTCCAAAACGCAGGGGAAGATAATGACTAACAATGTTTTCTCTCATTAGAATGTCTTCGAATACTCTTTCGCTCTGCACTTTTTCGCCGAGCTCCCTTGCCGAGGAGCGGCCTTTAAAATAATGCGCGTCAATTATTCTGCACTGGCGCATGTCTGTTTTTGTAAGAGCCGCGACTTCGCTTCTAATAAAATCATGAAGCCCGCTGATACTGATTCTCGACTTTTTTTCGTGTTCGTACTTGTAATAATTACTTACTTTGTAAAAATAATAACCGTCATAAAAAATGCCTATTCTTAAAATATCCAATAAATTCTTTTCCATAGTTTAATAATAAGAGATATTTAAATAATAGTCTATTGGAAAAAGCAAAGCTTTTAAAACACAGTCTTAAAACACAGTTAATATGCAGAAAAAGGAACAATTTCTGTAAGCTGAACCCTAAAACGGGCGGAGGCGACCCAGCGGCCTGAGTCAATATAAAATCTTGGGAATGCGGCAAGGCTTATAAAACCTTTTGCTTCTTTTGGGCGGTTTCTTTCGCTGCCTCTAAGCATTCCTCTAAGAGCGGCTCTCGCGGCATCTTCCAGCGCCATTTTTTTTATAGCAATCCAGCCCGGGTATTCATCCAAATGAGAAGGGGCAAAACCTGTACCCTGCGCGTTTCTGATCATACCCGAACGCCAAACCTGCATCCGCCGCTGTAAATTATCGTTTAAGTGATAATCTGCCCAAAGCGAAAAACGCGAATCCCTTACATCTGTATCAGTTATCCTCATTGCAGGATCGCCGAAAGGAATAGAGCCGAGCGCTTCGAGTTCAAGTACTTCGTCTATCTGCCTTGCTCTCTCTCCGATTTCATAATTAAATGACCATCCGTAAATCATAGAAGAGAAAAACAGCGAAGCTTCTTCCAGCGCGCGCCGGCTTGCCGCTTGAATATCAAGCGGGTATTCTTCGTCAACATGACCTGCATAAATTGGTTCTAAATCTATATAAACTTCGCCGCGGATTACATATTGATGTCTGCTCCACTCACTGCCTTGGGCAAAGAGAGAGAAAAAAGGTATAAACAGGAGTAAAATCGGTAAAAAGCGGTACGCGCCGTAATGGAACATACTATAATATCGGTTACTTCTTCCCTGAGTACAGGGTAAATTCCATTTTTTCCTTGTTCTGGGTAAGCATATTAAGCCACAGGTTTTTCTTTTTTGTAATTTCTTTGCTCTTTCGTCCGATTCCGCGGAGTTTTTCGTAAATCGCGGCGCCGTTTTTAGCGGCATTCCATGTCTTATAATGGTCGCCATGAAAAATCGAAGCCGCTTTTTCGTCAACTTCTTTATCTATGTGTTTTTCGAAGGCATTAAGCAAAAGCTGGTATTTTTCGGTTACACCCTGTAAGTAATCAAGAATTAATCTGTCAAAACCTGTTATCTTTTCGCTTATGCTGACAAGATTATTTAAAAAATCTACAGCTTGATAGTAATCTTCGTTAACGCAATAGGACTTCATCGCAAGACGGCAAAGCTGAATATATGATTCGTTTGTTATCGTCTGCATTCCCTGAATGGGCTGCGGAGGAGTAACAGAAAACTTAGGCATACATTGGGCAACTCTCGTAAGGAGTTCCATTAAATCCTGATAAATACGCTGTTCCCACAAATTTTCCCTGATAGAAGAAAACAGCTTAGTCATATCATCTGCAAATTTTTCTTTATAGCGTTCGTTCTTTTCGAAAACAACTTCGCAGGTTGGAATCATTACCCCTTTAAATTCAATATGACCTGTATCAAAAAAGTAAATTGAATCATTCTGTGCAAGAATGCATTTTTGATCTTTGTTTTCCTTGCTTTCTTTTTCGTAGTTCATCATTACCTGTTTGGCAATCATAATCCTTGAATCATGCGGCGAAAGTTCATTCGCTCTAGTCTGAAGGCGCGCGCCGGAGTTAAGCAAGAACCCTGCAAGGTTTCCCCTCTCTGTAATAATAAGGGGACTCTGCGTATTGCCGCCAGTAATCCCCGCTGTAATCTTAAATATAGGAAGCGCATCGGCATTGCCCGTGCGTTTTGTAGAAATTGCAGGATCGCCTACGATTTCGGACTTTCCAAAATAATCGATTATACAAAGCGTAACTTTCAGCGCATCTGTAGCGGAAGCGGCTACAATAACCATTTCATCCCCGCGTTCCCTTTGACTGATAGCGCCGCATTGGGTAGAAATACGCTTTATTTCGTTTTCTATAGCCCAGTCCAAGGTGTGCATCATAGAAAGGTTTTTTCTGGATTCCATGCAGAATTTGGTATATCCGTGAATATCGCACATAGCGACATAAAGGTTAGAAATTTGAAGCGTTCTTTTTAAATCGCCGGCTTCCGGAAAATCCCTGTCAGGAATAACCATTTCTTTCCAGAGTTTTTTATGGGTATTGGGGCAGATGGCGGCAAAAAAACCCCAGTTGGTCCGCTTAAGAAGCTGAAAAGCCCTCATGATAACAGGGTGAGTCCATTTATCACGCATTACAGGCGCGACAAGTTCTCTCATTTTTGAGAAAGTAGTTAACTCCTTTGCTACAATTTTTTCATATAGAAAGGAGAAGAACTCATATTCTGTCATTCCGCTGTTGTATTCGCTTATGTCTCTCACAATTAATACCTATGTTTATTATACTATAGGCTTTAAAAAATTAATAGCAAAAAATCAAAAAATTGTTGTTAATCGGGTCTATATAAGATATACTAAAATAGATGGAAACAGCCGCCGCCCTGAATAATTCCGCAGTCGCCCTAACCGAGGCAAATCAGCCTTTTGATGCAATCCCTTTATTCCGCGAAGCGCTTACTCTTGAGCCGGAAAACCCGTTTCTTTGGCTGAATTTGGGCATTGCCCAGCAGAAAACGGGGGACTATACGGAGGCTATAGAATGTTTTCAGCGTTCACTTGTAATTGACCAAGACCTAACCGAAGCATGGCATTCGATGGGGCTTATTTATTATGAATTAGGCGAATTTCAAATTGCCCGTGAGTGCTATAATTCCGCTATAAAATGCAATGATAAAGACCCAAAAATATGGAATAATCTGGGTGTTATTTATTTTAACGAAAATAATCTCGAAGAAGCCCGCAATTGCTTCGAAAAATCAGTGAGCCTGTGCCCCCAATATTACGACGCGCTGTTCAATCTGCGTGATACATGCAGGGAATTAGGCGACTTCCGCGCCGCGGCAGAGTTTGAACGGATACTTTCCAGTTTATGAAGGTTTTATACGCCGCAGAGATTGTCGGCAAGACAGGTGTCTACACACTAAAAAAAACTTTACCGGAACTAAAAAAACAATATCCTTGGGATTTTTTAATTGTCTGCGCTGACGGAGCGACAGGAGGAAACGGTTTAGGCAGAAACCATGCCGCTTATATTCACAAGTTAGGCGCTGACGTTATTACCCTTGGAGACTGCTGTTTTTTTAAAAAGGATTTGACAGAAAATATCGATAAAACTCACTATGTATTACGCCCGGAAAATTTAAATTCCGATGCTCCAGGTATTGGATATAGAATATTTAAAACAAATACCGGCGAAAAAATAGCAGTTGCGGTTTTACTCGGGCAAAACGGTTTTACAAGGCTTCATGCTTCCAGCCCGTTTGATACTCTTCCTTCATTAATAGAAAAAATAAAAAAACAGACCCCGCATATAATAATTGATTTTCATGCGCAGGCGAGCGCAGAAAAAAAAACTTTTTTCCATGCCGCTGACGGTCTTTGTTCTGCAGTCATAGGATCGCATACAAGAGTCCAAACATCTGATGAGGCAATTATGAAAAACGGAACGGCTGTAATAAGCGACGCAGGGCGCACAGGCAGTCAGCAGTCTGTCGGCGGCTGCGATATAAACTCAAGGATAAAAGAATATTTAACAGGGATTCCGGATTGGACAAAAGACGCGTCAGAAGCGCCGGAACTGCAGGGCGTATATATTGATATTGGCAAAGACGGAAAAGCGCTTTCTATAGAACGTGTCAGGATAACGAATCAAGATTAATCCCTAATAATAAGATTAAACTTGATATTTTTAATATCTTCTTTAAAGTCTTCTCCGCATTCTATTATAATTTCGTTCTTTTTAGTCGTTATCCAGTTTACAGTAACATTAACAGCGTTTTTTGAATTGTCCATATCTAAAAACATGTTTAACAGCACTTTAACGGTAGAACTGCTAAAGTATTTTAATTCGCAGTCAAATGTAAGAGAATCATAGTTTTTTGCGAGATATGCCGCAAGCCAGTCGTTTATATCTTTAAAAAACGCAAGTACATTTTCGTGGTAACTTTCTCCTTCCAGCTTCATGTACCTGTTTTCTTCATCGATTAATACATACGGCGTAAGGTCTGTTTTTTCTCTTTCCAGTCTAAATGCTTTTGTCATTGTTTTCTCCTGTTTCTCCTATTGTTACACAAAATATAAAAAATACCAGCCCTTCTTTATAAGGTTTAAAAGAATATTCCATATTTATACTGCTTCGGCGGGCGACTTCTATAAAACCAAGTCCTGCGCCTTTGCTTTTTACATTATTGTCTTTTAGTTTCATTTGTTCTTTATAATAAGCCCTGATTTCGTTTTTATTCAGCGTATTTAAATAATCTATTCTATTTTTAATTAATCCTTTACTATCATGGGCGATTACATTGCAGGATTGTAAAATATAGGCTTTTCCTTCTTTTGCGATTACAAACATTCCTTTTGGAAGCCCTTCATTGTCATTTTCGTCAGAATACATCATCATATTGTTCATTTGTTCTATGCATACAGAATAAACTTTTTGCAGTAAGAGAGCGGATATACCGTCAGCTGAGAGGCGTTTTTTTAATGAGAGAGCTATAGCGCTTATATTTTCCGGCCATAGTCCGCCGTTATAAACAAGCAATATATTATTATGGTTTAAAGGTAATAAGCTGGAGATCATCTCGTCTTGCATTATTCCCCCTGTGGTTTTCGAACTCTATATAGATTTTTTCTGATATTACGCTCTGGCTTTCGTTATGATTTTCTAAAATTATTTTTTCCAGTATTTTAAATCCAAACGGGAGAAGTTCATCATTGCCAAACTGGCTGTCTAACTGGCTTCCGATTTGTTCATACAGTCCGTCTGATACTATATAAAACTTGTTATTTGGATTCTCTTCTATAACAGTAACATCTATCTGTTCTTTGTTTATTAAAGCGCCGCTGCCTACCCTCAACTTTTGCCCGCGCAGTCTTTGGATATTCTTACCGTCACAGATAAATACATTTGTATTTCCGGATGAAATTTTTACAGCTCCTTTCTTAGAAATATATAAAACTGCCAAATCACATCCGTCATTAATTACCAATCCTTTACTTGCTCTTTTAGAACTGACATTAAGCTCTGCAATAAGTTTTTTTTCGAGTTCCCATATAATTTGAGCGGTATCTTTATAATTACTGTCATCGATCAATGTCTCAAACGCAGAAACTACTAGCATTGTTAAAAGCGCGCCGGGAGTACCATGACCTGTGCAGTCGCAGACACAGAGAACGGTTCCGTCATTAAAATTTTTAAGCCAATAAATATCACCGCCGACAATATCTTTTGGTTTCCATATACAGGAATAATCGGTAAATGCTTTTTTAAATGTATCATCCAACGGCAAAAGATTTCTTTGAATCTTGCCAGCATACTCTATGCCGGATACAAGATTCATATGCTCTTTTAATTTTTCTGCCATCGAATTAACAGCGTCTTTTATATGATCAAACTCATCGTTATAATTGCCTTCTATTCTTGTATCAAGCCTGCTTTCTGCAATCCTTCCAAGCCCGTAAACAAGATGTTTTATCGGTTTTAATAGTTTTCCTATTATTAAAAACGCAGTAATAAACATCACTGTCAAAGAAAATAACAGTACTCTTATTGTCTCTATAAGGATTCGGTTTAGCTCGCGGTAATAATCATAATACGGCACCAGTCCAACAACAATATTTTTATTATCGCTTTTGTATCCCGCATAGTATCTTTCTTCATTAATTTCTATCCAAACAAAACCGCTTGAGCCGCTTAATCTTTTAAACCAGTCTTCTTCTGTCACATCTTTTCCATTTTCATAAATATCCGGATGAGATATAATCTTTCCTCCAGAAATTAAAAACCCAAAGCCGTTATCTCCGATTTTAGTCTCGTTTATAATTTTTTCTATATTAATCTGCTCCTGCAGCCTTCCTATTACATCTGCATTAAAACCGGCTTGGATAAATCCGCCGTTAGAAAGGCTTACGCCGGTAAAATGAGTAATTTCGCCCTGCGATAGATCATGAAGTATCGAAGCCCGCGGCTCTTCGCTGATTTCTTTAACTGTTCCTTCTGTCAGAACCATATAAATACTTGTTGTTTCTGTTGCGGTATAACTATCGCCGATATATTCCGGTATACTGCTGTTTATTATATTCCCTCTGGAATCTGCAATATTAAGTTCAATTATATCCAGCTGCAAAGACAGCTCTTTAAGTTCGGCTGGGGTTATTCTAAAGTTCCTTCCTTCCAGAATTACCGCTACAGTTCTTGCAATTGCTATATGTTTATCGTTTAATGTCTGCTTAGTAGACTCCATTATAACATCAAGATGATTAATCTGCGCTAGAATATTACCTGTAAATATTTCCAAGTTTGCGTTTGTTTTTCTTCTTATCGCAGAACTTAACATCCTATAGTCTATAAAAGCTATAAACAATATCGAAAAAATAAATATCGTAACTATGGGAATTAATATTTTTGTTTTAAAACTAAGCCGCAGGTTTTACTCCTTCTTTACGCTTGAGTTTAAGTCTGAGTTTGAACTTGAATCTGATTTTGAACCTGAACTCAAGCTTAACAGCTCCAGTTTTTTACTAAAGAATTGAAACACAAAAGAAATTGCCACAAGTGTTATTCCAAGCGCAAAGTATGAAAAAATCCTAAAACCTTGGGTTAGCCCTGATAGATCTACGATGAAGAGCTTAATTACAGCAAAAATTGCAAGTATCAATCCAAAACGGCGTATAAAGGCAAAACGTTTAATAAAACCGTAAACAATCCACGCAAATGCCGCTAATACATAAATAATGCTTATAACCGCGCTAGAAAAACTTAAATTAAACTGCATTACAAGATTTTGCGAAAGAAGCACTACAAAATATCCCGAAACTACGAGAGGGAGAAACTCTATTCCTTTTCTTCTTTGAGTAATTATTATCTTCATCGCGTCACGCATAGCAAGAACCGATAAAACGCCAAGCACAATAAGAATAACGATTCCTATCGCAATAAGACCATAATTATCCGGATCTGCCGAAAAATATCTGTAAGAATATGATCTGTTTATAACATTGTTAGTAAACATCCAAATAATGCCTACCCCGTACAATATTATAGAAAGTATTTTTATTCCAAACTCAGAAAACATTTTTATACGCGAAATAAAATATGCAACAAGAAATATTGCTGTCACAGAAGCCGCTGCAACAAGATATCTTATCTGAAACGCTTGTTCATTTGCGTATAATGGGAGCAGTTTTTTTCCAAGTTCATGAATAATATATACAATGTATCCGCAAAAATTAGCAATAACAAAATATTTATAAACAGAGGCGAATTTGCTGTTCATCATTTTTTTTGCCATATATACGCCTAAGATTATTAAGCTTGCAAGAGTAATCGCAGTATATTTCCAAACGAACAATTCGCTCCAATTATAATCCATAAGGTCAAAGAGTAAAAATACACCCAAGCATAATGAGCATATTATAGCTCCTGCCTTTTTAAACTTTTTATCGTCTTTTAAGATTCCGTAAACAGAAAGCGCGACTCCTTCTGCAAGCCATCCGAGCGTAAGCCACATACGTCCAAACTGCATTGGAATAATTAATGCCACAAACGCAATAGAAGTCAAATAAAACAGCACTTTTACAGGTTTTTCTTGCGGTGAGAATTTTTTTTCTAGTATTATGCTTAAAAGTATATAAACTGCGGCAAAGGAAACAGCCAAAAGCCCTGTATATTTTTCCATATCGAACATTAAAAATATTACGTAAATTATTAAAGCGCTGAATACAGTATTAATAGACAGTAATACAATATCAGATTTTTTAAATCTTGCTTTTGTATGATATGTGCCTATTATTGGAATCGCAGTATAGATTAAAAAGGCAAACGACGCATAAATAAAGATTAATGCCCTTGATGCATCAGGATTATCATAACTGACATAATCATTATATTGAATACTTATTATAAAAGTTACGAGTATATTTAGAATTAAACCAAAAAAAGCGGCTACGCGCCATTTTCTGCTCCAAGAAATACCAAGAGCGAATAAGTTAAGAATCGCAAAATATGCCATTGCGGCATACATTAATTCTCTGTTTTCTAAAATCGAAAAAAACGGAATATAACCGCCCACCAGCGCAAAAACCGCGACTAACTGCGAATTGTACCGTACAGACAGAGTAAAAGAACCCATTGTAAGCGCGACGCAAATTACAAGAGAAAGATACATAGGCAGAACTTGCAGATAAAAATAACTTATCGCAAGAGCCGCAAACATTATCGCTATCCCGCCTGCCGAGATACCAAGAGAAAAAGCGTTTGGCTTCTTTTGATTTAGATATTCTCCTACAACCAGCATTATCGCGCCAAATGAAAAAATCATAATGCTCTTTAAAATATCAGATACATTAAAATAGGCATAACGCATAGCTGTAATCGAGCCTATTACTAAGAGCGAAATACCGATTACATTTAAAACATTAAGCCCAACAAATCTTTCTATATTATTTTTTTTAGAGACAGCTATTATCTGCTCTTCGGTTATTTCTTCTTTTTTAAGTGCGTCAAGCTGTTCTTTTTCTTCGTCAGAAAAAATATTATCCGCTTTTGCGGTTCTTACCCGCAGTTCTGTTACTTTTTTATCCAAAATAACCGAAAGCTCATCGAGTTTTATATTAAACTCATCTTTTATATCCAAGTTATTTTTTTCTAGTACATCTTTAATATTTTTTATTCTTTCTTTTACATTTCTTTCTATGTTTGATAATTTGTCAAGTTCACCGTCGATTTCAGAACTAAAATAAACTTTTAATTTGCCGGCTGTATTGTTAACAATCGAGACTTTCTCGTTAAAAATATGTTCATACAAAGTATTTTTAAGGCTTGAGTTTTGATCGATTAACTGAGCCGCTTCTTTATTAATTTTATCAAATTCATTCTGCAGATTAGCTATCTGCGCAGAAAGTTCATTGTTCTCTTTTGCGATATCGCTGTTTTCGAGGGTTTGACACTCTTTGTCTATTTCTGCGGCAATGTTTCTTTGCAGTTTTGAGATATCTTTTAGATTCTCTGTAATTTTCATAATTTTCTCCTAATATCCTGCAGCTTCACTGCCGGTCAACAGCTTAACAGCAGAACTCGTTCCAATACGGGAAGCTCCTGCATTAATAAAAGCAATAATATCCTCGCGCGTTTTTATTCCGCCTGCCGCTTTGATTTTTGTTCCGTTACCTATATGTTTTTTGAATAACTCTATATCCGCAAGAACCGCGCCTGCACTCCCAAAACCTGTAGAAGTTTTGATAAAGTCTGCGCCTGTCTCTGTTACAATTTGGCAGAGGCGTATTTTTTCTTCTTCTGTTAAATAACAAGTTTCTATAATTACTTTTAGTATTTTGCTGCCGTCAGCTTGCGGACAAGCTTTCTGCGAACAAACTTCTTTAACAAGTTTTATTTCTTCTTTAACTAAATCAAAGCGTTCGCCTTTTACATTACATACATTAATGACCATATCAATTTCGTTTGCGCCGTTAGCAATTGCGTGTTCTGTTTCATTGACTTTTGCCGCCGTCACAGAATAACCGAGAGGAAAGCCAATAACTGTACAGATATTTAAATTAGGATATTCAGAAGAAACAATGTTTACATAAGACGGCGGAATACAGACAGACGCAGTTTTAAAACGAACCGCCTCATCACAGAGGGTTTTTATTTCCTCCGGCGAGGCGGTCATTTTTAACAGCGTGTGATCAACTCTATTTAAGATCTCCGCGTCTGTCATAAATTATTATCCGGCAATTCTTTCCATCGCCATCAGAACAAAGTAAAGTACAAACAACAATGTCGCTCCGGTTAATATCGGATGAACATCTTTCAATTTTTTGTTGCAAAGTTTTACAATAATGTAAAAAATAAACCCTGCGGCAATACCGTAAGAAATATTATAAGCAAATGTCATAATTGTCACAGTAAAGAAAGCAGGAATTGCTTCGTCTAATTCTTTCCAGCGGATATCCGCAAAAGATTCAGCCATCATAATGCCTACAATGATTAAAACAGGAGCTGTAGCCTGAGCGGGAGCCATACCGAAAAGCGCAACTAAAGGAAGACAAACAAGGAAAAGAGCCGCTGTAACTACAGAGGTAAAACCTGTGCGTCCGCCTTCGCTGATACCCGAAGCGCTTTCGATATAAGTCGTAGCGTTGGATGTCCCAAATAATGCGCCTAAAGATGTCGCTGTAGAATCTGCAAACAAAGCCTTATCCATTTTTGATTTAAAGCCTTTTGATTCGTTCATTGCTCTCTCGTCATTTGCATCAAAAATACCGGATTTGCGGCCTGTGCCGATAAAAGTGCCGATTGTATCAAATGTATCTGTTAAGCTGAATGCAAAAACTGTAATTATAACAATAAAAGCTCTGCCGTCAGTAAAGAGAGATTTAATGCCTACATCGCCGAAAAACGCAAACGATACTTCGTTAATGCCTGCAAGCGCGGACATATCAAAAAGTCTTTCCGGAACATATGTAACGCCCATCGGAATACCAATTAATGTAGCGGCGACGATTCCAATAATCATTGCGCCTCTTACTTTTAACTGTAAAAGAATAATTGTTACTGCAAGGCCGATTAACGCAAGAATAGGACCTGCGGTACTAAACTTGGAAAGTTCGGGTATCACATTTGCGCCGTCCATGCCAAAACCCGGCGCTAACAATGCCGCGCCGCCATCAAGAGGAATTGTAAATGTATCCGGTGTTATAACAACATCATAAATAAAGTTTATAAACCCTGCGTTTTTTATTCCGATATATGCGATAAAAAGACCGATACCGCCGCCGATTGCCAGCTGAAGCGATTTAGGAATCGATTTAATAATAGCCTTGCGCAGCCTTGTAACGGTAATGATAACGTTGACAATACCGCAGATAAAAACCATCGCGAGAGCTTCTTTCCAATGAAAACCAAGAGCGCCGCAGACAGTAAATGCAAAGAATGCGTTAAGTCCCATACCGGGAGCTACTGCATACGGAACATTTGCGATAAGACCCATAACAAGAGTACCGACAACTGTTGCAAGAATAGTAGCGACAAAAACGCCGCCTCTGTCCATGCCGGCTACGCCAAGAATGCTTGGGTTAACAAACATTATATACGCCATTGTAAAAAATGTTGTAAAACCGGCTAACACTTCTGTACGGTAATTAGAACCGCTTTTTGTAATTCCAAAAAAATTGTCCATTCCAACTCCTTCTCTCTCGTATTGCGGTTTACGACGTTCTGCCAACGGCAGAATGTAGAGACGGCACAGCCGTCTTGTAAACCGCTGAGATAGGCGACCGTCTGACCGCATTATGCGGGCAGATGTCGCTTATCGTGATTGTATGCGACGTTTTAATGTCGCATACAATTTATTTGATGTACAATGGTCTTTCTGTATATTTAGTATGCAGCAGATCGTGGGCTTTTTTGCCTCCGGGTTCTCCAAGGAATTCTTTATAAACTTGAGTGATACATGGATTTTGATGTGAACAGCGGTACTGTGATTTTTCATCATCGGTATAAATACCTGCGGTACGCTGTTTGCGCACTTCATCCGTACAGCCGTAGGGTTGTCCTCCGCCTGCGATACATCCGCCGCGGCAAGCCATAACTTCTATAAAGTGATACGGCGGCTCTTGTTTTGCGTCTCTTGCAGCCCGGATTTTATCAAGAACTGCGGCGATATTGCCCATTTGGTGCGCAACAGCAATTTTTATTTTTGTACCGTTGCCAAAATCAACTTCACCTTCTTTTACGCCGTCAAGACCGCGCGCAGGTTTAAAGTTAACATCAGGCAGTTCTTTTTTTGTTACAAGGAAGTAAGCGCTTCTTACAGCAGCTTCCATTACGCCGCCTGTAACGCCGAAAATTGTTCCGGCTCCGGTGTACGGTCCAAGCGGATTGTCCGCTTCTTCGTCATCCAGTTTTAAAATTTCTATGCCTGCCTGTTTAATCATGCGGGCAAGTTCTCTTGTAGTAATTACGATATCAACATCGTAGCCTGCTTTTGCGCTCTTCATGTCGTCGTTGCGGTGCGCTTCCCATTTTTTTGCAGTACATGGCATAACCGAAACTGAATAAACTTTTGCAGAATCTACTCCAGCCTTCCCTGCCCAATATGCTTTAATCATCGCGCCCATCATCTGCTGAGGCGATTTAGCTGTAGAAAAATTTGGAATCATATCGGTATAGTATTTTTCCATATAGTCTACCCATGCAGGACAGCACGAAGTAATCAAAGGAATGGGGCTGTTTTTATCGCCAAGACGTTTTACAAGCTCTGAGCCTTCTTCCATAATTGTAAGGTCTGCAGAAAAGTTAGTATCAAAAACTGTTTTAAAACCGAGTTTGCGCAATGCCGCATATATTTTTTTTGTAAAGATTGTACCCGGCGGAAGCCCAAATTCTTCGGCTAATGCAACGCGGACAGCAGGAGCTATCTGAACAACAGGATGAATTTCTTCGTTCTGTAGGGCACTCCAGACTTTTGGAGTATCGTCGCGTTCATAAATAGCGCCGACAGGGCAATGAGCCGCGCACTGACCGCACTTAATACAGGGGCTTTCGCCTAACGGAGTATCCGCCGCGCTGGCGATTTTTCCGCTGAATCCGCGCCCGATAAACTCAAGCGCCCAAACATTCTGCACATCCTGACAAACTTTTACGCATCTGCCGCAGCGTACGCATTTTTCCGGGCAAAGCACAATTGCAGGATTAGAATCATCGATCGGAAAATCGTTTTTTACTTTTGTATAATGCGCTTCTCTTAAACCAAACTCTGCCGCAATATCCTGAAGCTCGCAGGAGTGATTGCGCGGACACTGAAGACAGTCATCCGGATGATTGGAAAGAATCAGTTCCAATACAGCTCGGCGCACAGAAATAATTTCCGGATCATGCGTAATAATATTCATATTAGGTTCGCATGCGGTACAGCAGGCACGTACCATTTTGGGCGAACCTGCCATTCTTACGATACAAATACCGCATGATGCCCATGCCGGAAGATCCGGCGTATAGCAAAGGGTAGGAATTTTTATGTTAATTTTTTTCGCCGCATTAAGAATTGAGGTTCCCTGTTCAACTTCCAGCGCATTGCCGTTTATTGTAATATTGATCATACTCATATTTTTCTCCCTTAACCCTTAATAACCGCATTGAATTTACAAGCTGTTAAACATTCGCCGCATTTTACGCAGTCCGCCTGATTAATAATGTACGGCGGTTTTTTCTTGTCAGGATATTTTGCGGCATCTTCCGCGATAATACAGTTTGCAGGACATTTTTTTGCGCAAAGACTGCAGCCAATGCATTTTTCTGCAATAATCGAAAAACTTAATAAGTTTTTGCATTTTCCTGCACGGCATTTTTTATTGTGAATGTGTTCCATATATTCGTCACGGAAACATTTTAAAGTAGACATAACAGGATTTGCCGCTGTACAGCCGAGCATACAAAGCGAAGCTCTTGTCATGGCATGCCCTATCGAATCAAGTTTTTCTATATCAGATTCTTCGCCTTTTCCGTCTGCGATTTTTTCGAGTATTTTTAGTATCTGAGTGGTGCCGATACGGCATGGCGAACATTTTCCGCAGGATTCTTCTACGCAGAACTCCATATAAAAGCGCGACACGTCAACTACGCAGTCGTCTTCGTCCATAACGATCATACCGCCGGAGCCCATCATAGAGCCGTTAGCTGTCAATGATTCAAAATCTATCGGAACGTCAAGGTAATGTTCTGTAAGAATACCGCCGGAAGGTCCTCCCGTCTGTACTCCCTTAAACTTTTTGCCGTCTTTAATTCCGCCGCCGATGTCAAATACAATGTCACGTAACGTAGCGCCCATAGGAACTTCGATAAGGCCTGAGTTTTTTACTTTTCCTGTAAGGGCAAAAACTTTTGTTCCCTTGGATTTCTCTGTGCCGATCTTTGCAAGCCAAGCGCCGCCTTTTGCGGTAATAACAGGAATATTAGCAAGAGTTTCTACGTTATTTATTACAGTTGGTTTTTCCCACAAGCCTTTGTTTGCCGGGAAAGGCGGTTTTGGAACAGGCATTCCCCTGTTGCCTTCTACCGATTTAATAAGAGCGGTTTCTTCGCCGCAGACAAACGCGCCGGCTCCTAATCTTATTTCGATATCAAAATCAAATCCCGAACCTAAAATATTATTTCCTAACAGCCCGTATTCGCGTGCTTGAGAGAGAGCGAGTCTAAGTCTTTCGATCGCAAGCGGATATTCTGCGCGGATATAAACAAAGCCCATATTAGAACCGATTGCTTTTCCGCAGGTTATCATGCCTTCTATTACTGAATGCGGATCGCCTTCTATAGTTGAACGATCCATGTAAGCTCCGGGGTCGCCTTCGTCAGCATTACAGATAATGTATTTTACGTCTCCTACTGCTTTGCGTGCTAAATCCCACTTTAACCAAGTTGGGAATCCCGCACCGCCGCGGCCTCTCATGCCGGAAACTTTCATTTCTTCTATTAGTTGTTCCTGTGTCCATTCAAAAAGAACTTTTTCGAGTCCAGAATATCCTTCGCGGGCAATATATTCATCGATACTTTCGGGGTCGATAACGCCGCAGTTACGCAAAACTACGCGGTATTGTTTTTGATAGAACGGAATATCTTCTGCAACGAATGTTTTTTTGTCTTCGCCTTCGTTATAAAGAAGCCTTTTAACTTCGCGCCCTTTTACGATCTGTTCATGAATAATATCTTTTGCATCATCAGGCGTTACGTCTACATAAAAAGAATCTTCCGGGAGCACTTTAACAATGGGTCCCCTTTCGCAGAAACCAAAGCAGCCGGTTTTAACAACCTGCACTTGATCTTTTACGCCGTTTTTTTCCGCCTCTTCCTGAAGTTTAGAAAAAAGTTCTATACCTTTGTTTGATTCGCAGGCAGTGCCGCTGCAGACCAGTATATAATGGTTATACGCCATTTCATTCCCCTTTATATAACTTACGTTATAATAATCTTAGTTATTAATTATATCGATAGCAGGCCTGTCAATAATGTGGCCGTCAAGCAGTTCTCTGCCGATTATATGCTTTGCAACAATTTCTTTTACAAGATCTGCATTAACATTTCCGTAAATAACTGCGGGCATTCCGGGCACTATTACATCGATAGTAGGCTCTGAATGACAAAAACCCATGCAGCCTGTCTGTCTTACATTGCAGGTATCTACAAGTTTATTCTCGTCAAGGCATACGATAAATGCATCCAGTACTTGTTTTGCTCCGGCTGCTATTCCGCATGTTCCCATACCGACAACAATTTGAATTTCTTTGCCTTCGACATCTCTCTTGCGGAGATCGCCTTTTTTAGCGTCGCGCAGTTTTCTTAAATCATCCAAACTCATCTTTGCCATGTTTTACTCCTCACTTTCTAAAGATTGTAAGTATTCCTTAAGTAATACTAACGATCCAACATCTTCAAGGCTTCCAAGAACGGCTTCGATTTCCGATTTTTTAACTTCGTAATCAATCTCCGCAGCGCCTATATTTTTTGTTCTGCGCAAAATAATTTCTGCAGAACTATTAAACATTAAAATCGTTCTAAACATCCCCGCGACATCCCCGGTTGGCGGAACATCAACGTTTCCTGTATCAAACCAAGCTGTTACAGTTGTGCCTTTTCCTTTTTCGGACTTAATATCCCAGCCGCCGTTTGACTGCTGTGCAGTCTGAATAAGGAAAGGAAGCCCAAGACCTACTTTTCGGTTTGGATGCTTTATTCCGTCTGTAACAAACGGGTCAATCGCCCTTTTTAACTCCTCCTCAGTCATCCCCTTGCCGTCATCTTTAACAAGAAAACGGAACTCTTTTTCGCTCTCGGTTACATCAAGTTCAACAGTACCGGCGCCTGCTTCTACAGCATTCTGCGTTATGTCGGTAACCAAATCCGCCAAAGTGAAATGCATTGTTAAAAACCTTCGGTTTTTAGCTTGGAGTTTCCGCTTCGCGTAAACTCCATACTTAATTTACAAACACAAAACACCGATTTTTTAAACATCTTTATACTTATCTAAAATACCAGAGATCATGTCCTTGGTAAGTTTACCGTAGGTGTCAGTTCCTACAGTAATAAGCGGAGCAAGACCGCAGCAGCCTACGCAACGGACAGGATCAACCGAAAACTGACCGTCTTCTGTGACTGCGTTAGGTTCGAGCTTCAATATTTTTCTGGTTTCTTCTATTAAATCCTGAGCGCCCTTTAAATAACAGGCTGTTCCAAGACAGACCGAAATTCGGTGTTTTCCGGGTTTGGTTGTCTTAAAAAAATGATAAAAAGTGATAACCCCATATATGCGGGCAAGGGGAATGCTGGTAAGTACAGACAATTGCTCCGCCGCCGGACGGGAAACATACCCAAAAATCTCCTGGGTTTTGTGGAGAATCATAATAAGACTCCCCGGTTTTGCCTTCCATTCTTCTATAAATGATAATAATTCCTTGGGAAATGTATAATCAACCTCAGTTTTTGCCTGCTGTGCCATGTGTCCCCCTGTTACTAAATATAGGCAATTGTAGCTGTTTTAAGAGAAATTGACAAGTGCCAAACGCCCGCTCTTTATTTTCAGAGTTAAACAGCCGAAAATTAGGTAATCTTCTTATATAAGGCGGTTTTTATGGCAACAAAATGTGTACATTGCGGTTCAACAAAATTCGGTCCCGGCTGTCCATCCAGCTTAAATGGGCTCCACAAGCATAACACTACAGAAAAAAAATGCATGTATTGCGGAAAATCTGCATATGGTAATGGATGTCTTCAGGCTCCTACCAGAAAGCATATTCATGGCAGCGGCGGCGGCAAATGCAAATATTGCGGAAAAATAGCCAGCAATACTATGGGATGTCCGCACAGCCCCAACAGAAAACACGAAACCTGAGCAAAAATACCGCGGTCAAAGTACGGTTAACCGCTCGACTTTCTTTGAGAAAAAGGTCATAATACGGTAATGACCGCGGCAAATATTGATATAAACTCAATTAAGAAACAAGAGCTTTTTTCCAGCCTTAACGGGCAGGAGCTCGATTTTGTCGTATCCCACTCAGAATCAATCAATCTTGCAAAAAGCAAACTTTTATTTTCCTCCGGAGAAAAGGCTTCCCAGTTTTTTATTCTTATCAGCGGAGAAATCCGTGTTTTTAAGAAAAACAGCGATGACAGCGAAGACGAAATGGCGCGTTTTACAACAGGTGATACTATCGGAGACTTTGACTTTGCAAGAGGCGCAACTTATGACGCATTTGCCGAAGCGGGCGCAGATTCGCAGCTTATTGTGTTTCCCGGCTCAGGCCTCACAATGGACACGCTTGCCGCAAAAGACCCAAATGCCGTTTGCAGTATTCTGCTTAACGCGATAATAATGATGACAGGACGCATAAAATCTACCCGCAGATTAATACTCGAGAACATGTCTTGGGTACAGGAACTTCACAGACGCGCATACGAAGACCCGGGCACAGGTTTATGGAAGCAGACATTAATAGCCGACGAAATTATCGGCGTTTTAAAAGACCCCTCTGCCCTTATTATGCTAAAACCCGATCGTTTTAAAATACTTGTCGACTCACGCGGGCACAGCGCAGGTGACGAGGCGATGATTAGAATAGCGATTATTCTAAAAAATGTTACCCGTATTCTTGGCAACGGCTGGGCGCTGCGCTTTAAAAGCAACGAAGTCGGATTGATTATCAATAACTGCCACCCTGCTCAGGCAGAAAATATCGCAGAAAAACTCGCGCAGGCAATCGAAGCTATGGAGCCTGTGCCTGCAAACGGCGATATTCCGGAATTTAATTTTTCTGCAACAGTATCTTGGGCTGTCTGGCCCAGAGACGACTCGGAATGGGAAAATCTTTTTAGCGGCGCCTATTCGCTTCTTCTTGATTCGTGGAAAGACGGCAAAAAAATATCACACTATACAAAAGCGGCAGCCTCATGAACAATAAAGAACAAACTGTATTTATGTCTTCCGAAATGGAAGAGATTCTAATAAGTACTCCGCTCTTTAAAAATTTAGACAAATCAGAATTTAAAATAGTCGCAGAAGTTTTAAAACCTATCCATACAATTAAGGGTGACACTGTTTTTAAAGAAGGCGATACGGGCGAAGATATTTTTATTCTGCTTTCTGGAGCGTTAAGCGCGTCTGGCCTGCAGTCAGACCAAACACAGCGCTGGTTATTTGATATTTTCCCCGGAGAATTTTTCGGCGAAATGTCCATCATCGCGCACGAACCCCGCTCTGCAACGATTACAGCTTCCGAAGATTCTGTTGTAATGATGCTCCGCTCTCTCGATTTTTACAGAATAATTACAGACAATCCGATTGTTGGGTTTAAAATATTAAAAGCTATAAGTATTGTGCAGAATCAATGGCTGGATCAATCGTCAAAATCTTACAGCGATTTGATCAGGTGGGGTGAAGCCGCGCGCCGCAGAGCAATAACCGACGAAATGACAGGTCTTTATAACAGACGTTTCCTCGAAGAATCAATGAAAGAACGTTTTAGCAATTCTTCTATGAACTTTCGTATTATGTCGCTTTTGATGATGGACCTTGATAAAATTCACGGCATTAATGACCGCTATGGAACCAAAGCGGGAGATATAGTTATCACTGTCGCTTCGGAAATTATCCGTTCGTGCCTCCGCCCGGGCGATATTCCCGCGCGTCTTTCCGGTGATGAGTTTGCCGTTCTTCTTCCTGATACAGACAAAGACGACGCTGTCAAAGTCGCAGAACGCATAAGAGAAAATATCGAAAATCAGCAGATTAAAGTTCCCGCAAGCCCGGGTTCTTCCGAAACTACTGTAATAAGCACCCGCACAAGCATAGGCATATCAATCGCGCCGCTCCACGCAAACACAACCGAAGACTTTGAAGAAACCGCAGACACTGCGCTTCGCAAAGCAAAAGAACTCGGCAGAAACAGAGTCGAAATTTACGATTAAAAATTATTCGAGAAGAGTTTCACACAGAGGCACTAAGGCACAGAGGACACAGAGGTTCTTGCAGCGAATGCTTCCAGCACACAGAGAACACAATGCTACCTAACACACAAGAAGAAAAGAGTCCGCAGATTAAACGGAGAAGAGTTTCGCACAGCGGCACAGTAACACAATACTGCCTAACACTGCTTCTTTTGCGATTTTCTTATATATGTGGTTAGGCGAAATTGGGCTAATTTGATTGAAAATATACATAAAATTATTTTTTTATATTGACAAATTTTAAAGAATATAATAGTATAAAGCAAGAGTAAATAAATGAAAAAATATATCTTAATTATTGTTATATTTCTGTCTTGTTCAATTATATATGCCACAGAAGCTAATATAAGGATAACAGGTCATCACCAGCGAAATATTATATCTAGTGGAAAAACAACAGTTTTTATATTTGTTGAAAATAATGGAAATAATGTTTTATATAATTTGGAACTTTCAGCCTTAAATGATGATAATATGGAAATAACTTTTGAAAGTAATATAATAAATAAAATAGAACCAAAAGAAAGTATAATTATAAATGTTGACATAAATAATAAGAATAAATATATTTTTGATAAAGATACATTCATTACGTATAAAATATCAAACAATGTATATTCAAATGAATTCCGTCATAAATATACTATTAAGCCAGTTGAAAATTTTTGGTTTTTTACAATATTATCAATCGCATTATTATTGACAATTTTGTTTGTTTTATTATTTGTTAAGTTAGATAAAGGAGAAAAAGATGTTGGATAAAATACATACTCATATATTGGATGAATTAAGGATTAATGCGCGTACAGATACAATCCTTATTATATCTGCGGTAATAATTAATTTTATAACACTTGCTATAAATTCTGGAATATCAAATTCTAGTAAAAATAATATTATAATAATGTTTTGCTTTGTAATATTAACAATTGTGGTTTGCGTTGTATCAGAAATTGGTTTAATACGTGGAAGACAGGCAAGTGCAAAATTAATTAATGGCCTTATTGAAATGTATAAAGATAATGGAGTAGATAAATATTACAGTCCATCATTATTAAAATTTTATAAATTGAGATACAATTCTTTTATGATTATAATATTAGTAACTGGATTAATATCAATAATCGTACCATTTATTAGTAAATAGGCATATAAATCAATAGTATGTTTTTATGGTTATAAGTTTTTCTTAATTAATAAATACATCTGTTCGAATATTTTAGCCATTTTATCTGGTGAATATACACAACCTTCAACTATCCATTTTTTAACGATATATGTAAATCCACCCATCTGGTATGTCATAATATAATCCATATTTTCTAATTTTATTATCTCTGGTTGTATATATTTGAATTGATATTTTCCATAAATAATTTCAAAGTCAGTTAAAAATAAATCAAGTAAATTTTGTTTATATAGTATCTGCAAAGTATCTTTTATTAATTCCAATGTTTCAAAAATCGCTTTGGCAAAAGAATAAACATCATTAATATTGTAGCGTAATATTATTTGTTCGTATTGTTTGGATTTATTATGAATAAAAAAACTAATTACATCATTTTTGGATTTGAAATGTCTGTAAAAAGTACGTCTGTCAACTTTTGCATTTTCTGCAATTTCAGAAATAGATATAGAGGATAACGGTTTTATTGCAAGCATATCTAAAAGAGACTCTATAATCCATTCTTTTGATAGTATAGCACTCGGATTTATTTTCTTTTTCGTCATATTTTTTCTCCTGTCACAAAAAAGCCTTTTTGTAGCACTTTTATAAAAATAATTGACTACGACTATAAGTTCCATAATAATCTAACGAAACATCTTATACAAGTATAACAAATAGGAGGATTTTTATGTTAGATTTTTTCAAAAAGTATAGGGTATCTATAGCTGTTTTTTTAGCTTTTTTAATTATTGGTATATCACTTACGATTTATGTGAATAATGCATTGGATTTAGAAACTATAAATTATTTTTACATTTTTAATTTTACTTATATCGGTTTCTTTATAGCACTTACAATAGGGCTTACAACAGCAAGAAAAAAGAATGCAAGATTAATATCGGAATTTGCAGTTGGATTATATATGCTTGTATATCTTGGAATTATACTTCGGGAAAACTTTCAATTGGAAGGTTTTTTCTTTTTTGCAATAATGGGTATATTTGGAGCTGCAACCCTCCATTATGCAATAGGAAAAATTATAGGTCCTTTTTTCTTTGGACGAATATGGTGTGGTTACGCTTGTTGGACGGCAATGATTCTTGATATACTACCTTATAAGATACCGCAAAAACCAAGAACTAATAAGTTACGATTAGTGCCTATTATTATATTTGTGTTTTCGCTGGCATATTTCATTTTTATATATATTCATTTTGAAATGACACGAGAACTTGAAAATATTCTTCATAACATGAGAGGTATAATGTTTGTCAGTTTTATTGTTGGAAATATTATCTATTATGCTGTTGGAATATCATTTGCATTTATTTTTATGGATAATAGGGCTTTTTGTAAATATTTTTGTCCTATTACCGTATTTTTAAAACCATGCAGTTATTTTTCATTATTAAGAATAAAAGTCGATAAAGAGAATTGTAATTCATGTAACAAATGCAAAAAAATATGTCCTATGAATGTTGATATGTTGGATAATAAATATAGCCGGAAAAATGGAACTGAATGTATTCAATGTTTGAATTGTGTACAAGAATGTCCAAAAAAAGCACTTTCATGGAAAGTTGGGATTAATAATAAAAATTAGGATAAAAATGTACGCCTCCTGCTTCGCGTAACAAACATTAAGTGCAAGTTTGCCTATGAAGATTTGAAATATTGACAATATAAATAATAAAAAATATAATGAATATTAGGAGAATTAAAATGAAAGAAATAGGGTTTTTAGAATTATATGAAATTGCAAA
>WQXI01000021.1 GCA_009784935.1 Treponema sp.
CATTTTATGAATTTAACATCTCTTTTTGCGCAGAATTGGCCAGAAGGCGCTGAAGGCATTTGGGAATTTAAACCCGGGTTTTATTATATGCTGGAAGATCGAGTTAATATCCGTTCTCAGCCTAATATGGAGGGATCAGTTATAGGAAGGTTATCATTGCATGATAGAATTGAAATACTGGAATTAATCAGGAATCCTATGCGGGTTGGTAATGTATATTCTTATTGGTATTTAATACGTCATAATAATTTAGAAGGGTATATTTGGGGTGGTTATACGGCAATAGAGACACTTATTTTTGATATAGATGGGAACGGACAAAATGATTATTTCCAATACAGGATTTCTACAACAGAATATGTTTTTTATATGTTAAATCCAAGAACAGATATATATATTTACATTAATGGGAGAAAGATATCTATAGAAAATATTCCTGATCGTTGGGGTTCATGCACTTTTAGAAGTCAGGGTAATAAAGTAATTATGACATTAGATCGAAGTAGAGGCCCTTTTATAAGTCAACATATTTATGAAATAGATCGTTTAGGTCAAATTACTTTAGTTGAAACGATTGAAAAAACAATGGAGTAAAAAATGGAAAATAAACAACCGACTATGCTTGATTTAATCTATGAATCTCATATAGGACTGGAACGGCAGGGGATTGGCAGTCCAGAAATGACTATTAAAGCATTAAGTTTTATAGATAATCTTAATAATATTTCTAAAGCAGCTGATTTAGCTTGCGGAACTGGCGGGCAAACAATGGTTCTTGCAAAAAATATTACTGGAAGCATTATTGGTTTAGATATTTATCCTGATTTTATTAATGTTTTTAATAGTAATGTCAAAAAATTAGATCTTCAAAATAGAGTTAACGGCATTGTTGGCTCAATGGAAGATCTTCCGTTTCAAAAAGAGGAATTTGACCTTATTTGGTCAGAAGGCGCTATATACAGTATTGGCTTTGAAAAAGGCTTAGCTCATTGGCATGGCTTTCTCAAAAAGAATGGGTATGTCGCTGTAACACACCATTCATGGCTTACTCATGAGCACCCTGCCGAAGTTGAGAAGTTTTGGGTGGATGCTGGTTGCAGTGTAGATACAATTGAGTCTAATATTTCAATAATGCAAAAAACAGGTTATAGTTTTGTTGCTTCATTTGTTTTACCCGAAAAATGCTGGACTGATACTTATTTTATTCCGCGGGAAGCAGCAGATAAAGCACTTTTGGAAAAATATCCTGGAAATGAAACTGTTAAGGCTTACATTAAAGAAAACAAAATTGAAACGGAGCTATATTCAAAATATAATCAGTATTATGGATATGTTTTTTATATTGGTAAAAAAATATAAAAAAAGTGTACACTCATAATTTGTCTAAATGCAATTAAGCGCAATTTGCGAAAAATAATATTGAAATAAAATATCATTAAAATATGGACCGGACAACCAGCACTTAACACTCTATATAATGCTTCGTTCCATTCGGTCGTTCGGTTTCAGCAAAACACCGGTCGGGCGTGCCAAGCGATAATACACCTATTTAGGTGTATTATTCCACAAAAATTACTTAAATTTACCCATAAAAAATATTTAAAAAAGCCCTTGACATAATAACATAACAGCGTTATTATAACAGTGTTATGTTATTATATTATTTTAGAAAGGAGAATTTATGGGAAAACCAAAGACCGATTTAGCCCCCAGAATTAGGGAAAAAACACTGGAATTGCTTATGGAAAAGGAGCCAGAGGAGATATCTACAAGGGACATAGCAAAGGCCTGCGGAGCTACAACAACGTGTATTTATTACTATTATAAGGACAAAGAAACGCTATATATGGAAATAAAGCTGTATTGTGTAGGAAAAATGGATGAATTCATAAAGAATCAAATGGAAAAATTGATAAAAAAACATCAAAAGGCAGGCAATAAAACCGATCCGTTAATAGAAATTAGAGCAGGACTAGAAGCATTCAGAGATTGGGCGTTTCTAAATCCCAGAATAGCTCTACTGGTAATGGAAAGGCTAAAAGCAGATATTCTGGCTGATTCCGAAAAAATGAAAGAATACTATAAAAGCACTGTTTTTGCGAAAATAGTAATGGATAAGGCAGTACAGGCAGGATTAATAAAAAGCAAAGATACTTTACTTGACGCAAGCCTTTGTATTTCTGCTCTTTGGGGCGCAATCGAATCTGTACTTTTAAACCGAACAATACCGCAATACTGGACACAAAAAGGAAAAATTATTTTTACCGATAAAATGATCGATTTACTTTTAGTGTCATTGACGAGAAAATTATGAAAAAAATTATTTTTGTAATTATCTTAACGATCTTTTTTTCTGTTTCTGTTTTCGCAACGGATCACTCTTCTAACTCAATTTTTATAGGTTTTACTTTTAACATCGGAACATTCAGCGCAGGGGATAATTACGGCGGTTCTATTTTTTTAGGCGGTTCTCTATTTATAGACTGGCTGCCTAATAAAAATATTGGTTTGTCATATGGGTTAGAAACCGCTCTATTTGGCGGAAAAAAACAGGAAAATACTATATTTGGTATACCGATAATTTTTCGTTTGGGATGGCATCCGCATTTTTTACAATTTGAAAAATTTAATACATTTTTACTTGCCAAATTAGGATGGGGTTTGGGAATATGGGGAGATAATTTAGATGAAGCTTCTACACCAAGTGGTATTGTTTGCGGATTTAATTTTGGTGCAAATTATACTCTGAATTCAAATTTGAGAGCCTATACCGAAATTGGATATAACTACTATGGATTTGCAAGGAATAGTAATTATCCTGAATATCCTCTGGGTTATGGCAGCGGAAAAGTCTACTCATCAGTTGGACTTACAATAAATTTATTTTAGGAGGAACTATGAAAAAGTTTGGATTGGTAATTTTGGTACTTGTTATTGTATGTTTTTTTTGCTATGTTAGCTGCAATTCGAATGATAAAAATGAACAGTTAACATTATTAAATGGGAAACTGCTCACCATTGAACCCGGTGATCATTGGCAGGGAAGAATGAAATTATTTTTATTCTTTTCTATGAGAAAAACTCCGCAATTTGCAATATGGATAGAAAATAATCAAGGTGATTATATCTCCACAGTATTTGCTACCGGAAAAAGCGCAAAAAATAATTGGCAAAGCGCTCCCAAAGAAGGAAGACCAGAAACATTGCCGGTGTGGAATCATAAAAGACAAATCAATTTAGATCAAATTGATATTGTTAGTTCGGCTACGCCAAAAGGAGCAGTAAACATCCAAATAGATAATAATTCTTTAATTGAAGGACAGGAATATAATATTTATTTGGAAATAAACCACAGTTTTGATTACAATAATTTTTGGACAGAAAGCAGCTCTGGAGTAAACGGACAGCCTTCATTAATTTATCATGCAAAATTTGCTGCAGGCTCAACAGATAAAGTCAATTTAATTCCAATTGGACATGGCTCAATTGACGGTTCAAATGGGAATATTGTTAATGAGTTAGAAACACTTACAACAGCATTAACAATAATTAAAGACGTATACATGGTAAAATAAATATGATTACTATTCCTTCTTCAATAATAACTTCTGTACACTGTAAGCTTCGATGTGAAGTTCCGCAAAATATTAATAAACAGTTTGATCAGTTATTATTGAAGAATAGTTTATTTAGAATTAAATTATTATGTATCACATTAACTATTGTTAAAATTATTTATACATTAAATTATATTTTTAATAAAAATTTATCAGAAATCGCAAAAACAGTTTATTATGAAGTTTATTCATTAAGTATTATAACAGTATTATTTTTCTTATTAACCGGTTATTTTTTAAAAAAGAAAAATGATTTTATGCTGTGGTTTATTTGTTATTTTTTCATACTTTATTATTTTGCATATGCGGTATTGAATATGATGTTTATAGGAGATGATAAAACAATTTTATATCTGTTTTCGGTTACAATTTTTGTTGGTGTTTTTATACCCGATTTTAAACCTAAAGTGTTTTTATTTTCTGCAGCAGTTTTTTATTTCATAACAACTATAATACTTATATATCAAAAATCTATGTTTATTTTTGAAGGAACACAGGAATTTATAACATTTATGTTTATTTCTATAATGATAATAAAATTAATGTATTATAATAATAAAGTAAATGTATTTGTTAATGAATGTAAAATAAATGAAATGAATAATAACCTTGAAGAAATTGTCCAAAGAAAAACAAAAACTGTTCTCGAACTGCAAAATACAGTAATGGAAACAATTTCTGAATTAGTAGAAAAACGTGATGATGCAACAGGCGGACATATAACAAGAACCAGTAAATGTTTAAAAATATTTATTAATGCAATTATAGAAAGCGGATTATACAAAAAACATACTGTCTCCTGGAATATAGAACAAATGATATTATCGGCGCAGCTTCATGATGTTGGAAAGATTGCAATAAAAGACAGTATATTAACCAAACCCGACAAACTTACTGACAGCGAATTTGAGGAAATGAAAGCGGTTCTCATTTTGATCCAAAATTGGTAAAAATATTCGTAAATTCTGCAGAAAAATTTAGATAAATAAGATTAATTAACAGATGAATATCTTTCTAAAAAACGTTTTAATCTATCGCTGGAAGGATTATCCAAAAGTTCTGGTTTTCCATATTCAACAATTACGCCTTCGTCTATAAACAATATTGTGTCTGCGACTTGACGAGCAAACTGCATTTCGTGGGTTACGATAATCATTGTTGTGTTTTGATTTGCAAGGTTGCGGATTACTTTTAATACTTCGCCGGTTAGTTCAGGATCAAGAGCCGAAGTCGGCTCATCAAAACAAAGAATATCAGGTTTCAGCGCCAATGCTCTTGCGATAGCAACGCGCTGCTGTTGTCCGCCGGATAATTCGTGCGGATAAAAATCTTTTTTTGCAGTAAGGCCGATTCGTTCCAGCAGCTGCATGCCGTCATTATGGATTTCTTTGATTATTTTAATCTTGTTTTTTTTATATTCCGGTAATTTACTTGCGGCAAGTTCGCGGGCAAGTACGACATTCTTAAACGCCGTGTATTGAGGGAATAAATTAAACGATTGGAACACAAGCCCAAAATGAAGGCGTTTTTGCCGAATAACAGATTTATCCGCTTTAATATGAACGTCGGAATCAAACAGTGTTTCGCCGCGGACAATAATACGGCCGTTATTTGGTTTTTCTAAAAAGTTTAAACAGCGTAAGAGAGTAGTCTTTCCGCTTCCGCTTGATCCTATTACAGCCAAGACTTCGCCTTCGTTAAGCGAAAAACTTATATCATTAAGAACTTCGGCAGTACCAAAGCGTTTTGCAATATTATATACTTCCAAAATCTTCATTATATTACGCCCTAAAATAACTAAGCCGTTTTTCTATATATCCAAAAAGGATTGTCAAAAATCCGACAAATACAAGATAGAATACGCCCGTGTAAAACAGCGGCCAAATCAAACCGGTACTCATGATATTTTCCGCCACCATAAGTATTTCCATAACTACAATTACCCTTGCTAAAGCAGTATCCTTAACCAGCGTAATAATTTCATTGCCCATAGGAGCTGTGATTCGTTTTATTACCTGCAAGAGGACAATGCGGAAAAAAACCTGCGGTTTTGTCAAGCCGAGCACTTGCCCTGCTTCATACTGACTGCGCGAAATACTTTCGATTCCGCCGCGGTATATTTCGCTAAAGTAGCATGCATAGTTAATCGAAAAAGCAATAACTGCCGCATTAAACCGCGAAGCAATCGGCGCGCCGAATATAAAACCCGGTACAAAAAATATTATAATAACTTGAAGCATCAGAGGAACACCCCTGATGATCCAGACAAAAACTTTTGTTGTATAACGCAAGGGCGCGAATTTCGACATTGACCCGAATGAAATTAAAAGGCCAAGCGGAAGCGAAAACAATAATGTTAGCGCAAACAGCAATAGGGTGGTCTGAAACCCGCCAAGCAGTCTGCTTGTGACTTCTAAAAAAGTCATAATCTACACTCGCGCGCTTTCTGTTTATCGTATTGGATCTGTACCAATTACGAGTGATTCTCTAAGGCCGTATTTTGCGGCGATTTCATAAAGTTTCCCTTCGTTATAGAGTTCCATTATTGCATTGTTGACTCTTTCTACAAGATCGCTTCCTTTTCTAAAGCCGATGGCATACACTTCCATTCTGGAACCCAGCGGAATATCTGCAACCATCAAACCAGAAAAATCACCGGTACCTGCAAGTCTGTGAGCTAAAATACTGTCTACAACTGCAAAATCAACAGCGCCCGATAAAACTTCCATAAATGTATCGATTTGTTTTGTTTTATCGATCATTGTGCCTCTGGCTCCAATTGCTTCAACCGCTATGGTTTCTCCTGCAGAGCCTTTTTCGGCAGCAGCTATCTTACCGATTAAATCTCTTTGTGATGAAAAATCACCGGCTCTCGACGTTCTGATAACCACACATTGCTGGTTTAAAAGGTAGCTGTAACTAAAATCGACATCTTCATGTCTTGGGCGGCCTGTTGTTCCGTCAACCGTATTGGCAGTCATTCCGTTCCAAATACAATTAATTGCACCGGACTGAAGCTCGACAAATTTTTGGCTCCATGTAATTTCCTGAAACTCAACTTTCATGCCGAGTTTTTTACCTACCAAAAGCGCGAATTCTGTGTCAAAACCTGTCCAATTTCCGTTTGTATCCAGAAAATTCATAGGTTCAAACTGGGTGACTCCGCATATAAGCGTTTCTGTTTTATTAGCGCATGATACGCTCAATATTAAAACAGCCAATACAAGAACAGCAATTTTTTTCATTTTGTTTTTCTCTCCTTTTCCTTATTGCTGGAATTCATTATAATGAACCATGGTCATAGCTTCAATAGACATACAGAACGGAAAAGTCGTTCAGCTAAAACAAGGCGAAGAACTTGTGCTTCAGCGCGATAATGCGCAGGAGCTGGCGCGCGAATTTGATCGTTACGGCGAAGTAGCTGTAATAGATCTTGACGCCGCTATGGGCAAGGGCACAAACCTTGACATTATAAAGCCTCTTTTACGAATCGCAGAGTGCAGGGTAGGCGGCGGGATACGTACGCCGGCTCAGGCAAAAGAACTTGTCAGTTTGGGAGCGCGGAAAATAATTGTCGGTTCAAGCGCTTTTAGACAGGATGGAAAGTTTGCCGTAAACATTCCTTTCCTTAAAGAGATGTCCAAAACAATTGGGCGCGAAAGATTGATTGCAGCGGTCGACGCGCGAAACGGTGAAATTGTCGTCGACGGATGGAAAACCCCCACAGGACTTGATTATATTAAAGCTGCAAAAGAAGTTGAACCTTTTGCCGGAGAACTTCTTTTTACATGTGTTGAACGCGAAGGCACTATGACAGGCGCAGATCTTGCTCCGGCGCAAAAATTAAGAGAAGCTGTTTCCTGCCAAATAACCGCAGCGGGCGGCGTTTCAACATTGAATGATATAGAAGAGATTTCTGCGCTCGGCTGTGATGTTCAGCTGGGTATGGCTCTTTATCAGGGAAAAATAAAATTGGCTGACGCTTTTATAGCTTCGCTTAACTGGAAGAAAGGACAGCCGCTGGAACTTAATCAGGTTCCCGGTACTCCTGTTTTTACTGCAGGAAGACTGCTTCTTCCTGTAATTGTACAAACACCTGACGGTCAAATTATGATGACAGGTTTTGCTGATAAAGAAGCGTTAGCCGAAACTTTTAACAGAGGTAATGTTTGTTTTCATAGCCGTACGAGAGACAAACTATGGATGAAAGGCGAAAACTCCGGCAATACCTTAAAGCTGATAAAGCTGAGAGCTGACTGTGACAGAGATGCGATTCTCGCTGTTGCAGAACCCCAAGGTCCCGTCTGTCATACAGGCGCCTGGTCTTGTTTTGGAACTAATAGAGATTATACATGGAAACTGCTTCAGGATATTATTACCGAACGTTTTAAAAATCCAACGCCCGGTTCTTACACAGCGACTCTGGATGAAAAACGTGTGCGCGATAAAATTTTAGAAGAAGCGCAGGAACTATGTGACGCAAAAAATAAAGACGAAGTTATATGGGAAGCTGCAGATCTTTTATATTTTACTTCTGCATTGATGAGCCGCGCGGGCGTTACAGTGCAGGAAATATTAGACGAACTTGACAGAAGGCACAAGAAATGAGCGAGTATTGGAATGAACGGACAAAAAATATTTCTCCGTATGTGCCGGGCGAACAGCCAAGGGACAGGCAGTTTGTTAAACTTAACACAAACGAAAATCCCTATCCGCCTTCTCCCAAAGTTATCGAAGCAATAAAGAATGCAGCAAACAAAAACTTGCGTTTATACCCCGATCCCGAATGTACGCAGTTTCGCGAAGCTGTCGCCGCCCGTTACGGCGTTAAACCTCAGCAAGTTTTTGCAGGCAACGGCTCTGACGAAATTCTAGGTTTTGCATTCGGAGCTTTTTTTGAATCAAAAACCGTTTGTTGTTCCAGCTGCTGCGCAACAAGGTGCGCTGATTGCGATGGTTCTAAAAAACCTGCTCCAATTCTTTTTCCTGATATTACCTATAGTTTTTATCCTGTGTATGCTGATCTTTGGAATATACCGTTTAAAACTATTCCGTTATGCGAAGATTTTACTATTAATACAGATGAATATAAAATAAACTGCGGCGGTGTTATTCTTCCAAATCCAAACGCTCCTACTTCGATTGCCCTTGAATCGGATAAATTACTTGAACTCGCAAAGTATCTTGAACCTTTAAATAAAGTTTTAATAATAGACGAAGCTTACATTGCTTTTAGTTCTGCAAAAAACGCGCAGTCTGTTATTTCTTTTATAGACAAACATCCCAATCTGCTTGTTGTGCATACTCTCTCCAAGTCTTATTCTCTTGCAGGACTTCGCGCCGGTTTTGCGATTAGCAATGAGAAACTAATAGAAGCTCTTTGCCGAATCCGCGATTCATTTAATTCATATACTCTTGACCGGCTTGCATTGGCAGGAGCGGCGGCGGCAATTGCTGATAAACAGTATTACGATGAGATAAATACAAAAGTAATAGCGGCAAGAGAAAGAACAGTAAAAGAATTAAAAAATCTTGGTATTGATGTTCTGCCGTCATCGGCTAATTTTGTTTTTATAAAAGCTCCAAATCTTAAAGGAGAAGATTTCTTTTTAAAACTGCGCGAAAAAGGAATTCTCGTTCGGCATTTTAAGAACGCAAAAATAGCTGACTACTTGCGTATCTGTATCGGAACAGATGAGGAGATGGATATAGTTCTGGCAGCGTGCAGGGAGATAATAGGAAGAGGTTAACCACGGTAACCTTCACCGAGCCGCAAAGCGGCGAAGGTTCCCCTCTGAAGTACACGGAGTAACACGGAGGAATGTAAAGTTTTGTTTTAAAAACTCTGTGTCCTCTGTGGTTAAATATTCTTGATTTTAGTATTAGGAGAATTTGATGAAGATTATAAATGGCAGCGAATTTGACGCATACTGGAAGAATGAATCCAAGACAGCTATCGATGACCCAAAGACAGATAAAACTGTTAAAAAAATTATCGATGATGTCCGCAAAAAAGGAGACAAGGCTGTCCGCCGTTTCGCGTCAAAGTTTGATAAGTCTTCTCCGGTAAAACTGGAAGTTTCTTTTTCTGAAGCAAAGCAGGCTCTTGAACAATTGCGTGCAAATGAGCCGTCTCTTGCAGAAGCTTTGGAATTATCAGCAAAAAATATAAAAACATTTTCTCAAAAACAAAAAGAACAATTTATAAATTTTGAATATGAAATTGATTCTGGTCTTGTTACGGGACAGCGGGTTATTCCTGTTCAGCGCGCAGCTGTTTATATTCCCGGCGGGCGGTTTCCGCTTTTTTCTTCGGTTCTTATGTGTTTGATTCCAGCTTTTTGCGCAGGCGCGAAAGAAGTAATACTTTCATCTCCGCCGATGGAAGACGGCTTGCCCGATAAAAGAACTCTTGCGGCAGCCGCCGTTGCCACTGCCGTTTGCGGTGCAGCCGAAAAACAAATACGTATTTTTGCAATCGGCGGCGCGCAGGCAATCGCCGCGCTTGCGTTGGGTACGGAATCAGTTCCTAAAGTTGATGTTATAACAGGACCGGGTAACCGCTTTGTTGCCGCCGCAAAGAGAATACTTTTTGGCGCTGTAGGGATTGATTTTATCGCAGGACCTTCTGACGTACTTGTTATTACAGACGGAAAAGCTTTAAAAGATCCGGATCAAGCCGCAGATTTTGCGGCGGCAGATTTGATTGCGCAGGCAGAACATGACCCGGATGCGCGCTCAAGAGCGTTAGTTCCAAACAGGGAACTGGCAGAAAAAATAGCTGCGGCAATAGAACACCGATTAACTTCGCTGCCGACAGCAAAAACAGCGCGCGCTTCATTAAATACAGGCGGTCTTATAATAGTATATAAAGATAAAGAAGAAGCAATTTGCATTGCCGATAAAATCGCGCCGGAACATCTAGAATTGCAGACTTCTGATGATGACAGCTGGATTCCTTCTTTAAAAAATTACGGTTCTCTTTTTATCGGCGCTTTATCTGCAGAAGTTCTCGGTGATTATTCGGCGGGTGTTAATCATACGCTGCCGACAGAAACATCCGCGCGCTTTACAGGCGGTTTGTCTGTCCGCCAGTTTTTAAAAACTGTTACAACTCTGCGCTGTTCAAACGGCGATGGATATGAAAAAGCGCGTAATGCCGCAGAAATAATCGGCAGGGCAGAAGGGCTGGAAGGCCACGCTCTCAGCGCGGAGGGGAGAAAAACATGCTAAGAGTAGGCGTAGTCGGAACAGGAGATATCAGCAGGATTTATCTTGATAACATAACAAAAGTATTCAGTGATAAATTAATTCTTAAAGGAGTCACTAACAAAACTTTTTCTAAAGCAGAAAAGACAGCGGCAGAATATAATGTAAAAGCGTATAAAACAACAGATGAGTTATTGCAGAGCAGTGATATCGATATTATTTTAAATTTAACGCCGCCAAAGTCCCATTACGAAGTCGCTCTTGCAGCTCTTAGAGCAGGTAAACATGTTTATAATGAAAAACCTGTATGTACAAAGAGAGAAGAAGCGCAGGAATTAATAAAAACAGCAAATGAAAAAGGAATAAGAATCGGTTCCGCTCCCGATACATTTCTCGGAGCAGGGCTTCAGACCTGCCGTAAATTAATCGATGACGGATGGATAGGAAAACCCGCCGCTGCAACTGCGTTTATGATGAGTCATGGAATTGAACATTGGCACCCGTCTCCTCACTTTTTTTACAAAGAAGGCGCAGGTCCAATGCTTGATATCGGTCCGTATTATTTAACTGCGCTGATAAATTTACTTGGACCAATTACCAGAGTATGCGGCAGCGCAAAGATGACTTATCCTGTACGGACAATAACAAATCAGTTTCAGTATGGTCAAACAATCGATGTAGAAATACCGACGCATATTACAGGAGTTTTGGATTTTGCCTGCGGAACTTCTGCGGTAATTATCACAAGTTTTGATATTCATTCTCATTCATTGCCATTTATAGAAATTTACGGCAGCGAAGGAACAATGAAACTTCCTGATCCAAATACTTTTGGCGGCGAAATATTAATAAAACGATTTAACGAAGAAAAATGGTCAAGCATTCCTTTATTAAAAAACTACAGCGAAAACTCACGCGGACTTGGTCTTGCAGAAATGGCAGAAGCAATAGAACAAGGACGTCCGCACCGCGCGTCTTTTGAACTCGCATACCACGTATTAGACGTTATGCATGGAATCCATGACGCATCCGCAAGCGGTAAGTATTACAAACTAAAAAGTAAATGCAAACGCCCCGAGGCGATGTAACCAAAAAAAAGCTGCCCAAGATTTCTCGGACAGCTCCTTTTAAATCATTTAAATCTTAATCCGCGATTCTCCGCAGACGCTTATAAGTTACCTCTCTTAATCTTTTTAGTCGTTGTCATTTCCATCGCCTGATCAAGAACTGTAGTTCTGTTTATTTTCTGCCATGGCTGAAGTCTTTGGTTAACTTCAGAAACAATACTTTCAATTCTGATCTTCATATCTTCTTTAGAAAGAGTTTCACCTTTTGCGTTTTTAAACTCCGGTGTTGGATAAACAAGCGCTTCGATACCTTCGGTTTTCATTTTTTCGTCTATTGTGTATCCGCGGATAAGAATCTGTTCGATTTCTTCGAATAACTGGAATTCGTTTTCGATTTCTTCGGGATATACATTTTTGCCGCCTTCTGTGACAATCATGTTTTTTGCGCGTCCTGTAAGGTAAAGATAATTTTCGTTATCCATATAGCCAAGGTCACCGGTTTTTAAGTAACCATCCTCTGTAAACGAAGCGGCAGTTTCTTCGGGCATATTATAATAACCAAGCATGACCATGGAACCTTTTACGATAACTTCACCGACGCCGCGTTCATCGGGATCGAGTATCTTCATATCAACCTGCGGACAAGTGCGGCCTACGCTCTTTACCTTGAATTGTTTGACAGGATTAATTGCAATGATAGGAGAAGTTTCTGTAAGACCATATCCTTGAACAAAATCAATTCCAAGCTGATTGTACTTTTTAAATACGCTAGGCGCCAGAGGTCCGCCTCCGGAGATACAAATACGAATAGACGTGAGGCTTGCTTTATCAAGAATAAACTTAAACATTTTTTTCCCGGGATTCTTTTTAAATACTTTTTTTATTAACCCCGAAATCGCCATCATAAAAGAAATGATACCGTAAACTACAGGACCTTTTGCTTTTAAGCCGCGGATAATACCTGCAAGAACTTTATTAAAGAGCATTGGTACGCCAAGAAGCATTGTAATCTGCGCTTCTTTTAAATCTTTTAAAATTTGGCTTGTTACCATTTTTTTGCCGAATACTACTTCGGCACCTACAGAAATTGCCTCGATAAAAACGGCAAGCATTGTGTATGAGTGATGAATTGGAAGGATCGCGTAAAAAACATCAGTAGGTAAAATAATAAGCGGAGTTCCCTGCGCCAGATAGCAGTCAGAAACCAGATTTCTGTGCGTAAGCATAACTCCCTTTGGCACTCCGGTTGTACCTGACGTAAACAAAATCGCCGCAAGGTCAGTTTCTACAGATTGTTCAATTTGAACATCCGGTCCGTCTAAACTGTAAATATAAGTGCCAAGTCCATGTTTTAACGAAATTATTGTTTCCAGGCTGCCTTTGTTCTGTTGATAATATTCATGTTTTTCCTCGTCAACAAAAAGAATGCGCGCACCGGATGTTTTTAATAAAAGATCGGTTTCTTCATTTTTTAATTGGTAATCGATAGGTACTACAGTGCCCCCCGCAAAAAGAGTCGCCAAATAAGCGATTGCCCATTCCGGCGCGTTTTTCCCTGTGACAGCAACTTTGTCACCTCTGCGAATGCCCTTGTCATAAAGCCATCTTGCAATTGATTCAATTAATTTTAATGATTCTGTATAATTCAAGCTGATTCTGTCAGGATCATAAACGGTAAAGCATGGACGATCCGGGAAGCGCGAAACAGAAATTTTATACATTTCCGGCAGGGTAGGCCATTGCCCTGTAAAAAACTTTCCTTTGTATTCCTCTAAAAAACTCCAGGTATTTGCGTACGGAACAGACATGATTTCCTCCATTTTTATTTTTTGCGAGTATAAAAAACACCCTTTGTCATTTTGACACTAAAAACAGGTACATGTTGCAATTATCTCTATAATAAATTGAAACTTTTTAATAAATTGTTTATTTTATTAGTATATGAAAAGATACATAAAAAGATTTTTACCTTTGTTTTTTATCGTTTTTGCTGTGACTGCTCTTTCGTGCGCAGGCAGAATAGACGGCTCTCTCGCCGCAAACGGGTCGGCAGCTTTATCTGTTAATATATCGCTGGAACCGGGAATAACCGCTCTTATTCAGAGAATGTTTACTGCAGGCGGGCAGCAGGGGCAAGTGTTAGACGGCGCTTCGATTGCACGTTCAATGTCAGAAGCCCCCGGAGTTTCTTCTGTCTCTTTTAGAAATACATCTCCTTCTGCAATTGAAGGACAGATCAGAATATCTCAAATCAGCGAATTCCTTTCGCCGGCAAGCGGAAGCGGCTTCATTACATTTGAACAGACTGCCTCCGGCGGAAGATGTGTTGTCAATATAAACCGCAGAAACAGTCAGCCGATTATTAAATTATTATCTTCTGAGATTGAAGATTACTTAAATGCGCTTATGGCTCCGATTGCAACAGGCGAAGAAATGACTAAACAGGAATATTTAGAGCTTGTTGGTTCTTTCTATAATAGAACAATCAGCAATGAGATTTCGTCTTCTCGAATCCGCGCTTCTATCGAGTTTCCGGGAACAGTAACGAGAGCAGCAGGCGGGACAATTTCCGGCAGGCGGGTTAATTTTGATATACCGTTACTCGATCTTCTGGTTTTAGAAACACCGATGATTTATGAAGTTACTTGGAACTAAAGTTCCTGGAATTAAAATTCCTAGAACTAAAGTTGTTACAAAGGAAGAGTTTAACCACGAAGTACACGGAGTTTCACAGAGTAAGGTTTTGTATTATAACTTATGTATTCCTATTGCACAGCGTGACAAGAATTAATATACTGTCATTATGGCAACACCTACATTGGGCGAACGAATCGCCGAGATTAGAAAAACTTATTCAATAAGCCGGGAAGATCTGTCCGAACGCTCAGGCGTATCGGCGGACTTAATCGCAAAAATCGAAGACGACGGGCATATCCCTGATCTTGCTCCGCTCATTAAAATATCAAGGGGTCTAGGCGTACGCCTAGGCACACTTCTAGACGATCATGAACAACTAGGACCTGTAATTTGCAGGGCTGGAGACGCAGCTTCTGCGAGCCGTTTTAAAACTGGGTTACCAGAGGGCGCCGTTGCGGGCGGTCATCATGGCATGAGTTTTAACGCGCTTGCCGCTGATAAAACAGGGCGCCACATGGAGCCGTTTATCGTTACTATTCAGGCTGATGCAAAGCAGGAAAAATCCGCGCACGAAGGCGAAGAGTTTATCTATGTAATGGAAGGAAACCTTTCGCTTGAGTACGGCATGGATAAAGAAACATTAAAAACAGGCGACAGCGTATATTACGATTCGATAGTACCGCACAGGGTTTTTTCTGCGGACAATAATCCTGTTAAAATACTCGCTGTTATTTATACGCCTGTATAGTTTTATAACCACAGAGGTCACAGAGTTCTTTGTTTGCTGGCTCTTCTATCCTCCGTGTACTCCGTGGTTTATCTTCTTTTTTAAGGATTAAGAAATGGAATATATTGAGAAAACTTTAAGTCAGGTTTTACGCGAAAAAACTCAAGCGAATCCTGATCACGATTTTATTGTTTACGCCGATCGCAATCTGCGTTTTTCTTACGCGGAATTTGACAAAAGGGTAGACGACTGCGCAAAAGGGCTTTTAAATCTTGGCGTAAAAAAAGGCGATCATGTCGGCATTTGGGCGACCAATGTTCCTGATTGGAACACTGTGCTTTTTGCATGCGCAAGAATAGGCGCAGTACTTGTTACCATTAACACAGGTTATAAAACTCACGAACTTGAGTTTGTGTTAAAGCAATCGGACATGGTATGTTTGTGCTTAACAAACGGCTGGCGTGATTCTGATTATGTCGCAATGGTAAACGAACTTGTGCCGGAATTAAAAACTTCCCAGCGCGGACATATCGATTCAGAAAAGTTTCCGTTTTTAAAATATGTCGTGCATATCGGACAGCAAAAGCACAGGGGAATGTTCAGTTTTAACGAGCTGTTATTGCTTGGTCAGCATACAGATCCGGCACAGTTACGTGAAATCGAAGCCTCTCTGGATACAAACGATGTTGTAAACATGCAGTACACATCCGGCACTACAGGTTTCCCAAAGGGCGTTATGTTAACTCACAGAAATATTTTAAATAACGGCTGGAATATCGGCGAGAATCAGCGCTTAACAGAAAAAGATATAGTTTGTCTTCCTGTGCCTTTGTTCCATTGTTTTGGACTTGTATTGGGAATGATGGCAATCGTTACGCACGGTTCAACCGCCGCGCTTATCGAATGGTTTGATCCGTTACTGGTACTTGCTACAATACAAAAAGAAAAGTGCACAGCAGTTTACGGCGTACCTACAATGTTTATAGCGGAGCTTAATCACCCAATGTTTAAGATGTTTGATCTTTCAAGTCTTCGCACAGGTATCATGGCAGGATCTCCTTGTCCAATCGAAACAATGCGTCAGGTTATCGATCAGATGTACATGAAAGAAGTAACGATCTGTTATGGACTAACAGAAGCTTCACCTGTAATGACTCAAACACGCTACGATGATGATATCATCATAAAAGTAGAAACTGTAGGCCGCGCGCTTCCCGGTATCGAAGTTACAATCCGTAACCCCGAAACAGGCGAAGAATGTCCCGACGGTACTCACGGCGAGTTCTGCTGCCGCGGTTACAATACAATGAAGGGTTATTATAAAATGCCCGAAGCTACCGCCGCATGTATCGATAAAGACGGATGGCTTCATTCAGGTGACCAGGGTATTAAAGATGAAAACGGCAACTTTAAAGTTACAGGGCGCATAAAAGACTTAATCATCCGCGGCGGAGAAAACATTTCGCCCAAAGAAGTCGAAGACTTTTTGTATACTATGCCGGGTGTTCAAGATGTGCAGGTCGCAGGTATCGCAAGCGAAAAATACGGCGAAGAAGTCGGCGCGTTTATTATTTTAAAACCCGATGTTAAAATGACCGAAGAAGAAGTGCGCGATTACTGCCGCGGAAAAATCGGCCGCTTTAAAACACCCAAGTATGTGTTTTTTATCGACAGTTATCCTCAGACACAAAGCGGCAAGGTGCAGAAGTATCTGTTACGAGACATGGGCAATAAGATGGTTGAGGAAAGAGGCTAATTACTAAAGACCTCACGCAGAGACGCAGGGGAAGAATTAAGATAAGAATTTAACCACAGAGTTTCACAGAGTTCTTGTCCGAAAGTTCTTACCACTCTGTGAAACTCTGTGCCCTCTGTGGTTTTGTGCCTGCTAGGACTTCCAACGAGCTCGCAAGAGCGAAGTTTCCAGGTACAACCAACGAGCTCATAAGAGCGAAGTTTCCAGGTACAACCAACGAGCTCATAAGAGCGAAGTTTCCAGGTACAACCAACGAGCTCGCAAGAGCGAAGTTTCAAGGTAGCTTCGCTGCAAGATCCTCCGTGTTCTCTGTGAACGCTGTGCCTTTGTGTGAATCTCTTAGCCGTATGACCCCTGCGAGCTCTGCGAGAGGTTTTTTCACTCTTTAATATCCTCTTCAGCCCCCTTGTAATATTTAATACTGTCTTGTACTATGTTTTTATAAAATGATAAGCAAAAAAAGGAGATTTATTATGCTTAACTTTAAGAAAGGTAGTTTCTTGCTAATACTGATAGGAATTATGGTTTTTGCCGCTATGGTAATTTCCTGTCCCGGCAGTAATAACGAAGAACAGGAAGAACTTGAATCAATGGTTGCCGATTTACAGGCAGAACTCGAAGAAGCGCTAAAGAGTAATACCGGCGCTGCAAACCAGTCCACAGCTTCTCAAGCAAGGATTCAGGAATTGCAGAAATTATTGGATGATGCCCAAGAAGAACTTGAAAATGCATCAAACCGCGGCAGAGGCGGCAGCAGCAGCAATACACGCGGCGGAAGCAGTAATAATAACCAGCGTTCAGGCCGTGGTTCCAGCGCTGATGCTGACGCAGAAGCAGAAGGCAGTTCTTCTGGTAATCGCGGCGGCGGCGGAGGTGGATCATCTGGCGGTGGTGGCGGCGGCGGCCAAGGCGGCGGCGGTGGTGGTGGAAACCAGCGTGGCGGCGGCGGCCAAGGCGGAGCTGCAGCAGCTGATGCAACCGAAGAAGAAGGCATTATTCACGTTCCAACAGGCGAATAGTCTTAGACTATAATCGTTGACGTAGCGCGCCCTTACAGTTTTACTGTACAGAGGCGCGTTTTTTTGTATTAGTTTGAATTTTAAATTATTCTGCCGGCAAATCAAATTCTACATTTAACTGTACAGCAATTTTTTTCATTTCTTCTAGTGTTTTTTCGTTAACCGGTATTTTGCCGTTTACCCGCTGAGCCATAAGTTCTGCCTCACGCTCTCCATGTGTATAAATGCGGTCAAACCCTTCACTCTTTTTGCTGCTGCGGATTTCTTGTAAAAATTTTGACATGCTGTCTTTAATCGATTTTTTATCCCCAAAAATACCATAGTCAATCGCAGCAAAATAATGGCAAATACCGGTAGATCCTGGCTGTCTGTTAACATAATTAGAAGTAAGCCCGCCCGAGATTACCGCCGAGAATAAATCTACGATTATACTGAGTCCAAATCCTTTATGACCGCCATGCAGTGTACCAAGACCTCCAAGCGGAGCTATGCCGCCGCCCGCTTTTGCGATAATATTTTCTACAACCAAAGCGGCGTCGTTACAGGGTTTTCCGTCTGCGTCAACTGCCCAATTATCCGGCAAGGCCTGATTATTTTTTCTGTAAACTTCGAGCTTTCCGCGCGGAACCACAGTAGTAGAAGCATCATAAGAAAAAACAAAAGGTTCCGCAGGCATTGCAAGCGCCATCGCATTTGTTCCTGTCATTGCCTGAGAGCCGAAAGTAGGAACGCAAATCGCTTCTGTATTTGTCATAGATACGCCGATTAAATCGTGAGCCGAAGCCATCTCTGTATAGTAACTTGCAATGCCGTAATGGTTAGAGCTGCGTACAGTAACCATTCCGCAGCCGGAAGTTTTTGCTTTTTCTATCGCGAGGTTCATTGCGTAAACACTGGCAAGCTGTCCCATTGCATTGTTTGCTTCGAGGCAGGCAGAAATTGCAGTTTCGTTTACGATTTGCGGTTTTGCTTTGACATTGACCTGCCCGGAAGTAATTTCTTCATGATAACGGACAAGCCTGTGAATACCATGCGAATCTATTCCGTATAAATCCGCTCTTAGTAAAACATCAGTAATTATTCTGCTTTCTTCGATAGAAAACCCGTAAGCGCAAAACAATGTTTCGCAAAAGTTTCTGGCTTTTCCCGTATTAATAAACATACTGTAAATCAGCCGACAGCTTTTTTAAGTTCTTCTGTCTTATCGGTTTTTTCCCATGGGAATTCCGATCTGCCAAAATGTCCGTATGACGCAGTCTTTAAATAAATTGGTTTTCTAAGATCGAGTGTTTTGATAATTCCTGCAGGGCTTAAATCAAATACTTTACTTACAGCCTGCGAGATTCGCTTTTCGTCAGCTTTAGCAGTGCCGAATGTATCGACCATTACAGAAACAGGGAAAGGAACGCCGATTGCGTATGCAAGCTGAATTTCGCAGCGGTCTGCGAGTTTTGCCGCGACAATGTTTTTTGCTACATAACGCGCCGCGTACGCTGCAGAACGGTCTACCTTTGTCGGGTCTTTGCCGGAGAACGCTCCGCCGCCGTGCCGTCCCATTCCGCCGTAAGTGTCTACAATAATTTTACGGCCTGTAAGTCCTGTGTCGCCGAATGGTCCGCCTACAACAAAGCGGCCTGTCGGATTAATATAGTAATTTGTTTTTTTATCAAGAAGACCTGTAGGTTCTAAAACAGGTTTAATAATTTTTTCTATAACTGCGGCTTCAATATCTTTGTGGCTGATTTCCGGATCATGCTGATGAGAAACAACAACTGCGTCAATGCGGACAGGTTTATAGCCTTCGTATTCAATCGTTACCTGACTTTTAGAATCCGGGCGAAGCCATTTCATAACTTTGCTTTTTCGTAATTTGGAAGCGTTTATTAAAATTTTATGCGCAAGCATTATAGGAAGCGGCATTAATTCTTTTGTTTCGTTGCAGGCAAAACCAAACATCATTCCCTGATCCCCGGCTCCCTGCTGACCTTTGAATTTTTTTAAACCTGTTCCGGAAACGCCCTGAGAAATATCAGGAGATTGACTATGAATCATATCGAGTACTGCCATAGAGTTGCAGTCAAGCCCGTAAGAAGGATCTGTATAACCGATATCTCCGGCGATTTTTCGTACTATATGCTGAAAATCAACAAAAGTATTTGTAGTGATTTCGCCGCCGACAAGAACCAGCGAAGTAGACGCAAATGTTTCGCATGCTACACGGCTCGCAGGATCATCTTTTAAACAAGCGTCTAAAATTGCGTCAGAAACTTGATCGCAAAGTTTATCCGGATGACCTTCGCCTACTGATTCGGATGTAAAAAAATATCTGGAATTATTTTCTTTTGTTGATTTCATTTTGCTCTCCTTTGTACCTTCATAATTGAATACTAACATTATTATCCGCAGGGTACAAGTCTTCCCAGAGACCGTCAAGCGCGTATTGCTGTTGACTTAGTATAAAGCGTCCCCAAAGACTAAGTTTAGACTTATCTAAATCAGGGCGCAAAGAAGGATCCTCGTCGCCGGAATAATGCGCGGTAAAAGCGTCTCCGACAGCATCTACAATTATTGCGATGTCTTTTTCTGATACTCTGTATCTTCTAAGCACATTGGATGCTTCCAGCATGACTGTCTGCTTAACAAAAGCATGAGCGTTTTTTGCAAAGTCTGTTTCGGGATAAAGTTTATCGATAATAAAATCCGTTCTTATATTCATTATTCCGCTGTTAATATTCACATAACGGATTGGGCAGGGAGCTGTAACCAGCGAGCCTGTCTGAATATCATACATGAATCCTGCGTTATAATCAGCAAGCGTTATATCCTGCGCATGATAATGTCCTGTAAAGCCGGCTCTTACATTCCATGATGCGAGAAATTTGCTAAAGTTAGAAAAATCTTGGACAATATACACAGGATGCAGTTTTGACTGTCCTTTCCAGTGTTCAAAAAAGCCGTGATGCATCATTGCCATAACAGCCTTTCCTCTCTTGTCCGCTTCCATTAATACTTCTCCCATCCAGTCTGCTGTGCCCTGAAGTATTCTGCCTGATACATGAGGGTATCCGTCGGGATCATTTTCGCGGTGACGCGTTGAATCAATGGCAAGCAGCCACAATCCTTCTACAGGTTCTGCGACATAACTTAAAGAGTTTGTGTCTCTATAAATAGCGCTGCCGTATCCAAAATCGCTGTAAAATTGAGCAAATTGTTCTTCGGAAATATTAGGGACTCTTTCTGTTCTGTCTTCTATATATCTGAGCGCTTTGGGGCAGTTAACATCATGGTTACCGGGAATCACAAAAACAGAAATATCCGCCTCTGTAAACTTTCTTAATCTTTGCGACGCTATTTCGTGGTTGATTAATTCGCCGTCTTTGGTTAAGTCTCCGGGAATTATTACAAAGTCAACACCAGACGCTATGATCTCGTTTATCGCATAATCTAACAGATCGATACTGTCCAGTAATAGTTTCCTGTCAGAAAACATTATTTTATCAAAAGCCTCTCCAGAGGCGCCAAGCTCATGAGAGTAAACATGGATATCGCTTATTACTGCAAAAGACGCGTTTGGATAAACGGGCCCCGGTTTTATGCTGTCATTAAATAAATAGCTGTTGCCGGTTTCTTTAGAGCCGCAGCCGGTTAATGCAAAGCCAAAAATCAATGTTATTAACACAGCAAAAAATACAAAATATTTTCTTCTTAATTGATTCATATAAGAATTATAGGAGGTAAACAAAAAATAATTCAAGTAACTGTTTACCAATTGTAAAAATAGCGTTATAATGTTATCAGGGAAAGGGGGCAAAAATGGAAAAAAGCGCAGTAAAACGAATGCTCGGCGTTGCTGTTCCGGTTGGGGCATTGCGAACCAAGAACGGGATAGGAGTAGGAGAGTTTACCGATTTAGCTGAATTTGCAGCCCTTTGCAAAAAAATGAGAGTTGGGCTTATTCAGATTTTGCCCGTTAATGACACAGGTTACGAAAGCTCACCCTATTCAAGCTTAACCGCCTTTGGGCTTCATCCATTGTACCTAAGTATAGAAGGGCTTGCGGAGTTTAGCTCTGCAGATAAAGAAGTAAAAAACCGGATTAAAACAGCCAGAGACAAGTTTGAAGGCTATAAGCGTTTTTCCCATTACGAAGTTTTAAAAGAAAAGCTCGGAATCTGCCGTCTAATTTATGATTCCAATAAAGCAGAAATTTCTAAAAGCGCCGCCTCCGGCGTTTTGGCTGCATGGATAAAGGCAAACACATGGGTAAAAGAATATGCAGTATATAGAAGATTAAAAGAAGTTAACGATTTAAAATCATGGAAGGACTGGGGCGAATACAATACGGTAACATCCGCAGAGATTGAAAAACTCTGGCAGGATAAAAAATTATCAGAAGAACATCTGTACTGGGTTTGGCTTCAGCAGGCTTTGGATATTCAATTTGCCGCCGCTTCCAAAGCAATAACAGACGCAGGTCTTATATTAGAAGGCGACCTTCCGATTTTAATGAACGAAGACAGCTGTGATGTCTGGGCAAATCCCGATATTTTTATTCAAGGGCTTTCTGCAGGCGCGCCGCCCGATATGTACAGCCCCGACGGTCAAAACTGGGGATTCCCCATTTATAATTGGGAAGCGCAGGAAAAAGATAATTTTTCCTGGTGGAAAAAACGCCTTGCTGTCGCAGAAAAATATTATCAGGCTTACCGCATAGATCATGTGCTTGGATTCTTCCGTATTTGGGCAAGTTCTCAAAAGGATTATTCTTCGGCTCTTGGACGTTTTGTTCCGTATACTCCTGTTACATCGGGAGATTTAAAAAGACTCGGCTATGACAGAAACAGAATCCGCTGGGTTTCCCAGCCGCATATTCCCACAGGAGAAGTCTGGGACGCGCTTAAAATAAACTGGGGCGGCTCTTTTACAGAAGCCGAAATCGCCGAAGCGGCAGAAAAAGTTTTTACAAAAGCTCTTGTGCGCGTCAATGACGAAGAACTTTGGCTCTTTAAAAAGAAAATCAAGGGAGAGAAGGATATAGACAGATTTAAACTTCATCCCGCCGTAAGAAATTATTTAATGACAAAATGGAAGGACAGGCTTTTCCTTGAATACGAAAAAGGAAGGTTCTTTCCGGTTTGGTATTTTAGAAACTCTAAAGCGTATAAATGCCAGTCAGAAGAAGACAGGAATGCGCTTGAGGCATTGCTGGAAAAACGGCAAAGAAAATCAGAAAGAATTTGGTCTCAGCTGGGAATGAAGCTTCTTTCTGTAATGGTAGAATCTTCGCCGATGCTTCCATGCGCAGAAGATCTCGGCGCTGTTCCTGCATGTGTTCCAAAAGTTCTTACAAGATTAAGGATTCTTGGGCTGCGCGTTGTCCGCTGGTTCCGCGCTTGGGATAAAGACGGTCAGCCGTATATTCCTTTCGAAGAATATCCGCAGTTAAGCGTTTGTACGCCCGCAGTTCATGACAGCTCTACTGTCCGTGAATGGTGGGAAAAAGAAGCGGATCAAGGACAGTTTTCCGGTTTTATCGGAGTGCCGTCACTGCCAAGAATTTACAATCCGGGGACCGCAAAAATTATTTTATCCAAGTCCGCTTCCGCGCGCTCGCGTTTTAGGGTTTTCCAGATTCAGGATTTACTGCATCTCTCCAATAACTGGTACTCCGAAAACCCCGAAGACGAACGTGTGAATGTGCCGGGCACTGCAAATGATTTTAACTGGACTTACAGGCTTCCCGCTCTTATCAGCGATATTGCAAAAGATAATGAATTAATACATTCTGTTGCAGAATTAAGCAGAATAAAATCTGTAAAAAAGTAAACAATTGAGGAAGAAGTGTTAAAACGATTATTTTTTCTTTTACTGCCGTTACTTTTAATCTCTTGTTTAACGCAGCCGCCGCGTAATAACAGCCGCGCGCCGTCATGGGTTACCGATGTTTATTCTGCTTTTCCGCAGGCGGAATATGTTGCTGCGACAGGATTCGGAGATAGCAGAGCGGCTGCAGAAGCAAATGCCCTCGCTGCTCTTACCGCTTTTTTTGGACAGTCAATACAGGTCGAACGAACAGCTTTTTCTTCTTATGAGCAGGCTGTTGTCAATGGAATAATGAATAACTGGACAGATACCGCGCAGATGAGTTCCAATATTAAAACATTGGCTTCTATGGATAATCTTATGGGAGCAGAAATTAAAGAAGTCTGGTTTGATTCAAGAGGAACATATTATGCCGCCGCGGTAATGAACAAAGCAAACGGAATCCGTATTTATAATGAACTGCTTAAAAACAATGAAAAAATAATTCACGATCTCGCTGCGCAGTCATCCGCCGATCCTGTTTCGTTTAAATCTATTGTTTGTTTATTGTTTGCCGCTGTTTTAGCGGACACAAATGAAGTATACAAAAACATTGTTACGCTTCTTGACGGCGCCGTAAACGTAGATCCCCTTGTTATAGGCGGGCTGTATTACCGTGTCGCCGCGAACGATCGTATAAAAAGAACAGGAATCGGAGTAAGAATAACAAGCGGCGACAGAAACGGAAGAATATTCGGCGCGTTCGCAAAATGTTTTGCGGACTGGGGGTTTGAGCCGTTTTTAATTCCCGCCCCAGAAGGCGTAGGTACGCGTTATTTGCTGGATGTAAATATCGTGCTTTCACCTGTTACCCTGCCTGCCAATCCTAATAATTTTTCGCGGATAGAAATAAGCGCAGAACTTATGGACACAGCCAATAATAATGTTATTTTAATCCCGTTTAATTTTAACTCGAGGGAAGGGCATGTATCGCAGACAGAAGCGGACAACCGCGCTATAGCCGCCGCAGAACGAAACATCGGCGAAGCGTTTGCTTTAAGATTAGAGGATTATCTTACAAAATTAATAACTGACAGATAAGAAGGCGAGGGGGGATAAATGCCTGATCAATATATTATTAGAAGCAATGAATACATAAAAATACTGCCGGTATGGGCGCAGGAGCTTGCCAATAAATACGGCTCTAAAACCGCTAATTTATATATTTTGCATGGCAATATTCTGGACTTTCTCCCGCACGAAAGAAAAGAAGGCGAATTTACTTTTACAAGGATTCAGGATTATATATCAGAAATAATTTTCGGCAACAGGGATATAATCGCGTATTATGACCGCTCAAGCGGAGTTACATTCTGCGAACCATCAATGGAGCAGGATTACAACAGCGCGGCTCCTAAGTTTGCAGTAAATACCGAAGACGGCAAGAGCGATTATTTTTCCAGAGACCCGGAAAGATGTTTTCCTTATTTAGAAAAATATTTTTTAGCTCAAAGTCCAAAGCTTCGTAAGGTTTTAATAATCGATCAGGCCGAACATATCGTACCCGCCGGTGATTTAATTCGAATCTCTGACGCAGATCGTTACTGTATGGTAACATTCAACCGCTGGGCGACAGATCCAAAATTTATTAAAAGCGATATTTCTATTATTTTATTGACAGAAAATCTAGCCGACATATCTTCGCGTCTTTCCAGCTCTCCTTCTACCGTTAAAATAAGCGTTCCGTTTCCGGAGACAAAGATCAGAGAAAGTTTTCTGCGTTCCAAGGAAAAAGAAGGCAAGTTAATGCTTGATCGCGGTCTCTCGCCGGAAAGACTTGCGGCTATCACATCGGGACTTAACCTGATGAACCTAAACCGTCTTGCAGCCGAAAGCTACGAAAAGGACGAACCGTTATCTTTGGAATTTATGCGCAAAAAGAAAAAAGAAATAATAGAAAACGAAGCCGGCGGGCTTTTAGAATTTATGGAATCTTCTTTTGACCTCTCTCATGTATCAGGGCATGATTTTGTTAAGAAGCGTTTTATGAATGCCGCAAAAGCAATAAAAAAGGGAAGACCCGATGTTCTTCCTATGGGTTATTTAATCGCAGGGCCTGTAGGAACGGGCAAGAGTTTTATGGTAAACGCTTTTGCCGGCGAAATCGGTATCCCGATGGTTAAGTTCAGAAACTTCCGCACCAAGTGGCAGGGCGAAACAGAGTCAAATCTCGAGAGAGTTTTAAATATTCTTGTCGCTATGGCTCCTGTCGGCGTAATGATAGATGAAGCAGACGCATTTCTCGGTGACAGGGATCAAGACGGCGATTCCGGAACATCCAACCGTGTGTTTGCGCAGATTGCGTCTTTTATGGGAAACACCGAGTTCCGCGGTAAAATCATTTGGTTCTTGATAACATGCCGCCCGGATTTAATTCCAATCGATCTTAAGCGGCAGGGACGCGCCGAAGAACATCTCGCATTGTTTTATCCGGAGTCAAAAAAAGACAGGGAAGATCTTTTTAAAACGCTTGTGCGTAAGTTGGATTTAGATATAAGAAACTTTTCTATAGCAGACTTGTTCCGCAAGTATGATCACGAATACTCCGGCGCAGATTTAGAAGCGGTTCTTGTCCGCGCTAAACTCCTTGCAGCAATGGCTGACAGGGTTTTTGTTAAGCGCGAAGATATGGAAGAAGCAATGGGTGACTTTGTCCCTGCCGCTTATCCGCACGAAGTAGAACTGCAAAACCTTGTTGCCGTTCTTGAATGTACATCAAAAGAAATGATCCCAAGCCGGTTTCAGAAACTGCCGCGCAGTAAAATAATAAGCGATATTCAGGAACTCAAGGCGCTTTTGGGCGAGAGGTAGCCGATACCCCTGCGCCGAATAATGCAAAGTCGTACTTAACTGGATCATTGGGACAGAACTCCCGCAGTTTTTCGGTTAGTTCAATAACGGCTTTTTTATCATTTGATTTACGTTCTAAAAGTCCGAGTCTTCTGGCTGTCCGCGCGACATGTACATCTAACGGGATGTAAAGACCGGCAGGTTTAATGCTTTTCCATAAATGTAAATCGACAGGTCCTTCGCGCACAAGCCAGCGCAGCGCTAGATTGATCCTCTTGCAGGCAGAACCGTTTTTGTCTGCTGTCCCCGGGTTCGCTATATGCACAGAGTATTCGCCCTTGTTGGCGGCTGCCATCTCTTCTCTAAAAAGCGCAATACCTTCCCATGTATTCTGTGCAGTTTTAAAGAGTTTTTCCAAGGTGCCGTATTTTTTATAACAATGCGCAAAGCCGCGGCAAAAATATTTAAAGTCGTCTTCAAAGAAAGTGCGGTGCACATTGCGATTTTTTAGTTTTTTATATTCGCCGGACATTATAAAGTCATATGGACTTTTTCCCATGAGAGCAAACATTTTTTTTGCAGAGCGGAGAATTAAATCGCGTCTTCCCCATGCGATTGTCGCAGATAAAAAAGCGGCAATTTCTATATCTTCTCGTTTTTTATATAACCTAGGAAACTGCACAGGGTCGCTTAAAACAAAATCCGGAACACAAACCTTTTTGTACCATTTTTCTAGTTCGTTTTTCATAAAAAAATCTACAATCGTGAATAATTCGGCGCTTCCTGTGTAATCTGCACATCGTGCGGATGGCTTTCTCTAAGACCTGCCGATGTAATTTTTACAAACTTGCGGTACTTATTAAGTTCCGGAATATCTTTACAGCCGCAGTACCCCATACCTTTGCGAAGACCGGCGACAAGCTGATTTAAATATGATTTTAGTTCGCCCTTATAAGGAACGCGCCCTTCGATACCTTCCGGCACAGGTTCTTCGTCTTTGCCGATCTGGTAGCGGTCGCCCGCGCCGTCTGATATTGCGCCCATGCTTCCCATTCCGCGGTATTCTTTATAAATTCTTCCGTCAAAAATAATTTCACTGCCCGGCGCTTCTTTTAATCCTGCAAAAAGACTGCCTACCATAACAACGCTCGCTCCGGCGCCGATTGCTTTTGTTATATCGCCCGAAAATTTTATACCGCCGTCAGCTATAACCGGAATACCGCGCTTTGACGCTTCTTCGGCGCAGTCTAAAACTGCGGTAAACTGAGGTACGCCGATTCCCGCTACAACCCTTGTAGTGCAGATAGAACCCGGTCCTATGCCGACTTTTACCGCATCCGCTCCCGCGTCAATAAGATTTTTTGTTCCGTCTTTGGTGGCAACATTGCCGCCGATAACCGGAATATTAAATTCTTTTTTTATTTTACGCACAGCGTCCATTACATTTTTAGAATCACCATGCGCTGTATCAAGAACAACAAAGTCTACTTTTGATTTTATTAATAACGGCAGCCTAACTTCATAATCCTGCGGAGAAATTGCCGCGCCGACAATTAATCTGCCGCTTTTATCAACAGCGGCATTCGGAAAGTTTTGGTTTTTTTCCATGTCTGTTACGGTTATGAGCCCTGTTAATCTGCCTTTGTCGTCAACTACAGGAAGCTTTTCGATCCTAAACTGGCTGAATTTATCCTGCGCTTTTTCTACAGTCGGCTCGCCAGTGAGAGTTACAAGTTCATCTGTCATTACGTCTGTTACTGCAAGCGAATCATCGCGGCAAAACCTTAGGTCACGGTTTGTAATTATTCCTTTTAATATACCGTTATTGTCTACGACAGGAAGACCGGAAACGCCGAATGTATCTACAAGAACTCTTACATCGCGCACATACGCATTATGAGGAACTGTAATAGGGGATTCGATTATCCAATTAAGGAAACGCTTTACATTGGATACCTGCCGCGCCTGTTCATCGGGGCTTAAGTTGCGGTGAATAACACCGGCTCCGCCTTCCAGCGCTATAGAAATAGCAAGTTTTTCTTCGGTTACTGTATCCATTGCGGCTGAGACAATAGGAATATTAAGGGTGATTTCGCCGCACAGTTGCGTTTTTACATTGCAGTCTCTGGGAAGAATTTCTGAATATCCGGGCAATAACAGAACATCATCGTAAGATAAACCTTCGCCAAATTTCAATTCATGACTTTCCATAGAAGATCATTGCATTTTGCAAAAAAAAAGTCAATCGCCCACTTGTATAAATTTAATCAATATTGGAAAATGAATAAAGGGAGAAACAATTGTGAGTAGTATCGAAATAACCAGTGAAAACTTTGAATCCGAAGTTCTGCAGTCACCAGTTCCTGTATTGATTGACTTTTGGGCGCCATGGTGCGGTCCATGCAAAATGCTCAGCCCTGTTATCGATCAGATTGCCGATGAATATTCCGGGCAGTTAAAAGTGGGAAAAATTAATATTGATGCAAACACCGCCCTTGCAGAGCAGCACGGGATTGTTTCAATCCCAATGCTGGTTGTCTACAAGGACGGAGAAATCGCAGTCCAGAGGAACGGAGCTGTTCCAAAGCACGATATAGAAGCCCTATTTAAGAACCTTATCTAATACCGCCTTGTATTATTTTGTCCTCCGGGTGTTGCGCCGCTTGTTACGGTAACGTACCAGTCGGCGGCAGAGTTTGTGTTTGTTTTGGTTTCGTCACGGCAGATAGTTCGGGTTGCTGTTGTTCCTGTGCTCAATGCAGCTTTTCCGTTCCACGCTCCTTCTGCGATCAAAAAATCTGCAGTTTCCGCAAAGTAATCCTTTGGCCATGGCTGTTCGGGATTTTCGCTGATCATTACAGCGTTTAAAATACGGTCATCCTGATCCATCACATAAACCATAGCCGTTTTATGAAACAGTTTAGTGTTTCCCGGAATCCTGTACTCGCGCGGCACAACAGCGGCATTCGCGTCAAGAGTACGCAGATGAAGAACAACATAGTCGCCGTTTCTTACTTCTGCCGGAGAAAACTCATAAACGGTCTGCCTGCTTGCATTGCTGTTTCCTATTATAAACACACGCATAGCTCCCAGATTACCTGCCGATCTCATTTTGAATTCGATGAATTCTGTCCTTCCCGTACTGCTGGTATATTCGGTACATAGCTCATTAATAACCAAGTCCGGCATACGGTTATTCCTTGACCGCAATGTAACAAGCACATTGATTGTATTCCTCCTTTCGTCTTCTACCAGCAGATCTGCTGTAATTAAACTGCCCGGCGCGGGTATTTGCTCCAGTTTTACCCTTACTGTTCTTCCGTTGTCTACAGAAACAACCGAAATATCCGGCTTTAAGCTCAGATACTTTACCGTTACAGACCGCGAGAAGGTAAATTCAATCTCATCCTCGCTGACTGCCTTGCTGCCATGGAAGACCAGCGCATTAGAGCCGCCTCCCATCATTTTGGACATTGCCGTATCTCCCGTGCTGCAGGAGCCAAGTACAAGCAATGCAAGAAAAGAAACAAAATATTTCTTCATGTAGAACCTCCACATATACATGGCGCGAGCCTGCGCGGCGCATTAGATAAACTAGACAAAAAACGCAAAAAATGATAATTTTCATAGTAGAAATAAGCAGAAATAAATTTAGAGGTATATAATGGCAAAGAAAAATAAGATAGCTCCGGCAGAAAAAGAATCAGCCGGCACAGCAATTTCCCGAAAATTCAAGCAAAGTCCCGGTTTATATATAGGTTCTGTTGTCGTTCTTGTTCTGATAACTATCACATTTATCGGCGGTGACTTCCTTTCTGGCGGCGGTTTCGGCGGCAGCAGAGGCGATTTGATTTTTGGGTACTATGATAAAGTACCGATTGTAATGAAAGAAGGAAACCTGTTTGGACAGACTTATAATCAAGTGTATGATAACATAAGGCAGCAGTATCAGGCTCAGGGAATTGATATTACCGACCCTTCTTTTTCATCAGATACAAGACGGCAGATACATGCCAGTTCTGTATGGCAGGCTTATGAACAGGCTGTAATGCATAATGTCATTCTTCACCTTGTTAATAAATCAAAATATACTCCGTCAGAAAGAACAGTAGACAGGGCAGTAGCCCAGCAGTATATGGATCATACAGGTTCTTTATCACCGGCATACTATAGAATGACAGAATCCGCGCGCAGTGCGCAATGGCGGCAGTCTCAGGAAGAACTTGCAAAAATGATGTTTATCAGGGATTATTTTGCACTTTTAGTTCCAGAAGCCGAAGCAAGGTTTATAGCGAATATGGCTTCGCCGGAAAGAAGCTTTGATGTAGTTTCGTTCAATATAATAGAAGAATTTCCCGAAAGCGAATATCTAGCCTATGCAAGAGAAAACGCCGAATTATTTTATTCGATTCACTTGTCAAGAATTACGATTAGTTCGAGCGAAAGGGAAGCCAGAAGGGTTCTCGCATCGATAAGAAACGAAACTATAACATTCGAAGAAGCCGCGCGTGTTCATTCTCAGGACGGCAATGCGGTAAGGGGCGGAGATATGGGAAGCCGCTATTTCTTTGAACTTAACTGGGAAATCCCCAATGCCGAAGACCGCGATGCGGTTTTTAAAATAGGCAGGGGAGAAGTAAGCGATGTTATACCTATAGGCGATGTATGGGCAATTTTTAGAGTAGAGCAGGAAGCTACACCGCCAAACTTTTTTGACAATGTTTTAATGGAAAGAGTTCGTTCTTATGTAAGAAGCGTAGCCAGAGGCAGAATGGACAACTGGGCTATAGAAAGAGCAAATGATTTTATCAGAGATGCGCGCGTTTCCGGTTTTGATAATGCCGCCCGTTTGCATAATCTGGAAAAACAAAGTTTTGGTCCGCTTCCGCTTAATTATTCCAGCGTAGAACTTTTTTCGACTCTCGAAACATTCGGATTAACCGGCAGCGCGGCAAACGAGATTTCCGGCTTATCGCGCAATGAAAGATTCTGGAGTCTTGCTTTTTCGGCGCCGTTAAACACACCTACAGAACCTCTTATTCAGGGAGGCCACGCTTTTGTATTTATTCCTACTCAGCAAACGGCTTCTAATGAGTTAGAGCTGGAAAATATCGCTATGATGTACACAAATTCATGGGTTCCGTATCTTGCCGAAAAAATAATTAAGGAATATTTCTTAAACAGCGATAAAATTACAGACGATAACTTTTTCTGGGATGCTTTTTACCGTAATATAAGATGGTAAAAAACGGCATAACTCTTTTATCAGAAAAAGATCCGGTCGGCCGTGCCGAAAAAACGGCTGACTCTGTTTCTATAAAAGACAAAACGCTTTATTTTTGCCCTTCGCCGATTTATGGTTATGGTCTTTCCCGTTTTCTTTCGCGTCTGGAAAAAGAAGCGCCTCACTCCGCAGTTCTTTGTTTAGAAGCGGACAACGAACTTTATAAGCTGTCAATCGAAAATATCGATCCTCAAATAACTGCAAAAAAAAACTTTTTATTGCCGGGTAATTGCACAAAAGAAGAACTCTGCGCTCTTGTTCATGACAGGTGGGGTGACAGAATGTTCCGCTATACAGAAACAGTCCGTTTTTCGGGAGGCTTTCAGCTGCATGCGCAGTTGTACGAGTCTCTTTGCGAAGCGCTTCGCCGGCAAATCACAGGCGATTTAAGTAATGCCCTTACCCTTGCAAAACTCGGACGATTGTATATACGCAATGCTTTGCGTAATCTCTCTCTCATAAAACAATACCCGTCTGTTTCGCAGTTGTCTTTCGGCGAAGCGCCTGTTCTTGTTTTAGGCGCGGGACCTTCTCTCGATAAAGTGCTTGACGCGCTTAGCTCTCTTAATAACCAAGCAAAAAACCGAACATTCAAAATAATCTGTGTAGATACGGCTCTTACAGCTCTTAAAGACAGAGGGATTGTTCCGGATCTTGCAGTCATACTGGAAAGCCAGCATTGGAATATACGCGATTTTATCGGCTGCAGCGGATGGAATGTTCCTGCCGCTTTCGATCTTTCGTCGCTGCCTGCGTCTGCCGGCAAACTTGGCGCCAAAGGATTTTTATTTTTTACTCCATGGACGCAGCTGCGTATTTTTGAACGTATGAAAAACGCGGGGCTTCTTCCTGCAAAAGTACCGCCGCTTGGTTCTGTCGGTTTGACAGCGGTAGAAATAGCAAGGCGTATAACATCGGGAAGCATTATCTGCGCAGGCATAGATTTTTCGTATACTGCCGAAAAGTATCACGCGCGCTCTACGCCCGGACACAAAAGTAAGCTTAACAAGCTGACCCGCCTCGGCGCTATTTTTAATACTTCTGTTTATGAGGACTATTCGATTGCGGCATTGTCAAAGTCCGGCAGTAAGGTTTATACCAATCCGATTATGAAAAACTATCGTAATCTTTTTGAAGAAGAGTTTAAAACAGATCCAAGGATTTTTGATATCGAAGGTACGGGGCTGCCGCTTGGAGTTAAGACAATAAGTATAGAAGAGTTCACATCGGGATTACTAACTAAAGAGTTTCCTCCGTGCTCTCCGTGTCTCCGTGTGAACTCTTCTGAGATAAATCTCTTTTATGAAGGCGAAAAAAACCGTTTAATTGAACTGCGGGGTTTTCTTACCGGAGAGCAAACAATGAATCAAATACGGCTTAATGAGCTTGTAACAGAATGTGATTATCTTTGGGCGCACTTTCCGGATTATGCTCATAATATAAATGACATAACATTTTTAAAGAGAGTGAGAGCCGAAATCGATCCTATGTTAAAGATATTAAAGCTGCTAAAACCGTTATCTTGACTTTCCTCCTTTAACAATATATAAAAAATTATAGGAGAAATTATGAGCTACATTGATAAAATTATTGCAGATTTAGAAAAAAAAGACGCAGGGCAGCCTGAGTTTTTACAGGCTTCCAAAGAAGTATTGGAATCATTAAGAATCATTGTCGATAAGGACAGCATATATGAAAAAGCCGGGTTATTGGAAAGATTAATAGAACCTGAGCGTTTAATTGTTTTTAGAGTGCCTTGGGTAGACGACGCAGGCAAGGTGAATGTTAACCGCGCTTACCGTGTACAGTACAATTCTGCGATTGGTCCTTACAAGGGCGGCATTCGTTTTCATCCTTCTGTAAATCAGAGCATTATTAAGTTTCTTGGATTTGAACAAACCTTTAAAAACGCGCTGACAGGGCTTCCTATGGGCGGCGGTAAGGGCGGATGTGATTTTGATCCAAAAGGAAGAAGCGAAAACGAAGTTATGCGTTTTTGCCAATCGTTCATGACAGAGCTGTACCGTCACATCGGTCCTGATACTGACGTTCCCGCCGGGGATATAGGCGTTGGAGCGCGCGAAGTCGGTTTTATGTACGGACAATACAAACGAATCGTAAATAACTTTACCGGAGTTTTTACAGGCAAAGGTTTGACTTGGGGCGGCTCTCTTGCAAGAACCGAAGCAACAGGTTATGGACTTGTCTATATAGTAGACGAATACCTAAAAGGAAAGAGTGACAGCTTTAAAGGTAAAAAAGTCGTAATCTCAGGAAGCGGCAATGTTGCTATCTTTGCGGCGCAAAAAGCAATTTCTTTAGGCGCAACAGTAATTAGCATGTCAGACAGCAATGGATTTATCTTTCATAAAGACGGAATCAATCTTGATTCGGTAAAAGAAATAAAACTTGTTAAAAGAGAAAGGCTCACCAAATACGCCGAACAACATAAAGATGCAGTTTATACCGAAGCCTCAAAGGGCAGAGTATGGGACATCGCCTGCGATATCGCTCTTCCTTGCGCGACACAGAACGAATTATTTATAGATGATGCAAAAAGCCTTGTTAAGAACGGCTGTAAAATTGTCGGCGAAGGCGCAAACATGCCAACGACTATGGACGCGACAGAACATCTATTGCAAAACAATGTTGCATTCTTCCCCGGTAAAGCGGCAAACGCAGGCGGCGTATCAACATCAGGATTGGAAATGTCACAGAACTCAATGCGTATGTCGTGGCAATTTGACGAAGTAGACGCAAAACTTAAGACTATTATGGCAGGTATTTTTAACAGCATAGACAGCGCGGCAAAAGAATACGGCAAACCCGGTAACTTTGTTTTGGGCGCGAACATCGCAGGCTTTAAAAAAGTCGCCAAAGCCATGCTCGATCAGGGAGTGATTTAATTTTTTAATTTAACCACGAACAGACACGAACCACCACGAGCGAAGATTAAGATTTGGAGTTCGGGTTCGTGTGGTTTTTTTGGTTCGTGGTAAGACTCTTTTAATTAATTAACAAGTGTCAGTGTTATAGGGGGTTCGAGCAGGTCTTGAACTCCCTGTGTACCGAGCCGTACGCGCGAAAGAACCATCGCTCCCGCTGCAGTGTTTTCTATTCTGTAAACAAGCCTGTTTTCTTCGCCGTCTTCCGGGCGCATTTCTAATAAATCATTTGAGTTAACCTTGTAAAAAACATAGCGGCCTTTTCTTGTACTGCCGCCCGCGCTGATAGTATATTCTCCGGAACTGTTAAACTGGACTCTGCCCCATGACGAATCATAAACCGCGTCAGTGCCGGGCCTAACCTGTGATAAGGTCTCCCTGATGTTTACAGCTCCGGCGCGGCGGTAAGAGCCGTCCCATGTATTGCTTACTGCAATTTTAAGACGGACATCCTCTACAACACTCAGCCTTATTCTGTCCAAAGATTCTAGTTCTATATTGACAAAACGCAAAAGCGTACTAATAGAAATATTCTGGCTTCTTATATTAAGCCCAAAACGCGTAGGAGAAGAAGTCTGCCAGCGAAAAACTTGCTGTGTTTCATCGCCGAAAAAAATGATTTCTTTTTTTGCAGGATCAAAATATAAATATTGACTGGTATCAATAGTGCCCTGGGGACTTATAAAATACCAAAGGTCGTTTATAAAGTTTTCGAAAACACCGGGTCTGCCGCTCAAAAGTTCTCTAAGACGGCGCTGTTCAATCTGCGATCCCGGGATTCTGGAAACTTGTATTTGTTCATATTGCTCGCGCGCCGGATTATACGAATAAATTGTTTCTATTTGATCCAGTATATTGGCTGATGAACTGTCATGTCCGTATGCGGCAATATTAAAACTCTGCCCCCTTGTCATATTCTGCTGATATGCCAAAGAACGCAGTGTCTCTTGTATAACAATAGAGCCAGCAACCTGCATTTCTGCAATTTTTCTATAAGGCTGTCCCGGCATATAATTTGCGCCCCGCCTTAAAATTGTAATTGTATGCTCATTGTTAGTATTCATGCCTGTTACAATAATACAATTGTTTCTGTCGCCGATTAAATCAAAGCTGGAAATAGTAGCGGTTTCTGCCCTTACAGCCGCAGTGGGTAAACTCCACATTCTTCTGTATGATCTTGCCCTGTCGTCATAGCCAAAGAAAGTGATATGTATAGGAACTGCCGGATCAGAATCTCTATAAATAACAAATTGTTCTTCTCCGATATAGACTTCGCTTTCCCTGTTAAGAACAGCTATTACAATTTCGCCGTTTTCCATAGGCAGTTTGGTTTCGAGCTTTTCTTCCCATAGAAAATAATCAGTTGTATCAGATGCTGCAAATGTGTTTGCTTCGCGGGGTGTAATAATTCTGGTTCTGACATCATCATTAGAAGCCGGGTAAAAAACAACCTTCCATAGACCTGTCGCAAGGAAAATAATTAACAAAACGCAAAAAACTAAAATGCCGATATATAAACCGAATAATTCTTTTTTCATATATTCTACAGTATCACATATCCAGCCGCGATTCCACACAGGCAAGCAGTTTTTTTATAGTTTCCTCTATACCTATGTAGGTTCTAAAACCCGCTGCTGTAACATGGCCGCCCCCGCCGAAATTCTGCGCAATTTTTGACACATTCAAAGTACCCTTGGAGCGGAGAGAGCAAAAAATCTCCCCTTGCTCTTTTTCTTTGAGTAAAATACTCACTTCGACTTCTTTTGCTTTTAACGGAATATTAACGGTATTTTCTACTTCGTCAAACTGCGCTTCGGCTTTTTCAAAATCTTCCCAGCGCAGAACCATAAGGGCAATTTTTCTTCCTGCATGGAACTCAAGGCTGGAAAGCGCTTGTTTTTGCAAAAGAATAGACGCGCAGGAAGAGTTTTCCATAAGCTGCTTGTAAATTAGGTTTGGAGCCGCTCCCCATTCAAGGGTTTTCATTGCAGCTTTAAAAGTTCTCATCGATGTTTTTGGATAGGCAAAAAACCCCGAATCCGAAACTATCCCGGCATAAGCCGCAGTCGCGGTAAAAGGGTCCAATTCGATCCCCATTGCGCAGGCAAGTTCTATTGATAATTCCGATACAGAAGATGCCGAAGGATCTACAAGACCATTCAATTTTTCTGTTTTTTTAGGATCGTGGTGATCGATAGAAAAAGTTTCTTTTACTTTTTTTACAGCTTCCCTTATCGACCCTAAGTGATGTTCATCCGATGTATCCAAAACCAATAATGCCGAATTTTCTAAAAGCGGCGTATGTTTATCCGGATCCCACTGTTCAATCTCAAAACCTTCTTTAATAAAATCCAAATATCCGGGGATAGGGGATGAATGTATGATTTTAGTTTCTTTACCCTTCTTTTTTAAGATCGAAGTCAAAACAGCCTCGGCGCCGAGACCATCCGCGTCAGGAGAATCATGGGTAGTTAAGATAAAAGAGCTGTGGCGGTCGATAAATGATATAATATTGTCAAACATCAGCTTTATTTGGTAAAAATGAAAATTCTGCTTAGTTGTTAAAGTAAGCGGAAGCTGCCCTTCTAACCCTGTCGTCTAAATTCAGCCCAACAACAAGCGCGCGCCAGGAAGAAAAGTCTTCTACTCTGGAAAAACGAAGCAAATTGCCCTGCGGGTTGTTAATTACAGAAGAAAGCGCCTGCGGAGACGCGCTCACAAGCAGAGTATAACTGAAAGACGAGCTCTGTCTGCCAGCAGCTTCTCTTAAAGCGCCGGAAAAATCAGGATTATTGCCGGCAGGGGTTATTTCTCTAATGCTTCTTTTTGCCGCGTCCCTGTCGGAAGCTCCGTCCATTCTGCCGGAATATATAACGCGGGCAGAAGAACCTGCGCTCCAGATTGTAACCCTGTCTCCAGTTGCAAGTATATTGTCGAGGCGAGTGGATACCCATGCCGAAACTTCGTCTTTTACGTCAGAAAAAGAAGCCGAACCGTCTATAATAATATTGACGTCGATAGGAGCCCTTTCTGAGGCAGTCTGGGCATAAACGCCCGAAAGGCCGAAAAAGACCGCCAAAACAAGCGGCATGAGGTTTCTTATTGATCCGGGTATTGCTTTATTAATCATGCCTATATTTTAACATATATTTTGGAAAATGGCTAGTAAAAATAAGGGGTTTCCTTAAGGGGGTATTGTTGAATTTTCCTCTAAAAAGGGCTTTACATTTGGGTCTCAAATGTGTTATTCTTCAATATAAGTAGTAGTTTAAACTAATTTATAAGGAGAGTTATATGGGAGCAATTGATCTGCCCAAATCCCCGAATGTATTCCATCCGGAGAAACCAAGTGCAGTCGGTTCACGCAATTCATTAGCACAGGAATATCGTGATCAGCAGG
>WQXI01000022.1 GCA_009784935.1 Treponema sp.
CGCGAAGCCATGTCGGCGACTTACGGTGTGGATCGAAAGACCTGCCACGCCAAGAGCGTGCGTCGATTTATGCCACAGCCGTCCGGAGCCGGCAGGGCTTTGCGCTGGGCTGTTTGATATATAAGGAACTGTATTTCTCCGTGCTTCTTAGTGCCTTTGTGCCCCTGTGTGAGGTCTTAGTCCGCTGATTTTCGCGGATTTTCGCAGAAAAATATATTCGGGAATTTCCTCAAATTAAACCTGAATATTTTTCTCTTATAAACAACACTAACTCATTATATTCTTTTTCATCTTCAAAATACCTTTTTTTAATTATTCCGCCAAACCTTGATTTTGGAATAATATAAATAGAATCATTATCAAATATTATTTTTCTTATATTGCTTTTATCCAGATTTGCAGATTCATCTTTACATTTAATAAATATATTTAATTCATTTATAATAAATTCAAATCTTCCTATTTTTGATTTATACTTAATAAAACTCCTTTTATTCATCCATTTGGAATATAATGCAAAAAATACAAAAACACAGGGAAACCCAATAATTACTATATAGGTAATAATTTTATACAGAGAAAATTCTCTTTTTAAATCCTGAATTATAATTATAGTAAGCAAAAAAGCAGAGTAAATCAAACTTTTTGGCGAGAAGATCTTGCCGAAAAGTTCTTTATGAAGAATACGCTGAAACTGCAGATATTCGTTAATATCATCGATCTCTCCAGAAAATCTATATTCCATTTTTTATAATTATTCCTCTTCGTTTTCATTACTGCCAAGTTCATAGTCTGCCAGTTTTCGCAGCAATGTTTTTCTGCCGATTTCCAGCGTTTCTGCGGCTTTGCTTTTGTTTCCTCGGCAGTGAGACAGCGTCTCACGGATAATTATTTTTTCGCATTCTGCCATATTGGAACCAAGCCTAATATTTATCCAACCGTCATCGTCAGCGTCGCGCAGTACAGGCGGAAGATCATCTTTTGTTATTACATTTGACTGGCACATAACAACAGCGCTTTCTATGCAGTTTCTTAGTTCCCTGATATTTCCCGGCCATTCATAGGCATACAGGCGCGAACGCGCTCTTTCGTTTATACCGTTTATAGTCTTATTATTTTCTTCTGAAAATTCTTTAAGAAATGCAGCCGCCAAAATAGGAATATCATCCTTTTTTTCACGTAGCGGCGGAACATGAATATTAACTACGTTTAAACGGAAATAAAGATCCTCGCGGAAATTTCCTTTTTCTATTTCTGCTTTTAGATCTTTATTTGTAGCTGCAATTATACGCACGTCAGTTTCTACAGTCTGCTCCCCGCCTACTCTTTCAAACTTTTTTTCCTGCAAAACGCGCAGAAGCTTTATTTGAATATTCTGATCGATTTCGCCTATTTCGTCCAAAAATAATGTTCCGCCGGAAGCAAGTTCAAAACGCCCCCTCTTGCGCGAAATCGCTCCTGTAAAAGCGCCTTTTTCGTGCCCAAAAAGTTCGCTCTCCAAAAGCGAAGGCGAAAGAGCCGCGCAATGCACTTTTATAAGCGGCTGATCTTTTCTCGGCGAAAGTTCATGAATAGCGTCAGCAACGAGTTCTTTTCCTACGCCGGATTCTCCGGTAATTAAAATAGAAGCTTTTGTAGGAGCGGCTTTACTGATAGTATCAAAAACTTCGCGCATATTACGCGAGTTGCCTATTATTGACTTAAACTGCCTTTTGCGTTCGAGTTCTTCTTCCATTCTGCGGTGCTGAAAAAACAATTCTCTGTTATCCAATGCCCGTTTTACTTTTAACGAGAGATGATCAAGGTCTACAGGTTTTGTAAGAAAATCCCACGCTCCGTCGCGCATTGCAGTAACGGCAGTTTCTACAGTACCATGACCTGTCAGAATAATTACAGGAAACCCAGGAGTATGCGCAAGAATACGTTTCATTAATTCTTCGCCGCTAAGACCCGGCATTTTTAGATCTGTTATGACAAGATCAATATCTTCGTTAGAAAATATTTTCCATCCTTCGTCGCCGTTTTCGGCGCTTATAACATCATACCCGTCACCCTGCATTGCTTCTGCAAGACCTTCGCGGATATTTTTTTCATCGTCAATTACAAGAAGGCGGAATTTCATTTTTTATCTCCTTCATTTTTTTTCGAATCCAATTAATTTTGTTTCTTTCTGCGGAAGCGGCAGGCTTATTTTAAATTCTGTACCTTCCCCTTCGATAGAGTCTACTGTAATTTCTCCATGATGCTCTCTGACAATTTTATAAACCTGAGTAAGACCCAATCCTGTTCCGGATTCTTTTGTAGTAAAATAAGGTTCAAATATTTTAGTAAAATTATCTTTACTAATGCCAACTCCCGTATCACGCACAGATATTTTAATCTCGTTATCAGAAATTGATGATGCAACAGTAAAAACACCGCCATCCGGCATTGCGGCTTGTGCATTCTTTACAAGATTTAGAATCGCCTGCTTCATATAACGTTCGTCAATTAAGATATACGGAATACTGCTGTCAAGCTCCAGAGCGCATTCGATATTCTGCTGTTCCATCTCAAAACGGACAAAATCGATAATTTGGGTAATTAATTTATTCAAATCACCTTCGCGCAGTTCCAGATTCATAGGGCGCACCGCAAATAGAAAGTCTACAACAATGCGGTTAAGCCTTTCGATTTCTTCTTTTAATACATTAAAATATTTATCTGTAGATTTATCGGCTGACTTAAAATTTTTTAACAAAGTTTTTTGCAGCAGCTGTAAATGAATAGAAATCGAACCCAGCGGGTTTTTTATTTCGTGCGCAACTCCCGCAGCCAAAGTTGTAAGGCTCGCAAGATTTTCCGCGCGCCTTAATCTCTCCTCTCCCTTGCGCTTTTCTGTTATATCTTCTATGTAAATCAGGGTTCCCGTTATGCGCTTTTCCTGAACCAGCGGAACAACATTAACAGAAAGAAGCCTATTTCGTCCTTGATTATGAACATCTATTTCTTTATTTGCTACCCTTTCTCTGCTTACAATAATATCCTTAAATGATTCGATTATTTTTTCTTCTGTAATTGCGGTTTTAAGCTTAACGCCTTCTATGTAATTCATAGGTATCAGCCTTTGAGCGCATTTATTTACCATTATGAGATTATCAGATTCATCGCAGACAAGTATCCCCATATCAATTGAATCAAGAACATTTTCTAAAAGGCTAATCTCTCCGATTGCCGAAATTAACAATTCTTTGCGCTGTTCCGCGTTAAGCTTGTCAACTTTTCTTAATGTACGGCGGAAAAAATCAACCATACTGCCCTCTTAAGGCTTTCTTTAAATTGTAAAAAAGCGATTCTATTACTATTGCGGTATTTATATTTAAAATTTCGATTGAGTTTACAGCTTCGTTTATATACTTGTTAAAAATATCGTTATAAGCAATAAATCCGCTGTCGTGTTTTGCTCTTTGAGCGCTGCCTATCATCTCTAAAACAATTTTAGAAAAACGCGGAAAAGAGCCGTCTTCAAAGTTGGAGCTCTGTGATAAAATCGTTTTTATTATAACCGCGCTTTTTAAACTTTTATCAAAACCTGATTTTTCTGCGATCGGCGCGCAATATTCTCCAAGCACATTAAAAATCAACGGTACAGCAGCCGGATCTTTCTTTTTTATAGAAACAGAAACAATCCTTGCAAGGGATACAATAAAAAACGCCGCAAGCGGATAAAGTTTTTCTGTACTCTGCGGCATAAAAGATTCGAGGTATTTATTTAAATTTTCACCTTCGTCTTGAAACACCCTGCGGATAACTTCTTTTTCGCTCTTTGCGTCTCTCTTTAAAAACCTGTACGGTCTTAAACGGGAAAGTATCGTCGGCATTATTGTCTCGCGCCTCTTTGCTGTAAGGACAATGCTAACAGAAGAAGGCGGCTCTTCTAAAAGTTTTAAAAGAGAGTTACGCGCTTCGTCTCTCATGTTATCTGCATTTTCTATTATCAGCGTTTTGCGCTTACCAGCAGGGGCAAGCCTGCACCACGAAGAAGCGCTTCTTATATGCGCGATCGGAATAGTAGACGAAAACCCTTCGTTCTCCAGAGCGGCGGCGTTTTTAATTAACGAAGCGCATGAAGTTTCCGAAAACTCATTTAAACCTTCATCCAATGACTGCAAAATAGATCCTATTTTTGAATACTTTGGATCATCTTCCATTAAAACAGGAGAAAAACGAATCTGCAGCTTGCGGATAGAACGAAAAAATAAAAGTTTTGAGCCTGCAGACGACGGGTTTCGTTTAAACGCAGAATAACAAGCCTGAATCTCAGCAGAAAACGAACGCTGTCCCAATATTAATAAATCTTCGTTTTGCAGATAACGGTGCTGTTCGCAGTGAGGGCAGGCGCATTTCCATTCGCCCTTATTGTCGCACGAAAGAACCCTTGCAAGCTCAAGCGCGGCGCTGCATTTTCCGGATTCTGCGGGACCGTAAAACAGCATAGAAGGAGCAATACGGCTGTTTATAATATCATTTTGCAGCTGCAGAACAGCGCCCTGTTCTATGATATTCTCAAACATCTATAAACTCTCCTTTCCTGTAATAAAAGGCAGAAGAAGCCGCGCAAAAAAACTGTCTGATAAAAGACCCGACATATTAAAAATAGGCTGAACCTTTAAAATAAAAAGTATTAAACTTACTACGGCTATTCCTTCTGCAAGTCCAAAAAGAATCCCCGCGTAACTGTCTGCATTTGTAAGGCTGACAGCGTCAATAACATTAATAAGCATTTTTTCTAAAATTTTTACAATAATAAAAACAATTATAAAAATAATTATAAATGCGGCAATATCCGGGATAATATTTATTTCCGGCATAAATTGTTTTTTTAAAAACTCTCCGCCGTTTTTATACAAAAATAACGATGCTAAAAGTCCAAGAACAATGCCTGCAACAGAAAGGAGCTCGCTTACAATGCCTTTTAAATAACAGCGGATCATAAAAAGACCTATTAATGCGATAAAGACAATATCAATTATCGAGAATGTCACTTATTTCCTCCGCTAATATTTTTGCAATAAAATCTGCGCTGTTTATTCCGCCTAATTTTTTTGACGCATTTGCCGCTTCTTTTCTTTTATTTTCGTCATCTGCAAAAGATTTAACTTCTGATACAAGTTCGCCGGCACTTGGAGTTAATAAAACTTTTGCCGCTTTTGCGTTTTCAAAGTAGTGGGCGTTTTCTACCTGATCACCTCTGGTTCCTGCCCCCCTTAAAGGAATTAAAAGCATCGGCTTTCCTAAAACTGCCCATTCCCAAATCCCTGCGCCGCTTCTGCCCATTACAAGCTCTGCCGCCGCCATAACATGCGGCATTTCTTCGTTTATATACGGAAAAGGTTTATATTTTTCGCTTTCCGGAATATCCCATTTTTGATTGGGACCGGTTTGATGTACTACGGTATATATTTTTGTAAGATCATCAAGAGCGGCGCGGACAAGTTCGTTTATTTCTGCCGCACCCTGACTGCCTCCAAGAACCAAAAGTATCCGCGCTTCATTAGAAGTTTTTAAAAACGCCCTTCCCTTTGACGGATCGGCGTTAAAAAAAACACTGCGTACAGGGTTTCCTGTTACAGTAATATAATCCCGCGCTTTTGATGAAAAAAACTTTGCTGTATCTTCATAAGCTGTAAATATTCCGCCGCTTCCCGAAACAAACCGCGCGTTTATTTTTGTGGCAAGCCCGGGACTGTAATCCGATTCGTGTGTAAAAATTGTCAAACCCAAAGAAGCGGCTGCAGCGCATGGAGGAACGCTTACAAATCCTCCTTTAGAAAAAAGAATTTTTGCATTTTGTTTTTTTAAGATTTTACGCGCGGCAAAAAAACCCGCAATTACTTTAAAGAAGTCAATAATAGTCCGCAGTGAAAAATAACGCCTGAGTTTTCCGGAAGGTACGCCGAAGAATTCGATATTAGCGCCTTCTACAAGTGAACGATCAATACCGGAAGAAGATCCAATCCAGAATAACTTGTAATCGCTGCATGGAAGTTGTTTTCTTAACTCTGCAGCAACCGCGAGTCCCGGATATATATGCCCTCCTGTCCCTCCGCCAGTAAAAGCAATGCTTATCATACGCTTATTATACATTTATTTTAAAATATCCTCAAGGAGCGGATACCTTGCGTTTCAAACAAATATTCATTAAATTGAAATATCGAGGGTTATCATGAAAGTACTATTTATTGGCGGAACAGGCACTATTTCGTCGGCTATTACAAGACGGGCGGCTCAATTGGGCTGGCAGATTTTTTTATTAAACAGAGGGAGCCGCAAGGATGAGTTTAAAGGTCCCGAGTTTAAACATATTGAATGCGAGATAAGAACGGAAAAAGCCCCGGACATTCGAAACAAATTGATAAAAGCGCTCGGCAAAGACGAACAATTTGACGCAGTTGCCGATTTTATCGCATTTACGCCGGAACATGTACAAAAAGATTATGAAATTTTTAACGGTTTATGCAGGCAATTTATTTTTATTTCTTCGGCTTCTGCATACCAAAAACCGCTTTCTTCTCATGTAATAACAGAAGGCACGCCGCTTTCTAATCCTCTTTGGGAATATTCCAGAAACAAAATCGCCTGCGAAGAATACCTCATTCAAAAATACCGCGAATGCGGCTTTCCTGTAACTATAATCCGTCCCAGCCATACTTACGATGAACGAAACGTTCCGCTTGGGGTTCATGGTTCCAAAGGAAGCTGGCAGGTGCTAAAAAGAATAATAGATGGTAAACCCGTAATAATTCACGGCGACGGCACAACATTATGGACATTAACACATAACAGCGATTTTGCCCGCGCTTTTGTACGAATCATGGGAAACATACACGCAATCGGAGAAGCAATTCACATAACATCTGACGAGAGCGTTACTTGGAATCAGATATACCAAATCATCGCAGACGCTCTCAATACAGAATTAAAAGCTGTCTATGTTTCGAGTTTGTTTTTGGATGAATTATCAGAGGGCCGGTATGACTTTAAAGGCAGCTTATTGGGAGATAAGGCAAATACCGTTATTTTTGACAATGCAAAATTAAAAAGGCTGGCGCCGGATTTTTGCGCAAAAGTAAGAGCAGACGAAGGAATAAAAATGACAATCGCCAATGTGCTTGCCCGTAAAGAACTCCAGAACGAAGACACAGAATTTGATCAATGGTGCGATAAAGTCATTGCGGCATTAGAAGCGGCAAAAATGAGCTTTAAGAACTAAGAATTCTAAGAATTAACAGCGAATTAAAAGCGCTGATAAACCGAAAATATAACTTCGCCTTTTTTGGGCGCATGCTTTTTATGCTCTTTCATTGCAAGAAACGCGATTACAAGGAACAATGCAAGAAAGAAAATTATCGAAAAAAGAAGCGCAGGTATATTGTTTTCTTCTTTGACTTCGACGGGGGCGCCGACTATAAGATTGGAAGGATCTATAGGAACCCTGTTGTCTGTAAAAATAATAAAAAGACAGATTATTACAGTTAGAATCATCGCGGCAAGAGCGCCAAGGCTCACAAGCCGGGTTTGAAAATTCGACTTTTTATCGACAGCAAGATAAATCATTGCTCCCATTATAATTACGCCTATTAATATACCAAAGAAAATCATACTTAATTTTCGGCTTTTTTTGCCTTGTCATTTAAAGAGTTTTGTGATATTATTCCGATAGTCTAATTTATAGAGAGGTTTTAAAATGGCTCATAAAATCAGTGATGCTTGCGTAATTTGCGGTTCTTGTGTCGGCGACTGCCCGGTAGAAGCAATTTTGGAAAAAGACGGACAATATGTAATTGATGCGGCAAAATGCACAGATTGCGGCGCGTGCGTCGGCACTTGTCCGACAGAAGCTATAGCAGCCGAATAAGTTTGCTTTTGAGGACAGGCAAGGGGATCGCCCTTGCCTTTTTTTTATTCTTCTGCCTCTCCTTTTGTCCGGCACAGCAGCCGGGCGACACTGATCTCCCGTTAATAAGACAGCTTTACCCAACCGACACAAGCTTTAGGCAGTTTACAGGAGATGTCGAAAGAAACCGAAGGCTCCTTGTCGGGGCGAGAGCACAGCCTGAGCGCGCTGCCGAAAATCTCACAATCTACAGGTACATAGTTCGCGAAGGCGAAGATTTATATCATTTAGCAGCCCGCAGTACTATTCCGTATTCTGCATTAGCAAGCCTTAACAGGCTGAACAGCCCTTCTGTAATTCAGCCGGGAATGACTATTCTATTGCCCTCCTGCCCCGGAATCTTTATACCTTCTAATGTCGAAACAGATCTGGAAAAAATTATCGGCGCGGCAAGGGTAAGCGCCGAAGGCGGTATCGAGCTAAGGATAAATACCGCAGGAAGGACAACCACATATCTCTTTTTTCCCGGCGCGGATTTTACGCCTACAGAAAGATCGTTTTTCCTGAATGCAGGATTTCGTTTTCCTCTGCGGAATTACCGTATAACCAGCCGGTTCGGTGTAAGGGCAGACCCGTTTTCCGGCCACCAGCAGATGCATCAGGGGATAGACCTTGCCGCGCCGGAAGGAACCGAGGTTTTTGCCATCGCCGACGGTATTGTTACAGCCGCCGGATTTGACAGTGTTTTGGGAAATTTTATAATAATCAGCCATAATAACAATTATTCGAGCCTTTACGGACACCTACAAAGAATAGAAACCGTATTGCGGGCAGAAGTAAGATCGGGTACTCTTATAGGGAGAGTTGGTTCTACAGGTCAATCTACAGGACCACACCTTCATTTTGAACTGCGCCACGGCGGAAGAGCGTTTGATCCTTCGGGAAGGCTCCGTCACTAGAGACAGACGAAAAAAAGGATGGGTATGCCAAAAATATTAATACTCCTCGCAGTCTTGCTGCTCACGCCAATCGGCATAAATGCGGAATCTTTCCGTACAGTAGTAGAAGGTACTGTCGAGGTATTTCCGGGAGCGCCGGAAACCACGGTTTCGATCGGCATAAACAGCGCAGTAATAATAAATATAGGTGCAGACGCACGGTTTGTTAGAGGTATAGAAATTGAGATAACCGCCCCGCAAAGCTGGCTGCCCTACCGCGGCTCCCTTGTAATGATGATGTACAACAATTTAAGCCCGCAGGCAGGTACCGGCGTTACAGACATGATTGGCAGCCGAATCGCCTTTGAGGCGCTTCCTTCAAGATTAAGGACAATTTACCATATCCCCATCCGCGCACAGCATGGGCTAAGAAATACGACAACTGTTTCTGTTCCATCTTCTATCGCACAACCCGCAACATTTCCCATAATGTTCAGATTAATGCAGGTTACCAAGGGACTGCCGGATTCGTTTGAGCATACAAGATTTAATATAATTGCCCGCCCAATCTTAAGCGACGAGGGAGCTGTAAGACTAGTACCCCGTTTTCCGCCCCAGCTTAGAAACAGACCGTTTACAGTATTTATAAACGATATTGCAATTACAAATATTTCGGAACAAATCGTACTCAGGGAGGGCGAAAACCACCTTGTAGTCGTTTCTGACGATTACAGGAATATAAGCCGCCGCTTTGTCGTAGAGAGAACAAGGGTCACCGATTTAATCATAGAACTGCAGGACCCTACCCCGATGATTTCGTTCGAGGCGCCGCAGGGTGCCCAAATATTCCTAAATAATACATTAATCCGTACCCGTGACCCGATTCCGGTAGAACCGGGAACGCATGATATCAGGTTTCAGATAAGTGACTATACAATAACCCGCACTTTGAACGTTCAGCGCGGAAAAACCTACAGGGTTGCCCTGTCCGCAGACCTTACAATCAACGAAGAAGATTAAATTTACTGTTAATGAAATTGAAACCCCAGACCGATATTCAACATGTCAGGGGTATAGTTCCCCTCCCAAATCACTATATTTCTGATATGCCTCAAGGGCATGGAGCTGTTCGAAACACATAATTCGGGCAGCTCTTTTTATTTTTAAGGCAATTATATATAATTTTACATATGAAAGACCAAAACGACATACAGGTAAAACTCAAACCTTTTATAGGAATCAGACCGGGGGTATACCTGACGGTTATTTACTCTTTTGTCTTATTGGTTATCCTCTTTTTCATTCTTTTATACCCCGGACTTAAGAATCCGGGCTCTGTATTGATAGTAAAAACAGACCCCCATGGAGCGGCAGTCAGAATAAACGACGTGTATATGGGGCTTTCCGGCAGTAAGATTTTTATTCCAAAGGGAACCCACACGATAGAAGCTGTTATGCCGGGTTTTGAGAGCCAAAGTTCTGTTCATCAAATCGGCAGCCGCGCTTTTGGTTCCTTGTTTTTTCCGCGTTATTTTAGGTTAGAGTTTACCTTAAAAAGCAATGACCCTGTTAAAGCGTTCGCTCTGTACGCCGCGGATTTTGCGGATTGGACGTTCGCGGGAGAGCCGTCAGGTTCAAGGCAGGTTCCAATGAGCCTTTCTGACGGCGCGTACAGGCTTGGACCTTATATGGCAGAATCAGCTAATGAACTAAACAAAATACTAAGAGCTTCTTCGCGGTTTATCTCAACAAGAGCGGCAATACGCGATTTTACACGAGCAAAAGTATTATTAGACAATAACGGCAATGCTCCTTCGCCTTTTTCTATTCTTTATTCGATCTCTGATATATGGTCATTTATTTCAGAAAACCCGCATAGCGCGGACTTTCTCATCGATCTATTGCCTGCAGAAACGTCAAATTTGACTACACCTTTTGTACGTATATTATATGCAAATGAACCTGATCCTTTTATATTACCGGAAACCTATAACATAACCAGGGGCAGCGACAGAAGATTAAATAACCTTAACTTTAGAGAGTTTTCTTTGGGTCATAATTTTCTAATAAGCGAAACTCCTGTTTCCCGCGCTCTTTATGAAACTTTTCTAAACGAAAACCCCCAATGGAAGGAACACCATACAGATTATTTTCCTGACGAACTTTCTATAGACCTTAACAGAGGGCTTGGAAACGCTATTACCGGGATCACGTGGTATTCGGCAATGGCTTTTTGCGAATGGTTTAAAACCCGCCTGCCGCAGCCAATTTCAGGCTATACAGTAAGATTACCCACAGAAATAGAATGGACTGCGGCTGAGCATTTTATTGCCGTTTATTCATGGGAATGGTGCGCTGACTTATACGCGCCAAACGATTTTATAACCGCCTCACATGAAGCAATCGAACTTATCGGGTCGCCGGAACGAACCTTACGTACCACAAATTCGGCAGATATGACTTGGATAAAATCATACGAAAAAAGAGCTTCTTTACCCCCTGAGTTATCATCGCCTTTTGTCTCCTTTAGGATAGTTATAGAGCTCCCATGAGTGAAGGCGTAAAAATAATCGCTAAAAACCGAAAGGCATGGCACGATTATACAATTGACGAAACTTATGAATGCGGAATAGAACTGTTAGGAACAGAAGTAAAATCCTTTAGAGACGGAAAAATCTCATTCCCCGACGCTTGGGCAGAAGTCACAGGCGGCGAAATCTGGCTTAAATCCCTTGTAGTCGCAGAAAACCCCTTTTCTTCAATCTTTAATCACGAGCCTGACAGAAGAAAACGCCTTCTTTTACACAAGGAAGAGATTAAAAGAATCAACCGAAAGGTCGAAGAAAAGGGTTATACATTGATTCCTTTGTCATTTTACTTTAAAAAAAGCAGGGTAAAGGTCGAATTAGGGCTGTGTAAAGGTAAAAAAGCATACGATAAACGCGCCGGAATACGAGAAAAAGACCTAAAACGCGAGATTGAACGGGAATTTAAAGGCAAACTGCGTTAATTTGTACGTTTTTCCAAGAATTCAATCGTAAAAAAGAAGGCAAAGACCAATAAACCAAGGCTTAAAGATATAATTTTAATGATTCTATCAGAAATATAATCCGGATTTTGAGCAAAATATACATTTCCTGCTGTTGCAGGGGATGTTCTATTGATTCCAAGGCCTACAATTCGTACAAAACGTTCATCCTGAGAGCCGTAACCCATCTGACGGGCATGAATTAATAAAGTATCCGGATCATACAATAAATTATTTCTGGTTTTTTCGAGTTCTTCGTTGATAATCCCCAAAGTCTGAATATTATAACGCTGCTGTTCTCTCTCAGAAAGCAGATAATTGTAGGCTGACATGCCTTTGGGACCGCTTAAGAATGAAAAAAGCGTATATACAGCCACAGCGACCCAAATGCCCAAGAGGTATTTTGAGATTCTCATGCTCCGATTAACGGTACTTTTTTGGTCATTCTTTAAGCATTGACAACTGTAATATCATACTTTATTATATATAATAGAGATGAACTATTGAAAAACGGAAAAATACCGATAATGGTAGAAACACGTATTATTCAAAAATAAACGGGCTTTGTGTTAATTTAGGGAGTGGTTCATGGCAAACGATAAAAAACCTTCGATATACTCTGATCGCGGCAGCATTGGTTCTGCGGATGAGCTTGATGAATACGGTGTATGGGTAAAAAGCGAACCTCAGGTTCTTTCTGCAGACGGCAAATCATCTGATTTGGAAGATTTGTCATTACCAGTCGAAGATTCTGCTGATGATTTATCATTTGACGATGCAGTTCTTGATCTCAATGAATCAAAGGCTCCCGCAAGAAAAGAAACCATAGAATTTCCGGATGATGACATAGACATTGATTTTGACGATGATCCGTTGTCAAACCCCGCTGATATCGATGATTTTAACATGCCGCAGGATGACGGCAATCTCGGATTAATGAGCAATGATGATTTGGACATCGATATCGAAGACACAAACTTTGATGAGTTTGAACAGCCGGCAGCTGACGACAATGAAATATCCATAGACGATGATCTGTCTGACGACTTATCTGATGACTTATCAATCGAAGATTTTTCGATGGACAGCGAAGACTTTGGCGTTCCTACTGTAAAGTCAATCGAAAACAATATAGACAGCCTCCAAGACGATTTTAACGCTATTCAAGGTTCAGGCGGCGAGCTTTCTTCTAACCTGCTCAAAAAAATCGCCGATGAGCTTTCTTCCATTAGAAACGAACTCACTGACCTTAAAAAAGAATTTGCCAATGTTCGCGGCGGCGCTCCCGACGGTAAAACTGACGACCGCAGCGGTTTCTTCTCTGACGACGATGACGAAGCTATTGCGCTTACAGGCGATGAACTCGACGATATACTCGGCGAGGGCGGCGAAGACTCAGATGGCGGCGCGCAAGAAGCTCAGGATGACACCCAAAAATCCGGATTTGATATCGGCGGTGATGACGATGACGAAGCTATTGCCCTTACAGGCGACGAGCTAGATAATATTCTTAATTCTGCAGACTTTACAGAAGAATCAGGAACAGATGAAAGCGCAGACAGCGATTTCTCGATCGAAGATGATTCATTAACCGGCGAAGATATCGAATTAGGCGATGATCTTGGTTCTTTTGATGACGGTCTCGATGATTCATCAGAAATTTCCTTTGATGACGACAGTCTTTCTGATTTAAGTACAGATGATTTGGATTTAGAAATTGATCCCGATTCTCTTGATAATGAACAGGAAGAAGTTCCCTTAATGACAGAAGATTTTGGCATTAGCGAAGGAGACGATGATGTTCCGTCGTTTGACGATATCGGAGAAAACCTTGATAACGAAGATATAGATATTGATTTTGCGGATTCTGATCTAGATAGTTTAGGTGACGATTTAGGCGATGACTTAACTGATGATATCGCGGAACTTTCTGCCGATGACGAGCTTGATAAACTCAGAGAAGACGGCGCGACTCCGGTTACATTCCCTCCAGAAGATGTCTCATATCTGGAAGACAGCGATTTATCTGACGGCGATTCAGCCGAAGGTTCCGCTGATGAAACACTTGATTTTTCTGACGCTGTAATTGATGAACCGGAACTTTCTACCGAAGGCATGACAGATGATTTAAGTGAACCTTCGTTAGATGAAACCGATTTTGATTTAGATTCGCTTGATGATTTAACCATCGACAGCTCTGACATGGATCTAGATGATGCAGAATCGCTTGATTCATTCGATGACCTTTCAACAGCGGCAGATCCGGATCCTATCGATGAATTAACAACAGAAGATGACCCTATCAGTTTTGATGATTCGCTTGATTCCCTCGATGATTTTTCTGCTGATGATTTCGGCGAACCAATCGAAGCGGAACCTGTCAGCGATACTGATAATTTCTCTGTAGAAGATTTTGATCCCGATGATCCTATGAACTTCCCGGTCGCACCGGATGATGACTGGGAAGCTCCAGCACAGCCGGCAGCTCCTCAGCAGGCAGGATTTGCCGCGCCTCAGCATGCAGCTCCGGCTCAACAGCAGGCAGGGTTTGTTCCGCAGACTTTTGCGCCTCCTCAACAGCAGGCTGCACCGGCTCAACAGCAGGCAGGATTTGCCGCGCCTCAGCAGGCTCCAGCTCCTCAGCAAGCTCCAGCTCAACAGCAAAGTTTTGCTCCTCAAGCGGCTCCTCAGCAAGCTGGATTCGCCCCACAGCAGGCAGCTCCTCAGCAACAGGGATTTGCCCCACAGCAAGCTTCTGCTCCTCAGCAGGCATCAGCGCCGGAAGCAGCTCCTCAGCAAGCAGCGCCCAAAGGTCCCCCAGGATTTGAGATTCCTTCTGATTTAAGATCAGAATTAAGAAATATTTTAAGCTACATGGATCAGCTTCTTGAATCACTGCCAGAGTCAAAGATCGAAGAGTTTGCAAAATCAGAATACTTCGATTCATACAAAAAACTCTTTAAGGATCTGGGGCTGGTATAATCACCGAATCTGACGGCGTACAACTTCATTCGCGATATAATCCGCAAGCCGAAGCTGTACGCTATATAGATTCTTTAAACCTAAAAACCGAAACAAAAGTTTTTATTCTAATAGAGCCCGGTCTCGGTTATATTATTCCTGTTTTGCAGGAAAGATTTAAAGAAAGCAAAATTCTTGTACTCCATATTGGCAGCTTTCCTTCAAAAGAAAATATTCCAACCTTAAATATTAAAAATATCGAACCAAACGAAATACAAAAGTTTTTAGAGCTGCATATTAAAGAGTCTGATATCAGCAGTGTTAGGATAATTGAATGGAGAGCTTCTCTCGAACATTACAGGGAAGCGTATGTAAAACTAATCTCTCAGGTTGTAGATTTTATTAAACGATCTGACGCTTCAAAAAGAACAACTGACGCTTTTGGAAAAAGATGGGTCAAAAACTTTTTTAAAAACTTAAAAATATTAAATAAAAACGTTTTGTTTAAGCAGACTGATATCCCTGTTATAATCACAGGTTCCGGGCCTTCTCTAGAAGAAGCGCTCCCTATAATTAAAGAAGCGCAAAAATACTGTTATGTGATTGCCTCTTCTTCTTCATTATTGGCTTTATTTAATTACGGCATTACACCAGATATAACAATAGCGACTGACGGAGGCAGCTGGGCACTAAAACACATGTATTCATTTTACAGAAGTAAAAATAGCTGTGCGCTCGCTGTTAATCTTTGCGCTGCACTGCCCTCTCAATGTTATGATACCCCGATACTGCTTATAAACGACGGAACATTCTGGCAAAACATAGTACTGCATGAACTATCGCTTCCTTCTGTTATCGTGCCGCAAAGAGGAACTGTTACAGCAACCGCTGTTGATTTTGCAATACATATAAGCAGAGGCAGCATTTACCTTGCCGGAATGGATTTATCTGTAAACGATATAAAAAGCCATGTTAGACCTTATGCTTTTGATCAATTATTAATAGAAAAATCCTGCAGGTTTTCTCCTGTTTATTCACAAAGCTTTTTGAGATCCAGCCTTATAAACAGCGGACAGAGTTTGAATATTTATGCATCATGGTTTAAAACACAGCTTAATTCCTGGCCGAATAATATTTTTTCTATTGCTGGAAAACACAGTATTTTTAAAGAAGGTGATTTGATAAAACAAATTAAAAATCAAACACAAACCAAAAAAGCAAACGAATATCTTAATACTGTAAATAATAAAAATGACACTTCTCTTTTTTGTAAAAGAGGAGTTGACGTTTTATTAAAAGCGTTAAAAGACCCGCAGTATTCGGAAAACTTAAAACAAGAACTTGTTCCGCTCGTTGGACAAGATATAGAAACATCTATAAAAGAACTAGCGCTATGAGCAAAAAAAAATATATATTTAACGAATCAAAAACAGGCGAATTGGTCCCGGCAATAATTTTAGAAAACGGAAACACCCAATCTCTTCATTCTATGATTGACCCAAAGAACGAAGCGCAGCGCCTGATATCTGCGTCAGGCAATAGTGATTTTTTGATATTTTTTGGACTCGGCGGAGGATTTGCGCCGTTATATGCGCTGGAAAACACAAACGCGCAGGTACTTGTAATTGATTATGATAAAAACGACGTTAATGAACTTTTGACAGGAAAAGACTATTCTGCTTTATTAAACAATAATCGTTTTTGCCTTCTTGTTGATCCGTCAAATGAGCAAATTATCAAAACTATTCATAGCAAATTTAACCCTGCTCTCTATAACGGCATTAAAACAATTCCTCTGCGCGTAAGAATAGAACAAGATAGAGAAAAATTTGATAATGCAATCCGCGCGGTACAAGAATCGATTGATATTGCTTCGGGAGATTATTCTGTTCAGGCTCATTTTGGAAAGAAATGGTTTTGCAATATAATCCGCAATATTAAAAACATCGATACATTAGAATATAACGGGCTTGAATACCAGAATCTGCAGAAAAAACAAATTTTAAATGCGGCAATCGCCGCCGCTGGCCCTTCTCTGGACAGCCAAATACCTGCTCTCGCAGAATTAAAATCGCAGGGTGTTTATATAATTTGCACCGATACTGCTCTTGGCTCACTTTTATATAATAATATAGAGCCGGATATAGTAGTTTCGATAGATTGTCAGTTTATTAGCTATTATCATTTTTTAACAGAAACAAATTATTCGCATTATAAACAGAACAAAAATAATATTCCGCTTGTTTTAGATATCGCAAGCCCTTCTATGCTTTGTAATATAAAACAATTTACACCGGTATTTTTTTCCAGCGCGCATCCGCTCGCGCTTTATCTAAATTCACATTGGCGGCAGTTTCCTTTATTTGATACATCCGGCGGAAACGTAACACACACATGCCTCTCGCTCGCGGAATCGTTAGGCGCTCAGAATATTACGCTCTTTGGCGCGGATTTTGCATATATACGCTCACAGAGTTATGCAAGAGGAACATATATTTATCCTTATTTTCATAAAAGGCAAAACCGCCTGAGTCCTGCAGAAGCATTATTTTCATCATTTTTATATAGAACTGAGTTTTTACCGCACGATAGCACAAAAATAAAAGACTATTATGAAACAGCTTCGCTTCGTTCCTATCGGATCAAACTAGAAGAAAAAGCCGCAAAGATGAACTGCAAAATAATTTGCGCCAAAGGAAGCGGCGCTCCGGTAAATTTACATAAAAAAAATACTGCAAAAGACGAGCGGATTTTTTCGCCTGTTAATACGGACAGGACAATAAGCGGGATTGAGTTTCTCTCTCAATACAGAGATGACATTGCGGCACTGCCCGCAGGAGACGACGGCGATTATTTAAATAAATTAAACCAAAAAGAACGCGTTATTTTTACTACTCTGCTTCCATTCGCCGCGGCAATAAAAATGAGAAACGCAGACTTAACAAAAAGCAGTTTAATAGAAGAAGTAAAAAACCGCAGTATTAAAGAGATAGATCAGGTTTTAGGTTAGGACAATTCCCTTTGTACTTCAATTTCCTTAAGCTGAGATTTAAATATGTTTTCTGCATGCCTTATAAGGGAAAGCGACCTGTTTAAAACAGAAGAAAATCCCCTTGGATCATTCAAAAGCAGTTCTACAGTAATTGAGGCGACTCTTCCGTCCTGCGAAATAGTTGTTTTTGCCACTTTAGAACGCCTATTGGTAAAATTCGCGGCGTTAAGCGCGTCTTCTTCTGATATTTCTCCTAGAGTAAAACCCATATATATCTGGAAAAACGGTAAATCATTGTCATCGATAATGATAAAATAGCTGTTTCCGGATACTTTAAACAGAATATCGCCGTCTATATCAATAGAAGGAAGAAATCCCTCCTGACGCAGATGTTCCATATAAATACCCTGAAGGTCTGCTCTGGTCCATTCCACCTGCGCTGAAGCGGAAAACGCCAGAAAAACCCCTAAAACCATAATTACCGTAAGTTTTATGCCCATTTTTGCCATATAAACTCCTTAATTTAAGTATAATTCCGAAATTCCGTTTGTCAAGGGAAAATGGGAAAAAAGCAGTTGTTATATAAACTTGAATTACTTTTATAAATGTATTATAATATATTCGTGAATGTGACAATCAATGAATCTGCTTTAAAGCACAAAGACATCACAGAAGATGACATTTTCAGAGCGTTATCTCTTCCCCTAGCGGATCGTTTAATGCCTAAGTATGAAAATAAATATCTTCTTATCGAGTTTGATTGCAAAGGGAACTTGCTTGAAATAATGTACAACATCAGAAAAGATGGCAGTTACAATGTTTTTCATGCAATGAAATGCAGAAAAGAATTTTATTATTTAGCGGAGGAAAGTAATTATAATGTCTGACATGACAGAACAAGAAGCAATGGAACTTGATGAATTATTAACAAAAACAACTCCAGAAGTAAGTCCCTCTGTAGAAGGACCTTTTATAAAACATCGTAATATGATGATTATTCTTGATCAATTGTCTTCTCAATACCTTAAAGCAAAAATGCTTGAAACAAAAGAAAGTCCTTCAGAAATAATCAGCGGAATGATTCGCCGTGAAATAGGTCTTGCCAAAGCAGTTTAGTATAAATTCTGCAATTATTATTCTTCACAAGCACAAGATTAATAAACAATGCGAAGATTGACGGAGCATAGAGATTTAATGAAAATAAAAAAAGAAATATTAATAATCTTGGGAGTAATTTTAATTATTGCAAGTATTCCTTTTTTATTAAGATATGTCTTTTCTGATAGTTTAAAAATCGATAATGTTTCTTCTGTTGTTTTAAGATTTGTTTATTTGGATGAAGAAACAGACTTAACTATCGTTGACGAGAAAAAAATCAAAGAGTTGGTAAAAATATTAAACGGTCATGTTATCCGCTCCAGTTATCCTGCATGTTTTTTTGAAAATAATATTTCTTTAGAATTTATTATGCCTAATAAAAGATTGTCATTATATCCTGCTCTTGACGGCTGCCCTATTATGAGAATCTCAGAAGAAAACAAATATATTGATATAAGAGAGAAAAAATTAATAAAATTAAAGGAATTTTTATTTTTATATGGATTTGATTTAGATTATTATAGATGAAAAGTATTGAGATTGTTAACAGGAGATTATAAAATGAAAAATATATTTTTATTATTAATTATTTGCATACTCTTCTCCTGTACTGGAAAACAGGATGATGATATTGATGAAGCTCTGATAACCGAACAACAGCTTTCTAAAGATGATTTAAATTATCGTGATTATATTGATAATTATGATACTAATTTAATAATGCATTTTGATAATGATGGAAATTTTACAAATTCTGGAAACAAAGAAATAATCGTATTCTATCGTGATAAGAGGGAAATTCCAAATTTAATAAACTGTGCGGTTATTTTTGTTTTATGCCCAGAAAATGAAAAAGTTCTAAGCTCCTATAGAATACCGGATTATTGGACTCTCCCATTTGATCCCGGAGATTTATTACCTATGGAAAACCTAGGAAGGAATATATTTTGGCGTAATGCAATAATAGGTTATATAGGTGATTTTAACGAAAACGGAAAAGAGGAAATATATCTATATCGTGTAAGCGGTATGGGTGCTGATTTATATATTTTTGAATTTGACGGCAGAGAATTTATTAATATAACGGAAAAAGATTATAAATTAACTTATTATATAGTAGATGCCGATGAAGAAAACAAAATAATAAAGCTTTTAGATATATATAATTATAACGAATATTTTATAAAATGGAATAATATTACTCAACGGTATGAAGAAATATGATTAAAAAAATATTTATATTTATTATTCTCCTTGTTTTATTTTTATCCGGCTATTATTTTGGTTTTCTAAACGGAAAATCAAAAGCTGTAAATGAATATATTGATTTTTACGCTAATTCTGGTATATTTAAAAGTGATATAGAACAGGAAATATCAAATGAATTTGAAACCGATGATGTTCTTGGTAAAATTAATTACCCCTTAATAGATATTTATTTTAATTTAGATGATAATTGGAATGTTATAATTAGAACAAATCTGTTTTCTGAATCTGAGAAGTTTTTTATTCTTAGAGATGCTTTAATTCTACATTTTAATACTGCAAAAATAAGAGTATTAACTTTTCCAGCAGGAAGAGGCACCACACCAGAAGGAGTATTATACGTTTACAAAGGCAAAGAGCTTATCAGAGAAGTACAATTCTTTGAGATATATATTGATGATACAGCAATAGAAAACGAATTTATACAATTACCAAAAGAAGTAATTGAAAGTACAATTAGAGCTAAATTGCCATCACCAATATGATTACGAGCATAAAGCAAATTCCTCTGTGTTCTTTGTGAACCCTGTGCCACTGCGTGAACCTCTTTGCCAAAAAATATTTACCAAAAACCCACACAGAGGCACAAAGGATACAGAGAGCACAGAGGAAGAAAAGCCTTCAAGCAACGACTCCGTGCCCTATGCGCTCGTTGGGGCGAGGCTGTTGGTGAATTAATTGTTGGTGCGGGTAACGCAAAGATAGTACTTAAATTTCCTCCGTGCTCTTTGTGTCTCCGTGCCTCTGTGTGAGAAAATTAGAGTTAATTTAGCTACTGCCACGCCATTGCAGCGTATCCGACAAATGAATCAGGCATACTGCTTTTATCTTTGTCCGCTGATGTCGCGTATTCTATGAGCCGCGCGTTTCCGGCACTCACATCTTCTGCAAAACCCATCGCGCCAAGTACCGCGCCTGCAGAACATGCAGCTTTGTCTTTTTGCGCGCGGCGAAGAACTTCGTTCTCGTCGGCAGCTTCTACTGCTTCAATAAAATTCTTATCGTTTACATCGCAGACCCATTTTAGCGCTTCTCTGCCTGCGCCTTTGGGCGAAAAACCGTAATTTGCACCGTAGTGGGTTAAGTCCGTAGAAGCAATTACATTTACTTTTTTATTGAGTTCTGACACTATTCCAGAAATAATTTTTCCGCTGTTAAAAGATTCGATTTCTTCCGGCAGACGAAGCCAAATAATATTTGCTTTAGGAAAGAAATAATGCACCATAGGCAGAAGCACTTCTATTGTGTTGTCCCTGTACCTGTCTTCCGCGCCGCTAAGCGCTTTTTTAATCTTGTCTCTAAGAACTTTATCTATCGGAATGTGCCCAAAAGGGGTTCTTGCCGCATCTTCCATTGCTAACAAAGGAGGCGCTCCTGCGCCTAAATGCCCGCCAAGCACAATTATGGTTTCTGCGTCAGGCTGCAGGCGCGAAACTGCTTTGGCGGCTAAATTGCCGCTGTAGTACCAGCCGGCGTGCGGAGCAATCACTGCTCTCGAACCGGACATTTGGCTGCTTTTTGAGGAAAAATCCGATAAAAACCCCGAAATTTCGGCGGCTGCGTGCGGAAACCAGCCCGGCGGCAGCGAATAATCTCTTATTTGCATAAAGAATATACCGATAATTATAGCAGAGAAATAATATAATGGAAAGTAAAAGTAAAGGAACCGGCGGCTCAATAATTGCCGCGCTTTGTATTTTAATCTATATTTTTGCGCTTGTTCAGGGAGCCTTTCGCGTTTATCTGAGCATAGAACAGCAAAAAGATTTTGCAAAACATGAATTTACAACAGCAGAAAATATCGCAAAATCAGCAGGCGCTAATGGATTTGCCAGCGACGAATTTAAGAGCCAGATAAACGAAGCATTAAAAAACTTTAAAAGCATAGAAGCCTTAATAATTACAGGTCCCAGCGGCGAAAGCGCTTTTGAAAAAAAGAAAGACTATGCCATTAATTATGTAAATGTTAACACTCCAAGATTCAAAAATAAATTTGGTTTAACAACTAATGATTTAGTAAGACCGCTTCCTGATATACGCAACGGAAACATTAAAGGTATTGCAAGTATTTTTGATTACAATGAATTATTAAGAATCTTAAAAGATACTCTATTGATTATTTTAATTGGTTTTGCGCTTTCATTCCTTACAATGCTCCTGCAGCTCCTCCTTGGAAAACAGGAAAAACCCAAGGGAGAAATGATAGCTGTACCCGTTCCTGAAGGCAGACAAAAAGAAGTAAAAAAAGCAGAAAAACAAATCCCGGGAACAGGTCCAAAAGGTCTTTATTCTCCTCGAAGCAACATAGGATGGGAAGAATATACAAAAGACCGCCTAGATTCGGAACTGCACAGATGTTCTGCAACAGAAAAAGATTTGGCTCTTTTACTTGTTGAGTTCAGCGATATTAACAGCGATTCCATGTTTAAACAGGCGGCAGAAGAAGCAGTTAACTTTTTTACATCGAGAGATTTACTTTTCGAAAATAACAATAACGGTATAACAGTTATTCTTCCGGGCATTGGCTTTGACATTGCTATCTCAAGAGCAGAAAAATTCTATCAGAGAATAATAGAAAAGTTCCCCAGCGGTTACGGCACCTCTTCGTCACTTTGTATAGGTCTTTCTTCGCGTTCGGGAAGGCTTTTGAATGCCGACAGATTACTGCTCGAAGCAAACGAAGCGCTCAAAAAAGCAAGAGGCGACTCAAGAACATCGATAATTGCGTTTAAAAGCGACCCCGATAAATACAGAGCATTTATTGCATCTCAAAACTAGAAGCGTCTCTGAAAATCCTGCCCGCAGACCATGACGGAATAGAATAAACATATTCCCTGCCGCTGACGTGAGCTAGGCGCTTTCCTGTTTCATCTTCATCGCTTATTCTAATTGTTATTACCCTGCCATTACCCAATTCCAGAGTTAATCTATTGCTGTTTAAAACAGGATCGTCCCTTAAAACATCGTCAACAAAATTATCGCCTTCTAGGTTAATAATAAAACGGATATAATGCTCAATATTATTCATAGAAGGATTTTCGACATTTGCGCCGGTTAATTCCCATACTCTGCTTCTTCGGTTAAAATTCAATGTGGTTCTTCCGTCAAAAACAGTAAGCTTCTGAACCCCATCAATGTCCAAATTACCGTTTTCACTTTCCGGGATAAGACGCAGATTATACCAAGAAGAAACAGGACCGGATAAATACATTTTTATGCTTCTGTCTCCGGAACGAACTTCGTTTTGCCCGGTTCTTCTTATATATGTCTCATTTCTAAAAATATCATCATGACCTAGAAGAACATCCATAAGAACAGAGTATTCTCCGTAAATTGTTACTCTTGATGCATTTTCATCAACGCCGAAACGTTCATGGGTAGAATTACTGGAAGAACGGACAGGCCATGCAGAACGGGTTGTAAAAATCTGCAGAAAATCGTCTATTCTTACCTGACGCGCCGGATATTCAAAATTATTATATAAAACAAACCACTGATTTGTCTTTTTTACAATTTCAAATTCCTGCTCTTCTGCATTTAAAATAATTCTTGTTACCCTTGCGGCAGATTTTGAATCCAGCCATGCATATACAGACGACCCGGAACCAATACCGTAGCTAAAAATAAGGCTTACAGCATAAGTTATAGTAAGCGCAGCTATAATCGTTATAAGAATAATTAACCGTTTTTTATATATCATTGCCGGTCTCCTGAATTTTTGATTTGTTTTTTCGTCTGTATGCAAAAACAAAACCGCTCACAATAACTAGAATCGGAACAATACCTGCATTAAAAATCTGCGAAAATCTCATTGCCGCTAAACGATGAGCCGGATCTGCTATTCTGTCAAAACGTCCTGCCTGCGGCTGCCTGCTTCTTATTCCGATTATATCATCATCGTTTGCAAGCCAGTCTGCGGCGCGCAAAAGAAAATCAAGGTTATGCTGAATACCTCGGTCAAAATCGTGAGATACATGCATTAAATTTGTCGCAAAATCCGTATCGCCGACTACAAGAATACGCGACTCTCTCGCGAACTCCGGCATTTCGGGTAACTGCTCATAAGAACCTTCGCGCTGAGGCACAAAATCTCCGAAAAAGCTTGGAAAAATTCCGGTCAGCGACGCGCCTAGTATTTTTTCGCCTTTAGTATCAAAAGATTCTGCTTCGACCAAATAAGAAGGAGTATCAGGATTTGTATAAAACGCTTCCCTCATAAGCCAGCTCTCGGATGAAGTTGTAAAAAGAGGAACAGCTTCTACAGTTTCCGGCGGAATAAGTTCTAAAGGGCTTGCCCAGTATAAATCTATTCCGGAAAACCCTGAACTTACAGGATGATCTTTATTTCCGTTATCTCCGGAAATACCGACCCATAGCGGATAACGCGCTATTCTGTGCTGTGAGCCTCCAAACTGCGACTGAGTTTGATATTGCATTACAAGCATATTCCGATCCAGCACAAGTTCCGGACGCACAAGTACACCGTAATAAGAAATCATATCCAAAAGACCAATATCCATTTGATTTCTTGCTTCCAGTGTTCTGTAAATTGTATCTACAAATACGCCTTTTACTGCAAAAAGAACCTTGCCGCCAAGCTGAATATATCTGTCTATTCTGTACAGCGCCCATTCATCAAGGTCTTCTACTCCGCCAAGCACAAATAAGCCGGGAGTATTATCGGGAATTTCCTCGCCGGGAGAAATAAGGCGCACCCTATAACCTGCGTTTGCAAGAACAAGATGAAGATACCCAAAGTCTTCTCTCCATTGCCTGAAACTATCTCCTACAATAACGCCGATCCATCGTTCAGAATCATTTACCATAGAACGAATACGCGAAGTAAGATCGTATTCCAGCGTATCGAGAATAACCCAAGGAAGCACTTCCATTCTGTCTAAATACTCTATAACGATTCCGGAATAAACAGTGATAAGACTTGTTTGATCCTGCTCTACTATCGGTAATTGCCGCGCCTGAATCCCAAGTTCCTCTACAGATGCTAGTCCCGTACTCATAGGATCACGTACTGTAAGGCGGATTTTACCTCTGGAAAATGCCGCATATTCCCTAAGAGTATCTTCTATTTCTCTCGGCGCAGAAAACGCGTTTCTTAATTTGCCGGAAATATAATAAGTAATATTTACAGGATCAGGGATTTCTTTATGAAGGTCACGCGAAACTTTAGAAATTGTATACGCTTTGTTTTTTGTCAAATCAATGCGAAACCACAAACGTCCGCTTACCATAAAGGCGAGAATAATCGCAATAACCGATAATGCTGTAATAATTGCTGTTTGTTTTTTTGTCATTATCTGCCCCCTATTTCCATTTCCTAAAAAGGATAACTCTGGTATTAATAAATAAAAACAGGAATGTGCCTAAAACAAAGAATATTAAATCCCGCGAATCTATCAAACCTTTTGTAAAACTTTCAAAATGATAGCTTAAAGAAATAAAATTAAAAAACTGTTCCAGCCAATGAGGAAGATTGAATGACATTGCTACCTGATTAATAAGCATTACAACCAATAAAATAACTGCGCTGCCCAAAAAGGCTCCAGCCTGATTTTTAGAAAGACACGACATTAAAAGACCAAGGGAAACTGCGCATGCGCCAAGCAAAAATGCTCCGAGATATTCGCAGAATATAAGTCCTGCGTCAAAGCTTCCAAGGCTTAAAAGGGTCAGAGGCAAAGGAATTGTCAAAAGCAGCATTGCGCTTAAAATACCGAACGCTCCGAGGAATTTTCCTAATACAAGATCCCATTCTGTAAAAGGCATTGTTAATAAAAGTTCTACAGTGCCGGTTTTTCTTTCTTCTGCCCAGCTTTTCATTGTTATTATTGGAATGATTATAATGAATGCAATCGGAAAAACCGCAAAGTAAGGACGCAAGGTAGCCTGATCCTGCACAAAATACTGCTGAAAAAAGAACAGCCATATAGAACAAAAAAGAAGAAAGAAAACCGCAGCGCCGAAAAACGCAGGCGCATTTAAGTACTGGTAAATTTCTTTGCGTGCCAGCGTAAGGGCGCGCCATGGAATTAGTTTTTTCATTATTGCGCTCCTGTAAGTTTTACAAAGATATCTTCTATGCTGAGCTTTTTTCTGTTCATCTCTAGAATTTTATAATTATTGTTTACAGCCCAGTCAAAAATCCGCTCTGCAGAACTTGTACTGCCATGCTCGCCTGCTGTAATAAAGAAGTTTGCCCTTACAAGACCGTTATCTGTATTCTCAGCAGTCTGTCCCGAAACATCTCCGAGCTCCGGCAGCTTGCCGCAAATATAGTCTGCGTTTGCCTCTCCTGTTACTTTTAAAACAAGCTCCCAAGTATCGCCGCCCTTCATAGAGCCTGCGATTTCTTCCGGACGTCCCTGAGCCGCGATTCGCCCGTCATTTATGATAAGCACCTGCGTACAAATCGCTTCTACTTCCTGCAGAATATGAGTGGAAAGAATAACAGTTTTGCTTTTACCAAGTTCTTTAATAAGCGAACGTATTTCTATTATTTGATTGGGATCAAGTCCTGTTGTAGGTTCGTCTAATATTAAAATCGGAGGATCATGAAGTATCGCCTGCGCAAGACCTGCTCTCTGGCGGTAACCTTTAGAAAGCGTTTCAATCCTGCGGTTTCTGTAATCTGCAAGACCGCAGGCTTCTAGACTGTTGTTAACGGCAGAAGCTCTCTTTTGCTTTGGAATAAACCGCGCTTCTGCGGCAAATGCCATATATTCGTCTACTGTAAGATCGTGATAAAGCGGGACATTTTCCGGTAAATAGCCGATTCGTTTTTTTATTTCTAGAGAACCTTCGTCTACAGAAATACCGTCTACAAGAGCTGTTCCGCTTGACGGAAAATGAAAACCTGTAAGGATCTTCATAACTGTGGTTTTACCTGCTCCGTTGGGACCCAAAAAACCCAAAACTTCGCTGTCTCCGACGGTAAAAGAAACATCTGTTACTGCATGTACTTTTCCGTATTGCTTGGACAGGTTTTGTACTTCTATCTTTGCCTGTGCGTTCATTTTATTATTTTAACAAAATTAGTCGGTATATTCAATTGGAAAAATCATACGGTCGCGGGTAAGGACTGTTTCGGGGAAAATCGCCGCGGCTTCTGCCTGGATCTTTTTTAACTCGTATTCTGTATAACGGGGGCTGTAATGAATAAGAGCAAGTTTTTTTACTCCGGAAGAAGCCGCGGCAATACGCGCGGCATCTTCTGCCGTCATATGTTTTTTAGAACGGGCGTCTTCCGCCAAATCACTGCCAAACATTCCTTCGCAGATAAAAAGGTCAGAACCTATAACATGAGTAGAAATTTCGGGAAGCGCAAGCGAATCAGTAACAAAAGAAAACTTGCGGCCGTTTCTCGGAGCTCCCATTACATCATCCGGGCTTATTTCCCTGCCGTCAGGCGTTTTAATGCTTTCGCCTTTTTGAAGTTTTCCCCACAAGTTTCCCATAGGTATATTAAGCGACTGCGCTTTTTCCGGGTGAAAAATACCGGGGCGTTTTTCTTCTTCCAGCGTATAACCGTAACAAGGTTTGGTATGCGACAGCGGAAAACAGCGCACATGAAACCCGTCTCCCTTGTATACAATCCCCGGAGAAGTTATTTCCTGCACGATGATTTCGTAATTAATATACATATCCAAAACACGCCTTGATGTTTCTATGTATTCTGCAATACGCGGCGGTCCGATTATATATAACGGATCATCCCTGTCTACCTGCGAAGAAAGCATTAAAAGCCCCGGAATTCCCGTTACATGATCTGCGTGTGTATGACTGATAAAAATAACAGAGATTTTTTTCCATCTTAAGTTTAACCGCCGCAGTGAAACTTGCGTTCCTTCTCCGCAGTCAAAGAGAAACAATTCGCCTTCGCGCCTTAATAACACCGAAGTTAAATGCCTGTTTGGCAGCGGCATCATTCCGCCGCAGCCGAGAATAAACGCTTCGAGATTCATTACTCATCTTTTGGCGTAATTTTATATTGTTTAATTTCATCGCCGACGACAATCGCACAGTTACGCCCGCTGCCTTTTGCAGTATAAAGCGCTTTGTCGGCTAAATCATAAAGACCCTGCGTATCGTGAGAAGAACCGCAGCGTACAACATAAACGCCGATACTCATTGTTACATATTCGGAAACTTTCGATTTTTCGTGCAGTATCTTTAAGTTTCTGATTGTTTCTTTCCAGTGCAGAATAACCTTTTCGATATGAGAAACATCTTTTTCGAACCAAAGAAGGGCAAACTCTTCGCCGCCGACACGCGCGGCATAAACGCCGAGAGAACTAAGCGAGTTTAACGCGGCGCCTATTCCTCTTAAGCACTCATCGCCTTTTGGATGTCCGTAGTGATCGTTGAAAAATTTGAAAAAATCGATATCGGCAAGAGCGACGCAAAGCCAATCATCAGAAGTTCTGTAGTTAGATAAATACCTCTGGAATGTCTGCATAAAGTCGCGGCGGTTCCTGAGCTGGGTTAATTCGTCAGTAATACTTTGATCTACATATTTGTTGCGTTCTTCTTCGAGTTTTGTCGCGCTTATCTCAAGCCCCATCCTCAGCCTTGTGATGTGCCAGTTAAAATAAATGCTGAGAGAGCCGGCGACAAATATATTGGCTATATCATAAATCCAAATGTCGTAATTCTTAATAATAACCGCAGAAACAACAAAGACACCCATTCCGCTCAGGGTAAGCCAAAGGTTAAACTGAGGCGGATTTACATACATTAACAGCGCGCAGATTAAAAGACAGGAAAAAAGCCCTGCCGATTTACCGGGGTTTGACCATACATCAATGTATGAACCAAAGAGCATAACATTGGCGTAAAATAATGTTATTAAAATATAGATGACCCGTTTTTTTACATTGATTAACTGCATTAAATAATTGGCATAAAAAGAAATAAGAATGGCGATAAAAGCTACCCCTAGATAGATACCGCTCTTAAAAATATCTTGTTCAAATACCATCGGGAAGAATGCAAAACAAGCCGCGAAAATAGCTACGATTGTATTAGCGTGACGAATGTTTAGTAAGTTGTTATTGAACACATTGTTCATACATTCCTGGTACTGCTCCCTGCCGAATGAATAAAAGCGCCAAGAATATATAAATTTACGCATACATGCCTTCCTTTTGTTACATTGTATATTAAATTTTAATTAATTGGAAGTAAAAAATGCAGTTTTTTTAGTTATTTTTCTGTAAGAAACCGCGTTTTAAAACTGCGTTTTGCTTCGTTCTGTAAGGCCGGTTAAATGCTGAAATTCAATTATTGAATTGTCGTCTAACTGCACCTTGCCTGAGAAGAACCCGCAGACCTGCCGCCTCGCTGAGTTATGAAAGAACAACCCCCCGCGGTCTATTCGTTCTTGATGAGGATAAAAAGTCATTTCGAGACGGTTGTCATTACTCGTAAACCGCCAAGGAGACAGCCAATTTGACATTGGTATATGAAAGGTTACCTGCTCAAGCTTATGAAGCGTTCCATCGATGAAAAAGCCGTTTTCTGTACCCTGCGAAGAATCCGCTCCGCTGTAACCTATGCAAAAACTCAAAAGCCTTCCGCCGCTGTGTCCGCAGGCTGCAGCCCAATACCGAATATCTGCTTTTGGACGGACACACCGGTTCCAGTCAAAAATCCCCCATGCGTTTCCGCGGGTAAAGATGATTTCGGTACTTCCAACTTGAATAAGACCTTCAGTAAAAAACCATGGAGAACACTGTGAATACCTAAACGCCTTTTTGCCGCCTCTCCACGGCTGATTGGTTACAAGTGACTGAGGCCCCGCCTGAGGGGTTAGAATCAGAGCTCCTCTGAGACTACGGTGGCGGCCAAACTTTTGGATATCCGCCTTGATAATTTTTACACCTTCTTCCATACAGATGAAATTTAAAAATCCGTTTTTCCGCCGCCAGCGGGAAGATCCGGAAACACTGCTGGGAGGCATTTGATAAGAGCCCATAGGAATAACTGTAGAATAAATCTGGGTAGAACGTTTCTTATCCCTAAGTGAAATAACGGATATTCCCATATGACCAAGCCAGCCGTCATCGCGAATTTCAAAAATAACCATATGGGTAGGGGTATGAACAATATATCTGTCGGATTCTGTTATTCTGTGTCTTGGTACATAAAGCAGGCTGGTATCATAAATAAAATCAGGATGTTTTGACCAGCCAAAATTGTGCGGCTGCCCCTTTTCATCAAGAATAGACTGCGGACTGCATATTTCATTTTGAGGCATAATATGATAATAAGATAACATGGATTATTCAGGAAAGAAAGCGCTGGTAATGGGTTTGGGTCTGCATGGCGGAGGGCTGGAATCTGCGCGGTTTTTGCTTAAGCGCGGAGCCTCTGTTACGGTAACCGATTTAAGAGACGAAAAAACATTAATGCCTTCTATAGAACAATTGGACAAAGCCTGTGCAGGAATGGGAAAACAGCCGGTGCGTTATATTCTTGGAACTCACAGAATCGAAGATTTTGAAGACGCGGATATAATAATTAAAAACCCGGGAGTCCGTCCGGACTCTCCATACCTTAAAGTTTCAAAACAGATTGAAACAGATATATCTCTTTTTTTATCAGAATCGCCGGCAAGGCTTTTTGCGGTAACAGGAACCAAAGGAAAAAGCGGCACTGTTTCTGCTTTACATTGGATACTTTCCAAGGACAGAAAAGCCGGCAAATCGTTTTTGGGCGGAAACATTACAGTTTCTCCGTTAACTTTTTTAGACGAACTTACAAAAGAAGACGATGTTACGCTTGAACTTTCGAGCTTTCAGCTCGGCGATTTAAAAAGCAAAATATTAAAACCGGCAGCTGCGGTACTGACATCTATAATGCACGATCATCTCGACCGTTATGCGTCAATGGCAGAATATATCGATGATAAAAGAAACATCTACCGCGGGCAGGATTCTTCCTGCATTACCGTTGCGGGAAATGACGAATGGGGAAAAAGTTTCCGCGCAGAAAGCAAAGGACGCTCTCTTGTCTGGAACGGTGATGGTGTTCCTAAAGACGGGATAAGCGGCGGCTGGATCGATGATGACGGGCGCGGATTAGCGCGTCTTTATAACTGGGAAGGAGTCTCAGAAGAAACTGCAGAACTTGTTCCGCAAAAAACAATTATACCCGGCAGTCATCAAAAGATAAATATGCTCTGTGCCGCTCTTGCGGCGTACGGGCTTGGCATTAGCGCAAAAACTATCAGCGGCGCTTTATCAACTTTCCCGGGAATCGAACACCGCCTCGAACTATTTTATGAGTCAAAAGGGATTCGGTTTTACAATGACAGCGCCGCGACAATACCAGAAGCTGCTGCCGCCTGTATCGAAGCTCTGTCTTCGCTTGCTGCTTTATCAATGCAGAGCGGGCTTGTGCTTGTGACAGGCGGCACTGATAAAAACCTTGATTTTTCTCCAGCCGCAAGAGCGGCAAAAAACGCAAAGGCAGTTATCCTGCTTGCCGGCACAGGCAGCGAAAAATTAATTCCGCTGTTAAAAGACACAGGTGTTTCTTACAATGGTCCCTTTGATAATTTAGACGATGCTGTCCGCTGCGCTCTGGAAAAAGCCGTCTCCGGTGATTGTGTCGCGCTTTCGCCGGGCTGCGCGAGCTTTGGCATGTTTTTGAATGAGTTTGACAGAGGCAATAAATGGAAAGACACCGTCTTACGCTTGAGTTGAATATTTTTTTACCACGAAGGACTGCAACTAAAGTTGCTTGGAGTTTCACGGAGTTTCTTGTACGAAATCTCTCCGTATACTCTGTGGTTTTTACTTTATTTAGGAGATGAGCTTTGGATATTGATATGCTGCAAAGGCGCGCTGCCATAATAAGGCAGGTGCGGTCTTTTTTTGAAAGTTTAAATTATCTCGAATTGGACACTCCTCTGCTCTCTCCTAATTTAATACCGGAATCCTGCCTCGAAGTTTTTAGGACTGAGCGAATTTTTCCGCACGGCAGTAAAAAAGAAAAGCAGCCCCTTTGGCTGATACCTTCGCCGGAAATTTACATGAAAAAAATTATCGGACAACACTGCGTAAATGTATTCCAGATATGCAAGTGTTTCCGTAACGGCGAATCCTGCGGGCATTTGCATAACAGCGAATTTACAATGCTTGAGTATTACACGATTGACGCGGATTATATGGATTCCCTAACACTGACAGAAGAGCTGATAAATTTTTTAACCACAGAGGGCACAGAGAATAAAGATAGAGAAAAATACATACCATTTGAGCACATTACAGTTGCTGAGGCGTTTAGCCGTTATGCGGGATTTGACCTTTTTAAGACAGCTGCCGAAGGCACAGAGGCAATGGAAACGCAGGCAAAAAAGCTGGGACTCGAACCAATGCCCGGTTTAACCGTTACCCAGCTTTACGATTTAATTTTTATTCATTCTGTAGAGCCGCAGTTAAAAACAAAAAAACCTATTGCCCTTATTGATTACCCTGCCTTTGTCCCCTGTTTGGCAAAAAAAGCAAATGACGGCTTAACTGCCGAACGCTGGGAACTGTACTATGACGGTATCGAACTTGCAAACTGTTATTCCGAAGAAACAGATATACTAAAGATAAAAGAATTTTTTATAAATGAAGAAGCCGAAAAAAATCGTACTGCAAAAGTTATTCATAATATCGAACACAATTACTGGAAGCTCCCCCGCTGTTCCGGCACTGCTATGGGACTGGACAGGCTTATTATGATGCTGACAGGGAAAAAGAGCATTGACGGCGTACTGCCGTTTGGAACGCTGCCGCTTTAATTAGAGGTTCGTTTAACTTCTGATAATCCGGAACAGTCAAAATTAACGCTAAACGGCGTAATATTACCAGCTGTCATAGAACGCATTTGCGCTGTGCCTCTAAAACGATAGTTAACGCGCCTCATAGCAATTACATCATCCAAAAGCCGGCGGTTAGTATCAATAAAATTCATGGTAAACTTAAACCGTGTTTCGCCGGATGAAAGCGCCGGAATAACAAGAATATCATTTGCTGTATTGCCTGCCCAAAAAATGTTATTACCGAATAACTCATAAACTATAGAAGAAAGTTCGACAGGAAAAGTATTTGGATTGTCAATTTTTATTACAGCTTCAAATTCTGTAACAACAATATCCGCCTGAATAATATAAATCGATGAAACATCGAATACAGGTTCTATCACATTGACAGCCGGAACATTAGGCGGAGATGTTTTACATGACAAAACAACCAAAGCTGTTAGAATAAAAAATAAAAAATTACGCATACCTAATTATCAACCATCATCCTTTTAACATTTTAATTAATTATATAACTTTACTAAATATTTTAAACATAAGAAAGCTCACTGTAAAAAACTGTATTATTTTCTGCGCTGACGGCGCTTACCATATTATCCGCGACAGAGCATGTACTTGTCTTATCTAGTAAACCGCTCTCAAACAGAGCCGCAGCCAAAGCGCCTCCGCAGGCATTGAGACGGCCGTCAAGAACAGCGGTTGCCAAACCTGACGAATTTCTCTGCGAAAAGAGATTTAGCGCTTCTTCTGCCAAAAGCTTCGCTGTTGCCTGATCTGTGTCATTAGAAAGATTGCAGGAAACTACAATCAGTGTCTCATTTAAAATAGGCATAATTACAGTTTTTAAAGCTTGTGCGAGATCATATATATACTGAGCTTTGGGCTGCCCCATTAAAATAGGAACAATCAAAGCATTTGGAAAGCAATATTTTACAAATGGGAGCAATACTTCGATAGAATGCTCGCCGAGGTGCGGTACATCGTTAATTTCAAAAAATCTGCTTCTAACTTCGAGTTCTTCGGTTATTTTCTTGTCTACAAGGATACTTCCCAAGGGCGTATTAAATGAATGAGAATTTGATAAAAACAGTCCTTTTTCCCTTTTATCGTGAATTGGTCCCAAAAGTACAACTCTTTTTATTGACGGGCTTCTGCCCATTGCCGAAAAAAAAGCTTCAGCTACAAGGGTTCCTGAATAACTCCAAGCCCCGTGAGGGACTATAATTGCCTGCGCATGCCCGCCCAAACCTTCTTCCAGTCCAAAAGACCTAAGGTAATTGAGGGTCTCTTTTCTGTCTTCGGGATAAAACATTCCGGCGCCTACTGGGCTCCGAACCCGTCTTTTCTGGGCAAGCATTGCTTCCATATATATTAACTTTAGTCTTTGGGAGAGCCGTATGCAAGGAAAAATCAGAAAAAATGAAAAATAGTTTGGTACCCTATTTTTTTAGCTTAAAATTTTTCTTTAAAAGGCTTACAAGGGTCTTTAATTTGTCATCGAACTTATTGGCTATTCCGGCGGCATTTAAAAGGTCGTTTCTTTCCCTATTGAGCCAAGCATGAAGCCTTCCCCTGACTTCTAAATCCGTTCCTTCACCGTAGGCTATTTTAACCATAGCTGTGACTTCGCCGGATGTAAAAGCAATCCATGTATTGTTGCATAATAGATGGTAGCCGGAACCGGTTTCTGATATTTTTATATCGCTAAAGCCGTTATTACCGCTTGTTTTTACTGTTTTTACCGTCTTTGTTGTCTTTGTTTTTCCCGCAGACGCGTTTTTCCTCTGTACATCGTTAATTATTGTCTGATTTAAAGCATCTACCTGCATATTATATAGATGAACATGGGCTTGTTTTACAAGAAAAGCCAGTCCTTCTTCGTCAAGTTTAGGAATAAGTCCTTTTAATTCCTTTGTGAGCATTTCTGCTGCTTTTGGTTTAGTCGTCTTTGCCTTTGCCATAGGTTATTATAGTATATAAATCTTTAAAAATCAATGAAATTAAACCAACTAATTAAAACTAAGCTTCTAAAATCAATCCTTCTTTTGCCATAAGAATTTCTGTTTCTAAATTACCTTTAAAACTTTTTTCTATTTCTAAAAGATTACTGTCTGTATTTACAGGATCATGATGAAAAAAAACTAGTTTTTTAATCCCTAAACCTGCCGTGGATTTAACTGCCTGTTCATAAGAGCAGTGACCCCATCCTATATGACGCTGATATTTTTCATTTGTATACTGAGCATCGTGTATGACGATATCCGCGCCTTTGATAAACTGCTTTATTTTTTCGTTTTCTTCTTCGGCGGCAGCTTCGCCTTCTTCTTTTGCTTCGTCATCTGTAAACAAATTACGGTACATTTCGTGATCATAAACTGTGACTGCGGATTTGCCTTTATATTCAAACCTGTAACCAAGGCAAAAAGCCGGATGGTTAAGGAACTTGCTTTTTACAATAAGACCGCCGCCAAGATCCATTGTAGTCTCATTTATTTGGCTGTAAGTTACTTTTGCGGCAAGTTCGCCTGCCCTAATCGGCCAATATTGATATGAAAGCTGGGTTTCTATAACAGATTTAAGACTGTCGGCTTCTAATGTTACAGGGCTGATAATCCTAAGCTGTGTACCAACTGTATAAATCGGATTAAACATAGGAAATCCCATTATATGATCCCAATGGGTATGGGTAAGAAAAATATCAGTTTCGATTTTTCCGTATTTTTTTAAGTCGTTCTCCATGAGCCAATCGCCGAGAGGACGCGCTCCGGTTCCAAGATCGATAATAACTAGGCGTTCATCCGCCCGCAATTCGATACAGGAAGTGTTTCCGCCGTAAATTACAGTATCCTGTCCTGGAGTGGGAATAGAACCTCTTACTCCCCAAAAACGAACCGAAAGCATATAAAGGTATTATAGTCAAATTTTGCGGAAATTTCAATGATGTTTGATAAAGAGTCCGCGGACGAAGCCCGAAGGGATTCGCGCAGATGAAGAGGATAATATGAAGAAGAGTTCACACAGAGGCACAGAGACACAGGTCCTTGCAGCGTAGCTTCCAGCAGGACACGGAGAAAATTCACGGAAAGACCTCACGCAGTGCTCATAGAGAAGCAGTGCTCGCAGAGTGATCCTTGGGCACTGAGCTTGTCGAAGTGTCGAAGGGTGTCGAAGCGCCGAATGTTTTAATTTCAGAAGAGGTTCACATCAGCGCAGAGACACCATAGTGGACACTATTAACGAAATTTACTTATATAGATTTAAGTGAAATTTGCAATGAAATATATAATTTATAGAAAATTAATATTGACAAAATATAAAATATAAAATATAAATTAAGATTATTATATGAAAAGAATATTAATAATATTAATATTTATAAACTTATTAATTGGTTGTAAACTTAATAAGTTACAATCTGTTAATAATATAAATGAAAATATTTATGAAATAATGTATGTAAATAATCCAAGAGGTTTATCAGTCTATAGTTTACCTAGTGATAATAGTAAACTTGTAGGAGTATTAGTTTTTCTTTCTGAAGTAATGATAGAAAAAAATAAAATAATTAATAATGAGAATTGGGACTTTATTATTCATCCTTTATTTGAGGGATGGATATTTAGTGGTAATTTATTTGATAAAAATGGTTTAGAACAAATATTTATTGGAGATTGGATGTATGATAAACAAATATTTGCATTTGATTATAATGGAAAATTTGAAAAAATATTTTATGAAAAAAATTATTCATTATATGGTTGCTGGGAATTAATCAATAATAATTTAATAATTTCTATTAATATGGAAAAAGACAATAATATAGAAATATTCAAATATGAATATCATTTTTATTATTATGAACATTTAAATCTATTAATTAATGAAAATGAATGGATAGGATTGGTTAAAGCAGATAGAAATAATCTGGAAGAAAGTTATAAAAAATATGTTAGTAGTTATGGTTATGATTAATATTGCAAACTGCACTTAAATAGAGTTAAGCGAAATGGTGTCAAAATATTGTACTTGAATAATATTAAAATATAGGTAATAATAAAATAATGGTAAATGAAGAAAATATTAATGAATTAAAAGTGATTGCAGACAATGAAATTATTAATCCACAATGGGCAATAACTAAACAATTCTTAGAGATTAATAATATAGAAATATTAAATAATGAATATGAAATCGAAAGACATTCAATATTCAATGATTTTTTAAATAAATCTAAAAAATATATTTATGAAATTTCATTTTTTTATAAAATAAAAGATGAAAGATATTTTTATTGTATTGTTGTTGATATAAATAAAAAAGAAGTATCAAGAGTTGGTCCTTATAGTGCTTGTGATTGTCATTTACATGTATATTCAGAAGATATAAATTTAAATGATATGAAAAAATTAACAAAATTAAAACATTCAGATAGTGGGGCAATTGGTGAAAAAACGAAAAATGGCAAAGGAATTAATTCTATAAATTGGTTAATTTATAAATTTACGAATTTAATGTCATATGAATTGGAAGAAGCTTTAAATATGTTTTTAGATGAACTTGAAAAGGATGAGATAGGTATAAAAAATTTGGCAAAAAAGACAGATGCTTTTATAGATATTGTAAAATATCAATACATTAATGCTAATGCTGGAATCGAAATAAATACAAAATTAATTAAAAGATTAAATAAATTAAATTTAGGATTTTGTGTAGATTTGTATATTTGTGGAGAACGTAATAAGTAATAAATATTGTAAAGACACACTTCGCTTAACGAAACTGTCGGATTTACATAAAATGACACATAACATATAGAAATAATTTGCAAAAAACAGGAAAGTCTGTTATAATAATTCCACTATGGCAAGATTTAAACAAAAAGACATGTCC
>WQXI01000023.1 GCA_009784935.1 Treponema sp.
ATTTAACTCCATACGTACTCCAGTAAATGGTCTTACCGGTATTATTTCATTTTCCGTATGGTTAGATTTTCATCTTGAGGCATCACCCCCCTTAGGGTTAGATTTAACGTGAGGCATTGCGACTACTTGACTAACTTTGCGATTTTTAGTATGTTTATAAAACATTGGGGGTGTAGCGAAGTTGGTCTATCGCGCTGGCCTGTCACGCCGGAGATCGCGGGTTCAAGTCCCGTCACTCTCGATAAAGAAGCTATCCTGGAATTAGGGATTAACCACGGAGTACTGCTATCCTGCGGATAGCTTGGAGTTTCACAGAGGAGGTAAGGTTTTCGTACCAGGCTCTCCGTGTTCCTCCATGTCCTCTGTGGTTTTTTATTTTTTCTTCAGTATATGGCTTTTTTTATCACGGGCAGTAGCGCAGATGGTAGCGCGCTTGGTTCGGGACCAAGAGGTCGTGGGTTCAACTCCCGCCTGCCCGAAGTAATAAAACACAGAGTGTTTTTTTGGAGCTGACAGGAAGTCAGCGACTGGAACCCCAACTCCGCCTTGCCCGACTCTTCAACCTAAAATTCCTATATTATTCACTTGCTTTTATAAAGGATAATAAGGTAAAATATACTCAACGAAATTGAATTTTCGTAAAAATACTTTAATGAAGGGGTTATGAACGGGTTATGAAAAAATTGATACCATTATTAATTATTACTGCATTTATTGTACTGTTTGGATGCGCCACTACAGGAGAAAAAGGGGAACCGCTTCCTCCTCCGGGAACAGAAAGGCTGACGCTTGGAAACGCCGCTCTGGCGATGTACCGCTTTGATCTTCCTCCGGGACAGACTTGGGCTAATTACAACAAGATTTCTGCCGAATACCTTGTTGACGAAGAAAACTTCGGAAGACCTTTACGCAGCGGCGCTATTCGTCTTTACGGTAATTACGAAGAAGATGACTTTATTGAAGGTTATGATTTTATTTGGGATGATGCCGAAGGTGATTTTATCGCAGAAGTAAGCCTCTATTATGTTTCGCTCGGAACAGACGCTAACTTTGCAGAAAGAATCATTTATAATGTGTCCGAAACTTGGGAAAGCCTTGGTGCAAAACCAAACGAATGGTTCTTATATGAATATGATATTTCCGGAGCAAAAGCTCACGGTCAGTTTAACAGAGTAAATATTCCTAACAGAAACGACCGCGGTCCTTTCTATTTTGCTATGGGTATTACAGCTCAGGAAGAAGTAAGAATCCTTATCATTACTCATTTAATCAGGAATGTAACATTGCATCACGCAACAAATCCTGCATTAAATGTTGTTTCAACAGGTTCCGGTTTTGATTTACCGGCATTTGCTTCATACGGTCCTGTAACAGCTAAACGCGTAGCCGGACCTCCTTTGCCAGCTTCAGCGCCTGTAGCCGCGACACCAACTCCTGCTCCAACACCTACTCCTGCCGCCGCACCGACACAGGGCATTGTTCTTGAAGGCGCCAGAAACTACACAGTTCAAAGCGGCGATACGCTTTCTTCTATTGCGGCAAGAATATACGGTGAATCGAATATGTTCTATTTCCCGCTTATAAGACTTGCTAACTCAAGTGTTGTAACAGATCCTGACAGAATCGAACCGGGAACAGTTTTGGTTATTCCGAATCTTCCGCCGAACTTGAACAGTGACGGCGCAAAAGCGCAGATGAGAGCAGATATGCTCAATACTGCCGCACGCTATGACAGGCAGAACATGCCTCAGTCAGCCGCAGAATTAAGAAGACTTGCAGGCAGATTGTAGAATACGATTGTAATTAAAATTGAAGCTGTCCGGAATTCCGGACAGCTTTTTTTTGTTTTATTCGTGCTGGTTTTTTACTTTAATAATTCTTCGAGCTCATCGACTAAACGCCCGAATGTTTCGCAAGCGGCGTTTACAGGTTCGGGAGAACTCATATCAACGCCTGCGGCGTAAAGCGAATCAATTGGAAAGCGTGAACCGCCGGATTTTAAAAAAGTAAAATAATCGTTTCTTTCTTTTTCTCCGCCGTCTAGTATGCGGTTTGCCAAAGCTAAAGCGGCGGAAACGCCTGTTGCATATTTGTAAACATAAAAAGCGCGGTAAAAATGAGGGATACGGAGTCCTTCCAGATCGCTTGTGTCTTCTAGAATCATTTGCGGTCCAAAATATTTTTCTAAAAGTTTTCTGTATTCTGCGCGTAAAAGATCTGTTGTTAAGGGAACGCCGTTTTCTTCGAGTTCGTGAGTGATTTTTTCGAACTCTGCAAACATTGTCTGGCGGTATAGTGTAGCCAAAAGATCGTCGGCGTGTTTATTAACAAGATACAAACGTTTTTCTTTGTCTTCTGCCTGCTTTAGTAAATGCCTGAATAATAGTTCTTCGTTAAATGTGCTGGCAACCTCGGCTTCGAAAATTGTGTAATTATATTGAAAGAACGGATTGTTCCGCGCAGAATACCAAGTATGCATGGAATGTCCGCCTTCGTGCGCAAGCGTAAAAACATCACGGATAGAATCATCCTTGTAGTTCATAAGTATATAAGGCTCTCCTGTAAAGCCTCCGGCAGAATATGCGCCGGAATGTTTACCTTTGTTTTCATAACGGTCTGCCCACCGGTTTAATAAACCTGCGCGCAAAACTGAAACATATTCGTCACCTAACGGAGAGAGAGCGGAGCAGACAAGATCGACAGCTTCGTTCCAGCTTGTGGTTCTTTTTATACTTGTTACAAGCGGCGCATATACATCATAGTGGCGCAGTTCATTTAATTTAAGCGCGCGCTTTCGCAGAGAATAATAACGGTGCAGAATATCCAGTTTGCCGCTGACAGAAGAAATTAAATTATCATAAACCTGCTCGCTTACATTGTCCGGGAATAAAGCAGCGGCGCGCGCGCTTGAGTGGCCTCTTATTCTTGCGTTAATTACATCCTGTTTAACAGAACCGGAATACAAGCTTCCTAGTGTTGTTTTATGCGCTTCGAAACAGTCATAAAATTTTTTATACGCATTCTGCCTTATATTTCTGTCATTGTCTTCCATAAAAACAGAAAAAGTTGACTGAGAAAGCGGGCGCGCGCCGTCAGGAGTATCTATTACGCCGAAATTAAAATCAACATTAGTTAATACAGAAAAAGTATCATTTAGAGAACCTTCGCCTTCTGACTGGAGAGCCAGGATTCTTTCTTCTTTATCGCTTAAAATATACGGCTTGTACCTAATTAATTTTTGCAAAGAAATTTTATAATCCGCTATTCTTTTGTGATCAAGAAAATTGTCCATGTCTTTTTCGGGGATTGCAAGTATTTCGGGATTATCCCAAGAAGATGCGGCGCTTGCCTTTGCGCCTGCCATTGTTATTTTACCTGTCATTTCGCGCCCTGTTGTATTTCCTTCGTCTTCTGATTGACGCAAAAACGCGTATGATCCCAGGCGTTCTCCGAGGATTCCTAAATCCCGTGAGAAGTCCATATAATCCGCAAGATGTTCTGCGGATTTTCCAAGAGTTCCTTTAAAAGATACAATCTTTTCTATTTTTTTTTCGTATTCTGCAAGCGCCGCATTCCATGTTTTATCATCTGTAAAGAGAGAAGATAAATCCCATGTATCTGCTGTCGCAGCTTCGCTTCTTAAAGGTATATCCTGTTTACTCATTTTTTATTCCTGTTTTTGTTTATTATTTTTTGCTCAATGCGGCAACTGCTGCGCCGAATAAAGAAGCCTGCTCGACAGGCGTAACAATGTACGGACGAGGTTTATCGATAAAAAGCATTTGATGAAGATAGGATTCCAGAGAGCGGCGCATGCCTTTATAGATCATGTAAGTTGTGCCCTCTACTGCAACGCGGACAGGAGAGTGAGGCTCATAACTGCTGTTCATACGTTTTATTGTTGCGGCTAACACAGCGGCAGAAAAGAGAGCTCCTCGTTCTGTAACAATCGAAGTAATGTACTGGACAGCGGCAAGCGCGTCAGTTTCGTCGCGGGCAAAGAGCGAACCAAAGGGTTCAACAGAAGACAGCGGAGCATGCGAAAACTCGTTTAAAAATCTGGTTTCCAAATGCGTCATTGCCATAAGTTCTGCTGATTTTTTAAATTGTATAATATTATCTTTTACTGCTTGTTTAAGTATATGAAGAGTTAAAGGTCCAAGATATGCGCCTGCAGTTGCTTTTTCCAGATAATAGCTTCCGGGATTTTTTGTTGTGCTGTCATATTCTCTGTCCAATTGACCTCTGTGATGAACGTCAAAGTTACCTGTCTCGCTTACTACAATTTGCGGCGAAGAAGGCGAATTAAAATTAATTTTTGGAATATTTGTTTCTGGGTATGCCGTGTTAAAGCCTGTTCCTAAAATAAATCCTGCTACAGGACCCGGTATGCCGTCATGAGGAATCGAAGCAATGCCCGAGAGCAATGTTGCAACAGTATCATTTAAAAGAACAATGGGACCCGAATATTTATAACCCTTTGACGCAAGAGCCTCGCGTAATCCTTTACCTATTTCTTTTCCTACAACATCCGGAGCGTCTACTTCTTTGCTGAACGATAAAAGTACTCCGTCTGCATCGGATGTGATTTCCATAGGATAAGAAAATGTAAAGCCAATACCTTCTATCTTTGTGTCTTTAAGAAGCGGAAGAGCAGCATCAGCAATTGCGCTGAAAAAATCATCCGCGTTTAGTCTGCCGCTTGTTCCGGGCATTGGAGTTTTAGTTGTTCCTTGTGCGACTGCTTCGCCTTTTTCGTTAAAACGAACAAGACTTGTCCGCAGATTCGTGCCGCCTGCGTCAAGAGCAAGAACTGTTTTGCCATGAGGAATGTCTGAAACAGGAGTAATGTAGGATGGAATCATCGGAAGACTGGATGATTTGCCTTCTAGTCCGCGCTCCATATCTATGAGGACTTCTTTAACCAATGAATGAGGATTAATGCCGTCATAATGAAAGCCATAATACCGCGCAAAATCTGATAATTCGTCAGCGTTAAATTTTCCCATAATTATCTCCTTGTTTCTTCATTTTGATTATAGCATAGCAAACGCGCTTTGTTCCAGATTAAATTGCTCTGCTTCTTCTGTAATTTCTGCCGCATGACCTGTCCGCAGATAATAGATCCAAACGCGGCATTGTTTTTTTGCGGCAGCCGCAAAAAGCGATGATACGGCATGATAATAACAGGACATCTGTGCCGCATGATCTTTTGGCGTTTCACTGCTGTCGGTTTTAAAATCTACTATATAGAAAGCGTCAGAAGTTTCAAAGAGCAGATCTATAACTCCGTTTATAAATACTTCTTTTTGCTCTTTACTTCTTAAAATACTTCTAAAAGGAAACTCGTTTTCGCGCAATTCAGCATTTTTTGCCAAGCTGCCCAGAGGAGACTCAACAAAGCGGGCTGCTAGTTCCTTTCCAGCTTCCAGAAAAGCAGTCAGCTCCTGAGGCGACAAAAAGCCTGATATGCTAGAAGGAATTACCGGTTCTGTACCATTAAAAAGAGCTTCTGTGCAGATATGGGCGATTGTTCCAAAGCTTGCATAGTTAAACTTTTCGTTATTATCTTCGCTGTTCTGCGGTGAATGCTGCAAAAATCGTTGCAGCATCGTATCTACATTTTTAAATACATCATCGGATTTTTTTCCGGAAAATTCTTTGTTAATATTAACTGTATTTTCGCTGCCTGCGCCTTCTTTTTTTTCCTTCATCGAAACAGGCGAAATATGATTGTCAAAAATAAGCGGAGTTTTTATTACATTTGCGTCTTTATACAGATCCTTGGTCTTTTTTACAAATGTATTTAATCCTTCGTTGTCATTTTTAATGTCAGTATTATTTAATTTTATTATGCTTTCTTCGGAATAAAATGGTATTTCTTCTAAGTTAAAGAAGTCAGGTGATTTGTCATATGAAGTTATAATGGGTAAAATAAGCCCAAAGAATGTATCATCATCAAGGATAGAATCGCCGTTAATGTAATTTTTATTTTTTTCCCATTTGGTTTCGCATTTTTCTTTTATATGAGTTTTTACTTTATCATAAAAATCGCCGGAGCTTAAACTGGCGCTTTCACTTAAATGTTCTGATTCCTTAATATCTATTACGCCCGTTAAAAAGAGTCTTTCTTCGGCTCTTGTCATCGCCACATATAAAAGTCTTCGCAGTTCTGCGGTTCTTTTATGTTTTTCTTCTATTTTTATCTGTTCCCAAAAAAAGTTCTTTTTAACGCCCGGAATATTTAGACAGGAATAAGGCATTGGAGGGCAAAAGATAATTCCTGCATTGTCTGATAAATAAATATTTTTGCTTTGATTCCTTAAACTGTATTTTCCGCAGAAGGATATAAAAACCACAGGGTATTCCAGCCCTTTGCTTTTATGAATCGTTAATAGATGAACAGCTCCGCTTCGATCTAAAGGAACATCAATATCTTTTAATCGTTTGCCCGATTCCCTCAGCTTGCACATGTAATCTGTAAAACCGGCAAGCCCTTTGTTTTCTTCATCAGCTGTTACCGCAAGATAAAAAAGATAATCATAATATTCGCGGCATATATTTGTATTTGGGTGCCACTCAGTTTCGTAGCGGTATCCTTCTTTATGCCACAATTCGCTTACAAGAGAACTTATATTCATTATTGAAGCTTTTTGGCGGATAGAAGAATAAATGTTTTGACCTAGAATATACTTTTCCTTGTCATTTTCATCAAGGCTTAAAAGCGCAGTGTCAGAAAAGGGAAGTTCTTCTTTACTCTCATTTAGGATAGAAAGGCAGACGGCAGTTCCGTTGATAGAAAGACCTGCAAAAGGAGAGCGGAGCATTTCTGCGTATGCCATTGTATCCAGCGGATAAGCCGTGAGGCGGAGAACTGATAAAATATCATTTATGACACCGCTGTAAAAAAGATCGTTTAAGTCTTCGCACGCATAAGGAATCCCAAGTAGCCTTAAATGTTTTTCGTACAGGTATTGCGAGCTGTGTGAGCGAAAAAGAACAGCAATATCTTTTGGCTGATATTTATTTTTTCCTGTTTCTGTTTTTTCGCTTAAAAGATTAAGAATTTTTTCTGCTGTAAAGCGGGCTTCGTTTTCTTCTTTGCTGAGCGTATCTTCGGTTTCCAGTTCTCCGTTTAAAATGCATATTGATAAACTTCCATCACCTTTATTTTTTGCTTCTAAAGAAGAATAGGCAGCCTCATAAAGCGGAAGCGGTTCTGATAATTCCGGCGCAAAGACAGAAGGATGAATATGAAGCGGCTCTTTTCCTGCTGAATCAAAATTACTTCCCCCAAAAATTGCGTTAAACGCGCCGATTAATAACGGAACAGAACGGTAATTTGAGTTTAACGAAAGATTCGCGCCTTTAATGTCATTGTTTAATTTCCTAAAAACAGACACATCAGCGTTCCTAAAAAGATATATAGACTGTTTTTCATCGCCTACAAAGAAAAGTTTTCCTGGGCATAGATTGTCCGCAGAAGGGACACCTTTGCCTGTAAAATCAAGTTTTTCCGCCAAAAGAAAGAGCAGGTCTTTTTGCAGTTCATTATTATCCTGAAACTCGTCGATCATTATTGCTTTAAAGGCTTCTTTTTCGCTTTGCCTTATATCCGGCTGCTCCAAAAGAATTGTTCTTGACAGATTGGCTATATCTTTAAATGTAAGGATACCTTCGCAGCGTTTTCTGTCAAGATATTTTTTTTGGAGTTTATTAAGTAAAGACATAAAAGAAATAATAAAACCGGATTGCATGCAAAATACAGCCATAGAAGAAAATATTTCATATAGATTTTTTATTTGTTTAACGCTGTTCTTTACCGGGTTTTCGCGGGGTTTTCCCTTTTTTGTGCTTGTATTGCCTATATCAGAAATATAACAAAGTAATTTTTTTAATTTTTCTTGTATTGGATGGGATTCGGCTTTTTCTATTAGGTCATCTATTTTATTGTCTATTCTATTTTCAGTGCCGGTTTCTGTGCCGGATTCAATATCGCTGTTTAAATCGTTTGATAATAGAGAAAAGCTTAATAATAGATCAAAATAAGATCTAATCTCTTCTGTTTTAATTATTTCTATATTATTGTTATTATTATATTTCTCCATTACAGGAATAAGATCCGGGCACATTTCTTTTATATTCGGCATTTGGTTTTTTAATTCATTAATTAACGATAATATTAATCCTGTTTGATTTTCCCATTCTGCGCAGATAATATTAAATTGTTTTTTTATATCAGCAGCAAAATCAATCTTATTGCCAATGTAGCAAAAATTTGTTAAAAATTCACAAAAAATATTGTCTGCAATACCGCCCGGCCTGTTATCCGCATAAAGTCTTTCCACTGCTGCATGACTGCGGTGTTTAATTAAAAACGGAAGCGATTCTTCCAGAGCAATTTCGTCACTGCGCTTTGGGTCTATTTTAAAATCGGGGCTTATACCGTAGCGGCTTGCGCATTGTTTAACAAGAGCAGCGCTGTAAGAATCCAGCGTTTGTATTCTTGCATGGATAAAATTATCAAGAGCATCTTTTGCTCTTGCCGCTTTTTCTCCGGTTTCGTTTTTTACATATTCTGATAATAATAAATGAATCCGCCTAAACATTTCTGCCGCAGCTTTTTTTGTAAATGTAAGGGTTAGTATTTCATCTGCCTTGCAGTTCTTCTCTGTAATTAACCATACAAAACGATTTGCAAGCACCATAGTTTTTCCTGAGCCTGCGCCTGCCGCGACAACAGCGTTTTCTGTACAATAGACGGCTTTTTTCTGCTCTTCGTTAAGTTTCATTATTTGTTCCCTTTTTTATTGTGTATACCTTACGGCAAATGCTGTTGTATTTGCATTTATAGCAGATATTGGGATCGGATTCGTAAACGGTAAAATCTCCGGAAAGAATTTCATCAGCAAACTGCTGAGTTTTTTGATTAAAAACGCCTATTAGTTCATTATATACATCGCTGGATCTTAAAACAATGTCTTTTTCATTTTTTGGAAATTCTTCTTCTGTTATAATATCATGAACACTGCCGATAATTACTTCTGCCTGCAAATTTAATATACTGTAAAAAAGCGCGGTATTTACTTCTTCTTTTTTATTTGCTTCTGTAAGCGTAATATACATAGGAAGCTGAAAATCAAAAAGACTTAAATCTTCTGTATTTAGGCAGTCTTTTCGTTTTTGCAGAGATGCCATTTTAAAATCTACGATGACGAGATTTTCGTTTTTATCTTTTAAAATACAATCAAGTTTTCCGTTTAAATAATATGTTTCTTTTTCTGCTTGATACCAGTTTTCGCAGCCTATTACAGTATAACCGCTAAAGAAAGAAAGAAATTGAGCGATACATTTTTCCATGTTAAAAATAAAATCTCTTTTTCCTGCTTTAATAAAGCGCGCACTCAGTGAACTAAGCGAAATTGAAGGAAAATCTTTGATAATTACTTCTATGCAATCATGAAGCGTTTTTTTATAAGAGAGCGGAAGCGAAGGAGAGCCGTCATATGTAATTACCGGTTTTTCTAAGGGTTTACCGGTATAATTACTAAAGAAAAGTTCCAGAGCATAGTGATATACAATACCGCTGAGATCGCTAGCCATTAAGCTGGTTTCTATTTGCAGGTTTTTAATTCCTAAGATACGGTCAAACAGCCAGTTTAATGAACATTGATAGTATGTTTTTAATGCAGAAGCAGAAACGCTGTACTTGCCGGGATAAGTTTTATTACCTGTTAATTTTTTTTGTACATAATCTTTTATATTATATTTTTTTCCTGTTTTTATATCTGTTCTATTCCTATTGCTGAACGCTGTAAATCCTATATCCTGATTTTCGTATAATATTAACGGGTTTTTGCCGTCATTAGAAAATTCATCAATATAGAAATCTTTAGAAAATAATTCGCTGTATTGCGGCTGAGGATTAATCGCATAACTTTCTGCCGGCTTTAACGGAGCTCCGATTAATGAATGCGCTATTGAATAACCGGAAAAAGTTTTTTCGCTGCAGAAAAAAGCCGCTGTTTTTACAGAATTATACATATGAAGGTAAATAAACGCAGAAGAAGCGTCTTCGTCAAAGAGCGAAAGTTCTTCGCGTTTTTTTCTTGGTAAAAAATCAAGCTGCCTGTTTATTATTGATAAACTGGTTTGCCCGGCTCCGAGAATAACATGGCAGTCAAAGGGAGCGGATGCCGCAGTTTTATACGGCAGAATATTTACTCCGCACAGCTTTGTCTGAGCAAGATAGTTTACTTCGTTTAGATACTCTGTAAAAAAAAGAAATGGGTCGATTGCGGGAATATCAGGAAAACTTTCTTCCAGTTCTACAAGGTTCATTAATTCAGAAATACATCTGGATAGTACGAGGTCAGCCTCTTCCGAACATAATTCCATATCAAAAAATTGTTCTCTAAAAATAAAGTACTGCCTGCGGAGTTCTGCAAATGAAGATGCCGTTCTTAGCGAAGACAGACGTTTTTTTAAATTGTTATAAAATTTAAGCACATCCGGATTAATGCCGCTTATTGGTTTTTTAAAAGCATCTTCCCAGACATTTATATGCTGTTCTGTATTACCGGATTCTTCTGTCCAAGAATAAAGACAATTGTTATTAATTCCAAATTGAATTAATTCGCCGATTAAAGGAATATCTTTCCACGGGAGATTCTTGTTGGAAATAAGCGAAACAAACGAAGTAAACGAAAAATTTTGGGATATACATTCTAATATCGCGTTAAAAAACCGTCCTGACGGATAGTCAGAAAGCGGTTTGCTGGTGCGTTTTACAAACGGTATATTTCTGTTTGTAAACTCTCTTGTTACATACGGTTCATATGTATTAGAGTCTGCTATGCAAACCGCGATAGAATCCCAGCTTACATTTTGTTTTTCGTTTAGCGCGCGTATAAAAAGAGAGGCTTCTGTTATTTCTCTTATTACGTTTGTGTAATAAAATGCATGACATTTTAAACTGTCCGTATCAGAATAACTTATAATTTTTACATGTTCGCTTTCCTGTAATAGTTTTTTGTAATCGCTGTAATCAGAAAGTGATTCGGGAAAAAACAAAAAACATTCTTTGCCGTCATTGTTAAAGGGAGGTATTTCCCATGCTGGCTCAAAAAGATTAAATGATTCCAGAAACTGCGCATAGCGGAATGCTAATACGAACATGTCCAAAAAATCACCTTCTAATTTTTCCTTTATCTTTTGTGATTCTGCGTTTAAAATGCTATGAATCGGCAGACCCGAAACTTTATTAAACCAGCTCCCAAGCTGGGGAAGCAGTTTAGAAAGCCATGGCGCAAACTGCGCCGCGTTTTGAGCCCATTCGGCCCTTATTAGAGAAGTAAATATTGCAGTGTTTCCTTGTTTTACGGCTTCACTGTTTTCGTTTACAAGGCGGCTCACAAATATTTTTCTTAAAGAAGAAGGAATGCTCTTTTTATTTTGAACTTTAGATTTAATTGAATTTTGCTTAAATTTATCCCATGCGATAAATTTGTTTACAGCAATAGAGCCGCCTTTAATGCGCAAAAGATGATCTATCCATCTAGAGACTGCCGTATCCGTAGGAAAAATGAATAAAGAGTTTGGATTGTTTATATTCTCAATAAGTACAGATTCGATTTTATTCATTGTAACTTAAAGTGTAATATTAAAAAGTGTAATTGTCTATATTTAATTTTTCTTAATTTTTAAGAAACTTTTCCCTATATGCCTTGCCAATCCGTTTAAGGGTTTTTGACGCGGTTTCTCCCTGCAAAGCCTGCTTTTTTAAATCGATTGTAAATTGATTCATAGAAAAATGGCGGTATAAAAAAAGATTATTATTAAATTCTATGTTTTTTGTACATAATTTTTTTAGTTCCTCGGTATAGATCTCGAAAATACCGCCTTTTTTCATTTCTGAATAACCTGTAATCCAGACAGGGCAGTTTAACGCTTTGTAAAAATCATTAAGCAAAGAAGCCATAACAACCTGTGATTCATTTAAGGCCTTTTGAATTGATTCAATCTGGTCTCCTTTGTCTCCTTTGTGAGGTATTTTTTTATTATTTTCTATACGGCAAAGTTCACGCAGTTCAATTGTTCTTGGAGAATGAATAGGCGTTTTATTTAAGATGATTACATTTTTATAGAAATCAATGCCGAGAGAAGGAGTTTCGCGGAAAAATTTATCGGCTATTTTACCGGATGGTCCGACAAGGTAACGTCTGTTTTCTGCAGCCTGCTCACGCCGTCCGGGATTATCGGCAACGAGAATCAATTTAATCTCGTCATTAATAGAAATTTTATCAAGCGCAGAATTATATACAACCGGAGTTTCTACTGTATAAGACGCTTCGCTTCTGCTGTCCGCGAATTTCTGCTGAATGCTTCTTAGGTTAGGAAGCGAAAGAGACAGTTCTTCTGTATATTTAAGAAAAACATTTTTTGTTTTTACAAAATTTTTCCACGAGCTTTGAGTCAAATTAACCTCTCGAAGCAATCTCCAGCGTCAGCTCAACTTCGCCGATTGATAACTTTAATGCTTCGGAGATTTGTTGATTTGTCCACCCTTGGCCTTTTAATCTTAAAACATTCTCGCGGATTTGCGGAGCCGGAGCGCCCTGACCTGCAGGCTGCTGTCCTTTGCCGTAAATTCCCTTGGCAAGCTGAAGACTCGCTTTTGCATTTTTATCAAGCGCCTTAAGTTCTGTTTCGGTTCTTGCGAGCCATTCACGGGCAATATCCATATCAGCAATTCTTTTTTCGATATGCGAAATGGATTCATCAAGAGAAGAAATCTTTTCGACTGCGTTTGTCGCTTTTTCCTGCTGTGACGCAAGGATTTCGATGGAAGAACGAAGGCTTTCGAACTGGCTTGAGAGAGCAGTGATGATTTTTTCTGCATTCTTAATTGCGGTTTCTGTTTTTTGAAGCGTCTGAAAGTTACGATCGATTCCGTCGTTTGTTTGTTCCAGTACTTCGTTTTTCTTTTCTACGCGCTGATACTTTTGTTCTGTTTCCTTGATAGAATCTTCCAGCTTGCGTATCTGTACTTGAACAGCCTGAAGAATATCATCAGAAGCGGAAACCTGTTCGAGTTTTTCTTTGACAGAATGCGAAGTCTTTATCGCATTGTTAAAGTCTTTTTCCATCTGCTCTATGCGGCGCTGTTCTGTAAGGAAGCGCGTCATCTTATTATTAATTTCGTCTTCCAGTCGCCTTACGCTTGCTAATTTTGCTTCTAACTGAGCGATCTCATTCTTGCGCTGATCGAGGCGGTCAAGATCACCGTTGATTTCTTCGATATTTTTTTCCAGGTCTTTTTTGAGTATGCCTGTCTGATCAAATATTTTTTTCTGAACGCCGAGTTCTTTGTGAATGTCGTCAACGCTCTGGCGGAAATGAGCGATACGTTCGTCGTTTTCGGCTTCTGTTTCTCTGCTTCTGCGGCGCAGGTCTTCTAGAGATACATCCATTTCGCGCATTCTTGTGTTATACTGGCTCTGCCATTCGTCCATGTTTTGTTTAGAATGCTGGGCAGTTTCTTCCATGTTTGTGTATGAGTTTCTGGAATATTCAGAAATACCTTCAATTTCTTGTTCCAGTTCCCTTTGTTTTGCGCGCATGTTTTCGTGTATTGTTATCTGGTACTGTCCGACTTGAGTTTTAACTTCGTTTTCGGCTGCAGTGCGGATAACAGAAAGGTCTTTTTTAACCTGTTCTGCAAATGACAAATGCGTTTCGTCGATATTGTTAATTTCTTTTCTTATGCTTTCTTCGAATGTTGATGTTTCGGTTCTTAATTTTTCAAGGTCAGACGAAAGTCTCTCGCCGAGATTTGCTATATTCCTTTTGTGATCTGCGGTAATCCGTTCTTCCGCGAGTTTCCAGTCATGTGTAATTTTACCGCCGCTGTTGGAAAGGCGTTCTTCGAGTCCTGCCTGCCAGTGCGCAATTTGTTTTCCTGCTTCTGATGCGCGTTTGCCAAGTTCTGCGGTAAAATCTTTTTCGAAGGATGTGAGTTTTTCTGACACATTGTCGTATGCCTGCTGACGGATTTTATTAAGCTCCTTATCCATTTCTTCCAGTTCTTTACGAAGAGCCATTGCCTGTGTATTAAACGCAGACGCCGCGTTATCCATGCTTTCGCCTGATTCTTTTTCGTAGGCTGCAAATTCATTTTTTACTTTTGCTACAGCATCATCCATGGAAGTGCGGAGTTCTTTGACAAGCTGCTGTGCTTCTTTAGGAAGGTCGGTTAAATGCTTGATAGTTTCGGCATTGCTTTTGTTGTATTCTTCTAAGCGTTTTTCGTTTGCTGTTATAATTTTTTGTTCAGATTCCCTGCATAAAAGTTTCCAGTCTTCCATCTGTTTTTCCAGCGCAGAGCCAAGATCGTCATGCTGACTGTTTACAGCGGCGTCTGTTTTTTCTTTTAATTCTTTTAATACCAAAGAAAGTTCGTCTTGCTGTTGTTTAACAGCGGAGCCTGATTTTTCTTTAATATCAAAAAGAGCGGCGCTGAGTTCGCCGTGCTGTTGCTTTATAGCTGCATTTGATTTTGTTTTAATATCTGTAATAGCGGCATTAATTTCGTCATACTGCTGTTTAAATGCGCCGTCTGACTTTGCTTTTATATCGATGATAGCGGCATTTATTATGTCATATTGCTGTTTAAACGCTCCGTCAGATTTTGCTTTTATATTGACAATAGCGGAATCGATCTCTCCATGCTGCTGTTTAAACGCGCTGTCTGACTTTGCTTTTATGTTGACAATAGCGGAATCGATTTCGCCATGCTGATGCTTAAACGCGCTGTCCGATTTTTCTTTAATGTCAGCAATAGCGGCAATAAGTTCATCGTGCTGCAGCCTGACAGCGGCCTCAGATTTTTCTCTGACATCTTTGAGAGTAAAGCTGAGCTCGCTCTGCTGGTGCTTAACAGCAGTATCAGATTTTTCTTTTATATCTTTAAGTGTAAAAGAAAGTTCGTCATGCTGTTGTTTTAAAGCGGCTTGAAGTTCATCATTTTGCTGCCTGACAGTGATATTAGATTTTTCTTTTATTTCTTTAAGAGTTAAGCCAAGTTCGTCGTTTTGCTGTTTAATAGCAGAGCTCGATTTTTCTCTTAAATCATGCAATACAGCTGTTAGTTCTTCGTTCTGCTGTTTCTGCAGGCTCTTTGACTGTGTCTGCAGTTCTGTCAATGAAGAATTAAGTCTGGAAATTATATCGTTAGTTTCCTGTTGTTGTAATTTGACAGCCGCGCCGGATTTTTCTTTTAATTCTGCAATGCCGGAACTGATTTCTTTCTGGTGTGTTTTAACCGCAGAATCAAGCTCGTCATGCTGCTGCTTCAGCGCCGCCTGTGATTTTGCTTTAAGTTCCATTATTGCATTATTAAGTTCCTGCTTGGAAATAGAAAGGCTTGTATCAAGATCCTTGCGTTGTTTCTCGGCGGATTTTTTTAATTCCTGAAAATTTTGATTCCAGTCGTTCTGCTGCTGAAGAAGAGCGGCATTAACAGTATCTCTTTCTTTTGTAAGGGAGCTTGTAATATCATGCTGCTGGCGCGCAAGAGAATTGGCAATATCTTCTTTTTGTTTTTTTGCAAGGTTGTCAAGTTCTGCAGCTCCCTTAAGCCATTCCTGATGATAATTTTTTTGCCTTGTGCTAATATCTGTTATCTCTGTATTCCACTTGTCGTGAATATTTTTTAGTTTTTCGTTAATCGAAAACTGTTCATTTTTGAGCGTATCCTGCGAAGTTTTTAATTTTTCTTCAAAGAAAGATTTAATCTGGTTAACTCTTTCCATTGCCTGTTCGCGTAATTTAACAAGAGCGGCGTCTTCCATCTTGTCCGCGCGTTTTCCGGCGTTTTCTAAAACATCCTTTAACAGTTTTTTTACCTGTTCTATATCGCGCGTAAGGACAGCTTCCCTCTCACGTTCAATTTTAAAAACCGCTTCCCTGTGTTCTTCTATTTTACGTTCTATTACATGAGCTGTTGTTTCATAGTCAGACAGCGTTGACTTTGCTGAGGACAGAACATCACGTACAGCAATTTCCATAGCTTCGGCGTTTTTCTTTTCGAGGCGTTCTTCGGTTTCCGCAAGATTTCTGCCTGCGGCTTCCAGAGCTCTTTCGACCTGTTCAAATTTTTCTCTGGCTTCGCCTACGCGCTTACCTGTATTTTCTACAAATGCGGATTCGTCTTTTATACGGTTTAAGTTTTCCTGAACCCTGTCGGTCATACCAAAGAGTTCTTCCAGCGAGGATTCGAACGCGCGGATATGTTCTTCTATACGTGATATGGATTCTGATTTTTTTGCAAGTTCTTCTTCTGTAAGTTTTTGGATATTTTTCATTAACTGGGAAGCGGCTTTTTTTTCCACATCCAGATCAATGCCAAAATTCTTTACCGCCATGCTCTTTTCTTCTGCGTAAGCGGCAATTTCTTCCTTGCATTTTTCGGCGTATTTTTTTACCTTTTCCAGAGGACGATTGTTTTTATCAGCCAGTCTGTAAAGGATAAGCGCGCACGCAACAATGCCAAGCGTTATTAGGTTTCCTATTGTAAATTCCATCAGTATTATTTCCCTCCCCGGATAATACTCTAGCAATTTTAATTTACCATAAATCTCCGTAATTGGCGATAGCTATGGAAAGAAAAATCAGGTTTTGGTTTTTTACAGCCGCTGCCCAAAATCAGGGGGCTTCTTATCAGAGCAGTTTTCATGCCGGCTCCGTTTGCCCCAATAATGTCATAAGAATGGCTGTTGCCTACGTATAGTATTTTTTCGCATGGAAGCCCCATCAATGACGCAAGAGTGGTAAACGACTGCGGGTGAGGTTTTATCGCTCCGCAGTGTTCGGAGCAAAGAACAGCGTCCCAAACTGCCCCTTCCTTTGAATTTAAAAGCCCCAGGTTTTCCAGTTTTTTTTCGGGCGGAAAATCCGATAAAAGCCCAAGTTTAAGTCCCGCCTTTTTAAAAGTATCAAGAGTTTCTGCAGCTCCTTTAAACAGCTTTATTTTTTTAAAGAGCTCTTCCCAGCCTTTGTACATAAGACGGTCAATTTTTTCCTTTACAAAATCCGGTTTTTTGGACATAAGTTTTGCTGTTAGTTCGGCTTGATAATTATAAAAATCACCCCTTGGAGGAGCGCCGTTTTTTTGTTCTTTTCGGATAATAACTCTGGCTTCGCCGAAAGCGGCAAGGAGGCGCCATTCTTTTAATATAAATGGGATAAGCCTGATATTTAAGCGGTAATTGGGGTATAAAGTTCCGTCGAGGTCAAAAGCTATACCTTCAATGCTGCTTCGCATTATTAAGTATAACTTGTTATTCCTGCCGTTGGCTAGCCTTCAATCTAAGGATCAAAGCGGGTAGTAACAGGTATTCTTACCAAATTGACATAATGCCCGGGATAACGATTGCGGAATGCTGTAAAAGAAGTTTCGGCGGCGCTTTCAAAAACGACAATTCTAAAATCACCGTTTGCGTCAAAATACGGAATCAGCGCGGCTACATGAAAATATGTTCTAAGGCGCGGAGTTCCCCGCTCATTGTTTACTGCCGCGAGATAAAAACTAAAAGGATCATCGATCGCGAGAGTGTAGAGCAGCGGATGAAGTCCCTCTACGCCGTATCCGGCTTCATTTAAAAATCCGGGATATGAATTAGTAACAAAAGTTCTGTTTCTGTTTACTAATACAGAAGAAAAATTATCAGTTCTTACTTCGAATTCCTGGAGCGCGCGGTAAGCCGGCGAACGCAGGGTTCCGTTTGCTTCTGCCGCAAGGTTTCTAATCCAGTCAAGCCCAAAAAATACATCACGTTCTTTTTCCCAGTTAGCAGTCAGAGAAGATCCCCTTTGTCCAAACGGAGCTTTTAGCGGCGGGATTGTCAGTCTTCGTCCTGTTACAGGGCGCAGGATTCCGTCTATCAGCCACTTTGTAAAACCCGAACAATTAAGACCGGCAGCTGCGGCATTTTGCGGCTGTAATGTTTCTATAAAAACATAAGCTCCGTTTTCGTCAATTGCGCCGTCATCGGCAAAACGCAGACCGCTGAGGCGCGGACGTACCTGCGATATAAAGTTTCTTGTATCCGCGTAGCTTGCTATATCCGGTTCAAAATATCTGATTGGAAACTTGTCTTCGATAAGACGCAGGATATCATTTAACTGCATTGTGTATAGGCGTTCAAAAGGAACTGCCACAGGGATAGCGCGCGCGATATAACCTCCGTAAAGAATTACATCGACTTGGCATTTATCTCTGTCAAAGGGACGAAATTGAACAATTGTATTTTGATCGCTTCTAAGGAAAATTTGAATCTGTGTGCCTGCGCCAGAATCCTTGCGCCGCGTGAGCATCCATGAACCCTGAGCCCAGCCTGGATACGAACCGGAACCGCGCCTATGTTCTCTGGAAAAAAGAACCATAAATTCTTCCCTGCCCTCAATAGTGCTGATCCTGACCCTTTCCCCTGTGCCAAGGGTTTCTATTCTCGAAGGCTGAGAAAGCACCCTGTTAGGCGTTTCGAGCATCCATGTGTCCCGCAGCCTGAGCCTTAAATGGGAGTCGTCAGTAATCCTCGAAACAGGCAGATCATTGCCGAAAACGAGATTTATTGCAAAGGTAGAATTAAAGAAAATAAACAAAATAACTAAAAATTTAGACATATCTGCTTCTATTATCGGCGAATTTTGATTATAATGAAAGTATCTGTGGAGGAATTGCCTGATGAAATTATATAGCCGAGCTCAGGTTTTATTTTTCGTTTTGATAAGTGTTTGTGTTGTTTTACTTTTAGCTGTTGGTTTTGGTTTGTTAAAACCGCAGCCAAGGGACAGCTCCGGCGCTGTTGTTTTTAATGAACCGGGACAGACCGATGAGTTTGTGCTTTTACAGTCAGAATATAGAATTTTAAATACTTCTGATCTTGTTCAGTATTCAGAAAGCGAAAGAGAAAATATCGCTATTTATGACAGGCTCAACTCGGCTGTTGTAAATATCACTACAGAGATAATGTCGATTAACTGGTTCTTGGAACCTGTTCCGCAGGAAGGCACTTCCGGCTCCGGCTCCATTATTGATACGCGCGGATATATTATTACAAATCATCATGTTATTCAAAATGCCCACAGGGTTTTTATAAATCTTGCCGACGGTTCTCAGTTTGAAGGTGAAGTAACAGGCGTAGATCCGGAAAACGATCTTGCTGTATTAAAATTTAATCCTCCTGCCGGAATGGTTTTACAGACAATTAATTACGGCGATTCTGATAATTTAAGAGTAGGGCAAAAAGTTCTTGCTATCGGCAATCCTTTCGCGCTGGAACGTACCTTAACTGTAGGGATTGTATCAGGTCTTGGACGTCCGATTCAGACATCCAGAAACAGAATCATACGCGATATGATTCAGACTGACGCTTCTATTAATCCCGGTAATTCCGGCGGTCCGCTTTTGGATACACAGGGCAGAATGATCGGCGTTAATACAATGATCTATTCTCCGTCAGGCGGTTCTGTCGGTATTGGTTTTGCTGTTCCCGCAAATACTGTAAGGCGCGTAGTAAACGAAATTATGCTTCATGGTAAAGTACGCAGAGGCTGGATTGACGCTACTATAGTGCAGATATTTCCGAGTCTTGTCCGTTATGCCAGACTGCCTGTAAACTCAGGCTTACTTGTTTCGCGCACTCGCAGGGGCGGTCTTGCAGAAAGAGCAGGTTTACGGCAGGGTACCGAAGCTGTTCAATACGGAAGAAGCGTAATTTATCTTGGCGGAGACATAATCACATCTGTAAACGGATTAAAAACAAATACTCTGGCAGATCTTTACGCGTCACTGGAAGCATGCAAACCCGGTGATGTTGTAAATGTAGAGATCATCCGCGGCGGGCAGACCAGTGTCTTGCGCGTTACATTAGCGGACAGAGAAGAAGTAATGAATTAACGGGAAGATTTCACGAGAATTTATTAATAAATTATCCCGATTCCGACACCGCCGTATCCTTTAATAAGGGAATGGTGGATTCGAATTCCTGCCTGCAGCGAAAAGAATAAATTAGAGGGCGGCGGAAAAAACGCAGCCTGCGCGCCTGCAAGAAATCTATTCTGCGAAGCATCGTTAAAATTAAGTTCATACCTAGCGCTTAATCCCGCGCTGTACCAGTTATTTAAAACAAAAATACCTGCAGATATATGAAACTCAGGGGTTAAATTATTTGTTAGATCTTCTATCGATCCAAAATTAAAATAAAGCGAAGGACACAAAACAATCGAAAATTGTTCAAAAAAAGAATTTTTTATTTCGTATGAGAGCGGCAGATAAAAACCGGCTCCGCGTCCCGGGCTTAATGGATATTCGCCGTTGTTGCTTGACCATGAATACGAAAGAGCCGCGGAAAAAACAAGAGGTAAACTGCCGCCTGCGCCGACTCCTGCGCCGATTTCCGCGCCGCTGTAAAAATTATACATCGCAGAACCTGTTATTCCCCAGCCGGTCTGGTTTTGAATATTAGGGGACATGTTAAAACTTGCCGTTAATTCCAGCCTGTCTAGGAATGACATTCTCATATTTATCTTAAACGGAAAGCCTTCTAAAGCAGAGCAGTAAATAATTCCCGCGTCAAATTGATAACTTCCTTTTGGAAGAACATGCGGCATAGGCGCAAAGACAAGCCCCGCAGTTCCGCTTTCCAGCGGCTGTGCAAAAATACTGTACGAATAATTTATTTCTGTTTCCTGTTTTATTGACAAACCTTGAGCCTCGATAACTGCGGTATATGTTCCCTGCGGCAATGGACTGCCTTCTGCGTCTCTGCCGTTCCACTGTATTTGCTGAACACGGGAATTTATTTCTAATTGTTTTGTATAAACGGCAGAGCCGCTGTTATTTGTAATCGTAATTATACCCGAACCCGGCGCTGTTGCCTCGAATCTATACTCTGTAATGCCGAGATTCCCCGAATTATACGGATTCAAACGCCTTCGGCTCTGGGTAAAGTTTTCTATTTTAAAAGCCGCAGGTTTCATATAAATATCCACTTGGATATTCTCTGTCTCAGAAATTAAAACTGTTACAGTTGTTTCCTCCCAGCCAAAGGCGCGCGCTGTAAAGGTATGAAACCCTGCAGATAATCTTATAGTAGTTTTATTATCAGAAAGCGGAATCGGCGCGCTACCAAGAGACCGCGAAAAAAGCTGGGGTGCAAACGGAAGCTGTACAGCGCTGCTTCCCTGGGAAGTACTTTCATAAGAAGCGCCTTCTTCTCTGTGTATAGTTACATTTGCATTTCCCTGTATTCTTATCATTTCTATCAGCATAAAAAGACGGCTGTTGCTGTGCAGGGTAACTTCGAAGCTGCGCTCTTCATAGTTTTCTCTTACGAGTCTTATAGAATAATCACCCGGTAGCAGATCATTATTTACAAAAGGAGTGAGTCCTCGTTCTACTCCATCTATAAAAACCCTTACTCCATTAGGTTCTGTCGCAATTTCCAGTCCCCTTCCCAAAGTCTCAATGAATGTCTCTCCTGTAATTACAGACGACGGACTGGCTAAAAGCGGCGCCGGGAGAAAGAGGAGAAAACTTAAAAGAATGAAACAAACCTGCGCTTTTTTCATATTAGTATCTTATCATTAATTTATTCATTCCTCAACTTCCCGTTTTCTTTATAGCTCCACCAGCCTGTCTCCGAAAAAATTATATGGTCTACAAAATGGAGCCCCAAAATACGCGATGCTGACAAAAGTCTGCATGTAATTTCGTCGTCTTCCGGCGAGCTTTTTAGCTGCCCTGACGGATGGTTATGCGCAACGCAGAAGGCGGCAGCCCTATCCTGAATAATGTCCGCAAATACTTCTCTCGGATGAACAATTGTTTTGTTTACAAGTCCGATTGTAACGACTCTTACTGCCAGAACTTCATGCGCGCCGTTTAAAGAAAGGCTTATAAACCGTTCCTGCTTGCGGTCGGCAAAATGACGCACCAGCGTAAAGACATCGACGGGCTGTTTTATGCGCGCAGAGAACGAACCGTAACGCCTTCTGCCGAACTCAAGCATTGCGGCTACAGCGCATGCCTTTGAGTCTCCGACCCCCGCAAGCGCGGATATTTCTTTTACTGACGGAATGTCCTTGTTTTTATCCAATAGAGACAAAAGATCCAATGCAAGCTCTTTTACATTTTTTCCCTGTATCCCTGTGTTTAAAAGGACAGCCAATAGTTCTCCGTCAGACAGAGAAGCCGGTCCGCGTTCCAGCAATTTTTCGCGCGGACGCTCATTTGGCGGCATGCAAGTAAATACATTACCAGGCCTGATTTTTGTTTTTTTATTTTTTTCCATACATGTATATGGCGCGGGCGTGCGCGGCGCTTTAAAAAATTCGCATAAAACCCAAAAAAATTGATTAAATTTATGATATTGCCGAAAATTACTGTATGAATAACAAACAATTTCCAGTTTTAGTTTCGATTTTTGTATTATCCGTATCCATGCTCATTTCCTGCGTTGGATTTATTCAAACCGGCGGAGAAAAACTTGAACCTCCTCTATATATAATGGGGCAGGGGAAAATAAGCGCTGATAAAATGGCTGGCTTTCTTAGGCAGAATAACCCCGCAGTAAACGCAGCTAATGCGCTGATGATGGCAAGGCTTTATATAGAAGAAGCCGCGTTCGAAGGAGTAAATCATGACATCGCCTTTGTACAAATGTGCCTCGAAACAGGTTATTTAAAATTCGGCGGAGACGTTAAACCTGAACAAAATAATTTTGCAGGTCTGGGCGCAATCGGCGGCGGCGAGCCCGGGCTTTCGTTTCCCAGCGCGCGTATAGGCGTACGCGCCCAGATACAGCATTTAAAAGCATACGGCAGCGAAGCGCCGCTCAACGGTGAACTTGTAAATCCGCGCTTTAGATTTGTGCGCAGAGGTATCGCTCCCACTTACGAAGGTCTGGCAGGAACTTGGGCTGCCGACAGACAGTACGGCGTTAAATTAAAAGCTATGCTGGAGCGTCTGTATAATTTTTAACAGCTTAAATTTTATATAAATCAAATTTAAAAATATTCTGTTACATGCTGATGACGCAAAGTAAAAACTTGTTTTAGAGTTTCTATATTACTGTGAACTTCCAGCCCTTCATTCCTTGAATAAAGAGCGTTTTCCAGTGATCTGTATCCTGTAATAAGCTGGCTCAATGTAAGTATATCGCATGATATATCAGGATTTTTCGAAGCCGCGCTGACTTTTGTTCCGTCAGCTCCAAATTGAACAAGATATTTTCCGCTGTTCACAGGCAGGCTTTCGTCTTTGACCTCGATTACATATTCGCCTTCTTTTTTACCGGCAGGACGGCGCATTAATTCCAGAGCGGTTTTTACATTTACAACTCTTGTCATATCTCTGGGTTTTATTTCGGTTTCTATAGACCAAGCGTCGCCGATAAAATCATAAGGATCGATAAATACAGGAGCAAGCCATTTAAAGTTTTCAAATTGAGCGCTAAGTCCGCCTACTATACTAAGCGCGCCGTAAAGTCCCTTTTTACAGGTGAATGCAAGTTCTAATACGTTTATGTTATGATCGCCGTCTTCGGTTACATCCTGATACTTTATATAACTGCGCGGCGTTCCTTCTTCGTCTTTCCATACATATAAATGGATCCCTGTAGTGTACGGGTCTTCTCTTGTAAATGATTTCCATGCGCGGTTTTCCGGCCAGTAGTCCCTGTGTATCCCGTGGTTAATATCTGCAATATAGGCGCTGTGAATTTGCGCAAGCATAGAAGTATCATCATTTGCAAGAATATTTACAAACTCTCCGTTTTGCCTGATATCAGACATGTCCCCTGTTGAAATACTAATATTTTTTCTTGCGCAGGCAACTTCGTATCCAAACTTGCGGTAAAAATCGTGGTTAAATGGAGTCAAATTAGAAAAAACAAAGCCTTTTTCATAAGCCTCCGGCAGAATTTTTTCGAAGATACGCCGAACATATCCGCTTTTTCGCGCCTGCGGTAATGTTCCTACGCCGCTTATTCCTGACATTTTAACGCTGTGTCCGTCAAAACGCATGAGATAATCTATCTCGAACATTCCGGCGAGGAGTGTTTTGCCGTCAAAAACGCCTATTGCCCAATCGGCAGGATGTCCCAAAGGATCGATTTTTTGGTTTTCTTCCTTTGAGTAATCTATGCGGCGGTTATATACAACCGTATGTATTTTATTAAGCTGAAGTAAATCTTCGGCTTCGAGCCTGCGTATTTCTGCCATTATTTAATATAGACTGTTTTTTTTCTTTATGATAGTATTGATTTAATGAGCAAATCAAAGTCTTTTCTGGTTGACCAAAAAGTAGTATATCCAAGTCAGGGTGTCGGGGTTATAAAATCCATCATCCAAAAAAAGTTTAAAGATTCCAAGATTCCCTATTATGTCATTTATATCGAAGTTACCGATATGACAATTATGGTTCCGGTTGACAAGGCAATAGAGCTTGGCATACGTCCGACAGTTTCCAGAGACGAAGCGATGAAGGCTCTAGAACTTATAAGCGAAGATTATGATCCGATTCCTTCGGACTGGAAAATGCGTTATCAGATGAATCTTGAACTTCTTAAAAAAGGAAGCATTAGGGATATTGCAAGTATTGTGCGCTCTCTTTATCACAGAAGCAAGGTTAAAGAACTGCCCATTCTGGAAAGAAAACTCTACGACTCTGCGCTTAAACTGCTGGAAGATGAAATGTCAATTTCTCTCAAAAAATCCAGGGATGATGTAGAAAACATGATTTTTTCCCGTTTGGAACTTGAGTAGTGAATGCCGGTTTAAATATTGCTGTTGTTATCTGCGCCGCCGGTTCTTCTTCGCGGATGGGCGGAGTAAAAAAAGAGTATCAAAAATTAAAAAACGGAGATACAGTTCTCGGCTCTTCTGTCCGCGTTTTTGCTTCGGTTAAATCTATAAAAACAATTGTAATTGCTGTTAATAAAGACACAGAGGCTGACGCGCGCGGCGCTCTGCCGCAGAAGTTCCTTGCTTCTGACGACCCAAAAATCTTTTTTGTAAGCGGAGGAAGTTCTCGCAGTGCTTCTGTGTTTAACGCGCTTTCATTTTTAATGTCGCTTGATTCTCAGGCAGCAAAAATTAATTATGCGTTGATTCATGACGGCGCAAGACCATATATAAGCGCTCCCCTTACTTCTAAAATAATCGAAGCTGTTCAAAAAAACGGCGCTGTTGTTCCTGTTATGCCTGTAACAGAAACGCCGAAAGAAATCGGTAGTAATGGTTTTATTAAAAGGCATTTAAAACGGGTTAGTATCGGCGCCGCGCAGACACCGCAGGCTTTTAAGTTTCCTCAAATTTATAATGCGCATAAAAAAGCTGCCAAAGTAAAAAATACTGAGTTTACCGATGACGCGGAGATTTGGGGCAGATTTTGCGGGAAAGTCGCAGTAATTGACGGAGAGGCAGAAAATAAAAAAATTACATTTAAAGAGGATTTAAATTAAAAAGCTATTTTTTACCACAAACCACACGAACTTGTGCTCCCGCATTTTCTCTTTGTTCGTGATGGTTCGTGATGGTTCATTGTTTAAAATTCTTATAAGCTTTTCAATGTTCTTGTTTATGTTTGGGGCTTGTACTCGTGTTGTTACAGAAAGCGGCTCTGGGCTTATTACATGGTCGGGAGCATATCCAACTGCAATTCTTCAAACAGGGGAACATCCGCTTTGGTTTAAACTTACAGAAAACGGTCCCGTTCATATCGAAACAATAGAAGACGCCGAAGGCATATATGCGTTTGTACCATGGCCTTATGCGCTCCATATCCGTTTTTTAAATGAAACAAGCGATGGAGTAGAAATGGCAGTAAACCGTGACGGCTTTTTAAGACTCAGCCCATTCAGCGGCAGAGAAAGAGGTATTGCGCTTTATCATTTTTCCGGAGGAGATCACTGGCGGCAGTATACAGTCGGCAGTTTTATTTTTTATAACGAAAGGCCAATTGCTGTTCTTTACCTTGACGAACGTTTCTTAAATTCTAACATCTCGCCTCCCAGTCCCAGAACATTATCCTTCAATATGAATTCAAATGCGGTTTTTCCTGTTTCAATTCCAGCTCTTAAAGATTTTCCGGAAGATGAAGGCTGGAATATAGACGTACTTCGCGCGGGCGAAAACGGCTTAATGTTCTATAGAGCGGCAAGAAGAAGAGGCGGCACGCCTGTGGTTCGTATGTTCCGTTCTGCGGATCTTTCGGGCGCTGGCGAAGAAATACCCGTTGATGTGTTTTTTAATTCACTGCCCAGACAGCAGGTATTAGACGCTTCGCTGCTGCCGCCGCTGCCGGCAGGGTTTTTCTATACAGGTATCGGCAGGGTAGGCAATAGCCTGTTTGCCTCATGGGAAGAACAGGAAGATTACAGCATAGGCGCTGCCGGTTTTGTTGTGATAAAGCCTTAACATTTTTAATGATTTCTTTTATTATGATCATATGGAAAAGCTAAAAATATTAATTCCCAAGGGAAGAATTTATGATAATGTAAGCCGTCTTTTTTCTGAGGCAGGGTTTCCAATTTCTCTGGCGGACAGAACTTACCGTCCTGTAATGGGAGCTTCGTGGCTTGATGCGAAAATTATGAAGCCTCAAAACGTAGGCGAACTTTTGGAACTTGGAAGCCACGACGCAGGTTTTACCGGCATAGACTGGATAAAAGAGAGCGGCGCAGATGTCGAAGAAATACTCGATCTTGGTTTTGATAAAGTGCGCATTGTTGCTGCAGTTCCGCAGGATTACGATGAGGCAAAATTAAAATCCAAAAAACTAGTAGTTGCCACTGAATATGTAAATATTGCCGAAAGCTGGCTAAAAGCATCAGGTTATCAATACCGGATCCTCCGCACTTACGGCGCGACAGAAGTTTTTCCGCCGGATGATGCCGATATGATCATCGATAATACTTCTTCCGGTCAGACGCTCAAAGATAACGGTTTAAAGATAATCGGCACTTTGCTGGAATCATCTACCCGTTTTGTTGCTTCTCGTTCTGCTATTTCTAATACAGAAAAAAAGGGGCGCATAGAAGAACTTGCTATGCTGTTCCGCGCTGTTTTAGACGGACGTGATCGCGTAATGCTCGAAATGAATATCCCAAAAGAACAATTTGAATCCTTGGCGAGTCTTCCTGCTATGAGAAGCCCAACTGTCGCTCCGCTTTACGGTGATGCGGGTTATGCGGTTAAAATCGCCGTTAAAAAACATGAAGTTGTCGAAATTATTCCAAAACTTAAAAAACTCGGCGCTCTTGATATCGTGGAATATGATTTGCGAAAAGTAATGCAATAGCTGAATGGGAGGGAGAGAGGATGAGCCGAACTGCAGAAATAGAAAGAAAGACAAAAGAAACTGAAATATATATTAAATTAAATATTGACGGCGCTGGTGAAGCGGATGTTCAATATCCTATTGGGTTCATGTCTCACATGTTAAATACATTTGCGCGTCATGGTTTGTTTGATATCGAAGTGCGCGCAAAAGGCGACCTCGAAGTTGATCAGCACCATCTTATAGAAGACACAGGAATTGTTTTAGGGCAATGTTTTGCAAAAGCGCTTGGTGAAAAACGCGGTATCAGGCGAAACGGAAGCTGCGCCTTCCCAATGGATGAATGCCTTGCAAGAGCTGCAGTTGATTTTAGCGGGAGACCGTTTTTGTTTTTTGACGGACAGCTTTCGGCAGCGCCGATTATTTCTGTTTTACAAGACGGAACCGAACAAAAGTTTCAGACTGATGTGACCGAAGATTTTTGGCAGGGTTTTGTCTCCGCCGCCGGATGTAATCTGCATTTAGAGGTTCTCCGCGGCAGAAGCGATCATCATAAAGTTGAGGCGCTTTTTAAAGCGGCGGCAAGAGCATTACGCACCGCCTGCGAGATAGATTTACGCGCACAGCATGCAATACCCTCGACAAAAGGTGTATTAATATAATAAATAATTACCACGGAGGTCACAGAGTTTCACGGAGAAAAAGAAAAGATGTCGTATCGCAACTCCGTGTTACTCCGTGCCCTCTGTGGTTAGAATCTTTCTTTTGGAGAAAAAAATGAAAAGAATTATTCCGTGTTTGGATGTTGATGACGGCAAAGTCGTTAAAGGCGTTAAGTTCGAAGGTATAAAAGAAGTCGGAGATCCTGTAGAGCTTGCAAAAAAATATTGCGCCGACGGCGCGGATGAACTTGCGTTTTTGGATATCGGCGCTTCTGTTAAAAGCCGCGCGACATTAATAGAAGTTGTAAGAAAAGTTGCAAAAGAAGTTTCTGTACCATTTTGTGTTGGCGGCGGAATTCGCACTGTAGATGACGCTAGAGCCGTAATAGAAGCAGGTGTTTCTAAAGTTTCGGTTTGTTCGTCTGCGATTGCGCGGCCGGAACTGTTACGCGAACTAGCAGACGCCTTTGGAAGTAAATCTGTAATGCTCGCAATTGACGCAAAAAAAGTTGCAGATGTGAACGGCTCTCCGCGCTGGAACGCTTTTTCTAAAGGCGGCAAAGAAGACTCTGGAATCGATGCCATCGAATGGGCAGTTAAAGCCGTAGAGCTCGGAGCCGGAGAAATAATGGTTAACTCAATTGACGCTGACGGAACCTACACCGGTTATGATTTAGAACTCACCCGCAAAATCGCAAGTGCGGTATCTGTGCCGGTGATTGCATCCGGCGGTGCGGGAACACTCGAACAAATAGCAGAAGTTTTATTAAACACAGACGCAGACGCGGCTCTTGTCGCGTCGCTCTTACACTTTGATAAAACAACAGTGACAGAGATAAAAAAGTTTTTGGATAGTAAAGGCGTGAGTGTAAGGCGGTAAGCTGACAATTGCAGCTTGTTTACACCCACTCCCAGGGGTCTGCAAAGTTGTTCATAATAATATTGTCATCCCTAGGATAATCATAGGAAGTCCATGCTTCGTAGCTGTCTACAATCGCTTTGCAGTCTTCGTCCGATAAAGTTTGCATTAATTTATTACATTTTTCGATTATATTTTCTGGTTTGTTTGGAGCAAGCTTCACATATTCTTCGATTTTTCGCATAGAAGGAAAAAGAATCTCGTTTTCTATTAAAATTAAGCGGTAAAGATTGTAAATTATCCCGTCAGCTACGTGGTGGCGGAAAAATCCTTCGGGTTTACAGGCTGTCCAAAAATAACCGAAATACATTTTTAAAGTACAGTAAAATTTAAATTGTTTGGATAAAGCGTTTTGTTTTTGAAACACAGGGATTTTTTTTGCTAATTCTTCATAGATTGGGTCATCACAAAAAAGCGTAACAGCGCAGGAAAACATATTACGCATAGGCTCCGAACCGCTTTTTTCAATATTTATTAAATCTTTATATGTCATGTAATGAATATTAAAGTAACCGCCGTCATAAGTGCATTTGCCGTAGTAGACTTCTTCCAGTCCCTCATTGTTTTTTTTGTGGTCGTGGTATTCTTGTGATACGATTGCAACCCCGTCTATATCAGAATTGGGACGCGCAGTTCCCGTGGCAACAGAACCAATTAAAAACAGCGCTTTTATTTCTGTATTTTCACGGTAATGTTTAGTCATGTTTTTTATGGATTCTTTATGATGTTCCATCATTTGATGATCCATCATATGGTGTAAAAGCATACTTTACTCCTTCAGTTTGATTATTAATTATAACATTAATTGTTAAATAAAGAATGAACATAATTGATTATTTGCACTTCAAGAGAAATGGCTCCCTCGTCATTAACGACCTTGCCGTAAACTAATAGCGGCTGCTGATCAAAAAGAAGTTTATGGTATTTTTCATACACATCCGGAAACACAACAGTTTCGTATAAAGCTGTTTCATCTTCGAGGCTTAAAAAGCACATTGTTAACCCGTCTTTTGTCCAAACATCTTTTTGGGTAACCTGCCAGCCGATCATTTTTACATTTTGTCCAATGTAATCTTTAATATGAATAGCTTTAACTCTGCTTTTAACAGCAAGTACATCGTCTCTCCAAAGAGCCAATGGGTGTAAGTTTCTTAAAAATCCCATAGCATTATATTCTTCCCATAGATCACTCAATTGATCGCTTTCCGTGATAGGCGCTTTTTTAGAAGATATGTTATAGACAGGCGTTGTGTCGGAAGTAAATAAATCCGATTGTTCTTTTTTTACATTGCTATTGTTAGCGGCTAAAAGTTTCCTTGCTTGCATAGGTCTTGATAGACCCTCTGCGATACTGTCAAAAACACCGGCAGGGCAAAGAGCGATTATGTCATCACGACCGAGTTTAATTCTGCGTGAGAAGTCGTTTATGTTTTTATATACGCCGTTTTTTTTCCTGTCTTCTAAAATTGCATTTGCTCCCGAAACTGATAAACCTTTAATCGCCATAAGTCCGATAACTAATACATCATCCTTGCCGTAATAATGCCAATGAGATAAATTAACATCCGGGCCCTCGGTAAAAAGACGCATGCGGCGCGCTTCTGCAATATACGCATGAGGACGGTAAAATCCTCCCTGATTGGAAAGCACAGCTGCGATAAATGCTGCAGGATAATGAACACGCAAATATGCCGATTGAAAAGAAACCATGGCATAAGAAGCCGAATGAGGTTTGCAGAAAGAATAACCGTCAAACGATAACATCATTTCCCAAATTTTAGTTAATGTTTCTTCGTTTACATTATTTTTTCTGCAGCCTTCAAAAAACTGGTCTTTATAAACTGCCAATTTTGTGCCGCCCATTTTCTTCGCAATAACTTTTCGTAATTTATCTGCGTCAGTTTCATTAAAGCCTGCCAGGGCAACAGCCGTCTTTGATACATCCTCCTGATAACACAAAATGCCATAACTTTCGTTTAATATATTTTCGAGTCTGGGGTGTAATGGTTTCCATTTACCGCCTTTTAACCTTCGTACATATTCGTTTATAAACTTATTTGCGGCAGGTCTTATTATAGAAGAATGTATTACGATATGATCAAAATCTCCTCTATTGGTTTTTTTCTGCAGCTGCCGCATTGCAGGGCTTTCGATATAAAATACCCCGATACTGTCGCCGCACGCCAATGCTTCGATTGTAGGTTTATCATCAACAGGTTTCCATGTATGCTGATCAATCGTTATTCCCTGTTCTTCGATATTTGCGATAACGTCTCTTATCACCGCCAAACTCCGGTTACCGAGTAAATCAATCTTTACAAATCCTGCAGCTTCTGAACCTTCCTTTTCCCACGCCATAAGCGGATATCCCTCTGCCGATTTTTCAATTGGCACATAACGGCGTATCGGTTCTGGTGTAATAACAACACCGCCGCAGTGCATACTTATTACACGAGGTAAACCCTCTATTCTTTTTGCAATAGAAAAAATTTCCTGCCATAAGCTATCCTGCGGATAGCACGGCTCCTGAAACAAAGATTTGTCTCCCATTTGAAAAAGCCGTCTTTCTATCTGTGTAATTTCTGCGTCTCCAAAGCCGTAAGTCTTGGCAGTTTCCCGTAACGCAGATCTGTACCGGAACATATTATGGTTTGCGACTCTTGCGCAATAATCAGCGCCAAACTTTTCTATTACAGCTTTTATTAATTCGTCTCTTTCGTCCCAGGCAAAATCAATATCAATATCAGGGGGATCTGGACGAGAAGGATTTAAAAATCTTTCAAAATATAAATCGTGCCGTAAAGGATCAACGTTGGTAATTCCAAGTCCATAAGAAACTATCGATGCTGCTCCAGAGCCGCGGCCGCAAGTTCGTGACGCCATTTTAACAATGTCATCAATTACCAGAAAATACGGCGCAAAACCTTTTTTATTTATTATACTCAACTCATAATCTATACGGCCAATTTCCCTGTCGGCAAGTTCTCCGTATCGCAAAGAGTTTCCTTCGTAAACCCGCTTTTTTAATTCATCAGCTACACTAATATCTTCGATATTTTGTCCGTCAGTGTGATATTCGGGAAAAATCCAGCCGTCAAATAAATTATTATAAGTGCAAAGAGCCGCAATTTCGTTTGTACCTTTAATTGCTTCGGGCCAGGAAATTAAATAGCGGTGCAAGTCTTTGGAAGATTTTAAAATCCTGCCGGCATTTGCAGTATCGTCTTTTTCCAAATTACCCGTAGTTTTTAACAGTCGAATTGCGCATAACACTTTGTGAACAGAATAATCGTCTTTTTCTAGCATTAAAGAATCGTCTATAAAAGCAAGCGGTATATTAAGCTTGCGGCTTATGTCTACAGCTCTGCAATCAGTTGGAGTAATCGAAGCATATAACCGTTTAACTTTACAATTAAGGTTTTCCAGAATTTGCGTATCAGAAGAAACAAAAACAAGCCCAGATGATTGTTCAATTAAAAGTTGTATAGGGTTAAACCGCTCTTTATCTTTATTGCGTTCTGTAATTATTTCGCACAATCGGCAATAACCCTGTCTATTTTCGGCAAAACAATAAACTGCAGCATTAGCGCTGTCTCCGATAGTCAAACAAGCTCCGATAATCGGACGGATATTATTTTCCTTTGCCGCTTCTAAACTTGAATGGATTCCATATAAATTGTTTAAATCACAAATCGAAATTATTTTACAATCAAACGAAGCTAACTTTTCTATCAATTTTTCCGGCTTATGTACTCCATACAAAAGTGAGTAGGCAGAAACTGGTCCAAGGCGAATATTCAATTACTGCCTCCCGCTGTTATAAGTCGTTTCCCGTTTCCCAAATTCGAAGCAGTAAATACAAGGCCTCGCGTAATTTTTCCCATACCAAAGCGATTTTGAATTTTGTCTACTGCTTCCTGTATCTGCCTGTTTTTAATTTCCGTTTCCGGTTCGAATAATTCAGGTGCATAATCAAGCGGTATAAATTCTTCAAGAGACAAACCTATCGATCTAATCCTGATTCTCCTAACCGCAGTTTTTTTTAAAATTTTATATGCGGCTTCGGTAATATCACGATCCAAAACAAAAGGCTTCATACCTGCGGAAGGAGATCGTTTTTCCTGTCCTTCTGCAGTCATGCCATCGGCATAAAAAACAACCAAACGAATTAAAGCCGCTCCCAATTTATTACGCCGCATTTCAAAACCGCCAAACCCCGCAAGCCCTTCAATTGCTCCTCTAATCGCAATTTCGTCTATCACATCTTCGTTAAAATCAGCCTGTTGAGTTATTTTTTGTTTTCCGCTTCGATCGATTACAGGAGAGTTATCGATTCCCAGTGCCATTTCCCGCAAAGCGCCGCCATTTTTACCAAACAAAGACAAAGCCTCGCCGGCAGACAGATTGGCTATTTCCCCAATCTCCCGAATGCCAACAACCGCCGCAGTTTTTTGGAGTTTTGCTCCCATGCCCGGCAGCAGCCGTACAGCCTGATGTTGTAAAAATTCAGCTTCTGTTTCTGCCTGCACCTGTATAAGCCCCATTGGTCTGATTGCTCTTGTAGCAACTTTAGAAACCAGTTTATTGCAGGCAACCGCGGCGGCTGGTTTTATCCCAACCTGGTCAAGAATTGTGTTTAATATACGGCTTGAACAATCCATAGGGGAGCCAAAAATATTTTTTGTACCTGTAATATCAAGATATAAATTACCGGCTCTGTCATTTTCCCATAATGGCGCATAACGCTCGGCAATCTTTTCAAGCTCGGTATTCATTAGTTCGTAAGCGGGAATATCAGGAGATAGAATAATCAAATCGCTGATGCGCTTTTGGGCAGCCGTAAGCGTCATTCCCGGAGTAATGCCCTGTTTGATTGCTTCCGGTGAACAATCAAGCGTTACGTTCCGTCCGCCTGTTGCGCCTGCAATTACAAAGGGTCTGCCGCGCAAACTGATGTCTTTAACTTCTGCAACCGCAGCTTTAAAACCAATTATATTAAGGTGTGTGATTGTCCTTTCTTTCATTTATAATCCTTAATAACTTTTCCAGCGTTTGTGCATTGCGAACCGCTTTACCAAAAGGGTGATTATTAAAAAACACAAGTATCCGCCGGGCTTGTTGACAAATACGTTTTATCCGTGCTGCTAACGCTTCAATTTCATTATCAGAATAGAGATAGTCATATCGTGCATGATCATCCTTTCCCCACCACGCTTCTTTGTTACGGCCGTGCATACGGATATACGCAAGCGGAGCAGTAACAACATCCATAGTAGGCGGCAGTTTTGGCAATTCGGGCAGATCTACCGACACCAACGGAACTTCCCTGTTTTTCATTCCTTCGATAACTTTGGTAATACACCAGTCCGCAGTTCTAAACTCGACAGCTAACGGCACATCCTTAAAGTATTTTAAAAGACTGTCCAAATACCGCCTGTTATCATCGGTATAATGGAAGGAATAGGGAAACTGAAACAAGACAGCTTCCAGCCGTCCCGCTTTAAGCATAGGTTCTATAGCCTTAAGGTAGGTATTGGCTTCGTTCTGCCACAGCGAGGGATTTATCTCGTGGGTCAAAGTTTTATGGGCTTTAATGGCAAAAGTAAGTTTTTCGCCCCCATCTATCAGCATTTGAGACAGATTTTTGGCCTCGGGCATTTTGTAATAAGAGAAATTAAGCTCTACAGCAGGGAAGAGCTCCGAATAACAGCCCAAAAAGTCCTTCTGTTTTGTACCCTCGGGATACACGCACCCGACCCATTCGTTATAAGAGTACCCGCTTGTACCGATTAATATTTCCGCCATACATTAATACTACATATTTGTGTAGTAAATGTCAAGAGGTAATTTAGAAAAAGTTTTAAAAATATTTGAAATGATATACTATTTTATGTAAGATAATGTAAGTGAAACTGAATTCAAATGGAGATCGATATATGGAAAATAAAAATGGATTAATAATACGATTAGCAGATAAAAATGATATATTGTCTCTTTCTCGTCTTTATGAAGAATTCTTTAAATATAATAGTTTACAAGAACCTTTTTTAAACGCTGAAGCAGAAGAAAAAGGAGATTATCCTCAAAGTGTAATAGAAGGGACAACAGGTGATATTTTCGTTTCTGAAATTAATAATGATATTGTAGGATTTATTCATCTTGAAGAAGATAAAACAGACCCTTTTCCTTGTGTTGTTCAACATAGATTTACACGAATAATCGATTTATATTAAACCTGAATATAGAAAAAATGGAATAGGTAAACTATTAATAGAAGAGGCCAAAGAATGGTCAATAGAACGAAAACATGATTACTTGGAATTAATGGTTCTGGAAAACAACGAAATAGGTAAAAACTTTTATAAAAAAGAAAGTTTTGTTACAACATCAAATATAATGAGATATATTTTAAAATAGAATGGGAAGTATTTATGAAAAAGTTAGAATTAAATATTAATCATAGACTGGAAAAACAACTTGAGTTTATTATTGAAATTGATAAAGTTAAAAATATTTTTAGAAAAACAAAATTATTTGACGGAAATCGATTTGAAAATGATGCAGAACATTCTTGGACAATATGTATTATGGCCTTGTTGTTACAAGAATATTCCAATTTTTCTGTAAATATTGAGAAAGTAATTATAATGTTATTAATACATGATATTGTAGAAATAGATGCAGGTGACACATTTTTATATTCTTCCGAAAGAGGAAATGAGCAAAACAAAGAAAAAGAAGCGGCAGAAAGGATATTTGGATTACTGGAAAATGACCAAAAAGAATATTTTATTAATATATGGAATGAATTTGAAGAAAGAGAAACAAATGAAGCAAAATTCGCAGCAGTTTTTGATAGATTAGAACCAATGCTGCAAAATTATATTACCGAAGGATATACTTGGAAAAAACATAATATAACATTTGATATGGTTATCAAAAACAATGAACATATAAAAAATGGCTCAAAGGAAATCTGGGAATTTGCATTAAAATTATTGGATAAGGCTGTTGAGAAGGGATATTTAATAAAATATTAAATAAGCAAAAATGCTCATTGCCAAATGTTAAAAACATGTATAATATAGAATAATGAAAATTATTAAGGATATAACATATGTTACAAAATGAGTTTCCAATACTGGAATTTGATGAGGACAAAAATGCATTCATAAGACCTTCAAATTTAGTTCAGCCCATAGATGGTATATCAGAAAAATGTGTTTTATGTTTCTTTTCAGAAGTAATTGAAAAAATAATTAAGGAATATACACATAAAATAGTTTACACATTTAAATCAGAAGGAATAA
>WQXI01000024.1 GCA_009784935.1 Treponema sp.
ATAATTGAATCCATACTGTAGCAGCCTGATATTCATGAACAAAGTCATGAACCGCAGTGGTCTTGCCGTAACCTGCCCCTGCACATATAAGAACCAGCGGATATTTGATTGCCTGCATAAATAGTTCGTTCAGCCGCTGACGTTCAAAATGAAATGACAAATGCAATTTGCGGCGTGTCGAAGCTTTTGCTTCCATAATTCCGCCTCATTTTATGTTATTTGTATGGTATAATACATTATCATGGTAATATAGAATACACAAGGAGAAGCAAGCATGAAACGCTGCGAGTGGTGTTTAGGTTCAGAAATTTATATGAAATATCACGATACCGAATGGGGAGTGCCTGTATATGACGATAAAAAACATTTTGAATTTTTGGTGCTGGAATCCGCTCAGGCTGGGTTGAGCTGGATAACCATTTTAAACAAGAGAGAGAATTACAGAAAAGCTTATGATAATTTTGATCCAAACAAAGTAGCCCGATATACAGAAGCAAAAAAGAAAAAACTTTTAGCCGATGCGGGAATTGTACGCAACAGGCTTAAAATAGAAGCGTCTATAAATAATGCGCAGCGTTTTTTAGAAGTGCAAAAAGAGTTTGGCAGTTTTTCTAATTACATTTGGTCTTTTACAAAAGGAAAACAAGTTACCGGTAAATGGAAAAAACTCAGCGAAATACCAGCATCGACAGATCTGTCTGATAAAGTATCAAAAGATCTAAAAAAAAGAGGGTTTAGATTTTTAGGCGGAACTATAATGTATTCTCATTTACAGGCTACAGGAATAGTAAACGACCACTTAATGGACTGTTTTCGTTATAAAGAAATAAAGAATAATATAAAAAAGGAAAAACTATGATTAAGAAATATTTATTTTATTTGGTTCGCTGGCAGTTAAGTACGCCTATTTTAGCAATAGTATTAATTCTGCTGGCAAACATGCCTACAATCCTTGCGACGGTTATTGCCAACTTAATAGGCGGGCTTATTTTCTTTTGGGTGGACAGGTTTATTTTCCGGACACTTTCCAAGAATCCGCTGTGGGAGATTAACGATGACACTGTATGTTATACCTGCGGTAAACAGGGCAGAGGTTACCGTATAGCTGAATGGCTTGGATATAACCGTATACAGGACAAGAATCCGCAGTTTAGGTGCGAAGTCTGCAAAGACGAAAAAATGCGGGAAGTAAAAGAAAAAGTTCTCTAAAATTATTCTATTAATAATTTATCAGGGTATGATAACAAAATAAGTTTGCGTACTGTTATTAATCCCGGGTCTATTATAAGTATGTTATAATTTTGCGGCGTTACAGCAAGAGGTAATTCCGTACAGCCCAAAATTACTGCCTCTGCGCCCCGGCTTATTAAAGCATTGATTTCATTATCGAGTAAATCCCGCGCCTTTTGTTTAATATCAATTGAGTTTGCTTTTATGCCGTAATCTTCTGAATAAATTGCGTCATGCACTCTTTCTCTGCCGCTTTCTTCCGGTTCGATTAATTCAAAGCCGTCTTTTTTATTAAAATATTCATGATAAACTTTGCTGTTATATGTTCCCTTGGTTGCCAAAAGACCGACCTTTTTGATTTTTGGATAAAGCTCTTTAATATAAGAAGCGGATGTTTCCAGCATATTTATAACTTTCAAACCCGGGAGTTTTTCTTTTACCATGTCAAGAAACGGAGAAAAAATCTTTTCTGAATGCGCAGTGTTGCACGCTACAGCAGTGTACAGCACTCCTGCCTTGTAAAGGCATTGGGCGCTGTCAAACATACCAAACGCAGGATTTTCGTTTGCTTCATCATTACCGCTTAATAGAAATTCGGTTCTATCCGGAATAACGGAAGGGCAGGAAATAAGCAAACAGTTAATATGATCCTGATCTTTAACCGCTTTTGTGTTTGCAAATATCTTGCGCACAAAATCAAGTCCTGCATATGGACCCACTCCGCCGATTATTCCGATAAGAGGATCTTTTTCAATCCTGCTTTTCACTCTGATACCCTACATATTCCTTTAGCTTTGCTGATGCAAGGATAAATTTATAAAAGTTTTCTGTATTTAACTCATTTATAATTTTATCAATTTCCTGCGAACTGCGTTTGCTCTGAGGCAGTAAAAAGTACAGTTTTGTTTTAACTTTGTTGATATTCACTGTAACCCACGAGTTAGAAAAATAAAAATCCGGAGGAGGTATAGGAATTAAATCTTTGTTGATTCCGCCCGCGATAATATCCGCTCTTTCTTTCATCCATTCTCTTTCGTGAGGATTCATCGTGGCGCCGTCTTTAAAGACAACGTTTCTCTTCCATCGTTTTCCGATTTCTTTTATAAAGGCGATTTCTACACCTTCAAGAGAGCCGTTTATCCTGTTAATAAGCGGCGGTTTGTTGTGGATTTCCTGTATAAAAACAATCAATTGATTGTCGTTAACGGCGCCGCCGCCATGCTTTTTTTCCAGTTTGGAGATAAGCGTTGCGGCTGCCATATTTACATATACAATTAGGAAAGTTCTAAATGGGTCAATAATCGGATCAATTGCCATAAAAATTATCAATACTGCTTCCAGCGGAAGGTTTAACGGATCAAGAACAATACTGAGCATGGATAGAGTGACAATTCCTGACGCTCCCGCTGTTGCGGTTCCTGCGAATATTACGCCGACAAAAATTAAAACAAAATGAATCGGCATTAATGTCATTCCGTAAATCTGCGCGATAAAGAAGACAGCGAGCGCAAAATAAAAAATGTTTCCAAAACGCCCCAGCGTCATACCAAGCGGAAGAGTAAGATTTACAGCGGTAGAATTGAATTTCATTCCTCTGTCAAGACAGTTAATTGCGCTTGGCAGCGTCGCCATTGAGTTTCGCGTAGCAAAAGCTAAAAGAATAGGTTCAAACAGCATAGAAATAAGTTTTATAGGATTAGTAAACTCGGAACGAATCCAAATAATAACTGTACAAATTACAAAAATAATTAATGTGCCGGCGCCGTATAAAATAATAAATTTTGACATTGCGGCAAAAATCTGCACCCCGACAGCAGCTATCTGGCCGGCAAGAAGACAAATTAATCCAAAAGGAAGCAGATATAAAGACCAGCTTATTAATTTTTGAAAAGCATAAAAAATCGCGGATAAAAGGTTAATTAAAAGCAAGGCGGATTCTTCCTGCAAGAATCCTATTGCGACTCCTATAATAATAGAAAAGAACACAATAGCCATAATACTGCCTAACGAAAGAGCTTCAAAAATATTCGGATGAACTAAACTAGAAAAGAAATTGCTTATACCGGGACGCTTTTCTGCTTCTGTCACATGTCCGGAACTCAGCATAATTTCCATAATGTCGCCTGTGCCGTCTGCATTAGAAGAAGACAAAAGTCTTCCTAATAATGTTCTTGTATTTTCGGTTAATCCCGAACCGGGTTGTCCGAACATTCCAAGAGCCATTCCTGTAATTGCGCAAATTGTCATAAAGATAACAAAAACAATAACCATGCGCTTAATAAAACCGGCGCTGCTTTTACTTCGTATTAATTTACCAAGGCTGGAAGCAATTGCGCTTATTATTATGGGAATTACTGTCATTTGTAAAAAGAAAAGATAAAGATCTCCGGGAAAAGAAATAACCTGCGCAAAGTTTTCTATGTTTAATATTGCAGATATTTGTTTATTAAAAAGCCCGATTAAAACGCCTATCGCTACGCCGCTTAATATGGTAAGCGGATGTTTTAAAATTAATTTATTCATTATTAAAATCCTCCAAAGTGCCTTTCGATAATTCTGCCGGGAGTAAGCTCTTTATGATTCTGCATTAAATAATCATCAAGGAAAATATTGAGCCAATCCTGCAGTAAAGGAGCGTCAGAAGAAACAGCCATTGCGATTTGGTCTCTTCTGTCGCCGATAAAGACAGGTTTTAATAAAATTGAAGCGTCCTGTCTTGTGTTGTTGACGATAAGCACTTCTCCTTCGTCACGGTAAACAGCCAGCACTTCTCCTGTAAAAAGAGCGTCAACTGCCGCGTCCCAATTAGTAAAAGTTTTTATATTTGCGCTGGGAAAATTTATAAGCGCAAAATTGTGATAGGATGAATTAACAATTACTCCGAGGTTTCCCTGAAAGTTTCTTAAGAAATTCGGAAGCTGATTCTCTGTGCCGTATTTTGCGTATTCAAGACGGTTAATTAAAAGAGCCTGCCTAAAAGTAATATAAGGCTGTGTATAACGAATCAATTCTGCTCTGCGGATTGTAAGGCTCAATTTGGAGAGAGCCACATCCGCTTCTTTATTAATTACTGCCGTTACAACGCCGTCAAAAGTCGGCGGATTGCGGTTAAATTCCGCTTTAACGCCTAAACGATTTGCGATAGCGTACGCAATTTCTACATCGAGCCCTATAAACTCGCCTGTTTGTTCATGTTTATAAAAGAAAGGCTTTTGATCCGCCGCAGTCATTGCAAATACTATGTAGCCGCGATCGAGAATAGCTTTAATTTCCGGAGCATGAGCGGTTGTGCTTCTGGAACGGGCGTTTTCATATTGACGGTTTTCTGCCGCTAAGGCGCGGACAGTTTCTAAAGGAGAAGCTTCCCGTGTTTCGGCCTGATCGTCTTTATTAAACGATCCGCATGATAAAACTAACGGCAGCATTGCCAATAATAAAAAATAAAAAATCCTATTTATTCGGTTCATGTTAACTCCTCTTTACTTGACAGACTGGAAAAAAACGCCGTTCCAATCTTCTGACGGCGGATTGTTTTGATAGAAAAGACATCTTTCTCTCATTATTTTTGCGGGATTGTCATTTGGGCGGTACTTTAATACAGCAGAAAAATATTTCATCGCTTCTTTCCAGTTTTTATTAAAGTAATATTTTACGCCGGTTTCGTAGTATCCGTATATTTTTTTAAAAGATTTATCAAGATCATCTTTAAAGGTGATTAATTCATAAATACCCATTCCTTCGTAGCGTCCCAAAAGAGAAACGCGGTCTAAGAGACGGAATTCAAACTGATCCGAACAAAGCTTAAAAGTGTTTTCGCTGACGATAATTTCTGTGCCGTAAATTTTATTAATTCCTTCGAGACGGCTTGTTACATTGACCGCGTCGCCGATTACGGTATAATCGAGACGTTCCTTGTAACCCATATTTCCTACAATTACATTGCCGGTATGAAGCCCAATGCGGGTGTGAAAAGGAGTCTTTCCTTGATTTTCCCACTGGCGGTAAAGAGTGTGCAGATTATTTCTGACCATAAGCGCGGCTTGACATGCTTTTTGCGCATGGTCTTCCATCTTTACAGGCGCTCCCCAGAAAGCCATTACAGCGTCGCCGATATATTTGTCTATAGTGCCTTTTGTTTTTAATATTGTTTCTGAGACAATTTCGAAGTAAACGCATAGATCTTGTACAAGTTTTTCGGGCATAGTTTTTTCCGAAATCGAAGTGAATTTTGCGATGTCGCTGAAAAATATTGTCATCTCGCGGTCTTCGCCGCCAAGATCTGCAGAAATATTTTGGTTGATAAGCTGAGCGACAAGATCGGCAGGAACATAGCGTTTAAAGTTTTTAAGACCGCTGCGCATGTTTTCGAACGAATCCTGCATATCGTCAATTTCTAAAATATTTGTATTTATATAAACCTGCGAATCAAGTTCGAACGCTTTTATTTTTGCCATCTCATCTGCAAGAATGCGCATTGGTTTTGCTATTGATTGAGAAAAGAAAGCGCTTACAAACGGCACAATTACCAAAATAAGCACCGAGAAAATAACAATGTTTCTGGAATTTTGCCTGACGCTTCCAAGTATATCGTTTTCCGGCGTTATTATACATACGATAAGATCCAGTCCCCCGCCTATCGAAGTAGGCACAAGGCTTGTTATAAACCGTTCGTTGTTATATTTAACTAAGGATGTATTTTCACCGCTTTCCAGCATTTCTTCTAGAATGAATCTTGCTTCTTCATCCTGCAGCGCTGATACAGATGTTACATTAAAAGTTCTATTTCCTCTTTCGTCGGTACTTTGCACAAACAGTTTTTCCAAATCGCTTTCTTTATATGCCTGCAGTGCAATTAAATTATTCTGCTTATCAAGAATTAATATTCTGGTTCTTGGAGTAGGCTGAATACTGCCAAGGAAGCGTGATAGTTCGTCTACCGCAATATCAATACTGCTTACGCCTTTTAGAACACCCGCTTCGTCAAAAATAGGAATTGCGCATGTAAAGCCGGGAAGATTATCAGTGGCAAAAAGATAAACAGGTGTCCAGATAGGGCTTCGTTCGGCTTCTGCGCTTATGTACCAGCCGCGTCTTCTTGGATCGTAGCCTGTCTGCGCGGATTCGACCGTATTGGGATTTGTTCCATTATAAGCTATATTTTCGTGAACCCAATTGATACTGATTTCGCTTCCGTTATTATTGACATAACGTCTGGACATTGAGCCGTCATTCATCCGGTTTAGCATTACAAGATTCCCGCTCGTGTCGGCATAATAGATCATCTTAAACTGGGGATAGGTTTTCATTACTTCATTGTAATAACCAAATAAATGTTCGCGGTTATTAAGGTTTACGATTGGGTCTTGAAAATAACGGTACAGCAAATATGTCATATTCTGATTAACTGCGCTGCCCGGAAAAAAGTACCTGATAGTCTCGCTGGAAACCGAGCTTTGAATCTCGTTTTTTAGAGCGTCTGCGAGCTCACGGGCATTTTTTTCCGCATTAATCCACATAGAAACGATGATTATGGAGCCGGAAACTATAACAAAAAAGGCATTTATAATGATAATGCCGTATATTACACGAAGGCGTAATTTCTTTTTTTTCATTTTCACCCTAAATTGCGATCTATCTAGTTAATTAACTCTAGTAAATTAACTAATCAATTGCCTTTTTTATAGATCGATATCTACCATAGATTATAAGCCTATTTTTGCCGTTTTTCCACCCCTTTTAACCATCTAAAAAAAGGTATATTATATAACTAAGTTGGCAGAAATGCAGGATAAAGGCGTAAAGATTCGGACAAACGCATTAAATCTCTATTATGGCTCTTTCCATGCATTGGGCGATATTACTATGGACATTTATGATCGTACCATAACCGCAATTATCGGCCCTTCTGGCTGCGGAAAGTCAACTTTACTGCGGGTCTTTAACCGGATGAATGATCTTATACCGGGAGTCAAGGTTGAAGGCAGTATCTTTATAGACGATTTTTCTGTTTATGATTCCTTAACTGATGTTGTTACGCTGAGAAAAAAAGTAGGTATGGTTTTTCAGCGCCCCAATGTGTTTCCAAAAAGCATTTATGATAATATAGCGATTGGTCCAAGGCAGCATGGGGTAAAACGCGCGCATGTATTAGACGAAATTGTAGAGCGAAGTTTAAAGCAGGTGGCGCTTTGGAACGATGTTAAGGATAAGCTAAAAAACCCGGGGCTTGGTCTTACAGCAGGAGAGCAGCAGAGGTTGTGTATTGCGCGGGCTATTGCAATAGAGCCGGAAGTTATTCTTTTTGACGAATCTTGCAGCGCTCTTGACCCTGAGTCTACAATGAAGATAGAAGAACTTATGCTGGATTTGGTTAAAAAATATACGATAATAATTGTTACGCATAACATGGAACAGGCGCTGCGTGTTTCCGGCATGTCTGCCTTTCTTATGATAGGAGAAGACAGAGTAGGAAAGCTTGTCGAATACAGTCCGACCCGTGAAATGTTTATGAGACCAAAAGACAAGCGTACAGAAGACTATATAACAGGCAGGTTTGGATGAAAAAACTCTCTGTGCTGTATTTTTTATTAATTATTTTCTTTGTTTCATGTTCCAGATCAGAGGCGCACCTTGTTGTTGCCGGGTCTACCTCGGTTCAGCCGTATATCGAACTTTTAGCCGAAGAGTTTGAGCTGCTCAATCCAGGGAGCGGCATTGATATTCAGGGCGGCGGATCATCTGCGGGTATTACTGCGGCAGAAACAGGAGCCGCCGACATTGGAATGTCGTCACGCTGGCTTAAAAGAACAGAAGAATATCTCTGGTCTATAGAAATCGCAAGAGACGGACTTGCAGTGATTGTAAATCCCGCAAACCCGATTTTAGATTTAACATTGGAACAGGTGCGCAGTATTTATTCTGCAGAAATCACCAATTGGAGTCAGCTTGGCGGCAGGCAGGCGCGTATTCATATCATCGCGCGCGAAGAAGGTTCGGGAACAAGAAGCGCCTTCGAAGAAATGGTCATGAACGAAGAATACAGAATTACGCCAAGAGCGATTGTTCAGAATTCTAACGGCGCTGTAAGGCAGCTTGTTGCAGGTGATCCTAATTCTATCGGTTTTATTTCTTTGGGACTTGTTGACCAAACCGTAAAAGCCGTTAAACTTGGAGGCATTGAGGCAACCTCAGAAAATGTAATGAACGGAAGTTACGCTCTTTTTAGGCCGTTTTTATTTGTGTCAAAATCAATTCCGCCTGCAGGGCTTGCTATGGAATTTATCGAATTTATTCTGTCTCCTGACGGTAAGAGACTGATGGCAAATGAAGGGCTTGTGCCTTAGTAATAACAGGGGAAATATGTTAAAGAAATTTAAAGAGAACTTGTCAAAAAATATATTTTTCGCATTTGCCCTGTCTTCGATTTCTGTATTGATACTGATAACTGTGTTTATCATTATGAGAGGCGCTCCGATAATCGCGCAGGTCGGCGTTTTAAATTTTGTCTTTGGAATGGAATGGGCTCCATCAAGAGGACTGTTTGGTATTTTCCCGATGATAATCGGCACTTTAACTGTCACAATAGGAGCGGTAATAATAGGCGTTCCTGTCGGTATTTGCTGCGCAGTTTTTCTTGCCGAGTTCGCTCCTCCGATGATGAGCAATATTTTTAGGCCTGCTATTCAACTGCTGGCAGGTATTCCTTCTGTAGTTTATGGATTCTTGGGATTGGTGTTTGTTGTTCCTGCTGTGCGTAATTACTTGGGCGGTCCGGGGCTTAGTATTTTAACGGGCTCGATTATTCTTGGAGTTATGATCCTGCCCACCGTTATAAGTATTTCGGAAGTTTCGATTCTTGCGCTGCCAAAGCAGTACAAGGAAGGCGCGCTTGCTTTGGGTTTGACCCACTGGCAGACAATTTATTCTGTTATGATTCCCGCCGCAAAATCAGGAATAGTGGCGGCAGTAATTCTTGGCATTGGACGCGCTGTCGGCGAAACGATGGCGGTCATTATGGTTTTGGGTAACGCTGTCGCGCTTCCTGAATCTGTTCTTGACCCTGTAAGAACGCTGACCACAAACATCGGTATTGAGATGGGTTATGCGTCGGGTGAGCACCAGCAGGCTCTTTTTGCCGCGGGTATTGTATTGTTCGCGGCAATCATGCTGTTAAACTCATTTGCTCAGTATATAACACGGAACCCCAGCCGAGCCCGAAAGGTAAAGGTTCCACTCTGGAAAAAATAATGAAGTTAAATATTAAAAGATTAAAGATGACGCCCGCTCAGAGCGAAAAGATTGTTAAAATACTCATTTGGACAATCGCGCTTTCTATAATCTGGATTTTATTGTTTATTATTTTTTATATTTTGATAAAGGGACTCCCTGTAATTAACTGGCAGTTTTTGACAGAGATTCCGCGAAGCATGGGGCGGGAAGGCGGTATCTCATCTTCGATAGTCGGGACTTTTATGGTTACCGGGCTGGCAGTCCTTTTGGTTATTCCCTTTGGTATTGGGACAGCCTTTTATTTAGCAGAGTACACAAAAGAATCTATCGTAACCCGTATCATTCGTTTTAGCGCTGAATCTCTCGCCGGGATTCCTTCTATTGTATACGGGCTTTTTGGTTTTATTTTCTTTGTAATAATTCTTAAGCTGGGATGGTCTATTTTATCCGGCGGATTAACGCTTGCGATTATGATCCTGCCGACAGTTATCCGTACATCAGAAGAAGCGATTCTTGCCGTTCCCAAAATCTACCGTGAGGTAAGCTTTTCTTTGGGAGCGACAAAGTGGCAGACAATAAGCAGGGTTGTGTTTCCGTCAGCGCTTCTTGGAATCGTTAACGGTATTATTCTAAGCGTAGGCCGCTGTGTTGCCGAAGCTGCCGCTGTTTATCTTACCGCAGGCTTTGTACTGCGTATGCCCGATTCGATCTTTTCGTCTACAAGAACAATGGCTGTTCACTTTTATATATTGGCATCGGAAGGGATTTCGATGGAGAACGCTTATGGGACTGCGGCGCTTCTGATTATTTTAATTCTGCTGATAAACGTTGTCGCAAATACACTGGTAAACAGTTTTATCGCCAAATCCCTAAAGCGCTAAAAAGGAAAGTATGGAACCAAAAATAAAAATTGACAACTTAAATGTTTATTACGAAAAAAAACAGGTTATACATAACTTTAGCCTTAATATCCCCGCAAACCAGATAATGGCAATTTTTGGTCCTGCAAACAGCGGCATTACAACATTGCTGCGTTCATTAAACAGGCTCTGCGATTTAAACAACGAAGCATGGAAGAACGGCGATATATTAATTGACGGCCAGAGTATACATGCAGAACATGTAAATGTCACAGAACTTCGCCGGAAAGTGGGAATGGTCTTTGAAGTGCCTACGCCTCTTCCTATTTCTATCTTTGAAAACATCGCTTACGGTCCCCGTCTTATCGGCAGAAGAAGCAAAAGCGATCTTGCAGACCTTGTAGAAGACTCGCTTATAAAAGCTGCATTGTGGGACGAAGTAAAAGACCGGCTTTCGATTTCTGGCATGAGCCTCTCCGGCGGTCAGCAGCAGCGTATGTGTATCGCAAGGGTATTGGCATTGCAGCCGGAAGTAATTTTGATTGACAGGGCATGTTCTGGGCTCGATCCGATATCAACAGCAAAGATCGAAGAATCTCTTATGCAGTTAAAAGAACAATTTACAATTGTAATCGCTCCGCACAATGTACAGCAGGCAGGCCGCGTCTGCGACAGGGCTGTTTTTATGCTGATGGGTCATTTGACAGAAGAAGGAACCAAAGCCGAAATCTTTATGAATCCAAAAGACCAAAGAACACATGATTATATTACCGGTAAGTTTGGGTGACCGCCAATTAATATTAATATTGAAATAAAGAACTTAAAATTATTTTCCTGCTCTGTTTGCCATGTCTTCTCTTCTTTCCCTCACCAGAGAAAGTCTTTCTTCCAGTTTTTGCGCCTGCGCTTCGCCGATTAATGATTTAATAGTATCAAGGCTGGCTTTGAACTGTTCAATGCGCTCAAGAAGCAATGCGCGGTTTTCTATAAACAGTTCTGTCCACATAGGAGCGTTTAACATTGCGATTCGTGTAAGGTCTTCGAAACTGCCGCCGCCAAAACGGGTAATCTCTGTATCAGGTTCGCAGTCAATGAGCGAAGCGGCTATTACGTGGCATAGCTGGCTTGTAAAAGCAATTTTTTGATCATGCTCAATAGGAGCTACTTCTGTTATATTGGCGAACCCCATTTTATAAATAAGGTCTTTTAAAAAAACAAGGTTTTCTTTTTTATTACGCGTTAGGGGAGTGATGATATAATTTTTCCCCGTAAAGTCACAGAAAGCAGAATTAGCAAAACCTGTTTTTCCGCCTGCGCGTACATGGGTGCCTGCCATTGGATGACCGGGAATAAAATCTATATCATCACGGATTTTTTCGGCGGCGGCGGCTATACTGCCTTTTGTTCCGGCTATATCTGTAATTAAACAGCCGCTTTTAAAAGATGTTTCCCATTTTTCCAGAAAACTGATCAATGTCGAAGGGTTAAGACATAAGAAAACAACATCGCACTGACTCAGCATTTCTCCTGCATTTTCTGACAGCCAGCCTTTGGCGATAATGCCGTCTTGCTGTGCTGAGTTTAATGTATCTGTATCCTTGTCGCAGGCAAATATTTTCTGCACAGGAACACTGCAGCGATCCCTCAGAGAGAGAGCTATCGCTCCGCCCATCAATCCGAGTCCTGCAATGCCGAAAGTCTGCATTTAAATTACCTTGCCTTCGATAGCGGCGTATTTTCTCAGCACTTCTATAAGAGAAGCAAAAGCGTCTGGAGTCAGAGATTGTTCTCCGTCGCACAGAGCGTGCTCCGGATCATTGTGAACTTCTATCATTAAGCCGTCTGCGCCGGCGGCAAGAGCGGCTTTGGACATTGAACTAACCATCCACGAATAGCCGGTTGCATGACTTGGATCTATTATTACCGGGAGATGAGTTTTTTTCTTGAGAGCCGGAATGATAGCGAGGTCGAGTATATTGCGGGAAAAAGTATCAAAGCCGCGTATACCTCGTTCGCAAAGAACAATTTTATCATTGCCGCCGGCCATGATGTATTCTGCCGCCATTAAAAGTTCTGTCATTGTAGAAGCCATGCCGCGTTTTAATAGAACAGGTTTGCGGCAGCGTCCAAGCTCTTTTAATAAATTAAAGTTTTGCATATTCCGCGCGCCGACTTGAATCATGTCAACGTCTTCGAATAATTCCAGTTGGTTAAATTCCATAAGCTCTGTAACAATGGGCAGACCGCATTGTTTTTTTGCTTCTACAAGGATATCAAGTCCCTGACAGCCCATCCCCTGAAAACTATAAGGACTGGTGCGCGGTTTAAAAGCTCCGCCCCTTAGGAACATCGCTCCCGCTTTCTTTACATCATTTGCGACCGATATTAGCTGCTCACGGCTTTCTACGGAGCAGGGTCCTGCAATTACCGCAAAAGAGCCGCCGCCGATTTTTGATTTTCTTCCATTAATATCAAAGTCAAGAATTGTATCCAAAGGATGAAACATTCTGTTTGCGCGCTTGTACGGCTCCTGTACACGCATGACTTTTTCTACCAAGCGGTTGGCTTTTATTGCGTCATCGTTAATGACTGTAGTATCGCCGACAAGACCAAGGACAGTCTGATTTTCACCCTGAGATCTGTCAACCTTTACGCCAAATTTCTCGATGTAAGCTTTAAAATTGTTTAGGTCTTCGTCACTAACGCCCGGTTTTAATACAATTATCATTTCTTCTTCCTCTTTGCAGATTATAGCGACAAGCAGGTTCTTTATACAAGTAACTAACGCTTGTTCATAATAAAAAAAGCATTTATACTGGTTCTATCCATGAAGAAAAAGCTGATACCGTTAGGATACCTAATCCCAGTTTTCTATTTTGCAGCCATTTTCTTAATGGTAGTTTATCAATGGACTGCGCAAAGCAATATCCGCAATGGAAGCGGCAGTCCCCTTTACCGTAATCTAATGGAAAACTCCGCTTATCTTAAACGCGGATTTAACCCTAATGACATAGTTAATCTTCCTCAAATTGCTGATAACAGCGAATGGGTAGTGCTTAATTCTCCGCCGTATAATGTTTCAAACTCCGATCTTGCGGGTTTACCTGCCCGAAAATACCTGTCGCCTTTTGGCATGCCAGAAGAAGAGTTTACATTTATTATCCCTGTAGAACTTGATACAAAAGCTATGGAGATGATTCAAAATGATTCTTCTGTAGTGCCGGGGATGTACTTTAGTATTATCGGAGAAAACTGGGAGATATACATAAACGGCAGTCTTGTTAGATCAGAAATGCACCTAGACGAAAACGGCAGGATGATAAGCAACAGAACATGGAGGGATGTGCATTTTCCGCTGGATAAGAACATTTTTGTTTTAGGAACAAACATCATAGCGCTTAGGGTTATAGGAGATCCTTCTTACAGCGTTACCGGATTATATTATGCCGAACCGTATTATATAGATGATTACCGCGTAATCAAAAGGCTTCATAATAATTACCTGCGTTTCTTTCTGTGCGGGGTTTTGGCTTATACCGGTATTTACTATCTCTTAATATTTATATCGATCAGAACCAAAAAGGAAATATACAATCTCTATTACAGTATTTTTTCGATTATGCTCTGCGTTCATTTTATCACAACAGAAGGCGCTGTTAATAATATCATTCCCGATTCTAATGTTGCCGCCCGTCTTGAGTACTTAACGTTCTTTTTGGCGATGACAATGCTTCTGATTTTTATCGAACAAATGGGGCGGCAGCTGGTATCAAAGATAAGCTGGGGGTTTTTGATTTTTTCTGTTTATATTGGGATAAGTCAGATATTTTCCTGCAACCAGTACGCTGACGAAGTTATGCACCTGTATCTGGTGTTAATACTCTTTTACTTTTCTTTTGTCTTCTTTGCAATCATTTACGATAACTTTTTTAAGAGGCGAAGCATAAACGAAAAAACAAAGAATGCGTTTTTAAGTATTCTTGTCGGCTCATTAGTGGTTTATGCCTGCGGTATTCATGATGCGCTTGACGTAATTATTTTCCGCAATTCCTTTAGGCTCTTTTTATACAGTACATTTGTTTTTCATGTCGGGATGGCGTTTACTATGTCGAGGCGCTTTAGCAAAGTATACAAGGAACTTGAGCAGTCAAATTTAATACTGGAACAGACAGTTCTTGATCGTACGCTGGAACTGGAAAAACAAACGGCAATTGCAATACAGGCGTCGCAGGCAAAGAGCCAGTTTTTGGCTACAATGAGCCATGAGATCCGCACGCCGTTAAACGCCGTCATCGGACTTTCAGAAATTGAGCTTCAGGGAGATCTTCCGGAGCTGAGCAAAAATAACATCAGCCAGATTTATCAGTCAGGCTCATCCCTTTTGGGAATTATAAACGACATACTTGATATTTCTAAAATTGAAGCAGGAAGTTTGAACTTTATTCCTGTAGAATACGAAACTGCTGTTCTAATAAATGATACAGTCAGTCTTAACAGGGTAAGAATCGGTTCAAAGCCGATTGATTTTGTTTTGGACATAGACAAGGACTTTCCCCGTAAGCTTTTTGGAGACGAGCGGCGTATCAAGCAGATATTAAATAATATCCTGTCCAATGCGATAAAGTATACAAAAGAGGGTAATGTAACTCTCTCGATGAGGTGCGAGCGTATCGGCGGAAATTCATCCGGCAGTAATGTTTTGCTGCGCATTGTTGTCCGTGACACAGGAGCTGGTATTCGTCAGGAAGATATTGATAAATTGTTTATCGATTATCTTCAGCTGGACAGCACTACAAATCAAAGAATAGAAGGAACAGGGCTGGGTCTTGCGATAACAAAAAAGCTGTCAGAGATGATGGGCGGCAGTATCAAGGTAGAGAGCGAATACAAAAAAGGTTCTGTGTTTACAGTTGAGCTGCTTCAGGCTTTTGTTAATGACGATGTTATCGGAGAAGAGACAGCGTTTAAATTGAGCAGTTTTCAGTACTACAGCTCAATGAGCGAAAGGATCATAGAACGGCTGTGGATGCCAAAAGGAAAAGTACTGGTTGTAGATGATATGCCCGTCAACCTTAATGTGGCGCAGGGGCTTTTAAAACCTTACGGGCTTCAGGTGGATACGGCTATTTCCGGACAGGAAGCTCTTGATAAATTATTCGCCGGCAATGAGTATGATATTATTTTTATGGATCATATGATGCCTGAGATGGACGGAATCGAAGCGGTAAGGCAAATCCGCGCATGGGAAGACGAACAAGGTGCCAAAATAAATGATACGAGTTCCGCCTCGGATAACAGTATGGAATCAAACACGAGTTCCATCTTGGATAACAGTATGGAATCAAACACGAGTTTCACCAAAGGTGAAACTCGAAGGAACTTGCGTAAGCAAGTTCCAATTGTAGCATTAACAGCAAACGCTCTTGTTGGAAACATGGAGATGTTCATATCCAAAGGATTTAACGGGTTTATCTCCAAGCCCGTAGATGTTATTCAGCTTAATGAGATTCTTAATCAATGGATTGGGGGTAAGGCGGAAGAAAAGATAATGAATGAATCTGATAGTAAAGAAAAAAACAAGAACAATAAAGAGGAGATTCCGGAAATCCCAGGAGTTAATGTAAAGTTTGGTATTTCTGCGACCGGCGGCACTCTGCAAGGCTACCGGATGGTTTTATCAGTGTTCTGCAAAGACGCGCACGGCAGGCTGGTGTTCTTTAAGAATTATTTAAACAGTGATTCGTCAAGCCGCGACAACAAGGCGTTTATTACAAATGTTCATGCGCTTAAAAGCGCCCTTGCCTCTATGGGCGTAAAAGAAATGTCAGAAAAAGCTGCCGCGCTGGAAAGCGCCGGTAAAAATGCAAAACAGTCCTTCATTGACGAAAACCTTTTGCCCTTTACCGAGTCTCTTTCGGAATTAGTAAAATACATCGAAACAAATGTTTTATAAAGGGCAGTCGTTACAAGGTTTCCTGTAACAGCGAATCAGTTTTCTTTGTATAGTTCTTAATCATCCTGTATGCAGTCTCTTCGTCGAGTTTGCCGCTTGCGCTCGGAGTTTCAAAAAATCTTTTTGGCAGTTTAACGCTCTTCTGCTGAAAGCCAAGTGTATTTTTTATCTGCAGTTTTATCTGGTATATCTTTTTTCCGATGGTTGTAAGGTCGTCGTTTGTAAGTTCCCAGCCGATACTGTTAAGCGCGTCAAGAATTGTCTGCCTGTCGTATATCTTCCGCGCAAAGAGGCACATTATAAGCGAGTTTGTCATGCAGCGTTCACATTCTTCTGTAAATATTTTTTCTACAAGCAGATCCTCGTTAAACTCTTTCATAGTTTGATCGATCCCATAACCGCCGTTGCAAAGGTGGGAATGTCTTGCGCCTACTGCCGCTCCTACAAGCGATCCGTAACCTGTATGGTAACCCGGCATTTCATTGCCCGCTATCTGCATTGCAAAGTTTTCTCCGCCGTATTTTGTAGAAGCATGGCGGCTTCCTTTGCCAAGCGCACGATAGAATTTATTTACGCCGGTAGACAGGTACTCTATTGCTTTTATATAACCTAACGAATCGCCGAACTTTAATTCGGTCAGTGTATCGTCTATCGTTATATAGCCATGTTCCAATGCTTCTGTTGCCCAGCCAAGACATACGCCCGTGCTCATTGCGTCAAGACCGTATTCTTCGACTTCTTCTATGATGGCAAGGATTTCGTCTGTAGTTTTTATTCCAAGGAAAGTGCCCAGCGCATAAATGAGCTCGTAATCATAAGAGACATTAATCGCTTCGTACTCATGACCTTTGTCAAACTCACGCCTGTACATGCCAATATGAATACAGCCGACAGGACAGCCAGTACACGACATTTTACGCACAAGGTTTTTTTCGGCAAATGCCTCGCCGCTTACATCCTCTGCATGTTCAAATGTATTGGCGCGCATGTTTAAAGTCGGGAGCCCGCCTGCTTTATTTAACGGAAGAATATTAATTGACGTGCCTGTATCATGATACTTTGCCATGCTGTCTGTATCTGTGCATTTTCTGTATATATCTCTGTACACTTTAAAATATTGTTTTTGATTTAATACAGGAATCGAACGGTTTCCGTAAATGGAAATAGCTTTTAAATTCTTACTGCCAAAGCAAGCTCCAAGTCCCATTCGTCCAAAGTGCCTGTAAGTATCTACGCATACGCCGGCAAATGCAACGCCGTTTTCTCCGGCAGGTCCGATTCGGATAATCGATCTTTTACCAAGCGCCACTCCGCCTTCATGCTCACGGTCGCGTATGCTTTGGCCGACATCGCCGACAGGAAGACCCCATATTGCTCTTGCGTCTCTTACGCATACATTATTGGTAGAAATCGCAAGATAACTGTGCTTTTTTGCCTTGCCTGTAATTACAAGCGCATCATATCCTGCCATTAGCATGGACATTGCCATTCGTCCGCCGGCGTAACTTTCTCCCAATTCTCCCGTTAAAGGCGAAATAAACATCGCTACAGCCTTTGTTAAAACAGGGAAAATATAAGCGCCGGCTCCTATAGCAAAAACAATCGGCTGCTGCGGGGCAGTTGGTTCAAGATCGGGCTTTATATTTTCCTGAAGCAGTTTACTCGCAATGCCGACGCCGCCGAGATACTGCATAAGATCTTCGCGCTGTTCGATACTGATTTTTTCTGTTTCCAGGTCTACGTACAAAACCTTTATATATTTTTCGTTAAGCATTATCCAAAGTCCCCCTTGCTTCTACCATTAAAAGGCAATCGTGAGGGCAAAAGCGTGAACACACTCCGCAATGGTGACATATAATAGGCTTTCTTGTTTCTTCGTCAAAATTAACAGCATGCACAACACAGGCTTTTTCGCACTTACGGCAGCCAATGCACTTTTCTTCTTTTAATATAACGCCTCCGCCGCTGCGTTTTTCCAGCGCATGAGACGGGCATACTTCCATACAGGCAGGCTCATTACAGCCAAGGCAGACGATTGCGACAAAACTGGATGACATTCCGCCTGTTGTCCGTACCTTTATCGCGCTCTTTATAAGGGAATGGTTATTATGATTTATAACTGAACAAACGCTCATACAGGAGAAACAGCCAAGGCATTTTCTCATTTCTTTTGGCTGTAGAATTTTGGGCATTGATCCTCCTAGACATATTCTATTGAATTACATAGAATTAATATAGTAGAGTATTAAATGCAAATTACTGAACTTGTAGCCGAGCTGGTTCTCCAGATTGGCATCATATTGCTTTCTGTCCGCCTGCTTGGGCAATTGGCAAAGAAGATAGGAATACCTTCGGTGCTGGGCGAATTGTTGGCAGGCGTTATTATAGGACCTTTTGCTCTCGGCGGAATAGCGCTGCCGGGTTTTCCCGATGGTATTTTTCCGCTTGCGTTTACAGAAACCCACACACTTGCAGTAAGCCTTGAGCTGTATGCGTTTGCGACAGTGGCTTCTATAGTTCTGCTTTTTGCTTCCGGCCTTGAAACAGACCTTGGTTTGTTTTTGCGTTATTCGATAGCAGGCGGCGCTATCGGAGTAACCGGCGCTCTTCTTTCGTTTATTGCGGGAACATTCTGCGGTGTTATATTGTTAGATTCATCCTTTTGGGATCCGCATTGCCTCTTCCTCGGCGTAATTGCGATGACGTCTTCTATAGGTATAAGCGCCCGAATCCTTTCTGAGCAGAAAAAAATGGACTCTCCAGAAGGCGTAACGATTATTTCGGCAGGTGTCTTTGAAGATGTTCTATGGATTATTCTCTTAGCTGTAGTGCTTGGAATAGTTTCTGTAACAAGCGGAAGCTCCGCAAGCGCGCCTTCTATGCTGTCCATTCTGCTTCTCGCAGGCAAAGCGCTTGGTATTTGGCTCGGCGCGACAATTCTTTTTCTGCTTTGTTCAAAACTGCTTGCCGGCTTTCTTAAGATTTTTAAAAACAGCATAGATTTTTCTGTGCTTGCTTTGGGTTTGGCTATGATTATTGCAGGGCTTCTAGAAAAGCAGGGTATAGCGTTAATCATCGGCTCTTATGTAACAGGGCTTGCGCTTTCTAAAACAGACATTGCGCCGATAATACAGGAACGTATCCGCTCCCTGTATGTTTTCTTTGTACCGATGTTCTTTGCGATAATGGGTATGATGGTAGATGTTAAGGCAATTATTGCGCCGCCTGTTTTAATATTCGGCGCTTTATATACATTGGCAGTAATGCTTTCTAAAATAATCGGCGATGGCGGCTTTGCGTTAATCTTTGGCTTTAACAGGAAGGGCGCTTTGCGTATAGGTATGGGAATGATACCGCGCGGAGAAGGCGCTCTTATTACATGCGGCATAGGACTTGCGACAGGCGCTATAAGCAACGAACTTTTTTCTGCCGCTGTCTTTATGATCTTTCTTACAATTGTTGCGTGCCCTCCATTGATGAATCTAACTTTTAAAGTTCCGGGGCAGGGAACAAGAAAGCCAGAAAAGGATGATGATAATGTCAGAGAAGTTTGGAACTTTGAATCTGCAGAAATTGCAGAGCTTGTTGTAGACAATCTTTTAAGGGAGCTTCGCAGTGAGGGCTTTTATGTTCAGTCTATGAATATTGACAACGGTATTTCGCAGGCACGCAAAGATGATATAGTTCTTTTTATAACAGAAGACCACAAAACAATTTCGATATCGACATCCAAGACGGATATGCCTTTTGTCAAAAACGAAATCTACGAGGTCATTCTGGAACTTTCCCATAATATAGAAAAGTTAAAAACATCAGCCGATCCTGCCGAAATGAAAAAAGAATTGTTTGATACCGAAGCCCGCACTACAAAAGATATACTTGCGCTTTTGCATCATGAGTGTTTTTCCCTTGATTTAAAAGGCGAGACAAAAGAAGAAATAATCGCAGAGCTTGTAGACATTCTGGAAAAAGCAGGCAAATTAATTGACCGGGATCAAGTTTTGGCTGATGTCATGGAAAGGGAAACTACAATGAGTACTGGTATGGATCATGGCATTGCTTTGCCTCACGCAAAGACTGACGGAATAACCGATACTGCGGTTGCAATGGGCGTTAAAAAAGAGGGCGTTAATTTTGATTCCATGGACAGCCAGCTTTCGCACATTTTTGTCCTTATTGTTTCTCCAAAAAGAGCCTGCAGCCTGCATGTTCAGTTCTTGGCTGCTGTCGGGGCTATTTTAAGGGACCAGACATTGCGGGATTCGGTTATCTCCTCAGCAACGCCGCAGGAGGCTGTAGAACTGCTGAGGAAGTGTAAAACAAAAGAATAAAATCATCTTTTCTAGTATCGAAATCCTCCAAAATATGCTAGAATACTCAGTAAGAGGAAGGTAATGGCTGTAAAAGTTACATCTTTGCAGAATTGGGATATAGAAAAAATAATAATTGGGGTTTGGCAGCCCGAAGTAAAAGTTGTAATTTATTTCTTTTCAGCTTCTCTTGAAAAATACGAAATTCAAAAAGCATTAACAGAAGCCTTCCCCGGTGCAATTTGCGTAGGCGCTTCTATGTACGGCGGCTGGTCAAGCGAAGGCGCGATTGAGACAGGCATTGCCGTTATGACCCTTTCTTCTAATGAAGTTGCCGATGGCTGGGTGACTTTTCAGGATGGCGTTAAAATTGCTCCGATACTCGCAGCCCATACCGCTATCAACGACCTAAAGAAAAAAACATCCGGGCAGATGATCAACCCTGACGAATATTTAGGTCTTATTTTCTTTGACGGCCTGTGCCTCGGCGAATTAATAATGAAAGAATTCTCCATGGAAAAAGACCTTAACCTTGCGTTCATAGGCGGAGCCGCCGCTGACGAAATGACATTTATAAAAACATTTGTTGCATGCGGCGACAAGATTTCTAAAGACGGTCTTGTAGCAGTAATTCTCAAAATGAAAATACCTTTTTACTTTAATCACTATGTGCATTATCTTCCGACCGAAAAATCATTCACAATAACGCGCGTAGAAATAATGCAGAGGATTGCATGGGAAATAAACGGCGAACCTGCCGCGCAGTTTTATGCAAGGCAAGTCGGTGTAAGCGATGTAAACGATTTAACCATTGAGATTTTTGCGAAGAATCCGCTGGGGCTTCTTTTAGGGGACAGTATTTATATCCGCAGCCCCAACCTTATTATTGACGGTAAGGGTATTCAATTTTACTGCTATATAGAAGCCGGTACAAAAGTATTCTTGCTTAAACCGGGTGACATTATCGCCAACGCGGAAAAAAGTATAGAAGGTACAGCGCAGTTTCTCCCCGGCATACAGGGATGTCTTCTTTTTAACTGCGTTCAGCGTCACCTTGAAATAATAGAGAATAAACAGATAGATGCGTTTAATAATGTCTTTAGTAAATATCCTATGATTGGCTTTAACACATACGGCGAAGAACTTTTTACGCACCACAACCAAACTTTGACAGCGCTCTTTTTTGGAACTTTACCGGAAGAAGGAATGGCAGACCCGTATAAAACAAAACGTCTTTTTCACTATACAGACAGTAAATTAAAATCTTTGGTTTTTGACATAGTCAGCCGCAGCGAGCTTTTGAATATTACAATCTCCTATTTAAAGGGAAGCATGGATGCCGAAACCGACGAAACAGCTCTGGCAAATTATGAAGCCATAAGAAAGAGTCTCGGCGCAATGATCGAGCAATCCAATATCTCCAAGGAAGATATTTACCGCATGTTGGTTGTATATCAAAACAATGTAGAAAGAACAGGTGAATATGTTTTTAACATTGTTGACGAAATCAGAGCGCAGAACCGAAAACTTGTAGAACTGCGGGAAGACGCAGAAATGGCAAACCGGACAAAGAGCAGTTTTCTCGCGAGTATGAGCCATGAGATCCGTACCCCGATGAATGCAATAACAGGGATGGCAGAACTGCTTATGCGCACCAATCTTTCTGACGAAGCCAGAAGTTATGTGCAGGATATCAAACAGGCGGGCAACAGTCTCATAACAATCATTAATGACATTCTTGACTTTTCTAAAATCGAAGCAGGCAGAATGGAAATTGTTCCTGTCAAATACCTGCTTGCTTCGCTTGTTAACGATACGGTCTCTATTATCCGCACAAGGCTTAAAGAAAAACCCATACGCTTTTTTACAAATATAGACGGAAAGATTCCCAACATACTTATCGGAGACGAGGTTCGTTTGCGGCAGATACTTCTTAACCTGCTCTCTAACGCTGTAAAGTTTACAAATAAGGGATACATAAGCCTGTCTATTTCTGTACGAAAACGCACAGAAAAAAAAGTATGGCTGGACTTTGCTATTTCTGATACAGGCAAGGGAATTAAGTCAGATGACAAGAAAAAGCTGTTTAGCGAATTTGTTCAGGTAGATCTAAAGAGAAACCGCAATGTCGAAGGTACGGGACTTGGGCTTGCCATTACAAAACGGCTGTGTCTTATCATGGACGGGGATATTAATATGGAGAGCGAATTGGGCAAAGGCAGTACCTTTACCATAACAATTCCTCAGGGTATTGATTCGGATGAACCGTTTGCCGTAGTAGATAATGCAGAAGAAAAAAAGGTGTTAATTTTTGAAGGAAGAGTAGTATATTCCAAATCGATTTGCTGGTCATTAAGAAATATGGGCGTCTCTCATACAATGGTTAACAGTATAGAGGACTTTGCTTCTGCGTTGTTTAAGCAGGAGTGGTCGTTGATTCTTTCCGGCTACGGCATATACGAAAAAGTAAAGCATGTAATGGATAAACCGGATGACTATTACATCGGCGGTAAAAGACCTCCTCTTGCCTTAATGGTAGAATGGGGAACAGAAGCCTATATTCCCGATGTTAGGTTTGTTTCTCTACCGGTTCAATCTTTGTCTGTTGCAAATATTTTAAACGGAAAAGAAGACAAGGGCTATTCGGATTCTTTTGGAGCTTCCGGCGATTTCCGCTATGCGTTCCCCGATGCGCGTATTCTTGTTGTTGATGATATCCCGACAAACCTTAAAGTTACAGAAGGTCTCTTAGCTCCATACCGCACTATTGTTGACACATGTCTTTCCGGACCGGAAGCGATAGAACTGATCAAACGCCAAAAGTATGATTTAGTGTTTATGGATCACATGATGCCGGAAATGGACGGTATAGAAGCTACTGCAATTATCCGTGATTGGGAAGAGCAAAACGGTGTAAACAGACTGCCGATAACGGCTTTAACTGCCAATGCTGTCTCGGGCGTAAGGGAGATGTTTATAGAAAAAGGCTTTGACGACTTCCTTGCAAAACCCATTGATGTATCTGCGCTTGATGAAATTTTAAATAAATGGATCTCTAAGGAAAAGAGAGAGCAGAGCGCAGAAAACCAAATAGATGGCAATTATCATTTTCCGGATATTAACGGCATAGATGTTCAAAAAGGCATATTAATGACAGGCGGAACAGAACAAGGTTATGCCAGCGTACTTTCTACTTTCTGCAAAGACGCAGAAGAGCGAATGCTGCAGCTGCGCAACACGCTTTATGAAGTATCCTTAATAATGTTTATTACGCACATACATGCGTTAAAGAGCGCGTCAGCTGCAATTGGAGCTTTAGAATTATCAGATCAAGCCGAAAAGCTGGAGAGCGCAGGCAAAGAAGGAAACAGAGAATTTATCAGCGAAAAACTCGATGAGTTTATTAACAATCTTTCTGACCTTGTCGAAGAAATCGGCGCTGTTCTGGAAACAGGCAAATCATCTGCAAGGGAAGTGGTTAATATATCGGGCAAGGGCGAATTTATTCCGCTTCTGCAGGCATTAAAATCCGCGATTAAATCCCAGAAAGCAGAATACATAGATCGCATTCTGGATGAGATTGGGCAGCTGCCTCTGGATAAAGAGACCGTTAGCATTATGGATAAAATATCTGATGATATTTTGATAGCAGAATTTGACAACGTTCTAATTACAATAGACGAAGTTTTAAACGATAAAAGCAGGTAATTATTTATGAGCACAAAAAAACCCCTGATAATGATGGTTGATGACAACCCTGCAAATCTGCGGATTGGCAAAAATGTCCTGGCAAAAAAGTATACCGTAGCCACAGCGCCTTCTGCCGAAAAGCTTTTTAGTCTTTTGGGAAATAATATTCCGGATTTAATCTTAATGGATGTCGAAATGCCCGGGATGGACGGCTATGAAGCTGTAAAAATATTAAAATCAAAAGTAAACACAAAAAATATCCCTGTTATTTTTCTTACTGCGCATACAGAATCTGACGCGGAGATTACTGCGCTTTCTCTAGGAGCGATTGATTTTATAACAAAGCCTATTCAGCCGGCGCTTTTGTTAAAACGCATAGAGGTTCATTTACTTGTAGAAGAGCAAAAAAAAACTCTTGAACAGCAGGCGGCAGAATTAAAGTATTTTAACGATAACCTGCAAAAGATGGTAGACGAAAAAACCCAGAATATCCTGCAGCTGCAAAATGCTCTTTTAAAGACAATGGCAGAACTTGTAGAATACCGCGATGATATAACAGGCAGGCATATAGAACGCACTCAGCGCGGGCTTAGGTTATTGCTTGACGAAATCGTAAAGAGCGGAATATACAAAGAAGAAACCAGTAATTGGGATATAGAGGTGCTTGTTCAGTCTTCGCAGCTGCATGATGTAGGCAAAATATTCATAAGCGATAATATATTAAGAAAACCCGGCAAGCTTAATTTTGACGAGTACGAGGATATGAAAGTTCATACCCATGTCGGCAAACAGATAATGGAAAAAGTCGAAATCCTTGCTATGGAAAGCGAGTTTTTAAAATACGCAAAAATCTTTGCGGCTTCTCACCACGAATGGTGGGACGGAACAGGGTATCCTAATAATTTAAAAGGGACTTCTATTCCTCTTTTGGGGCGCGTTATGTCGGTTGCCGATGTTTACGATGCTCTTGTATCTGTACGCCCATATAAAAAAGCGTATTCTCATGAAGAAGCTGTAGAGTTAATAAGAAAGGGAAGCGGAACCCAGTTTGATCCGGCGCTTGTAAAAATATTTTTAAAAATATCTGACCAGTTTAAAGATTCGGTATAATTTAGGAGAACATTTTGATAATAGGAATAGATGTTGGCAGCACAACAACAAAAGCGGTTTCTATAGAAGACGGAAAAATCCATAAGTGCCAGACAATCTGCCTTGCGCCTATGGCAAGAGTACAGGATGCAGTTACTGCAGCGACAGGCGCTTTTGGAAAAATAGTATTAGAGAATGGAATTAACATAAACGATATAAAGAAAATAAAAATGACCGGAGCCGGCTCGACCAAAATTAAAGATAATATTTTTGGCATTCCTACATCCCGGGTAAACGAGATAGAAGCGATAGGTGTCGGCGGAACCCATTTGTCAGGGATGAAAAATATTATCATTACCAATATAGGAACAGGTACAGTAATTATAGAAGCCGGGGATAAAGGTATTTTTCATTACGGCGGCTCCGGTGTGGGAGGCGGTACTATTTTGGGATTGGCAAAAAAACTCCTGCCGGTTGCAGAGTTCGGCGATATTATGGAACTTGCAAAAACAGGAAAAGCCGGTAATGTAGATCTTTTGCTTGGTGATATTACAGATACAGGGCTTAGTTTTTTGAACGGCGAAAGCACAGCTTCCAACTTTGGAAAAATGCTCGATACCGCAAACCATGCGGATATATCCCTTGCTATCATTAATATGGTGTTTCAGGTAATCGGGGTTCTTTCTGTTTTTGCAGCAAAGGCAAAAAACTATAACCGTGTTATTGTTACCGGCAACGGCAGTAATAATACAATAGGGCAAAAGGTGTTGTCGGATATATCCGCAATGTACGGTATTGAGTTTATTTATCCTGAGTTTGCCGAATATACAACAGCGATAGGCGCCGGTCTTGCCGGTCTTTGCGAAAACTAAAAATTAAAATAAGAAATAAAATTTTAGACCGGAATGTTCATTAGGAACAATACGCCCTTGCCCGCTTCTGAGCGCAGTTTAATTGTTCCGTTTACTTCTTTTAAACGGTCACGCACAAGATTTAAACCAATGCCGCGTCCCGCATGAACGCCTTCTGTATCTGCGGTGCTAAATCCGGGCGCAAATATCGCTTTCATTAATAAATCATTATTGTTTACATCTTCCGGCTTTATTAAACCTTTATTTAACGCCTTTTCGCCGATCTTTTTATAATCAAGACCGCCGCCGTCATCTGTAAGCCTTATCTGAATAGTTTTATGGTCTTCTGTCATCTTAATAGAAAGCTTAATAGTTCCGGTTTCATTCTTGCCCTTAGAAGCTCTGACGTCAGGCGCTTCTATGCCGTGTACTGCAGAGTTGCGGATAAGCTGCATAAGAATATCTTTAATTACCCTTCTTGGACCTTTTTCGATTGCTTCCGCGTCTATATCATTTGCGGCAAACTGAATCTGTTTTTCGTGATCTTCTGACGCTTTAGAAACTGCTTTTGCGAGAGATTCTACAAGAACTGTAACATTCTGTTTTTTGTTTGCAGAGCTTTGGTTTCCGCCCGCATAGGATTGAAGTTTGCTGATAATATCCCTAAAGCCTTCTTTTTCTTGGGCGATCTTTTCGATATCCATTGTAAGGTTAAGCATTTCGTTAAACGGAACATCTCCTTCCATTTCACGCAATCTCTTAATTTTTGATTCCAAGTTATGAACCTTATTGCCGAATACGCTCAATCCTAAAATAACAGCATTGGATTTTATTGCGTGAACTGACTGGTATACTTTTACAAGAACATCATGCGCAGACAAATCTTCGCTTTTAAAGTATTTATCGATACTTTCAAGCTCAAACTCCATGTCTGCCATAAAGTCGCTGAATACAATTGGCTCGACATTGATAAGTTCAAAGACCGCCGCCATTTCTTCCTGACGCCTTGCCTCTTCTTCTGCTAATCTTTGCTGTAATTCGACCCTGAGGGTTATATCGTAAACAGTAGCCAAAATAAAAACTTCGCCTCTGTCGCGTTCTACAGTAGAAAAAACGCATTGGAAAACTTTTTTCTCGCTTGCCAATTTGTTTACATAGTGCAGTTCGTTGAGCGGGTTAATATCATCAAGCATTTCCTGATCATAGGTGCGCTCAAGAATCATCTTAAAGTAGTCTTTTATCGCGTCAAGTTCGGTTTTATTAACAGAGTCAGCGATAACATCTGTAAATAATTTGCCGAATAATTTTGTGTCAGAGAGCAGTTCTTCGAGGTAGCGTGAATAGTGATCTTGTATAACATAATTTTTGTCCATAAAGAAAAGACCAATCTTCATACTGTCTTTCATCGCTGCGATTTCGTCGCGTTCTGCAAGGTGAGTCATATCATAAAGCGATATAAGAGTGCCGCTGCTTCCGCCGGGAAGACTGTGCGACGACGCCTTAAAGTAGCGCTTTTGCCCGTTAAGCGAGAATTCCCAGTCGCCTGCGTAATCGTCTTTTTCTTTTAACATTTTACCGGCATGAATCTTAAGGCTTCTTCCGGGGAACAAGTCTATAATAGGTCTTCCTTGAGCCAAAGCCGGTTCTTCAATATTTCCGAGTTCAGAAAGTGTTTTGCTTACATAGACGACTTCGTTGCGTTCATTAACCATTGCAACAAAGTTTTCGGTAGTTGCAAGAAGGTCGTTAAAAGACCCTTGATGTTCCAGCGCTTTGTTTAAAACAATTGTCGCTGTTCTTGTAAGCAGAAGCATAATAATACTGGCAAATATACAAATTGCCCAGTTAATAAGCAGAGCATACAGAGAAATGTCTACTCCTCCGATTGCATGACCCCTTAAATAGAGGATAGCAATTAGAATGTTTGTAATAATTATATAGGCAAGGGATCTGTAAAAACGCGAATAAATACAGCTGATGGCACAAAATGCAAGACAGGTAAACAGGTAATGGGAATTATTCCACCTGCAAAGCATCATTAGCGCTGTATAAAACAGGAACAATACAAACGGAACATTAAATGCCATTTTGTATTTGTTAATAGAATTTCTTTGAATTATAATAACAAATACTAAAGCTATAATCATCGCAATTGCGGCTAGCTGATAGTTGACAGCGACATTGCTCATTTGAGTTTCGAGTACAAACGCCGCGCTTAAGAAGAAAATTATTGCTATAGAAGCAATATTTGCGATATTTCTTAGTTTGACTTCTTCTGTTCTTTTTACTGCCATAGGTTAAGCCTCCGCCATTGATGCCAATGGATATGACAGGTCAGGAAGCGTAACTACCTGTACTACATGAGAAACCACATTCAAAGTAATGGAGCTTTCTTGAATATATTCATTATCTAATTGAATCCACACCGGATTATCGGATTTTACTGTTATTTTCTTCCCTTGAATAATGGTACAGTTTTTGGATTTTTTTCCTTTTGAATATCTTCTCATTGATATAAGCGTTCCCAGCGGATTGGATGATCTGACAAGCGCAACGTCTAGTAATCCGTCATCCGGCGTAGCGTCTTTTGCGCCTGTGATTCTACCGTTAAAGAACGGTCCGTTCGCCACATGAATAAGACTGTAGTACCCCGAATAATCATGATCATCGATGGAGATCTGATATTTTCTTGCGGCGTGTTTTTTATTAAATGCCGTAAAGAAATAGTTAAAGAAAGAAGAAAGCTTCGAAAAAATAATAAACCAGCTCTTGCTGAATCTGGATCTCATATCTTTTATTTTTTTAGAAACTACCGCATTCATTCCTATATAACATGAATTAAGCGCGTAATTTACGCCCCATCTTATCGCGTCTGTAGGAAGAGCTCCGCAGCTTACTAAAGATTGAATATCCTTAAAAAGTTCAACTTTATCTTCTCCGAGTATTCTAAGAAAATCATTTGTTTCGCCAAAGGGAATAATTGCAAGCTGCATATTGGGAAAATGAGCGACGCCGTTAAGGCAGTCAAAGAGGATTTCTTCTCCGCCTACTGCGTATATTCTTACAATATCGCCCGCTCTTGCTTTTTCGGCTTCGTCTTGAATAATCCCAATCGCGTTTCTGCGGTATCTAGAATACTGAATTGAAAAATCCGGGTTTTCCTGCGTTCTGAAAAATTGCCCTATGCCATCCAGAATGTTATCCATTTTCCATTGCTGGTTATAAAACGCTTTAGGATCGAACACAAAGACATGTTTCATTACGCTTTCTCCTGCTTATGCTTCAGGATCTAGTTCAATTGCTACCATTAGATGAAAAATATCGTTTTCAAATGCTTTGTGAGGAATGCACAAAATACGCGTCTGTTTGCTGGGCCATGCGATTGAATGTTCTTTGCCCTTTATTATTGTAGGAATAGAAATAACAATCTTATCCCCATTTGGTACTTTTGGTTTAATGTTACCAGCAATTATATTGTTGATTTCGCCTATTGCGTCAACAACGTCAGCATCAATTTCTGTATGCCCTTCGCCTGCAAGCAGATCGGTAAGCTTAATAGCGAGGTCTGCCTTCATTGATACGATAACGGCTCCCTTTACTACGCCGGAAAGCCCGATTACTGCCGAAATATCCCATTCAAATCCCTTGTCGGGATCCAAAAAGTGCGGGTGTCTTGGAACAACATCCACGCCGACAAATTCCTTAAAAGTATTGACCGTTACTTCTACAAATGGTTCTACATAATTTTGCAATTCAACTGTCATGTCCTACATCCTGAATAAGCGTAATTTTGCCAGTTTTTGCTTGAACAAGTCAAGTTTAATTGGCTTAGTAATATAATCAGTAGCGCCGTGTTTTAACGCTTCTATAACGTTAAACTTGGCAGCTTCACTGGTTACCATTATTATAGGTAAATCTTTATATTGATCCATAGCCCTGATCTGCTTAAGGAAATCAATCCCTGACAGCCTTGGCATGTTCCAATCCAGCAATATAAGATCGACGGTTTGAGTTTCTAGAAGCGCTAAAGCTTCCTCGCCGTCTTTTGCTTCGATAAAGTTACATGCTGACTCTACTCCCGAAAAGACACCTTTTACAGTGTTCCTCATTATTCTGGAGTCATCAACAATCATAATTGTTACACCGGCAGGCATAAAACCTCCTAATATACGATTACATATAATGATACTATATATCTAATCAAAAAACAATCAAATTTTGCAAATATTTTAGTTTTTTCCATGATTTTCGATTCGCCAAGATATGGACCAATTCCATTTTTCGGGGAAATTATCTGATTCAGCTTTTAAGCTTAGCCTTCCCTGCTTAAAACGGAACAATGTGCTGATGGAAAAATCCCATTTTTCGTCTTTTTCTGCAAAACAGGTATATCCCGTTCTGGATCGAATTTGAAAGATCCCGTAAGACCACACAAATTCACAGCTGATAGCAGCCGAATCCCATACCCATGGGTTGTCCGGAACAGGAAAAGGCGATGGATTTTCAGATTGCGTCAGAAAATTAACAGTTCCCCTTAAATTGATTCTTAGAGGAGAATCAATGCCGAGCTGCTTTAAAGATACATTTGTTCCTATGGTTCCGGTGAAATAATCGTTTATTTTTAATGGATTTGACGCATTACGGTTTGCGTACAGCGAGAGCCCCGTAAGACGAAACAAATAATCGCTTCTGGCGGATGGAGCCCTATAATAAATCCCTGCAGAACTTTGGGTAAAACCCTTGGTAAAATCAGAAAAATTGAATAAATCATTAAAACTTTCTATTGAATTCAAATTTAAATCCTCGTTAAATCCGGGCGAACGCAGAACAGTGTCTATTCTGAATAAAGCTGAATACCTGCCCCTCCATTCAACCTGAAATGCGCTTCTAAATCCTTCTCTGTTACCGGCGCCGTCCCTGTATACAAACCGCTGTCCCGCGCCGTCTGCCGCAAAAGAGATGAAAAACGGCTTTAACGAAAGGGACAAACCTAAATTGGCATAAATGTCCGTTCCCCGCGCAAAGGTTTCCGAAACAGCAAAATCAGAGCTTACAGAGAACAACTGGTTTTTAAACAAGAACCCTGCAGCATAAAGCCTAAACTCTCTTTCCGGAAGGACAGGCTGTTCCCTAAATCCTGCAAACCAAGTGTTAATTTTTGACGGCGGCAGTGTTTTTTCGGTATAAAAAACTTCTATTAATAAATTTGTTCTTTTGCCGAATTTAAAATCCAACCCGCCGGAATACGCAATTCCGGCTTCCGGCAATGATTCGCCGTTTACTGTCATTTGCGCAGAACCAAAGCACCTTAAATTAACATTTGGGAAAAGTTCAGTTAAAGGAGTTGAAAGGTAAAGGTAGGCTTCATCTTCTCTCGTGCTGGAAGCCTCGGTTCTTAGGTTTGCGGTTATTGGCCGGTGGTTTTCCGGGTACGGCGGCGATCGAATCCATGGGTTACGTATCCTTGCGGGAAGCCCTGATTCATAAATTACGCCGAACAGAGCTCTTGAACCTGTCGGTGTGTGATACAAACCGCCGGTAAAATTAGTAACTTCTCTTATCGGATTGAGTAAAGGATCGGGAATATCAAAGTTGAAGGTTCGCCTATCCAATACCTGAGCGCGGAATAAAAGCCCCATAGGAAGAATATTGAGTTTTATTTCGCCGTTGTTATGAAAAGTCCGGTTTAATAATATCGAACTGGTCTTTTCCCATGAGCCGTTCCATAGAATACTCCATTCACAGAAAGGCTCCTGTGTGTCCTGCGCATATGCTTGAGCGCAAAGGAATGCAGCGTTAAAAAAGATCGCCGCCCAAAAAAGAAATTTATTCATACTATTATATGGCGCGAGCATTCGTGGCGCATTAGAAAAAGAGGAGTTTTTTCTAAAATATTTTTAAAGTATGACAAAGATCATATTGAAAAAGACCTCACACAAAGGCACAGAGACGCAGAGATCACAGAGAATATTAGAAAGTTGAAGAAAGAAATCTAGTTTAACCTAAAATTCTTGCTAGGACTTCCAACGAGCTCGCAAGAGCGAAGTTTCCAGGAAGATTCGCTAAACGTTTACCGTTTTTTGACCAATTTTAGGCTTTTCGATAATAAAATTTACCATAAAAGCCTAATTCATTGGTTCTTTATTGTTTTGTCCAATTACCCTGTGCAAATGGCCATGAAAAAGCGGTGAAATTTAATGTATTGCTGGTTTTTGTATAAGAAGCTGTTTGAGTACCTACAAAAGGATCCCAAAAAGTACCATTCAACATATCGGTATAAACTAAAGTAAAATGAGTTTCTGTATACGAAAATGTTCCTCTATTTTCATTATTAACTCCGTTTTTACAAACCCAATTATTCCCTGAAAAAGTAATTATTCTTGAATCTTCGGTTTTTGCCCAAGTTCCTTCAAAAGGACCTGGTGGGTCTGGATCTTTGCAACTTTTTATCGAAAACCCTATTACCGCAACAAGTGCGATAAAACCAACCAATTTTAACGTTTTTTTCATAAAAAACTCCTTGATATTTTTCTTGGTGCTAAATTTTATGAATTTTTCCTCAAATATCTGCAAAAAACCCAATATTATCGCACCACAGATGATAATACTCTAATGACAGGCAATAAGTCAAGTATCAAAAAACAACTATTATAGTATAAGAGGCAAAGATCCAAATTATTATGGTAAATATAAAAGAAATATTAGCTGAGAATATCAAAGAAAAACGCCGAAAAAAGGGGTTAACTCAAGAGAAACTGGCTGAAAAGGCAGGTATGTCGCTTCAATATCTTGCTATGCTGGAGCTTGCCCATAAGTTTCCTTCTGGCGATATGCTTGAACGCCTTGCAACTGCTCTCGAAATTGAAACCTATGAGCTTTTAGCAGTTGCCCCTTCAGCTAATAATGAACTTGAAATTCTGCGGAATGACATTATTTATGAAGTTAAAACACTAAATGAAACTCTGGCAAAAGACATTACAGAAAAAGTAATAAAAGCTATAAATTATACTTTTATTGAAGAAAATAAAATAAAAAAGAAATGAATGTTTTAATAATATATTGGCGAACAGCACAATTAAAAATAAAATAGATCCGATTTTATCCAGAGACCTTACTGTAACTATAGTGCAAAACGAATTCACTTATGGAGTAGGTCTTGCAAAAGATATAATAAGTATAATAATGCTTGATGGCGACCTCATGGACATTCTCTGTGTTACTCTGTGGTTAAATTCCTCTTCATTATTCCTTTGTGATCTGCTGGAAGCTACGCTGCAAGGACCTGCGTCGCTGTGCCTCCGTGTGAACCTCTTAGCATATGATCTCTGTCACAGTTTAGCAAATAATTTCCCGTTTTCTCTCGTTTTCTAAAGCGCCGTGCACGCTCACCCCGGGCGCACTGCTCGGACTAAAGTCCTCACGCATTTTTTATCTCATTGCATTTTTTTTAGCGCCACGCCTCCCTAATTTATCCATACACACGCAATGCGTGCATTAATGGGCGCCATGTACATGTAAAACTTTCTTTTGAAGGTTTTATGTTTATATGAAGTACTTTATTAAGTACTGTTTTGTGGAGTTCATTATGAAAACTAACAGAAGGTTCAAGGATAGTGTCTTCACATCCTTGTTTTCAGACCCGGATCTGCTCAGAGAGCTGTATTGCGCACTAGGGGATGTTTATCTTCCCCCAGAAACACCGGTTTCCATTAACACACTAGAAAACGTGTTGTATATGGATTTATGTAACGATATATCTTTTGAGATAGGAGATAAATTAGTTGTGCTTATCGAACATCAAAGCACAATTAATCCCAATATGGCACTGAGGCTTTTTCTCTATGTCAGTAAGATATTAGAAAAGATAACTAGAGGCAGGGCATTATATTCCGATAGGAAAATATCTATTCCTCGCCCTGAGTTCTTTGTGCTCTATAACGGAAAAGAGCATTTCCCTGACAACGCTGTTTTAAAACTGTCGGATTTATTCAGAAAAACAGAGGATTTAGGTCTTCCAGAGCCTCTTTATCCTATGTTAGAACTGGAAGTCAAGGTTATAAACATAACCGAGGGTAAGAACATAGAAATACAAAAACGTTGTCAGAAATTATCTGAGTACAGTAAGTTTATAGCTTTGATTCATAAGTATCTTGATGAGTACGATAACCTTGAAGACGCAACAAAAGAGGCTATTAATTACTGTCACAGGCATGATATA
>WQXI01000025.1 GCA_009784935.1 Treponema sp.
CTGTTCCTGAGTTTGTTTCTAGGGTAAGTGGCATGAAGCCTCTGCTCTTCGGTTCTTATGGTTAGATTTTCTATCTTGAGGCATCAGTTCTCATGGTTAGATTTTAACGTGAGGCACTACGGGAGAAGAGGGGAAAGTGCAATCAAAACCCTTTAAAAATGCTCTAAAAACGCCGATGATTTAAAGGTATAACTGTAAATTTTGATAAATTTCGGTTACAATTGTATTAGGGGGTTTTGCAATGTCTGATAGTGATGATATTGATCTTGATGGTGGTGATGAGTCTGATTCCGGCGGTTCTTCTAAGAAAAGAGGCGGCGGCGGTCTAGGAAATTTACTTCCAACTATTCTCAAATTTGTGGCAATTGGTCTTGGCGTGACTATTTTTATAGTTACAGTCTCTGTTATAACTGTTAACATTGTAAATAATAGAGGCGTTTCTATGACTGTAGTCAATGACCCTCAATCGCCGTATCTTGGCAGGAGACCCGAATATTCACACTATACAATGCTTGGGTCTATAACAACGCGAACCAGAGACTTTCCGGTCAGTTATTCTGTAACTGTAGAAATGATAATCGGCTATGATTTAAACGATCAAGCAGCTTCTTCCGAATTAATGAGCCGTCAGTACGAAATACGCGATTTTGTCCGCCGTTATTTTACAGGAAAAACAGCCGCAGAACTCGCTCCTGAAAGAGAAGAAGAATTAAAGGCAGAAATCCGCGAACAGCTTAACACCAGATTTTTGGATACAGCGCGCGTGAGACTAATCACGTTTAATAAATTAGACGTAATGGAATCGTTCTAGAACAACGTTCTAAAACAGCGTTTTAGCTGTCGGAGAAAACTACTAGCCAAATGCTGGTATAAAGACTACTATATTGAAAGGGAGATCTTAGGGTAATTATGACAGAAGTCCTGTCCCAAGATGAAATTGACCAGCTATTAACCGCGATAAATGCAGGGGAAACCGAGCCTGAGGACTTTAGGCCGGCTGCTGATAGCCGGAAGATTAAAATCTATGACTTTAAACGCCCTGACAAGTTCTCAAAGGAACAGATTCGTACTGTTTCGATTATGCATGAAACTTTTGCCCGTCTTACAACAACTTCGCTTTCTGCCCAGCTTCGCTCTATGGTTCATGTTCACGTAGCTTCTGTAGACCAGCTTACTTACGAAGAATTTATTCGTTCTATTCCTACGCCGACAACACTCGCAATTATTAATATGGACCCTCTCAAGGGAAACGCCATTTTAGAAATTGACCCGGCTATTACTTTTTCTATTATTGACCGTCTTTTTGGCGGCACTGGCGAAGGCACAAAATCCCAGCACGAACTTACCGATATCGAACAGTCCGTAATGGAAGGAATTATCGTTCGTATTCTGGGAAATATGCGCGAAGCTTGGACAACTGTTATCGATTTGCGGCCTCGTCTTGGACAAATTGACACCAATCCGCAGTTTGCGCAAATTGTACCCCCTACCGAAATGGTCGTTCTTGTAACGCTGGAAACCAAAGTAGGCGACGTAGAAGGCATGATGAACTTCTGTATCCCATACCTTACGATAGAACCGATTATCGGCAAACTTTCCGCTCAATTCTGGTATTCATCTGTACGCAGAAATGCTACAACAGAGAACCTCAATGTTCTAAAGGACAAGCTCGCTTCGGTCGATGTTAATGTAACAGCCGAAATTGGAAAGATAAATGTACCAGTACGTGACGTTCTTTCCTTACAGATTGGGGATGTAATACGGCTCTATAACACCCGCATTGGCGATCCCTATTCATTAAATATCGGCTCACGTAAGAAGTTTTTGTGCCGCCCCGGCATTATCGGGAAGAAAATAGCGGTACAGATAACGCAGAAGATTGACGAGCTTGGACACGAAGAGTTTGAAGAGCTCGCTTCAGAAGGTGATGAACTATAATTAAAAACCGGCATTTGCCAGTTTTTAAAAGGAGTATTTTATGATGAGCGATGGCGCCCTTTCTCAAGATGAAATTGATGCTCTGTTGGCAGGTGTAGATTCATCTTCCATGAGCGGCCTTATGGGCGGAGCTCCTACAGCTACAATGACAGCCCCGGCAGGTGGTGCGGCTTTTGACAAAGGCGCATTGGAAAAATTCTTTGCTTCAACTACTCCAGCTCTTTCTTCTAATCTTGCTGCTCTTACCGGCGCTTCTGTAACGCTTCAGGGTCCTCAGGTAGATTCTCAGTCCCGTGACAGTTTCTTAGGTCAGCTTCCTGATATGGTAACTGTTATTACTGCAAACTATACTTCGGGTTTCCCCGGCGAACATATGTTCATTCTTCCCGAAGATTCGGCAAGAGCAATTGCCGCTTTAATGACCAAAGAAGATGACATTCAATTAGATGACATGGCAATGTCTGTAATAGGCGAAGTTGTTTCCCAGATGGTTGGAACACAAATTACCGCTATGACAGATAAGACAGGAAATAAATCGATTGTTGCGGCATCTCCCGCAGCAGCGAATGTACCTAAAGCAACAGCGGCTCTTCCGGCAGGTGACTTTGCCGTAATGAGCTATAATTTAGATCTTGGCGATGGTTTAACACATCAAATGTGGGAAATACTTGGCGCAGCGCCTGCCGCGGATATTTCGAACGGCTTGGGAGGCGGCAGTTCGGCTCCGGCAGCTATGAGCCAAGGTATGCCAGGAATGGGAATGCAAATGCCAGGCATGCAAATGCCAAATATGGGGGGCACAATGGATATGGGCGCAATGAACATGGGAGGAATGATGGGAGGCGGCATGGGAATGCCAAATATGGGTATGCCGAACCTCGGACCTACTAATGTACAGCCTGTACAGTTTCCAAACCTGATGCAGCCGCGTCTCGGAGCGCATGAAGCAGGAAATATCGGTCTTATCATGGACGTTTCCATGGAAATGACCGTAGAACTCGGCCGTACACGTAAACTTATAAAAGAAATATTGGGAATGGGCGAAGGTACAATCATCGAGCTTGATAAGCTTGCAGGTGAACCTGTCGACATCCTTGTTAACCATAAACTTATCGCCAAGGGCGAAGTAGTAGTTATCGATGAAAACTTCGGCGTACGCGTAACAGAAATTGTTTCGCCGATGGAACGGATAAATGACATGGGTTACAACTAATTTATAAGCGAAATCCGGCCACTTAGTTCAAGTGGTCGGACATTCGCTTATAAACGCGCAAAGCGACATTTCACCTACGGTGCAACGTCGCCTTGCTCAGCTGTTTACGAAAGCGCAAGCGCCTTCGCAAACAGCCATACAGAGAGGAAAGGGAAAAGGCCGGGTAATTCCGGTCTTTTTTTTGAAGCATTCAATCTTATTGCATTTGACAGCAATTTACTTGTTTTTACAGTGTTCTTTAACCGCTTTACTAACAGCTTCTCCAATAGCTCGTTCTAAGTCTGCTAAAATTTCTTTATGCAGCTTGTTTAATTCATTTCCAGGTGAAACTGGGGTTGTAAAAAGCGCGGTACATTCAATTTCTAGGGCTGTTGCAAGCCGATTTATTACTTCTGGAGTAGGGAATTTGCGCTTTTGTTCAATCATTCCTATGTAATTAGTAGATATACTGGCACGTTCCGCAAGCTCTGGCTGTGTAATTCCTAATTTTTGGCGGTATTCCTTAATATTTTTTGCTAGAATTTCTCGAATATTTTCCATATCTATATCCCTACTATTAGTAAATATTAACTGACTTTTAGTACTTGACAAACTTTCTACAAGTAAGTATTCTCTATCTAATAGAAAGTCTTCAAATAAAATCTTAAGATTATTGGGATTTTAAAGGGAAGATCTGGCTTTTTGTCGTTGACTGAAAGTCATTAAGTAAAGGTCTTAGAAAAGACAAATAATAGGAGGATGTTATGGTAAAGAAATCAATGGGAAACAAGAGGTTCTGGGGAATACTAGTTTTAGTATTCGTTACTTTCGGTAGTTTGACATCATGTTTTTCAACAGGAACGGCAAGAGAAACTCTTCCGCAAACAGCTGTGACTATACAAAGGGTTAGAGTAACAGACACTTTTTTAGGTGAATTATTGGGTGTTTCTATGGAATCATTAGATACACCAATGAAAATTTTTATCGATAATAATGAACCGCTTGAACTTGCAAATGGAGCATCAACAACAATTCTTGTAAATAATGGCGAACATATTGTTTATGCTGTTCTCGGGAATATAGAAAGCAGATCTGTTCGATTTAATGCGAGATCTCAAACTATTTCTATTAATGTTTCAACAAGGAAACCATTAATAGGAAGGATAACTTTAGAAATTGAAGTAAAATAATATTCTTTCTATGCCGATTTACTTGTTTTTGCCTTTGGCAAAACGCTACAAACAGCCATAGAGGAGAGGAAAAGGCCGGGTAATTCCGGTCTTTTTTTTGGATAAAAATATTGTCAATAAAATGAAAATGTTATATTATTAAAAAAAAAGGGGTTATATATGGTAAAGTTGTACACATCAATCACAGATAAAATTGATGAACCAAATGCGGCAGTCAGGGATATTTTAGAGCAATTAAATCCAAAAGAGAACATGCTTAAAAATACTATTGGAATTGTACATTTTCATTTTAGCTGTAAAGAAAAAGGAACATGCGAAGAGATAATTAAGGAGCTCCCGTTCGAAGTTTGCGGATGTGTTACGACTTTTATGGGGTCAAAGGAAACATACGCAGAAAGCGCATTGTCCGTCACGATGATTACAAGTGATGATGTATATTTTGATATAAAGACGGTAGAAGGAATAAATTCAAAAACAAGAGAGCAGTTAACAGAAGAAGTAGAAACATTACTAAATAATTTTACTTTAAATGAAAAACCCAAAGTAGTGTTTCCGTTTATTCCTATGGTGCAAAACTTTACATCTGATGATTTAGTAGATATTTCTAACAATATGGAAAAAGATAAATGGTTTGCTTTGTTTGGGACTGTGGCGTTTAATCAGGAAAAGCAGGATGACTCAGGAAGAAAAGAAGACAGCACATATTATGTGTTGGCAGATAAAAAAATAACTGCAGATATATTTGCATTTGTTGCTTTTTACGGCGATATTAAACCGAAATTCAGCTGTACGTCAGCATTCGCTTACGAAAACAGATTTATGCCGTCTGTTACAATTACCGAAAATGACGGACTGCTTTTAAAGAAAGTAAACGATATGAATATATTGGAATACTTCTTTAAAAGAGGAATCACAAACAAAGATAATCAAATGACAAGTTCAAAAATCTGGGCAGTTCCAGCTATTTTAAAATTAGGTAACGGAATTAAATTGGTTAGAGCGTTTTTAAATGCGGGAGAGGGAGCTGATTATGTATTTTCGACAGGCTCGCTCGAAACAGGAGCAAATATAACATTCTCTATGTTAGACGGCGAAAAGACAATAGAAAGCGCGAAGGGGCTGATAAACAATTTATACGAAAAAGACCGAAAAGATGTAATCGCATATAGCTGCGCTGCAAGAGCTTGGTCTTTAGATGATAAAATATCACAAGAAGCGCATTTGTTTGGAAGCATGGCAAAAAAATACAGAGAAGAGAACGATAAAGAATACAACTATGTATTATCGTATTCCGGCGGAGAGATTTGCCCTGCAAAAGACGACAGCGGAAAGTTCCTAAATGTTTTCCAGAATTATTCATTGATTTCTGTGACGTTCAATTAATTTGTATGCGGCAGTTCACCTGCGGTTAACCGTCGCATACAAACACGATAAGCGATATTTCGCCTTCGGCGCAACATCGCCTATCTCAGCTGTTTACGAAAGCGCAAGCGCCTTCGTAAACAGCCATAGAAGGAACGAATAGCCGGCAAAACGTCGGCGACAGAATCGCAAACCGCCATAGACGGCGGATAAGCGCAATACCAACATAATAGTAAGAAGGAGATTAAAATGATAAATCTAAAGAAAAACATAATGTATATGATTATTTTTATATTATTATTTGTATTGATTATTTCATGTAATAAAAAAAATGCAAATGATGTAACTAATGATGTTGAAGGCATTGAAAATATAATAGAACTTTTATCAGAAAATGATATATTCGATAATAATTTTATGGGTAATTATTTTTGGTCATTAGATAATGTAGGGGAGGCGGATTATAATTGGCATTGGGGGTTTTATATACATTTTAACATTTTTGAAGGAAATTATTATGGAGTTATCCCAAATGGTCCGCCTTTTGAGCCATGGGTTATTGGTAATTATTCTTTTGATAATGACAAGATTATTTTAAATCCAACTAAAGTTGAAACTTACGGAAGAGAGATAGATAGGTTGTTTACTGAGAGACTGGAACTTGAACGCGTAACAATTGAGAATTCATTATTTTTTACTGAAGGCTTAATGGGAAATGGTTTCATTTTTGGAGCTGGAAAGGCTATCTTTGGTACGAGTGATAATAACGGAGGATTTAGACCGAAGAAAGGTGATATAAGATATGTAAATGGACATCTATTAATAATGGATGACTTTAAAGAAAGTGAACTAATTTCAAATGCTAATATAAGAAAAGGACCTGGAACTAATTATGATAATTACGAATTAAAAGTATTTAAAGAAACTACCCTAAGGGGAGATGATATTTTTGAAATAAGAAATTCTTTACCGCAGGGTAGATTCGTTCGTATTATAGGGCATACAGAATTTGAAGAAACTCATAATAATTTAACTGGGTATTGGTATTATTGCAGAATTATGTCCTATATGAATGAGGAAATAGTTAATTTTGGCTGGATTTTTGGACCGTTACTGGAAATAGAATAGTAATTCCGTCGGCGTAATGGCGCAGAGTTATTTACAGCTTCATTAACTTCTGCTGCTTGCGGTTGCTTTGACGCAGTCGATAATTGGGTATTCAACGGGACATTTTCTACCAGAGACGAAACCATAAGAGTAATTCCGGTCTTTTTTTTTTACAAAAACTACTTTACTAAACTAAGTTTATGGACTAAGGTTAGTAAGGAAGGTAAGTATGCAGAATAAGGATAATAATTCTCCACAACAATTAATAGGTTTTCTCAAAGATAAAATTAAAATAGAGCAAATAAAAATACCAGATGACTTTAACATAATGGAACAAGAAGAAATAATTGAATTATTCGAAGCTAAAAAATAAAATCTCCAATGAAAACCACTCTCCTTGGCGGTAAGAGTTCTTCCCAGCTTAGTTCTGCTTAATATCTTCCCAGTTCCTCAAAGGCGATTTTAATCTCGTTGGATAGCGATTTCTGTAGTTTTTTTGTGCAAATTTCTTAAATAAGGGGTTTACAATTTTTTTCTAGTGTGTTAATATTAGCTCATTATGGAAGAAATACATTATTCGGCTCCCAAAAACCAACAAAATCTATCTATCTATCTATCTATCTATCTATCTATCTATCTATCTATCTATCTATCTATCTATCTATCTATCTATCTATCTATCTATTAATAAACTCTTATAAATACCTAACAGTTAATCTAAATCAATTATTTCTCATCCCATTAGAAAACGCCGAATTTCTGTTTTTGCAGAAACAACGGCTTTTTAAATAAAATTTGTGTAAAGGAGCAAAGTATGAAAATCAAATTGTTATCTAAGTGTCTTATGGAAAAACACATTCCAACGGGAGCAAAGATGGAAGTACCACTTTCAAAAACCATTGTAGTACCTTTCTTAAATCGAATGGTATGCTGTCTTATTGCCTTGATGGTAATTTCCATTATTGGTTGTTCAGAAGGAGGTAACTCCTTGATAAACACACAATGGCAGCATACAGAAAATGATGGTAGGCAAGCTACATTTTCTTTTAGAGACACTAATTACGTCGGCACTGGTTATGGTGGAAATGTAATGATGGGGACTTATAAGATATCTGGAAATATTATTACACTTACTGATCGTAATGGTGCTGTTGTTGAGGAATTTAGGTTAAGAGGAAACAGGCTTATTGCTGAGAATGATGGTTCAATTTTTACTAAAGTAAAATAAATTGCTTAAAGCAGCAAGATGTTAGTTTGAGCTTCGAAAAACTACTATGTGATGTAGTACTGCTTTAAAGGAGTGAATTAAACTTTTGGGTTTGTTTTCATCATTAAGACCGGGTAATTCCGGTCTTTTTTAATACTCTAATAAATGTCGAAATGTATGCTAATTTAAACCTTTAAGGGGTGTCGGCGGTAAAAGTGCTATGCGAAGCATAGTGCTTTTGACCGGTCGACAGGACCCCAAATAAAATATTCAAGCATACATTTCAATGTTTAATTATTTTCTTTGTGTTCTTTATGCCCCAGCGCCTTTGTGTGATACTTTACTTTCATATAATAATTCAATAAAATTCATTAATGAAAAATACCTTTGGTTTTATTCTCCTCCTCCTTCTAACCTCATTCCTTCCTGCGCAGGAAAGAAATTTTGATAATTATTCCATTGTTAATTTACAGAACTATCCTTTCAGAACAAGTCCAATAACTATTCAAAGACTGGCTTTTAAAAACGATATTCAATATGCGTACAATGTTGTGTATACATCGATGGGGTTAACTGTAAGCGCGCGTTTTAGTGTGCCTAATGTAAATCCGCAGGATATAAAAGGAATTGTTATAATGCTTCGCGGACATCAGGGGCAGAGGGGATACTACACAGGAAGGGGAACAGAAAATCCAGCAAGAAGGTATCTGCAGAACGGCTGGGCTGTAATCGCTCCGGATTTTTTTGGCTATGGTTCGTCATCTCCAACCCCTGCGCCATGGGAAATGCATCAATTTTACTGCACGATAAATGCTGTAGAATTGTATAAAAGTTTACAACAGCCGGTATTTCGTTTTAATTCTGCTGTTGCGCAGGCAGACAGGACAGCGCTTCCGTCAAATTTTAAAAAGATTGTTTTGTGGGGTCACAGTAACGGCGGACAGGCGGCGCTTCATTTTCTGCAAGTTATTAGAGAGCCGGTTTCTACTGTATTGTGGGCTCCTGTAAGTATTACTTTTCCGGAAAACATCGCGCATTTTAACAGAAACACAGAGTGGGTTAGGCGTTTTAGGGAAAACCATGCGCGTACAATCGATGATTTTTCGCTGTTAAAGAACCTCGATAAAATCGCGCCGGGGACAGCGATACTTTTGGAACAGGGAACAAGAGATACTGCTGTTCCCAGAGCGTGGAACGACGCTCTTGCCGCGGCAATAAATACAGAAAACAACCGCAGAAGACAGGCAGGAATAGGAATTATTAATCTTCGTTATGAAGTTTATACAAATGCGGATCATAACTTAAACCCATTCTGGAACACAGTACTCCCCGGAAATGTTAGATTTTGGGATAGCAATCCATAGATTCTTTTTCAATAAAATGATAAATTCTTTTTATGGAACTTATTAAAACCGGAAAGACAAAAGACGTTTATAAACTACCTGACGGTAATTTTTTATTCAAATTTAAAGATACAATCACAGGCAGTTCTGCAACAGGCGAATCTGATCCCGGCGGTAATCAAGTTGTAGGTTCTGTAGACGGAGTAGGCTCCGCCGCGCTTAAAATGTCCGCTTATTATTTTGAACTTTTTAAAAAGAAAAAAATCAACACACATTATGTAAGCGCGGATTTAACAAAAAACGAAATGACTGTGCGGCCTGCTGTTTTTTTAGGGAATGGACTTGAATTTGTAGTACGCTACAAAGCAACAGGCAGTTTTGTTAGAAGATTCGGCGCTTTTTGCAAAGAAGGCGATGTGTTTGTAAATCCTGTTTTTGAAGTCACCTTAAAAGACGATGAACGAGAAGATCCTCCTGTAACAGGCGAAATCTTAGCGGCTCTTAAAATTTTAACTCCTTCTCAATTTAATAAAATCAAAAAAGAAACATTGAAAATTTGTAATATAATAAAAAACGATTTAACAGTGCGTGGTTTAGAACTTATCGATATAAAGGTCGAATTCGGCATGGTAAACGGCAAACTCGCTCTTATCGATGAGGTGAGCGCAGGCAACATGCGCGTTTATCAAAACAACAAAAAAATCGATTATATTACGCTGTCAAAACATATTAAATAAAGTTTTAACGAATCGGTTCCATAGTTAATAGAGCGTCAACAAATTGCTGATACTCAATGGATTTTACATCATCCATTAATGCAGTGACATACGCAAGAACGCCGTTATTATATTGAATATAAAATCTTGTAAATAATAAATATTCATCACGGCGGGGTGTTCTGCCTACAAGTTCGATATCAGTTAGAGTAAAATACCCGCCAAATCCATTTCTGACATTTACAAGAATTATATCCGCTTGTTCTTCTACAGCCTGTGAGATGAAATTGTCAGCATCATCCAGTAATCGCGCATGCAATTGCTCTCTTGTCAGATTGTTCGGCGGATTAGGCGCAATGATTGTAATAAGAGCTAAAAAACGCGCGTTATTGCCGGGATTAATTTCTAGGGTATAAGAAACGCCGCTTTCCGGTATTTCTCTGCTGATTCTAACCCGCCAAGCTTGCGGAATATCTAGTTTAACAGCATTTCTTGTATCAAATCTATAAATATTAGATGTGTATTCCGGAAACGACATTTGGATTGAGCATACTGCCTTTACCATAATATCCAATGCAGGATCTAAGGGATCATCGACATACAAAGAAGCTGCGGCAATGGGATTGCCTTCCTGATATATAAACAATAATCCCCCGACTTTTGCTCTTCCTTCTGCAGGAGGAAGTCCTGCATACTCCGCATATTGCACGACAAAATAGTAAGCAATGCCGTTGTTAATATCTATTCTTTTGAACGATGGCGATTTTTCTACAAATTGATCTGCGTATTCTAAATACCACTCATTGATCTGAGCTAAAAAACTAGCTTCTGTATAAACAGCAGGACGATTCCCTGCCATAATAGAAATCGTAGCTCCGGGTTTGCGGCTTTCGTCTGCGTAAAAAGTTATCTGGTGATTTCCTCTTCTGTCTGTATTTTCGACTGCCCAAATCTCCCAGCCTTGAGGAGGGGTAATTGTTACTGTGTCCATCTGCCTAAAGGTGAAAGTTTCCGCAAAAATGGACAGGTACGGCAGACAGAGCAGGGCAGTTATCGCAAGTATTCTTTTCATAAGAGCATTATTCTCCTAATATAAATATAACACTAATGAAATAAAAAACAAGGAAAATTAAGTTTGTTTTATATTAATCCGAGTTCTTTGTGAAAGTACTTCAATGTAGAATAACGGCATAATGAAGAAACAGGAAGAGTTTGTACTTTCTGGCGACGCCGAATTTCTTTTTTATATGATTTTACATAAGAAGAAAATTTCTTCTTAATTAAGAATTCTTGTTGTTTTAAAACATTATATTCATTTTGCCGAATAGTTACAGGAGCAGGGTCTGTATGTTTAGCTAAGTCAGAAATAATAACAGCTTTTGAATAATCTAAGCCGCTTTTTTGTTCATTAATACTATTAGATATGTAACAATAGGGATGAGTTATATGAGAGCGAAGCGGAATTGCGTACATAAGACCGTCAAGTTCTAGAACTAAAACATAATATGGACGTTCTTCTTTTGTGAGAATCTCTTCGCAATTGATAAATTGAGCATAAAAAGCTGCGCTTAAGCGTCGAAATTCCATAATTACCCATAAAAATACCCCCAAGTCGGGGGCAAAGATAAGGCTTTCTTTTGATTAACGTGATTGCGCCCTACAATCACTTCACCGATCGAACTTTCTTTTGATTAACGTGATTGCGTTCTACAATCACTTCATACTTACTATAATAACCTATTTTAAAAGGATGTCAAGTAAAAAACAAGGAAATTAAAAAAGCTCTTTTTTCTCTGTGCCTTTGTGTGAGTTTCTTGTGGTTGTTCACCTCATACCAATATAATATAAATTATCCAAAAAACAAGATAATTTATTGAATGAAGAAATGTATGCTTAAGGGTTTTATTTGGGGTCCTGTCGGCCGGTCAAAAGTGCCACGCTTCGCATGTCACTTTTACCGCCGCCACCCCTCAAGTAATTTATCGAGCATACATTTCTATTAGCAATTTATAGAAATTTTCATTAATTAATTGTAAAATATCCAAACAAGGAACGAAATTAAATGACCGAACCTGTGTTCATAAAAAAAATAAAAGAAAAAGTCAACGAACTAAAAATTAATTTGTCAGCGCTTTATTTAGCATACAAAAGAAAAGATGTGTCTATTCTTGCAAAAATTATTATAATTATGGCAGTTGGATACGCTTTATCTCCTATAGATTTAATATCAGATTTTATCCCAATAATCGGTTATCTTGACGACCTTTTAATTGTCCCGCTATTGATAACAATTTCCATTAAATTGATTCCAAAAAATATAATGGATGAATGCCGTGAACAAGCTAAGGATTTATGGAAAGACGGAAAACCTAAAAAATGGTATTACGCTGTTCCGATTATTGTTATCTGGTTACTGATTATTTTTCTTGTTATTTATATGATTTTTATTAAACAAAGCGCATAGTTTAATACTATAATAGGGTAGAGACCAAGGGATTTTTAGCCATTTGGCGCATTTTCAGCCAAAAATTTCCTAAAAAAGCAGATAAAACCTCAAGTTTTCATCATTATTAGCTAACAGTCTGCTCTTAACAGGTAATAAAACAATGTACTAAGGTTTACAGTCGAGGGATGGGCTGACTGGAAAAACATTTCTGGAGTTCTTCGCCGGAGGAGACCCAGAATCTGGGGCTCCCTAGGCGGGTTCTTCCAGAGTTTTTCCGGACAGCAGCGTACCTCGACTGTGTATAATTCAGGTATAAATTTTAGCTTATCTATAATAGTTGCGGTTTTTTTTACTCTTTTATATTGATTTTTTTATGGAAATCTATAAACTGATTGTTATGTATTGAATTTTTAGGAGTATTTCATGAAGAAAAATATATTTATCATCTTATCTGTGTTTACCTGTTTATTTTTTATTGGGTCTTGCATGACTGCCAGTATGAAGTCACTAAAAAAGAATCACCCAGTTTATGAATATGATGTAGCTATGCCGGATGATGAAGCGGTTTGGATTGCTTTTATAGGATTTGGGCTTGGAATTGTTGAGTATAACGGCATTCATGTAGATTTAAAACCAAGAACAAAAACCTCTAATGTAATTCTTCTTAGAATCCCCGGAGGGGAGACTCAATTTATATTGGATGGCAGATGTCAATATGGTAATATTATTGCTACATATAACATGATTCCATTCAACTATAATTTTGAGAACGGAAAATTATATACGCTTAATGCTACCGGGATATACATAGACGTTTATGTGAGTGAAGATATCAATTATTCTTCCATTCATAGAAATTACCGAGTTGCGAGATTTGATATGGCAGCAGGGCAGAGACCAAGGGATTTTTAGACGTTTGACGTCTTTTCAGCCAAAAATTTCCTAAAAAAGCAGCAAAAACCTCAAGTTTTCATCATTATTAGCTAACAGTTTGCTCTTAACAGGTAATAAAACAATGTACTAAGGTTTACAGTCGGGGGATGGGCTGACTGGAAAAACATTTCTGGAGTTCTTCGCCGGAGGAGACCCAGAATCTGGGGCTCCCTAGGCGGGTTCTTCCAGAGTTTTTCCGGACAGCAGCATACCTCGACTGTGTATAATTCAGGTATAAATTTTAGCTTATCTATTGCCATTAATAGAAAAATAATGTACAATTATTCAGAATCAGTTTGATCTGGGGGGGGAAAACTGAAAAAGCTAAAATTCGCCTTGCTGTTCATGGCAGGGTTTCTAGTTATTCAGCCGCTTATTTATTCTCAGGAAGAACCGGGGTTATCGGGAGCAGAAGAGATTCTGACCGAAGAAGACCCGTTTAGGATTGCCGAACAATCCTATACATTCGGCGAAGATACAGCAGGGACAAATTTCGGAGCAGGACCCGGTATCTGGGATGTTGTAAGAATGCTGCTCGTTCTTGCCTTTGCCGCCGCCGCGATTTACGGCGTAGTCTTTCTTCTTAAGCGCGCTTCACGTCAGACACCCAATAAAGACCCCTATCTAAAAATACTAGCAACCTCTCATCTCGGCGCTAACCGTTATGTGCACATTGTCTCTGTCGGAAGCAAAGCATGGCTTTTAGGCGCAAGCGACGGCGGAGTAAATATAATAAGCGAAATCGACGAAAAAGAAGTTGTTGACGCAATGCTTTTGGATGATTCCAGAATTACCGCAGAATCAGCACAGGGACGTTTCCCCGATTTTCTCGCGATGATGCGCCGTTTCGGCATTTCTGCCGGAGCTGGCAAACAGCCCGGCGCTGACGAAATCCGTAAACGCCGCGAAAGGCTCAAGGGGCTATGATGAAGCAGTTCACGGTAGTTATTCTTGTCCTAATCCTCTTTATTTTTATTCCTGCGGCGGCTAATGCGCAGGTTTTTAGTCCGGAAAGAGCTAATCAAGGTACGCAAGGCATGATTACCCCTCCCGGACCGCCCGTTATTCCCTTTATAGATTTAACAGTCCGCAACCCCTCAAGCGGACAGGAAGTCGCATTTTCGCTGCAATTACTGTTACTGCTTACGGTTCTTTCGCTTGCGCCGAGCATTATTATCCTGATGACAAGTTTTTTGCGTGTTTCAATTGTTTTGGACTTTATTAAACGCGCTCTTTCGCTTCAGCAGGTTCCGCCAAATCAAGTATTATTAGGTATTGCGCTGTTTCTTACAGTTTTTATTATGTGGCCTACATTCAGTACAATTTATACTAACTCGATACAGCCGCTCGCGGCAGGAGAGCTTTCGGTAGAGAATGCCTACAGGGAAGCAGAAGCTCCCTTAAGAATATTTATGTTTAATCAAATGAGAAACAATCCGGAAAACATCCGTTTGTTTATGGCAATGCGGCAGCTTGATACCCCCGATACGCTTGCCGATATTCCTACGTATGTTTTGATTCCGGCGTTTATATTAAACGAGCTCACTGTAGCTTTTAAGATAGGAATTTTATTATTTATTCCGTTTATTGTAATAGACATGGTTGTAGCGAGCACCCTTATGTCAATGGGTATGATAATGCTTCCCCCGATTATGATATCCATGCCTTTTAAACTGGTTCTTTTTATTTTAGTTGACGGATGGGGTCTTTTGACGCAGCAGTTAGTGCGTTCATTTAATATGTAGGAGAAGAGAATGAGTGTAGGTGATATTGTTTTTATTTTACGCGGAGGAATTACTCAAGTTTTATTTATGGCAGCTCCGCTTTTATTATCTGCATTAACTGTAGGTTTGGTAATAGCGATATTGCAGGCGGCGACTTCGATTCAGGAGCAGACGCTTACATTTGTTCCAAAAATGGTCGTAATACTTGTTATGCTTGCTCTCATGGGCGGAATAATGTTTACTTCGCTGGGAAATTATACAAAAGATTTATTTGAAAGAATTCCGGATATGGCGCGTTAGAGGGGTAACAATTGATAGAGAATGCGGTTTTACAGAATATTCTCACATTTGGACCTGTGTTCCTTTTGATCGCGGCGCGCGCTCTTGCCATGATCCAAACAGCTCCGCTTCTTTCGTCTGACGCTATTCCGCAGACTGCAAAAATCGCCCTCGCCGGTCTTGCCGCTTTTGCCGCTATCCCCACAGCAGAAGTATTCATGGCGGCTAACAGCCCTAACGGTATTGTAACGCTTCCCGGCGGAACATTAAGCGATTTACGCTTTGAAACTTTCGGACTTCGTTTTGGGCTTCTTGTTGCTGGCGAAGTTATTATCGGAATCATTCTCGGTTTTTATATGACAGTTATTTTTGCCGCTTTTTCTACAGCGGGGCAGTTCTTCTCGCTTCAGATGGGGTTTGGCGCTTCGGAAACATTTGACCCTGTAGCGCAGGTAGAAAACCCTTTGATGGGGCAGTACTTTAATCTTGTATCAATGTTGATCTTTGTAACATTAGGCGGTTTTCATAAATTGTTTCTCGGAGGTTTTTGGCGTTCTGTGCAGACGATGAATATTGTTTCTTTGGTAGAAGGCAGAGAGCCGATTATATCTATGATTACCGCAGGGCTTTCACGTCTTTTTATGGACGCAATTATTATCGCCCTCCCTATTCTTGGAACGCTTTTTTTAACTTCGCTTACAACCGGGTTAATCTCCAAAGCGTCGCCGCAGATTAATATTCTGTCAGAAGGTTTTCCTATTTCTATTATTACAGCTTTCGTTTTACTTTTAACTGTACTTCCCTTTATGGTCGAAGCTTTTACAAGGGTTATAGATTCCGGTTTTGCCAGTATTCATAATCTGTATATACAAATCGGACGTCCGATTATGGGAGGAGGGCAATGATGCAGAAAGATGAATACCTCATTCCAAATTATGCATTATTAATTGACCTCCAGTGGTTCTCCGATGACAACAGCGAAGACGCACCCGGTAAAACAGAACAGCCGACCGAACATAAAATAAAACGCCTGCGAGAAGAAGGTCAGGTAGTTAAAAGCCAGGAATTAATCGGCGCTATAGGGTTATTTATGCCCGGATTACTTTTATTGTTCCTTGCTCCTTCAATGTTCCGCACTTGCATGGAGATGGTGCAGTTTTTCTTTTTAAGGGCAGTAGAACTTGATCCAACCAAAGACGCGATTATTGCCGGTAATTTTTATAAGTATTTTATTAGGCTGGTAACACCCGTTCTTGTTGTAGCGGTAATATCCGCTATTTTTTCCAATCTTGTTCAGCTCGGCGGCTGGCTGTTTACTGTAAAACCGATCATTCCAAATTTTACAAAAGCGATTCCAAAATTTGGACAGTATTTTAAAAGAATTTTTTCTACAGAAGGACTTTTTAATCTGGGTAAATCGCTTATCAAAATTGTGCTTATCGGGGTAATCGCATTTTTATTTATAAGTTCAGAAATTAATAAAATTCTTAATTTTCAAAAAGCAGATCCTTACATAGGACTTACTTTTATAGCTTCTATTGCCATAAGGATGATAATTGTTGTCGCTGTAGTCTTGCTTGTGCTCGGAATCGCGGATTATTTCTTTCAGCGGTGGCGGTTTAGAGAACGGCATAAAATGGCAAGATGGGAAATAAAAGAAGAAATGAAGATGTACGAAGCGGATCCGATGATTCAAAGCAGAATCAAGAGCCGATTCCGGGAACTGCTCAAACAGAATGTAAATGTATCGGTTCCAAAAGCGGATGTTGTAATTACAAACCCGACTCATATATCTGTCGCTGTACAGTATGATCAGATGTCAATGCCGGGTCCAATGATTGTTGCGATGGGCGCTGACGAACTGGCTGCGAAAATAAGAGAAATTGCCGAGGAGCATGAGATTCCGCTTGTCGAGAATAAACCGCTTGCGCAGGCATTGTACAAGGAGACTGACATAGGAGATATTATTCCGGAAATTTACTGGAATACGGTTGCATTGATTTTAAGTAAAGTCTGGCGTCTTAATGAACAAAGACGTCTTAAGATGCAAGCATCAGAGATGAGCGCGTAAGGATGAGGTGAGAAATGGCTGATATCGCACAAGGTGCGGCACATGGCGCAGCGCCGGGCATTGGACAAGGCGCACGCAGTCCATTAAGTTTTCTCAAAGACAGTTTTCCCGCTGTAGCTGTAATCACAATTGTGCTTGCGATCATTCTCCCTATGCCTCCTGTTATTCTCGACGCGCTGATGGCAGTAAATCTTGTTTTTGCATTAATGGTTCTGCTTATCGTTCTTTATGTGCAAAAACCGACAGAGTTCAGTCTTTTTCCTACAATGCTTTTAGTTTCTACAGTTTTTTCACTTGCATTAAATGTTTCTTCTACAAGGCTTATTCTAAATCAGGGTGAAAAATTCCAAGGGCAGATGATAAAAGCTTTTTCTAATTTCGTAGTTGGTTCACAAGGAAACGAAGGTCTTGTTGTAGGTTTTATTATCTTTATTATAATTATTGCCGTGCAGGTAATTGTTATCACAAAGGGAGCGACGCGTGTTTCCGAAGTCGCCGCCCGTTTTACATTGGATAGCATGCAGGTAAAGATGATGGCTGTAGAAACTGAATACAGTTCCGGAGCCATTACAGAAGAAGAAGCAAAAAGACAAAAAGCCGAAATCCGGCAGGAATCTGATTTTTACGGTTCTATGGACGGTGCCAGTAAATTTATATCCGGCAACGTAAAAGTCGGTGTATTTATTATTATCGTAGAAATGCTAGGCGGATTTATTATTGGTTCATCAAGAGGCGAATCTGATGTAATAGGAATTTATATTAGGCTTGCTATCGGTGACGGTCTTGTTACTCAGCTTCCGGCGCTTCTTATCTCTACCGCTATGGGTATTGTTGTAACGCGCGCTGCCGCGACAGGTATTCTCGCGGATCAGGTTATTCAGCAAATACTGGAACGCGATACAATCGTTTACTGGATCTGCGCCGCTGTTCTTGCGATTCTTGCATTTCTGCCGGGATTCCCCTGGTATGTGCTTCTCCCGCTGTCGGTATTAATTGGATTCCATGCATACAGAGCAAGACAGCACAAAAAACGAACTGCGAGCATTAACGAAACTATGGCAAGAGCCCGTGAGCAAAAAGAAGAAAAAACAGCGGACTTTCCCCCTGTTGTTCCGCTCGACGCTCTTTCGCTGGAAATCGGATACGGTCTTGTTCCGCTTGTTGACAAAGAAAAAGGCGCGGAACTGTTAGAAAGAGTGCAGGGTGTAAGAAGACAATCCGCTTATGATCTTGGTCTTGTCATTCCAAAGGTAAGAATTATGGATAATTCCATACTCGAACCTTCTGAATACTGCTTTAAAATAAAAGGAGTAGATTCCGGCAGAGGTAAAATCCGCCTTGGATATTTCCTTTGCATAAATCCGGGAACAGTAGTTACAGAAATGCCCGGCGAAAAAACCGTTGACCCTGCTTTTGGGCTTCCCGCAATCTGGATAGAACAGGAAAAAAGAGATGAAGCCGAAAGAGCAGGTTATACTGTTGTTGATCCGCCTTCTATCATTGCGACTCATTTGACAGAAATTATTAGACGTCATGCCGCGGATATTCTGGGGCTTCAGGATACGCAGGCTATTTTGGATACTCTGCGCAAGGAATACCCTGCTGTCGTAGACGAAGCTCTGAGGGAAGGCAGAGGATTGCGCGTAACAGAAGTTCAAAAAATATTCCATGGATTACTGCGCGAAAGAGTCTCTATCCGCAATCTTGTGTCAATTCTCGAAGCAATTGCGGACTTTGCGCCGGTATCAAAAAATATTTGGTTCCTTACAGAAAAAGCGCGTCAGGCTATCGCAAGCCAGATATGCCATCAGTACGCTGACGAAGACCGCAAATTGCGCGTTCTTACATTGGATCCGTCTCTGGAACAGAAAATCATAGACGCAAAATACGAAACAGCCTCTGGGCTTGTCTGTGCGCTCGATCCGCCTACTCAAAAGGCTTGGATTAAAGCTGTTGTAAAAGCGGTTACAGCTGTAAAAGAACAGGGTTGGATGCCTGTTATTCTGTGTACAGAACAATCCCGTTTCCTTGTAAAAAATTCTACAGATCGCGAACTGCCGGATTTGGCAGTATTATCTGTCCCCGAAATTGTTCCCGGCGTAATTCCGGAAGCAGTCGGCGTAATAAGATTAGAAAGTGCGGAGCAGTAAAATGGAATTGTTTATTGAGCAGGGTGAAAGCCGGGAAGATTGTATGCTAAAAATTGCCTCAAAGTACAACATGCAATTTAAAATTCTCAGGCAGAGAGAAATAAGAATCGGCGGAGTATTGGGGCTTTTCTCCAAACCCGGAGTAGAGGTAGATTTTATTCTTACACAGCACAGAAATCCGCCTGCGCTTCATTCTAAAAAACTCGAAGAAGAAAAGATGAAAGTCATTGCAGCGGCGGCAGGCGCAAAACAAAGCGGCAGAGAAGCGTCACAGCAGATTTTAGACGCTCTAAAAGAATTAAAAGAAAAAGTAGAAAATACAAAGACATATACCAATTACGAAACCGAACATCCGTCATTTGTCCGCGTCAAAGGGCTTTTAAAGGCAAACGATTTTTCTGACTCCTATATAGACGGCATGATAGAAAGACTAAAAAAAGAAATGTCCATGGAACAGCTGGAAAACACAACAGCGGTAGAAGACAATGTCCTCGAATGGATTGGTGAGAGCATAAATATTTATAAAGAAGACGAAGTAATAAGAAAACCGAGGATTATGGTTCTTGTAGGCCCAACGGGAGTAGGTAAAACAACAACTGTTTCCAAGCTTGCGGCAATTTACGGGATCGGAACTGACGAAATCCCTGCGATAGATGTGAGAATGATTACTATTGACGCTTTTAGAATATGCGCAAAAGAACAGCTTGAACAAATCGGCAATATTATGCAGATACCGGTTTCCTGCGTTGTTAACAAACAGGATCTCAAAAAAGAGTTAGCTCTTTTTAATGAATATACAGATTTATTCTTAATTGATACGATAGGTAAAAGTCCAAAGGATCTTTCAAAGCTGGGTGAGATGAAAGAGATTCTTGACGGAGCGGGAAAAACAGCGGAGTTTCATCTTGTGATAAGCGCCGCTACAAAGACATCGGATATAGAAATAATTATGCGCCAGTTTGAGCCTTTTAATTATAAATCTATTATACTTTCTAAAATGGACGAAACAGATCATATCGGCAACATTGTTTCGGCTCTTGCAGAAAAAAGAAAAAGTATTTCTTATATTACTGACGGACAGACAGTTCCTGTAGATATAAGAAGAGCAACAGTAGTGCGTTTCCTTACAAATCTGGAAGGTTTTAAGGTAAACCGCGATAAAATAGAAAATCGTTTTCCTTCGGGAGAAGCTGATCAGTTTAAGTGGAGATAAAAGGTAGCATAATGAAACTTTGTTTCATTTATAATGCGCAGCTAGTAAGCCGCGTTAAAGAGAGGTTATATGGAAGACCAAGCAGAAAAATTGCGTGAAATTATGAAACGAAAAAAGGATGGAGTTTCTAAAACTTCTTCCGGCAGATCAAATTTAAAATCTGCGGATAAAGCCCGTATTATTACAGTTACATCCGGCAAAGGCGGAGTCGGCAAAACGAATCTTTCTGTTAATATGGCTCTTTCATTTGCAAGACTGGGAAAAAAGGTAATAGTAATGGACGCCGATCTTGGGCTTGCCAATGTTAATGTTATGCTTAATATGATTCCTAAATGCAATTTGTACCATGTCATAAAAAAGCAAAAAACGATAAGAGAAATTCTCGTAGAGACCGAATACGGTATCTCTATAGTTGCAGGAGCTTCGGGTTTTTCGCAGATTGCAAACATGGGCGAGGAAGACAGAAAGGATTTTATCGCTGAGCTTGATACGCTTTCTAACGCTGACATTATTATTATAGATACATCCGCAGGCGTTTCCAGCAATGTTCTCGATTTTATCGCAGCCGCTGATGACGCGGTTATTATTACAACTCCGGAGCCTACCGCGATAACAGACGCATACGGAATAATAAAAATTATCGCGACAGAGTATGACTCACTTAATATGGGGTTAAAACTGGTTGTAAACAGAGCAAAGGGAGCAGCTCAGGCAAAAAGCGTCGCTGACAGAATGATTAATATTGCAGGGCAGTTCTTAAATTTAAAAGTAGATTACCTTGGATTTATTTATGATGATACTGCCGTACAGCAGGCTGTTCTAAGGCAAAAACCTTTTATGGTAGTAGATCCTAAATGTAAGGCAAGTATATGCGTTCAGCATATTGTAGAACGTATGGACAGAAACAAGCCGGGAGAAACGGCAGGTTTTGGAGCTATGCTAAAAAGACTGTTTAAGTCTTCATCGCAGGAGATAGAGGAATAAAGTGTCAAACTTTAGATGGGGTATAATAGCCGGAATTTCGGCAATGTTCATTTCTGTTTTTCTCGGTGTTGTATCTGATGTAAACTTTGTAAATATTCTCTTAAGAGCGTTTATCTTTGGAGCTCTGTTTTTTGGGCTGGGATTTGGTTTGCGGTTTGCCGTAAACAGTTTCTTTCCGGAACTATTGTACAACGAAGACGAAGTAATTCCGCCCGAAATGGAAGCAGGCTCCCGCGTTGATATAACCTTGGATTCATCAGGTGAGTACGCCGTACCGGAACTATACAAAAACCCCGGCGACTCAAGCGAGATGGGTAATATAGAAGATTTAATTTCTGGAATTTTTAGGTCAAGAAGAGAGCCAAGAGAGCAGGTTGAAAGAAAAACCAGCGAAAATGACGATTTTATTCCGTTAATGAGCGATGAAAGTCTAGACGGCTTGGAAGATGCAGGTTATAATGATGTTCAGGCGGAAAAGCCGTTAGCGGTAAAACCGCAAGAGGAAAAGCCGCTGTTTACCCCAAGTTTTGGGGATGATTCGGGATTGGGAGGTTTACCGGATTTAGATATGATGGCTAGAGCTTTTTCGTCAGCTTACAGCAGTTCGCCTGTTTTAGGTCCGTCTGCGCCTGTTGCAGAAGCGAGTACAGTTACTGAGCTGCCTTCTGTTCCGTCAGTGCAATCAACGCCGTCAAGTTTTTCTGTATCCGCCTCCGATGACATTGAATCAACGTCTTCGTATTATAAGGGTAATAAACCGCATGCTTTAGAGGGGGACTTTGACGCTAAAAGCCTTGCGGAAGGCATTAGAACAGTGCTAAGTAAAGACAACTAAAAAGGAAAGGTTTGGGAATGCCGGAACATACAACCAGCGAAGCTGATGTTTCTATCGCAGAAAAAACAGAAGAAGAACTCTGGCAGCAATACCGGAAGAACCGGGATCCTGCGATAAGAGAAACATTTATTAAACAATATAACCCATTAGTAAAATATGTTGCCGGTAAAGTCGCTGTAGGAATGCCCAATAATGTTGAATTTGACGACCTTGTAGGTTACGGTGTCTTTGGACTCCTTGACGCTATCGATAAATATGATCCTGATAAAAATGTAAAATTTAAAACTTATGCTGTTACGCGTATTAGAGGCGCGATATTTGACGAACTGCGTTTGATCGACTTTGTTCCCCGCTCTGTTAGGCAGAAAACACGCGAGATAGAATCTACTATTTCTTCGTTAGAAGCCCAGTTAGGCAGAACCGCCTCGGATCAGGAAATTGCCAATGCCATGGGAATGAACGAAACCGAATACATGAAAACCATGCAGAAGATTTCCGGCACCAGTATAATTTCGCTTAATGATTTATGGTATTCCGGCGATGACAACGATAAGGTTTCTATCGGCGACAGCATTGAATCTCCTTCCAGCCTTAACCCCGATGTAATGGTAGTAAACGAAGAAATAAGGCGCGTAATTGTCGAAGCTATAAACGAACTGCCGGACAAAGAAAAGAAAATTTTAGTTCTTTATTATTACGAAGATTTAACATTAAAAGATATTGGACGTGTGTTGCAGGTAACAGAATCAAGAGTTTCCCAGCTTCATACCAAAGCAGTTCTTCATCTTAGGTCTAAATTGACGAATATTCGTAAAGGTATTGTATGAAACTTCGTTTCATTTTCGATCTAAATGTGCTGCCATTGGGCCGCACAGTAAGAGGATGATAACATGATCGATTTTGCCCAGCTGCAGGAAATTGTAAAAAAGCAACTGGAAATTGATAGAGCAATAAGGTCTGTTGACGCTTCGGGTCCTACTCTGGAAGCGGCAGTAAACGAAGCCGCCGCTCTTTTAGATACTTCTATCAGAAAACTTGAATACGAAATAATAGAAAGAGGTTCTGCCGGTTTTATGGGAGCCGGAAAAAAAGACTGGTTAATACGCGCATACGAACGCATATCAACAAAGAAGAAAAAACAGGCAGAAGAACATCTTGATGATTTTGACACAGACAGCGAATTTGTTATTCAGGACAAAGACGGCGATGCATACGTACAATGCTGGCATGACGGCGTTTATTTAAAAGTAACTCCTCCTGTAGGCAACGGAAGAAAAATATATTCGGCATATGCCTTGCAGGCGCTTCATAACAGAAATGTAGAAAGTTTCGAAAACTCGATGGTAGAAAAAATAATAGAAGAAGCTGCCGGATTTTATATTAAAGTATCAGAATATAAACATAATCCAATGAATGACAGTATGGCATCTATAGAAGTTGACGATGCCGAGATGAGAGTATTTGTTACAGTAATTCCTCCCGGAAACGGAGGCGCAGATTTAACAGTTGAAGCGTTCAAAAGTCTTCTTACGCAAAACAGAGTTTATCACGGAGTAAAAGAAGAATTTCTCATTGAGTTTGCAGACAGGCCTGTTTACAGGGAAAAAGTTGAAATAGCAGAAGGAACAAAACCGCAAAACGGAAAAGACGCATACATAGAATATAACTTTGAAATAGATCAGACAAAAATAAAACTTAAAGAAGGAACTAACGGAAGGGTTAACTTTAAAGAACTTAATATTATTCAAAACGTAGTTCAAAACCAGCCTCTTGCAAAAAAGAAACCGCCGGAAGACGGCATTGACGGAAAAACAGTTACAGGAAAAATTCTTCCTGCAAGAGCGGGCAGTGATATTCCGCTTCCTGTAGGGACAAACGTGCATGTCGGCGATGACGGCGATACAATTATTGCAGACATTAACGGGCAGGTAATTCTTGCCGGCGGAAAAATCAGCGTAGAACCTGTACTAACGGTAGAAGGCGATGTTAACCTTAAGACAGGAAATATTATATTCCTAGGAAACGTAATAATTACCGGCAATGTCGAAGACGGATTCTCTGTAAAAGCAGCGGGAAATATCGAAGTTAAAGGAACTGTTTCTAAAGCAGAGCTGGATGCAGAAGGCGATGTAATTATTTATCAGGGTGTAAACGGAAAAAGCGGCGGAAAAATACGCGCAGGCCGTTCGTTCTTCTCACGGTTTATAGAAAACGCAAATGTCGAAGTCGGAAATATGGTAGTTGTTACTGACGGTATTATTAATTCCAATGTAGATGCGCTTAAGAGCATTATCTGTCAGGGAAAGAGAGCCAATATAATGGGCGGGCGCCTCCGTGCAGGAGAAGAAATAAACGCGAAAGTTCTAGGCAATTCTACAAGCGGCACGGAAACAATATGCGAAGTAGGTTTTGATCCGCACAGCAAAATAGAACTCGAACGTCTAATGGAAATTAAATCAAACGCAGAAGATGAGCTTGACGGAATGAAGCTCGATTTACAGTCATTAATAAATACAAAGAAACAACGCAAGAGCCTGCCGGATGATAAAGAAGCATATCTGCAGGAATTAATGGAAAGAAGGCAGTTATTAACCGAAGAACTGGAAAAAGCTATAGAAGGGATTCAAAAAGTTCAGGAATACATGGGACAGATTCAAGTCCGCGGACGCGTTTCGGCATCTACAAAAGTATGGCCGGGAGTTAGAATTTGGATTAGAGACGTTAAAGAAGATGTACGGACAGAATACAAAGCAACGACTTTTATTCTGGAAAACGGACTTATAAGAGTAACAAAGTACGAAGAACCGGATGAGCAGGCAAAGAAGGGACTTGATGGCTATAGCTCCAATTGATCTTCAGACAATGTTTTCTCAGGTTGATAAAGTCGGCAAAACACAAGCCGCGCAGAAAGAAGGGCAGGCTCTTCAGCAGGCGATTCAGGGCGCGCATATGCAGAGAAAAGCAGAAGAGCAGATCAGGCAGGTAAACGAAGCGCAAAATACCGGAGATGGGACTGATAAAGTTAATGATCGGGGACAAAGGCAAAACAGCGGCTCAAAAAACGAACGAGAAAAAAAAGACCAAGAAAAAGAAGAAAAAAAACTATCCGTATTGCGTGATCCTTCTTTAGGCAATAAAATTGATATAAGTCTTTAAGAGAAGTCCATGAACATTATTCAAATTGTTTCTATTGTTTGCTTTGCTCTTTGTTTTATAATGTTTTTTTATTTAAAATGGTTTGTTAAAAAACGCACTTCTTTTTCCGGGCTGGAAGAACGCCAGTCAGAGCTTGCAAAGCTAATCGCAGAGATTGACAGAATAACGGACAGAGACTCGCAGCTTGTAGAAGACAGGGTAAATAAACTAAAAACAATTTTAAATGATGTAGACAGGCGTATTGCTGTTCTAGAAAAAGATATAGAAGAATTAAATGAATTATCAAAAAATAAAAAAAATAATAATGTAAAAGAAAGCGAAACATCATTGTACACAAGCCTTGGACGCGGTATCCGCGCGGCTTTAAAAACACCTGAACAAGCTGAGCTGGATCTGGTACAGAATGAACTGCAAAAGAATGAACTGCTTACAGCAGAACAGCCTCCAATAGCGCAGCCTTTGCCTCAGCCGACAAAACCGCAAACAGCGCCGAATCCGGCGCCTCAGCCTCCGCAAGAGCAGCGGGCGCCTTCTAAAAAGCAAATTCGCACTCATATAGATCTTCTGGTAAACGAAGGGGTTTCGGCTCAGGAAATTGCAAATCGTTTAAATATAAGTATTGCAGAAGTTAATTTGGCGATGAATCTCCGCCGCGGAAAGTAAAATACAAAATAACCTATTGAAATCTTTTACCTAATAATGCAGACTTTAATTAATGAATAAAAAAAGATTCCTGATTTTAATAACATTGCTTCTCTTGAGCCTTACTTGCGCTTTTGCTGACGAAGAAAATATAACTGTTAAAATAGCTGTAGTAGGACCGGGAGACGAACTTTATTTTTGGTGGGGGCATATCGCCCTCATTATAGAAGATTTAGATACCGATCAGAGCTTCTTCTTTGATTACGGAGTTTTTGATTTTTCGCAGGATAACTTTTTTTATAATTTCGCGTTTGGGAGACTGCTGTACAGCTGCGCTGTTTCGTTTACACCGTGGAATATCGAAATCTACAAACATACAAACCGCAGTTTAGTTATATATACGCTTGATCTTCCGCCTAATACAAAGAAACTAGTCAGAGATTTTGCAATAATTAATGTCCTTCCAGAAAACAGAGATTATTTTTATCACCATTTTAATGATAATTGCTCTACAAGAATAAGGGACATTATCAACCTTGCGACAGATGGCCAGTTCGAAGAAATGGCTAGAGCCCAAAAAAGCCAATTTACGCTGAGGGAACATGTAAGCCGTCATTCTTGGTTTTCCCCTGCCGCGGACTGGTTTTTAAGTTTTTTATTGGGAAAGGAAATTGATAAGCCAATTACTGTTTGGGAGGGAATGTTTCTTCCGTCAGAAGTCGGCAGGTATATAGAAGATTTTTATTATACAGACGAAAATAACGAAAGGCACAAACTAGTGTCTTCTATAGATACGGTTTTAACAGCTAAGAACCGCCCGGAAGTACTGGAAAAACCGCGCAGTCAATGGCATATAAAATTCATATTCAGTCTTATATTGTCAATGATTTTTATTTTGTTTTTCTTTCTATACAAAAAGAAAGATATAAGAGCGGGCAGGGTTTTGGCAGGTATAAGTATAAGTCTTTGCGGGCTTTTCTTTGGTTCTGCTGGGCTTCTTCTTTACTTTATGAGTCTTTTTACAAATCATGACTATACCTACTATAATATGAATATGTTTTTTATAACGCCTTTGCTTTTAGCGGCAGTTCCGCTGGGAATTCTTTATGCAGCAGCAAAAAAACCTCAAAAAGCGGCTAAATACGATAAAATAATTAGAATTATTTGGTTAATTTCGGCAGTTGGGGTTATTATTTCTATGATTTTGAATATTTTACCTTCTTTTTATCAGGATAATCTTACGAGTCAGCTATTAGTGCTTCCAATTGCCCTAGTTTTTGCATTTCAGCCTGTAGAATTCAAAAAATGGGGGCTAAATGGCAGAAAGTAATGACTGGCGGGAAGCAAAATACAAAGAAATATTCGAACAGGAGATAAGGGGCATTAACCGCCGCCTAAAATCCGATCCTGAGTGTAAAATCGATGATTTAAAAGGTATCCTTAATAACCTCTATATACTGGAAGGAGCCGATCATGACGGGCGGGGTACGCTTCAGGATACGGTTCTTTCGGCCACAATTGCCGCTTACGAACAGATAATTTCTGATTTACAGGCAGAAGCAAAATAATCTAATTTCTTTGTAACTATTTACAGCTAGTATGGTTGTATAGTCAGCAAACTAGTGTGATTACATGTTCCTCCTATTTCTCCTTTTCCCCGGAGTTACTCCTTTCTCCGGGGTTTTTTTTGTTTATGGGTTGACTTTTTTTCATAAATTTGCTACCTTCTCTTTAGTATCCCTGGTAGCTCAGCTGGCAGAGCAAGTGGCTGTTAACCACTGGGTCCGTGGTTCGAATCCGCGCTAGGGAGAAAATTGCAGAAAGTACTTCGTGCTTTCTGCAAATTTATGTCTTCTGCGGATTCGAAACTTTTTTGCGTGCCCGAAAGAGCCAAAGGCTCTGAAGGGTAAATCAGCAGGAGGCTGATTTAGTAAAAAAGGCGGTCTGGAATGAGGCAACAGGGAAGTTGCCGAATGTAAGACGAATCCGCGCTAGGGAGTAAAAACAGCACCACGTTAAGTGGTGCGGATGAAACAATCTACACGCTCCGGCGCAGATAAAAGTAGATTGGATGATTGGTGCGTGAAGGCTTTAGCCTGAGCAGCGCGCCGCGGTGTTTTATGACTTCTGCCGAATGTAAGACGAATCCGCGCTAGGGAGTAAAAACAGCACCACGTTAAGTGGTGCGGATTTGATAAAACCGCCTTTTTGGCGGTTTTGTTTTCTGGAGTAAAAATGAGAAAGAAAAGCCTTTTATTCATTTTTTTTGCTCTCTTTTTATCGTTCAATTTAGCCGCATTCGATAACCTTGATTTAAAATGGAATGCCGGATTTTTGGGTTTTGGAATGAATGGTCATGAAGAAAGAACTCCCAGATTTATATACTTTGATATTTTAAACATCGGCATAGAAGAAAGAAGCACAGGAATCGGATTTGAAGCTACACCTGCAAGATATTGGAATTATTTTATTTATGAAGACGGCAAAGAATTATCATTTACAAGCTGGAGTTTTGCAAATTTAAAATTATACTGGAATGTTATTGATGTAGGTATGTTTAACGAAGAAGTTAGATTATACTTAGGACCGTTTGCCAGCATAAATTATATTTTCTATAATTCTCAAGAGGATATATTTAAATGGAATGAATATGTTTTTACCGCAGGAGCGCATTTTGGGTTAGCGTATTTTTATTCGGAAGGGCGGTTCTATAATCTTTTAGGAGCAGAATTGGGGTATAGAATTGTTAACGGAGAAAATGCTTTTTATTTAAATGTAAAAATTGATATTGGCGTATATGTGCTTTTCTTTATTGCTTCATTAGCACAAAAGTGATACAATAAAATATAAATAAAACGGAGGTTTTTATGAAGAAAAAAATAATTTGTTTATTCGTAGTTCTTACGCTTGCAGGGCTCAATTGCCTTAGCGCTCAAATGACCAAAGCGCAGTTACAGAACATGTATGTAACCTATCTTAGAGCTCAAGGGTACTCGCCTTCGGTTGACTCAGACGGGGATGTAAACTTTACCGCTCATGGTCAGAGATTCTATATTGATGTAATGGAAGATGACTTGCAGTCTTTTAGAATTGTACTAACAAACTTTATTGATATTGGACCTGCTTCTAACAGGTTAAGAGCGCTGGAAGCCGCCGGTTTAGAAATCAATACAACAAAAACAATCAGATTTATTATTGCCTCTAACAACAGAATTGCAATTGATTCATTTATTTTTGTTGGAAGACCTCAGGACTTTGAGCTCCATCTTAACAGGATGGTAAATAACATCATTACTGCAAGGACTGATTTTCTCGCAAGACTCGGAAGATAGTTTTTTTGATTAATAAATTGCTTAATAAGACAGCCGGATGTTGAAAAACAACCGGCTGTTTTTTTGTACTAAGCGCCAAAATGCCGTTTTAAAAGCCCTTTAAAGCCTGCACAGTGGCGAGCTTCGTCGCGTGCCATTTCGTGAACAGAGTCGTGAATGGCATCGTAGCCTTTTTCTTTTGCGCGTTTTGCAATGTCTGTTTTGCCTGCGCAAGCGCCGTGTTCTGCTTCTGCGCGAAGCTCAAGGTTTTTCTTTGTGCTGTTTGTTATTACTTCGCCTAAAAGTTCTGCAAAAAGCGCCGCATGGTCAGCTTCTTCATAAGCATAGCGTTTAAAGGCTTCAGAGATTTCCGGATAACCTTCGCGTTCTGCAACTCTTGCCATAGCCAAATACATGCCGACTTCGCAGCATTCGCCGTTAAAGTGCGCCTGTAAATCTTTTACAATATCAGCGTCTACGCCCTTTGCAACGCCTACAATGTGCTCAGAAGCATATCCGCCGTCAGCCGCTTGTACGCTGAACTTTGAACCGGGAGCCTTACACTGAGGACACGCGTCTGGAGCATTATCGCCTGTGTGAACATAACCGCAAACTGAACATACCCATTTTTTCATATCAAACCTTCCTTTTAAATTGATTTATTTTGATTATATCAATATTTGAATATTCTACTATGTATTAAATTAATGGAAAAGAGGTTTTTTCACCCTGTTTTAATAGTATTGCTTCATTTTGGTAAGCCTGTTAAACTACTCAAATGCAGTCACTTGGTATAAATATTGGATCAACAAGCCTAAAAATGGCTCTTTTAGACAACGGAAATGCGGTCTGGACAGCTACAACGCCCCACGAAGGCGACTTTAGCGCGGCAGTTCGCAACCTTATAGCCGAAGGGAACGTTCCCAAAGGCATTCCAGCACTCGTTACGGGCAACGAAGGCCGCTTTATGTTCGATATAAGCGGTACACTCGAGCCGCTTTGTGTCGAAGCAGCGCTTAAAAGCATCGGTATTAGGGCTGATGCGGTTGTAAGTATGGGCGGAGAGGATCTAATCGTATATTCGCTTGATACTGACGGTAAGATCGTCAACAGTTTTTCGGGTAACAAGTGCGCGTCAGGCACGGGCGAGTTTTTAAAACAACAGCTTGCGCGAATGGACATGACGCTGGCAGATATCGAAAAAGTGCCTGATACTGCAAAAGTGCATTCACTTTCTACGCGCTGTTCAGTTTTTATGAAGAGCGATTGTACTCACAGATTAAATAAGCGCGAGGCGACAAAGGACGACATCGTTCTTTCGCTTTCCGATGTAATGGCAGTTAAGGTTATCGACTTTTTAAAACGCGCCAAGGTTGTGTCGGGCAGGGTTGTGCTCACAGGCGGTATCACTCTTAATCGCCACATTATCCGTTTTATCCGAGAAAAAGCTCCAAATATTGAATTTATCATTCCAGATACCGCCCCTGTGTTCGAAGCTCTTGGCGCGGCGGTAATGGCTCCTGTTTCCGGCAGCAAACTTCCTTCTGTAGATAAATTGTTACGTGCAAATGATGTGCGTTTTGGCACTTTGGGCGCGTTACGCGATTTTAAAGATAAAGTAAAAGTTTTTGACAAGACAGACGGTAAAGTCCGCGCCGACCGAAGTTACATTCTTGGCGTAGACGGCGGTTCTACTACTACAAAAGCATGTCTTGTTGACATGGAATCTTTTGAGATCGTCGCAAGCCACTACGGGCGCACACACGGCGACCCGGTAAAAGCAATAAAAGAATGTTTGTCGATTATACAAGAAAAAGTAATCGCCGATACTGGCGGTAAAAAAGTTGATATACGTCTTGTTTCTACAACAGGTTCAAGCCGTGAAATACTTGGCGTGTTCTTGCAGACCCCTGGTGTCTACAACGAAATTATCGCGCACTCTGTCGGCACAACATATTTTGATAAAGATGTAGAAACAATTTTTGAAATCGGCGGACAAGACGCAAAGTATGTATTGTTAAAAAACGGCGTACCTATCGATTACGCAATGAACGAAGCATGTTCTGCGGGAACGGGCTCCTTTTTGGAAGAATCCGCCGCAGGAGATTTGTCTATCCACAGCGCGAAAGACATTGGTCCAATTGCGTTAGACGCAAATGCGCCGTGTAAGTTCGGCGAACACTGCTCGGCATTTATTAACAGCGATATTCGCAAAGCTGTACAGCAGGGTGCAGGCAGGGAAAATATCACCGCAGGTATTGTCTGCTCTATAGTAGCGAATTATCTTAATCGTGTTGTAGGAAACCGCACAATCGGCGGAAAGATTTTCTTGCAGGGCGGTGTTGCAAAAAATCCTTCGGTGCCGCTTGCGTTTGCGATGTTATTAAACAAGGAAATACTTGTTCCGCCTGCACCTGAATTAATGGGTTGTTTCGGTGTTGCATTACTTGCAAAGCGCAAACGCGACGATGGACTTCTCGCCGAACAGAGTTTAGTAATAGACGAAATCGTTAGCCGTGAAATTGGTTACGAAAGAGTTTTCCCGTGTCAGGCTTGTGAAAATCTTTGCCCGATACAGGTATTAAATGTAAATAATACAAAGTATATGTTCGGCGGACGCTGTAACAAGTATACAAATATGCGCAAGCAGGTAAAAGATGTGCCGGTTTTTGACTATGTCGAAAAACGGCAGAAAATGTTGTTTGAAGAATTCGCCGCACCGAATGAATCGAAAGAGGATCTCGCCAAGGCGCCAAGTACGCCAAGGGAAGATAAAGGAAGGAATTACACAGTTGGTATACCGAGGGCGTTCTCTGTGCATACGCTTTATCCGCTGTATTCGTGGTTTTTTCATGAACTTGGCATTAAAACATTTTTATCTACAGAAGTCGCGCAGGCTGGCATCGCGAGAGCAGAAGCGCAGTACTGTTTTCCTGCAGAGATTGCGCACGGCGCTATTCAGGACTGCTTAGACAAAGGCGCAGATTATGTGTTAATGCCTCACTTCCGTGACATGCCAAGTTATGAAGACGATGTGCATGCAAACTTCTGTCCAATTACTCAGGCGCTTCCGTACTATATGGAAAAAGCATTCCCTGATATCGATGCAAAAAAATGGCTTCCGTTAGTTGTAAGCTTTAAGTTCGGCGAAGAAAAAGCATTGCAATTGTTCTGCGTAATGACAGAACTTTTAGGAATAAGCGAAGCGGAAACAAAAGCAGCTTTTGATGTTGCATGGACAAAACAAAAAGAATATTTTGCGGCAGTAGAAAAAATGGGTATTCAAGCGTTGGAAGACGCAAGAAAAGCCGATCGCCCTGTAATCGCAGTATTTGGAAGACCTTACAATGCCTTTACACCGGAAGCAAATATGGGTATTCCGCGCAAGTTTACGACTCGCGGGTTTTCGATCGTGCCGTTCGATATTTTACCATTCCACGACGAAGATATTTTCCCGAACATGTATTGGTACTACGGTCAGCAGGATTTAAAAGCCGCGAACCTTCTTAAAAAAGAAGACAATATCTATCTTACTTTTATTACTAACTTCTCTTGCGCGCCGGACTCGTTTATTCTTCATTATGTTAAATGGATGATGGGGCAAAAACCTTTCCTTGTACTGGAACTCGATTCGCACTCGGCAGACGCAGGCGTTGACACCAGAGTA
>WQXI01000026.1 GCA_009784935.1 Treponema sp.
CGAGCAAATTGCCGAACTTCGCAAGTTGCTTATGCTTTACATCGATAAGAATGACGCACGGGTTAATGACATTATTATTGCTTTAAATAATCTCATTGAAAAGCCAAAAGAGACAAGGAGAATTGGGTTTTAGCTCTCTGTGTCCGCTAGAAGCTTCGCTGCAAGATTCTCCGTGAACTCTGTGGTAAAATTTCTTATCCCTCCGTGTCCCTTTGCGTTCTCTGTGTCTCTGTGTGAGATTCTTGGCAAATGATCTCTGTCACAATTTAAAAATATTTTTGTAATAATTCCTCCTTTTCTAAAGCGCCACGCAGGCTCGCGCCATGTAATAGTAAAACTTTCTTTTGAAGGTTTTATTTTTAAGAAGTGCTTTATTAAGTACTTCTTTGGGGAAATCCCCCAAGGAGAGTAAAAATGAAAGAAGGCAATGAAATACCTATTCAAGACCTGATTTACGAGATACGAGGGCAGAAAGTAATGCTCGATAGCGATCTGGCTCAATTGTACGAAATTGAAACAAAACTATTAAACAAAGCAGTTAAAAGAAACATGGAACGATTCCCAGATTTTTTTATGTTCAAATTGACAGAAGATGAGTTTAATTCTTTGAGGTTCCAATTTGGAACCTCAAAAAAGGGCAAGGGAGGAAGACGCTATTTGCCATACGTATTTACAGAGCACGGAGTACTAATGCTCTCAAGCGTTCTAAACAGTAAAAAAGCTATAAGTGTAAATATAGAGATAATGGTTGCATTCATAAAAATGCGTCAATATGTCCTTTCTCAAGGAGGAACAAGCGACCAGATTGCCGAACTACGCAAACTGCTTATGCTTTACATCGATAAGAATGACAAACGGGTAAATGACATTATTATTGCTTTAAATAATCTCATTGAAAAGCCAAAAGAGACAAGGAGAATAGGGTTTTAACTCTCTGTGTCCTCTGTGGTAAAATTTCTTATCCCTCCGTGTCCTTCGTGCCTGCTGGAAGCTTCGCTGCAAGACCCGTGTGAGATTCTTTTCAAACAAATATAACAATTTAACATTTACAGACCGTTGTCTTTGACAGCGGTCTTTTTTTACTTGCAAGAAACACAATCTCATGCTATCGTTTGCCATGGAGCGCATTAGTTCGGATTTTGAAAAAATCATATCCGGTTCTTTAAAAAGTTTTTCGCCGTATTTTAAATCCGATAATGCAGTGATATTTAATGCGGACTGTTTGGAGATATTAAGCGCTATTCCTGAAAATTCTATCGATATGATTTTTGCCGATCCGCCGTATATGCTGTCTAATGACGGGTTCTCATGTCAGAGCGGGAAAAGAGTAAATGTTAACAAAGGGGAATGGGATAAAAGTAATGGGTTTGACAATGATACCGGTTTTCATAATGAATGGATTTTATCCTGCCGGCGTGTATTAAAACCCGAAGGCACGATATGGGTTTCCGGCACCTATCATAGTATTTATCAATGCGGTTATCTTTTGCAAAAAAATAATTTTCATATATTAAATGATATTGCTTGGTTTAAGCCGAATGCTTCGCCGAATTTAAGCTGCCGTTTTTTTACGGCGTCGCATGAGACAATTCTTTGGGCGCGTAAAGATAAAAATGCAAAGCATATTTTTAATTACGAAGAAATAAAAAACGGCAATTTCCCCGAAGATAAATTAAAAAAAGAAAATACGCAAATGCGTTCTGTATGGTCAATTACAACTCCAAGAACCGAAGAAAAAGAGCATGGCAGACATCCTGCGCAAAAACCGCTGAACCTGTTAAAACGCATTATTTTAGCCTCGACAAAAGAACATAATATTATACTAGATCCCTTCTGCGGAAGCGGTACGACAGGTTCTGCCTGCAAATGTTTTAATAATCGGTCTTTTATAGGCATAGACGCTGATATTCATTATTGTGATTTAGCAAAAAAAAGACTCTCGCAGAAGAATTAGACACATTATATTGACATAACGGAATTATTTAAATAAAGTGTACATATGGAAATACCGCATGTCAAAAAGAAAATTTTAGTTTTTTTGCTTATATCCGTATCCGCAAGCGTCTTTTTTATTCTCTCTTGTACTTCCATAAGCGTAAAAAATTATGAAATTGACACCCCTTTATTGGCAGAAAATACAAGCATTAAAATTATATTGATCGCTGATCTTCACAGTACAATTTATGGAAGAGAGCAAACAACACTAATAGAAAAAATAAGAGAAGAAAATCCTGATTTGATAGTAATGGCAGGTGATATTCTGGATGATGATGTTCTGCACTTGGGGACAGAATTATTATTAGAAGGTATAAAGGATATAGCCCCCATTTTTTATGTTACCGGCAACCATGAATATTGGAGCCGGGATATTCAAGGTATTAGAGAGCTGCTTTTATCATATCAGGTAAATATTTTATCTGATAATTATGTTAGAATTAATATTAACGGCAATGAAATAATTATCGCAGGAACAGAAGATCCGCATAAAAGATCTTATGAAGATCCGTCATATGATCAGGAATTGGCAATGGAAAATGCCTTTAGGGAATTAGACGATATTGAATTATTTAAAATCTTTGCTGCTCATCGTCCCGAGAGAATAGAAGCTTACAAAAAATATTCATTTGATTTAATTTTATCAGGTCATACGCATGGCGGTCAGGTTAGAATACCGCTTATCCTAAACGGCCTGCTTGCCCCCAATCAGGGTTTATTCCCAAAATACGGCGGAGGGCTTTACAGACATGGAGAAATGGTGCATATTATCAGCAGGGGGCTTTCGATAAATCCGCTGCTCCCGAGGATTTTTAATAATCCGGAACTGGTCATAATAATTGTTAAGTCAAGCATTATAACAGGAGAGTAAACAATGGAAAACATGGAAAATCAAAACAACCAAATTAATCAGGGCAATCAAAATTATCCAAAGATAAAAAACGCAGTTCTTTTATGCCTTATGCTTATAGGAGTTCAAGTAGGGATCGGTTTAATAATCGGTATTAAGCAGTATTTATTTAAAATCCCCGAAAACTCTCCGATTGCATATGTCTTTTTAATTTTAACAAGCCTAATTTCTTTTGGGATTGTTATACTTATTGGATTTAAAAATACAAAAAAAGGCTTTAACGAAGTATTTAAATTTAACAAAGTCTCTCCAATATTATGGATAACTGCAACAATTATAACCGTCGGACTATCCGTAGTAGTTTCAGAAGTAGACAATTTAATCCAGTTTTTTATGCCAATGCCTGAATGGTTCTTAGAAATACTTGGAACACTTATGGCAGATCAGCCGCTTGTTGTTTCTTTAATTTACATTGGATTAATTGCGGCGCTAAGCGAAGAATTGTTTTTTAGAGGTTTAATACTAGACGGATTTGTAAATAATTATTCTAAGAGAAAGGCTATAATTATAAGCGCTCTTTTATTTGGAATGATTCATTTAAACCCTTGGCAGTTTGCCGCCGGATTTATAGTCGGGATTGTACTGGCATGGATCTGTATCGAAACAAAATCAATACTGTTGTGTATTTATATGCATTTTCTGCATAATGCGGGAGTAGTAATACTATATAGATTGCAGGATGTGATTGCGATAGACGGTTATACTGTCCAAGTACCCGGAGGGTTTCAGCCGGTGTGGTTTACTCTTTCAGGATTACTGCTGTTGATCGTAGGGATAGCGTCATTTTATTATTTAGAGATTAAACCCAAAACTGCGGATAATCAAAATGGGTAAAATCGATAAAGAAAAAATATTAAAAACGTTTAATATAATAAAGATTGTTTTTTGCACTATTATCGGCATTGGAATGATATGGGCTTTTTATGATCCCCTTGTACGTAATATATGGTATAGAAGAGCAATTGATATTTACGATGTTTTATTTGGTATAATGTGTGCAGCCATAATAGCATTTATCATTTTATGCAACATAACAAAATTAAAGCGTATTTATTTTTTATTCCTTGTTCCTGTAGTATGTATTTTAACCGGGTTAGGGATTTCTAGGTACGAATACCACATAAGTAGTATTCCAACCCTTTATGAAGAATTAGATTTGTACTATTATATGCCTTTTAGTATCTTCGAAGCCAACTACCCCAGTAAATTGGCAGTTCTTGGGGAAGACTCAAATTTTAAAATTATTGATAATCTGCCAAAACTTGACGGAGCGACTGCATTTTATCCTGTATATGCCGCTTTTGTTCAGGCAGTATATCCGGTTGGTAAATATAGTTATTGGGATAAAAATAGCCCTGTCATCTGCACAAGAACAGCAAGTGCGTATGACAATCTTTTAAACGGAGAAGTAGATATAATTTTTTGCCTTGAGCCGTCAAATGAGCAATTACAAAGATTTATAAACAGAGGTTTAAATATCAAATTTGTTCCCATTGGCAAAGAAGCGTTTGTATTTTTTGTTAATGCCAATAATCGGGTAAATAATATTTCTATACAGGATATTCACGGAATATATTCGGGAAACATTACTAACTGGCGGCATTTTGACGGTCCAAATAAAAACATTTTGGTTTTTCAGCGTCCTAAAAATTCCGGGAGTCAAACTATACTGGAAAAAATAATGGGCGATGTTCCGATTGTTGATCCAAAAATCGAGGATGTTAAACAAGGTATGGGTTATATGGTTAGTCAGGTTGCAGCATATAAAAATTTTAATAATTCTATCGGGTATTCTTTTTTACAGTATTCTACAGAAATGCTTAAAAACGATCAGATAAAATTATTATCGATAGACGATATCAGCCCTTCTGCCGTGACGATTCAAGATGACAGTTATCCTTTTACTGTTTTTTTCTATGCCGTATATATAGAAAAAGAAGGAATGAACCCAAACATAAACCCGTTTATTCAGTGGATTTTATCCGAGCAGGGACAAACATTAGTTTCCGGAACAGGATACGTTCCGGTTAATTAATAATCGTTTATCGGTACATATCCTGTTCTGGATATCAGCATCTGACCCTGCGGCGACAGAATCCATTCTATGAACGGTTCGATATTAACATTTTTATCCGCCGAATCATTATAGATTGCATAAAATGTATCTGAAAATGCATAACTGTTGTTTCTGATTGTTTCTGCCGACGGATATACCCCGTTTATAGACAAAAGTTTTATTTGTTCATTGCCTGCCATTTCTATCGCAAAGTAAAGGAAAGAGTAACCTATCGAATCAGAAAAATTTCTGTAAACAGCGACTTGGTTTATAATTCCTTCCATGCTGGGTACGTTTTCTGTACGGGAATCCATAATAGAAACATCCCCCATTATTTTTTGGAGCATTGTCTGGCTTCCGGAATTTTGCGGTCTCTGAAAAGCTCTGATCCTTTGACTACGTCCGTTTAATTCTCTCCAATTGGTTACTCTGCCGGAATATATCCCTTGTATGTCTTCTATAGTTAGATTATTAACAGGGTTTTTTATATTTACAAAAAAAACAAACGCTTCTTTCCCGATAGGAACATATTTAATATTCATACCGTTTTCTGCAAATTGATTTCGCTGCATACCTGACGGTTCTGCGCAAAAAATTATATCTACGACGCCTTCTAATAAATAGTGATAAGCGCCGTCGGTTCTGTTGAGCCGCAGTAATTCTCTTCCTCTTTGTCTAAATTCTTCTTCTGAATAAACAGCCTGTACAAATGATGAATATACCGGGAAAAGGGCTGTCGCTCCGTCAAGAACAGGGAAGTTATCATGTAATTTAAAACTTGATTCATTATCAAGTTTTGCAAGCAAACTACGCTCTCCTCCAAAAGGAGTATATCTTAGTGAACTTAAAAATTCGGCTTCGACAGTTGGAATATTTCTAATATATATTTGCCGTCCGATTACTATTGATCCTGCTATAATGCATAACGCAGGGATTATTAAAACATATCGTACAAGTTTTGAACTAGAAACAATCCATAAAACAAGAAATCCAATTACCGATAAGCAAAATACAAGTATTATCGCGCCCAATAGTTCTCTATGAACAGAAAAAAGGCTTAATACAAAAGCAATAAAAGAAAAAACACAAACATTTAATGCAATAAATACACTTGCGATAACTCTTGCTTTAATGTTTCTCTGTTTTTCCACGTTTATTCTACCTTAAAGCGCAAGATATCAGAGCTTAACGCAACAATGTTTTCCTTGTTTTCCTCAGTTATTTCGTCAACTCTTGTAAACGCGCCTGTGATTTCTTCAGAGTTCTTTGTCATTTCGTCCATGTCTCCGGCTACTTCGGCAGTAATTAATTTTAACGCTTTGCTTTGACTTAAGATTTCTCTGCTTTCTTCTGTCATATCACTAGATGCTTTACGTACAAGCCCCGTTATGGAATTAAGCTGAGTTACAGCTTCCAGTATTTGGCGGCTGCCTTCGCCTTGTTCTTCCATCGCGTTTCTGATCTGAGTTTCCTGATCCGCTACAGTTTGAACTTCTTTTTCTATAGTTTGGAATCTTTCCAGAACTACGCTTGTAGACCTTGTGATAGCGTCAATCATTGTTTTTATTTTTTTAAGAACCGCGCTTATCGTCTTTGATTGATTGCCGGAATTTTCCGCCAGCTTTCGTATCTCGTCGGCTACTACAGCAAAACCTTTGCCTGACTCACCTGCGTGCGCCGCTTCTATCGCGGCGTTCATAGCAAGAAGATTTGTTTGGCTTGCAATCGTCTGCATAACAGAGTTGATCTGCAAGAGCCCTTCTGATTCCTGAGCTATTTCCTGAATGTCTGTAGAAACTTTGTGTAAGTCTCCTCTGCCTGCTCCCGAGGATTCTGCCAAGGAGTTTATATTCGCTGTATTTCTTACCAGTGTCTGTGTAACAGATTGAATATTAGCCAGCATTTCTTCTATTGCGGATGAAGACTGGGATACATTATTCGCCTGAATCGTAATGTGCTCGTTTAGTCCGTCAATCCCCTGAATAATTCTTTCCATTGTATTTGCGGCAGAGTTTACATTGTCTGACTGGGATAAAACTTGTCCTCTCATATGCTTCATACTTGTGTTAATGCCTTCTATATCTTTTTTTGTAATTGCCATATATGACGCAAGTTCATCGCTTGTATCGGTAAGAGCAATAGTCTTTCCTTTTATGCTGACAAGCAGTTCTCTCATTTTTTCGAAAGTTAGATTGAAAAAATCCCCCAATGTGCCGATTTCGTCCTGTCTGTGAAGATCGAGCCGTGTCGTTAAATCCCAATCCAAAGCGATATGATCAAGAGTTGCTATCATATAATTTAACGGCAATAACATCCGTGTGATATAAATATTAAAAAGGACAAAGATACACGCGATAACAATGATTATCATCAAAAAGAGCAGAACCACTCCGGTATCCTGCTTTTGCACTTCCATTTCCGGGATTTTTTGAATTGCTGTAATGTACCAGCCCAATGCGGGTACTTCGCCAACGGCAATGATATCACCTGATGATTCAAAAAATTCAAACTCTCCTGTTTTTAGATTTTTGGCTCTGGAAAAAATTTCCTGTCCCTCGTTCTTTAGCTCGGTTGCTATACCAACTTTATTTGCTACCAGTCTGGGATCTAATGCTCCCGTAATTTCACCTTCGCCGTTAAACAGATAAAGAATTGCGTCTCCGCCGTAATTCCTGTAAATGGAATTAACAAATTCTGTTAATACGATACCTGTTCCTACAAGGCCAATAGGCGTGCGTGCAGATCCAGTCTGTCTAAAAACCGGCGCATTGATCCATAGATTTGTTGTTCCGGCTACATCGTTGTAGTTAATATTAAAATTATATTTTTCTGTTTCGTAGAGGGTGTGATTATACCAGTAGTTATCAGGATCATCCGCGTCAACTACATAGAAATTATTCTCTGCAAAATAAAATACCTTATCAATATCGCTGACCCAAAAGACTATATTGCTTCCAAAAGCTTCTCTGTAACCTTCGATTTCGTCAAATGCGGTGCGCCTTATTATTGGTTCTGTCGGACTGAGAAAGTGCCGTATAATAAGCGGCGAAGTTGCCATTTTCATAGCAAGGGCTATCTCTCCGTTTACCGACGCTTCCAGTTTGATTTTTTCGATTTCGATCTCTTTTACTAATTCATGCCCCATGTTGGTTTTTATTGTTTCGTGCATTGTTTTAGCGGTTCGCTCAATGTTTCTTGCATCTTGCCTCATGGAGAGTAAGAATATTATGCTTCCGCCGATAAAAATAAGCGAGAAAAAAACAACAGAGAAAGTCGTTACCCTTCTTTTAATAGAAGTTCTTTGTTTGCTTTGATTTGTATCTTTCATGCAAAGATCATACTATACCAGTGTTGTATTAGCAACAATAAAAGCAAATTTTATAAAAATTGTTTTTGGTACTTTCGGAGATTTGCATTATATGTTATAATGGGCTTTCGGCAAATTAAAGAAAAGGCGGGAAAATATGATTATTTTAACATTAAACTGCGGTTCATCATCGGCAAAGTACCAAGTTTATGATTGGGAAAAAAAGGATGTTCTTGCGGTCGGTATTGTAGAAAAAGCTTCTGTCAGCGGTTCCTTTATTACTCACAAAGCCAAGGGCAGGGAAGAAGTTGTATTTAAGCAGGAATGTCCGACACACGCTGACGCTATAGAACTTATCATTAAAACTCTGACCAGCAAAGAAAACGGCGTTATCAGTGATATGAAGGTAATCACTGCTGTTGGACATCGTGTTGTGCATGGCGGCGACAAATTTACTAAATCTGTCATCGTTGATGATACAGCAATGGCAGCTTTTACAGCGATGCAGGACTTAAGTCCTTTGCATAATCCCGCAAATATAATGGGAATAGAAGCCGCAAAAAAAGTTTTACCCAATGTACCGCATTGCGCAATTATGGATACCGCATGGCATCAGACTATGCCGCCTAAAAATTATCTTTATGCTGTTCCGCTGGATTGGTATAAAAAATACAGAGTGCGCCGTTATGGTTTTCATGGAACAAGTTTTCTTTACACTGCAAAACGCGCCGCTGTTCTTTTGGGACAGGATCCTTTTAAAACTAATGTTATTATCTGTCACCTAGGAAACGGCGCTTCGATTAACGCTGTTAAAGACGGCAAATCTTTTGATACATCGATGGGCATTACTCCGCTGGAAGGACTCGTTATGGGAACGCGTTCCGGCGACGTAGATCCGTCACTTCCTTTTTATGTTATGCGCAAGACAGGAATGAGCGTTTCAGAAATCGAAAGCGCGCTTAATAAATCATCAGGGCTTTTTGGGCTGACAGGAAAATTTACAGACAGGCGCGATATTCAAGCTGCTGCAGAAACCGGCAACATAGACGCATTGCGCGCGCAAAAGATCGAAGCTCACCGCGTTAAAAAGTATATAGGAGCGTATCAGGCGATTCTCGGCAGAGTAGACGCTCTTGTTTTGACCGCCGGTGTCGGTGAGTTTGCATGGTTTATGCGGGATAAAATCCTAAATGGTCTCGAAGGTATCGGAATGGTTTATGATCCTGTTAAAAACGATATTTCCCGGACCAGAAATACAGAAACATTAATCAGTAAGCCCGAATCTAAGATTCCGATTTACATTATTCCTACCGACGAAGAACTTGTAATGACAGAGGACGCATTTGCTCTTATGCAGGGAACATACGACACGCATACTAATTTTAAATATTCGTTCCAGAGCAAAGATTATATTAACAAGGGACGCGCCGAAGGGTTGGTTTATGATCTTAAAAAGAATCCGGCTCTTGCAAGTATTATTGCAAAACCAAAATAAGTATGACAGAACCGCTAAACAGTGAGCTGCCGGATAATTCGCTGCAAAGCAGCGAGTTATTATGTATTGGTAATCCGCTTGTCGATGTTTTTGTAAACATCGACAATAACTTTGCGCTTAAGTACGGTATTCTGGAGCCTGTTCAGCATATTGACCGCGAAAAAGCAGAAGTTATACTTAATGATACCTCGATTAATTTTGCAGAATCGGTAAAGAGTTCCGGCGGCGGCGCGGCGAACGTAGCAAAAATCTCAGCAATGCTTGGAATGAACTCTGCGTTTTCCGGCTGTGTAGGATATGACGAATTAGCAAAAATATTCGAAGAAGAAATGATCTCTGCAGGTGTGTCTGCAATGCTTGTGAAAACACAGGGAAGAACAGGGCTTTGCTTTGTGTACAATCTTGACGGAGAAATTCGTTTTGCGGCAAGTCCCGGCGCCGCGCTGGAATTAAACGAAAGTTATATCAGCGAAGAACTAATAGGCAGCGCAGAAGCTGTTGTAGTAGACGGCTTTATACTGGATCGCCGCCCTTTTGTTCAGTACATTTTAAGGCACGCAAGCCGCAAAGGAATTCCTGTTGCTTTGGATGCGGCTTCTATTTTTCAGGTTAAAAGCAAGGCAGAAGAAATCTTAACATACAGCCGCAATTATCCGCTGTTTGTTTTTATGAACGCAGATGAAGCATTGGCTTTTTATCATACAATCAGAAAAAGCCGCGACGAGCCGGTAAATCTATCAGAAAAAGAAAAAGAAACTATTATTCTGCGTGATGTCTGCCCAATGTTAAAAATTATTACAGACGGCGAGTTATTCCCGATTATGGTTGTTAAACTGGGAGGTAGGGGAGCTTTAGTTGTCGCCGGAGGCAATGTATACCGCGAAGAAACTTTTGCTGTAGTTCCGCGCAACACAGTGGGAGCAGGCGATGCTTTTTGCGCGGCTTTTATTTCTGCATGGCTTCGCGGAAAATCTCTCTCAGAATGCGCGGTGCTTGGAAACAAGGTTGCGCGTGAAATTTTAGAAGTACCCGGCACTCATATTAAAAGCAGCAAGTTAAAGGCATTTGCAAAGATACTGCAAAAGTAGTATAATAAAACCGTATTTTTATGCAGATAAAAACACCGGAACTAATAATAAATATTCTTGTAAGACCTCTTATAATTTTTGCAGGCGCTATGTGCATATGGTATTTTCTTGCGTTAAGAAACTTTATCGGGTACATAAATCAATTTAATTATATATGGCTTTTTGCCGGAGTTTTCTTCATCCTGCTTGCGGTTTTTATAGGTCTGATAATAAAACTGTTTTTTAAAATGCCCAAGGTAATCAGAGTAACGGCTGTCAGCCTAATTGCCGCTTTTGTTTTATCTTTTATTATTATAGAAGGACTTGTAATAATAAACAGAAAATCCAGCAATTACGAAAACGCAGATTATGTTATTATTTTGGGAGCAGGTTTATACAGGGAAGGTCCTACATATACCCTTTGGAGAAGAATTAACTCTGCGATTATTTATTCCAGAAATAATCCCGATGTTCAAATTATTGTAAGCGGCGGTACAGGAGAAGGGCAAAGGGTGTCTGAGGCAGAAGTAATGTCCAGAGTTCTGCAAAGTTACGGGATAGGCGCCGATAGGATTCTAATAGAAGACAAATCGACAAATACTTACGAAAATATAAGTTATTCCGCGGCGTTTATCAATGATACCGAAGCAAAAATAGTTATTGCTTCTTCTGAGTTTCATTTGTTTCGCGCAAAGATTACCGCAAAGAGGCTGGGGTTTAAAAATGTCGGAACATTGGCGAGCTGGACTCCGCGAATTCTGCTGCCCAATTCTTTAATTAGAGAATATATGGCTGTTATTAAAACGCTTTTGTTTGATTCGCGCTGAGGGGTATCCCGAGTGCAAACTAATTTAACAAAAAAACATAAAGGAAAAAGCAATGACAAAAAAAGCAATTGTTTTATTAGCTGACGGTTTTGAAGAAGTCGAAGCTGTTACACCTATCGATTATCTGCGCAGAGCGGGAATAGAAGTAACGGCTGCTTCTATTTCTAATAGTCTTACAGTTACAGGAAGATGGACAGGAATAAAAGTTATCGCAGATGTTTTGCTCTCTGATATTGTAAAAGAGAGCGGCAGTTGGGATGCGGTAATTGTTCCCGGAGGACTTCCCGGCGCAGATAATCTGGCTGCTTCTAAAGAAACCGGCGCTTTGTTAAAAAGCATGGCAGATTCAGGCAGACTGGTTTGCGCTATTTGCGCTTCTCCTGTGATTGTTCTTGCTCCGCTTGGTTTGCTTGCAGGGAAAAAATTTACCTGCTATCCCGGAATGGAAGAAAAGACCAAAGAAGGCAGCTGGTCAGGCGATCGTGTAGTTGTTGATGGAAATATAATCACAAGCCGCGCGGCGGGAACAACAGGCGAGTTTGCGATCGCTATTATCAAAAAATTGCTTGGAGAAGAAGCGGGTAATAAAATTGCAGAAACAGTGCTGTTATAAATTTATATCGATTATAAATATATAAATATTTATCGATTGCGCCGTTCTTCTTCTGACTTGCATTCGATACACATTAATGCATAAGGAATCGCAATAAGCCTGTCCTGCGGTATTCTTTTTCCGCACTTTATACAGTGGCCGTATTTTCCTTGTTTAATGCGTGTAAGCGCGGATTCGATTAATTTAAGGCGTTTTAATTCCTGAGCGCCGATTGCTTCGATCATTTTTCTGTCGATATCATCCGACGCTATATCGGCGAGGTCTTTTGGTTCAACGCCGTCCATTATTTCTTTAAATTCTTCACTGCTTGCAACCAAATTATCGATAATTTCTGTCTTTAACACTGTGAGTGCAGATTCCATTTTATCGAGGAATTCCTGATCGATTGGCAGAATTTTTTTCTTCTTTTTGCCTGTCGCAGCCATAGTGCCCCCTTTTAGTTAAACAGGTTTTAGATACTAACACGCTTATTCAATAGTTGTCAACAGAAAATTAATCCATCTTTAATAAAGGAATCGCAGGCGTTGTAAGCTCCATTTTGGCTGGGAAGTCTCCGGGCTGCAAAAGAACGGTTTCGCCGTCCATTTGGGCAAGAATCGGGTGCTTGCACGAAAATTCAATATGGTGAGCGTTAAAGGCAATCGTTTCCGGGCTATTAATGTGTTTACCGCTCGCTAACTGATTTTTTAACGAAAGCTTACGAAAGAACGAAGTTTGCTTTACGGCGCAGGCATTACGGCTGTCCGGCATTATTTTTTGCTGTGAACCGTAAGTTCTGTTTCCGGAAGCGCCCATAGCCAAAAGAAGCAGTTTTTCCCTAAAAGAAATAACTTCATTATTTTTTGCGTCAAGCGCGCGCACATTAGTATAATCTACCTTATATTTGCGTTCATAAAACAAAGTTGCCATTTCGATCCAGAATTTATATGAATCTCCGGGGAATTTCCCCTTCATTGTATTTGTCTGATGAGTTACATAAGCGTCAATCCCGACAGAAAGAATGTTAAACGCAAGGAATGGACCTTTCCAGCTTGTTGGTCCGTTGGGAGATGTGATTAATTGAACAGCGGGAGCAAATTCGATATGAGAAGGTTTAAGCAGTAAATCCAGCGCGTCTCCCAAATTTGCGCTGTCTGCGCCGTCATTGCCTGTTCCCATAGGAAGCCGCAATACAGCCAAATTAGAACGAACACCCGCCGGAGCTTTATAAACTGCGCCCATTACTTCGCCATGGGTTCCGTCGCCGCCTGCGCTGATTATTAAATAGAAAGGATCGGGTTCTTTTTCCATTCTGATCAAAAACGAGCTGGTTATTTCGAAAGCAGAACCTTTGCCTTCTGTAAGGTTTATAATAATGTTTTTGTGTATAGGTCTTACCGGATTTGCTTCTGCTTTTTCTTTGTATCTTGTTAATGTCCGGATATGAGACTCCCATTTGGAAGAAATAGAAAAGCCGCCTGCAACCGGATTTACTACGATCATACAGCGCAGCGGGCGTCCCGGAGATATTTTGGAATGGACACATAACTCATTTAGTGTCTGGGCAAAGAAAAAGTTCATTCTTAATAGTCACATGTAAATCAAAGAGGGTCAAGCATTCATTTGCTGCGGATATTCTCATTTTATGTAAAATCTCCTATAATTTGACGCAAGACGGAGAAAAAAATGGCAAAATATCCTTTTGATACAATCGAGCCCAAATGGCAAAAATATTGGGCAGATAACAAAACATTTAGGACAGTTGAAGATCCTGCTATTCCCAAAGAAAAGCGCCGCTATGTGCTTGATATGTTCCCTTATCCTTCGGGGCAGGGGCTTCATGTAGGTCATCCGGAAGGCTATACAGCTACAGATATTTACTGCCGTTATCTTAGAATGAACGGTTATAATGTGCTTCATCCTATGGGTTTTGACTCTTACGGTCTTCCCGCAGAAAATTATGCGATTCAAACCGGAACTCATCCTGCTGTAACAACAGCTGCAAATATTGAAAGGTTTCGCCAGCAGATAAAAACGCTTGGTTTTTCGTACGATTGGGATCGCGAAGTTGATACATCGGCAGAAGACTACTACCGCTGGACACAATGGATATTTCTCAAACTCTATGAAAAAGGACTTGCTTACGAAGCGGAAAGCCCGATCAACTGGTGTCCTTCATGTAAAACAGGTCTCGCGAACGAAGAAGTAAAAGACGGTCTTTGCGAACGCTGCGGCGAAAAAACAACCCGTAAAAGAATTCGTCAATGGATATTAAAAATTACCGCTTATGCCGAACGCCTGCTCGCAGACCTTGACGGCTTGGATTGGCCGGAACCGGTAAAAATGATGCAGCGCAATTGGATCGGACGCAGCGAAGGCGCCAATGTGTTTTTTAAAGTCGACGGGCACAACGATTCACAAATCGAGATTTATACAACTCGTCCCGACACGCTTTTTGGCGCGACATATATGGTTCTTTCGCCGGAACATCCGCTTGTAGAAAAACTTACAACCCCCGAACAGAAAAATGCAGTAAATTCGTACATCGAAGCTGCAGCGCACAAAAGCGATCTTGAACGCACCGATCTTGCAAAAGAAAAAACCGGCGTGTTCTGCGGCGCATACGCGGTTAATCCTGTAAACGATCAAAAAATTCCGATATGGATAGCGGATTATGTTTTAATTTCTTACGGCACCGGCGCTATTATGGCAGTTCCTGCGCATGACGAAAGAGACTGGGAATTTGCAAAAACGTTTAATCTGCCGATAGTGCAGGTTGTCGCTGACGAAAAACCGCAGGCAGGAAAAGATTATTCCGGTACGCCGGCGTTGTGCACAGCCGCTGACGGTTTTTCTGTAAACTCGGGAGAGTTTACGGGTTTGCCCACGGCAGAAGCAAAGAGCCGAATTACTGCATGGCTCGAAGAAAAAAAAATTGGTAAAAGAGCCGTAAATTTTAAATTGCGCGACTGGATTTTTTCACGCCAGAGGTACTGGGGTGAGCCGATACCTGTCGTGCATTGCGCCGGCTGCGGTATTATCCCGTTGTCAGAAAGCGATCTGCCGCTTAAACTGCCGAATGTTAAATCTTACGCGCCGACAGGTACGGGCGAATCTCCGCTTGCGGCAATTGATGAATGGGTTAATACTGTATGCCCAAAATGCGGCGGAAAAGCAAAACGCGAGACCAATACAATGCCTCAGTGGGCTGGTTCATGCTGGTACTATATCCGTTATCTTGATCCAAAAAACGATAAAGAATTTGCCGCAAAAGAAAAAATCGATTACTGGCTTCCTGTAGATCTTTATGTCGGCGGCGTTGAACATGCTGTTTTACACTTGTTGTACAGCCGTTTTTGGCACAAGGTGTTATACGATATAGGTCTTGTAAACTCTGTTGAGCCTTTTCAGCGGCTTGTTAATCAGGGAATGATTTTGGGCGAAGACAACCAAAAGATGAGCAAGAGCCGCGGAAACGTAATTAACCCCGATGATGTTATAAAAGAGTACGGGGCTGATTCACTGCGTATCTATGAAATGTTTATGGGACCTCTGGAAGTAAGTAAGCCGTGGAACATGTCAGGTGTCACAGGAGTGTCACGTTTTCTGGAACGGTTATGGGCAATTAGTGAAAAATGCAATCCTGCAGAGCAGAATAATAATGCAGCTTCGCAAGACGAAAACGCCCTAATAAAGTTATTGCACCGGACAATCAAAAAGGTGAGCGAAGATACAGAGTCCCTTAACTTTAACACTGCGATCAGTCAAATGATGATATATTCAAGCGAACTCGCAAAATTGCCGGAAATTCCAAGGGAACTGTGGGAACCGCTCGTTATAATGGCAGGAGCCTATGCGCCTCATTTATGCGAAGAATTATGGGAAAAATTAGGGCATAAAAAGTCAGTTTCGCTTTGTTCGTGGCCTGTATTCGATCCAAAACTTACTGTTTTTGACGAAGTAACCATAGTGGTTCAGGTAAACGGTAAAATCCGTGATAAATTTACCGTTGCGGCAGGAACTGCAAAAGAAGAACTGGAAAAGACAGCTCTTACCCTGCCCGGCGTTCAAAAATGGATAGAAGGAAAACCTGTAAAAAAGGTTATAGGCATAGCTGACAAACTAGTCAGTATTGTGTTATAATTTTTACTAATACAAATGAGTACTCAGGCGAACGATCCATATTTCCGCGAAGATCCTGGAAGCGGCAGAGACAGGCTTTCTGTTTATAAGTTTGATCTGGATAACAATTTTTCTGTTTGGAAAGCGTGGCGTACCAGTGACGGGCGCGTACTTCCCAATGCCAACAGCGGTTTCGAACTCATAAATGATCCGTTTGATGTAGGCAGTCTCATTATGATAACCTCTTATTTTGATCCTTCCATTGCGGGAAAAGCCTTTGGCGGTTTTGGCATAAGAGCGCCGATTGATCCTGCTCTGGTTTTAGATAACCAAACATTCGTTGAGTTTGATCTTTTCTATCCAAAGAGCGCCATAGGCAAATATATGAGATTCGAAATCTGGTCTACATCTTCCGGGGGCGAGGGATTTCAGGGAGAAGCAGGTTATGTTGGAACCAACAAAGCGCAGGTTTATATCAGAACTTCCGATATCGAAAGTCTCGGTCAAATTAAACCGGAATGGATAGGTTACCATGACGGCGAAACTTGGTATAAAAAAACTATAAGCGCTGTGACTCCTGTTTCGTCAGGCACATGGGAATATCTTAATATTGATTTACATACCGAAACAGGCACAAAACTTGACGGCGATTATCTTTTAATCGGCAATATTCAGATAACCAAGGGCGACCCAAAAGGAAAGCCGATTCCGGATGTAGTAAACTCCAAAAGTTATCTGGATGTTGAACCTTTAAGAAACAGATATAACCTAGAAAACGGACATTATCTTGTAGGTACAATCGGAGCAGGTGATGTAGACCCTAAATCAATCAGGGGCTGCCATTTTGAGATATTTGCGGACAGAAATAACCTCAAGCCGGAGTGTCATCTAAAACCGCCAAAATGGCTCATTGAAGATTTCCCAAAATTCAATTTTAGGTATGAAAATGACAACAGCGATTGCAATGAATGGAATCTGCCGACAGAAGCGTATCGGAAGGTGAGGGACGCAGGCAATGGCAAGTATAAATTACATGGGCATTGTCTTGCATGGATTAATCAATCTCCGCCATGGATGAGACAATTACAGCCCGAGACTGTGACTTCTATGCAATGGAATCCCAATGGGCTCTATTTTACAGGCGGATCAAATGCTGTGGGACCTTACTTAAAAATAGGCAAAAAAACAGCCCGCCGGATTTATTTTAATCATATACTTTATGTATTACGCCATTTTATGACAACAGATCCAAGGTATGGATCATCCAAAGAACGCGGTATTATTCCGTTCCATTCATTTGATGTTGTCAATGTAGAAATACATGAGAGCAGACACAGTACCATCACAAAAGATCATCCAAATGAATGGAAGACAGCATTAAGGCATGTATCATGGCTTATGGCGATGACAGATAATGATATTGACGACATCAGGCAGAATTACATGTATTTGCTTTATAAGTACGCTCACATTGCAGTTCCAAACGCGCAAATGGCAGAAAAATACAAGGCAGGTTACAACGATCCGGAAATTATTCCCGATTATATGAAGCTTGATAATCATGATGACAGCGGAAGCATTGACGCTTATATAAACGAAAACCCGCCTATTCTTGTTTACAATGACTACGAAATTAATGTCTGGTCCAAGATGAAAGTGGCATATAACATGATCAAGGAACTTAATACTGCATGGCGAAGCGATCCATTGTATGACGGCAGAAATCTGGTCGAATGTATCGGGATACAGGGACACACGACTGTTAATCCGACTATTGCGAGCCAGAATCAGCGGGCTGTTGCATTGTTTGCCGACCTTATAGAAGAAGGATTGTTAAATTCTATTTGTTATTCGGAAGTTGATGTAAGACAGCCAGACGGCGCGCCGGGCGGCGAAGCGCTTGCTCCTTCTATCTTAAATCAAAAGCAAGCTGATTCTATCGCTTATCAATACGCGCTTTTCTTTAAAATATTAAACAAGTATAAAAAATATATAGATCATATAATTATCTGGAGCCCTTACGGTTCATCATGGATGGACAGCTATGTGCTTTTTGATCACGAAAAAATGGCAAATCAGGCATATTATGCGGCAATAGATCCTGACAAATTTATTAAGGGGCATTCGTATTTAGATAAATATTTTGAAGGTGAATACGAAAGGCTTAATGACGAAAACAACCCAAGCGCTTAAATTTTAAATCAGAGTAACAAGCATAAAAAAAAGACTGGTTTTACAACCAGTCTTTTTTTGCGGTTAATTTAATTAAGCGCTTTTTGATGCTGATATGAGTGCGCCCAGTACCATTAAGTGTGTAGCTAACTGTACCAGATAGGCAAGCAAGTTTGGCTTTGAGCCTAATGGGTGGATGATGTCAACGATTACCATGAATACTACCCAAACGATAATAACGATAAGCATCAATAATTCGATATTTGGAATAGCAATCCTGAACAATTGCAGAAGCAGTAATACGCCTGCAATAAGACCGATAACCGATAAGATTGTTGTGACAATACCTACGATGTTTCCGCTGAAAATAGCAGAAGACATTGTGTGGAAGTCACCACCGTTGCTAAAGCCCAAAATACCGTTTGCAAACAGGTAAAGAGCAACCGCAATGTACAGTAATAAATTACCAATTCTATCCATAGTTTAAATCCTCCTTTTGACATTATACAGCAATCTTTAATTTTTGTATACTATATTTAAACCTAGATAACCGTTCTTTCTTCAATATTTCGTTAAAAATGCTAAAATACACAAATATAATACAAAGCCTCTATAGCATACTTTTCTGTCTATTCTTTCTTTCTCTAATATGGTAGAATTTGATTGTGAGTACAGAAATTACAACAGCCAAATTGGATGCATTTTTTAGAAATATTCTCGATATAGAAGGATTTTCTTCCGCTGATGATTCTTTAAACGGGATCCAGATCGATAATGACGGAAGTCCTGTCCGGAAGATCGCATTCGGCGTTGACGCTGCAATGGAAACATTTGAACAAGCAGCTGTAAAAGGCGCAGGTTTACTCTTTGTTCATCATGGATTGTTTTGGGGCAAATCTCTTAGAATTACCGGAGGTTTAAGAAAACGGGTTAAGTTCCTTATCGATAATAATATCTGTCTTTATGGCGTGCATTTGCCGCTGGATCAGCATCCAAAATTCGGAAACAATGCAGTTTTGGCAGAACTTCTTGGACTGGAAAATATTGAACCTTTTGGAGTATACAACGGAAAAAAAGTAGGCTATAAAGGAACTTTTCCAAAACCTGTTACAATTGACGAAGCTGTCAAAAAGATAAATTTTAATGGAAGGCCGCCTGCCGGTATTTTTCCGTTTGGGAAAAAAGAATGTACAACTGCCGCAGTTGTTTCCGGCGGCGCATCTAATAATGCGCGTGATGCAATTGCAGAAGGCGTCGATTTATATGTGACGGGCGAAAGTTCGCATAGTGTTTATCATGAATGTTTAGAAAACAAACTTAACATGATTGCCGGCGGTCACTACAATACAGAGGTATGGGGGCTTAATGCCATTATGAAACAATGTATAACAGAACTTGGCATTGAAGCTGAGTTTTTGGATATTCCTACAGGATTGTAATTTCATTACTGTAATTGGCATTACTGTAATTTTTATTTTTTACTATATTTTACTTATTAAGGAGCATTTAAATGATTAAGTTTTTTAAAGAGAATTTTACAAAAGAAAAAGCTCTGCCGTTATCACTTACGGCAATTATAATTTTGCTGGATCAAGTTACAAAGTTAATTATTGTAAAAATTAAACCTGAACTTGGATTAATAAAAGATGTTTTTGACAACGGTTTTTTATGGATTTGGCATGTACGGAATAAAGCCATAGCCTTTAGTATCGGAGAAAATCTTCCGGAAGCTGTAAAACCTGCGCTTTTTATAGTTGTTCCTATTCTTGTTCTGTGTTTTCTTGTGTGGTATTTCTTTAAAACAAACGAGTTTACAACACTACAGCGCTGGGCCGCGGCGGGAATCATCGGCGGCGGTCTTGGTAATATTGCGGATCGTATTTTTAGGCCTGACGGGGTTGTCGATTTTATCAGCGTAAACTTTTACGGCTTTTTGGGCTTTGACCGCTGGCCTACCTTTAATGTTGCAGACTCATCTGTAGTCGTGTGCTGTATATTACTGCTTGTTTCTATGTTTATTCCCGTAAAAAAAACCCAAAAGGAAACGCCGAATGAATAAAAAAATTAATACATTATTGTTTGTTCTTGGAGCGACTTTATTCAATATAATTGTTGCTCTTGCCAGCTTTGTTTTACTGTTAATTTTTTACGTCAGAGTCCTGCATCCGGTAATCCAGACAGGGCAGGATTGGGCTTTTGCCTTGATATTTTTGTTTTCTATCGCAATTTCTATAATTGTTTACCGTATTGTTTTAAAGATTCTAATAGAGAAAGTTAACGTAGAAAAATATTTTGACCCGATTTTTGTGAGGAAAGGTTCTAAGAAAAAGCCGCCTCAGAACCCGTCATGATCTGAATAACCGGATAAATTCTTCCGGGGTAATGTCTACAGCTCCGAGCTCGTTTTTGTAGTTTAAAGGCATACCCATGTCAAAAAACGTAAAACCCTGTTCCTGCAGGTAATGGGTTGTTTTGATTATCTGAACAGTCCCTGCGTTATCTTCCTCATAAAACCCCGAATAGCTTGTGTAGACATTCCCGCAGATAATGCCAAACTCGCCTGCCGCCAGTTTTCCGTCACGGTAAAGCGCAAAGGACGTTGGGTACAAATCGCCCGCCGGTGCAGAAGCGCGTATCTTTCTAATTGCGTCAACCAGAGGGGGTGTAAGCCAGTCCGAGCCGTGCTTTTCTATACAGCGGTTAATGATATAGTCAAAATCCGAATCCGCTCTAAGCTCATAATGCTTGATTAACCGCCGAACAGACCTTTTTATATGCAGATTTTCGAAGAAAAGAGCAGAGCGGACAACATGCAGTTTGGGGAGTACTATATAGTAGGGATTCTCGTTTTCCTGGGCTATATCCATGGACATGACCAAAAACCCGGCTTCCATGAGCCTAGCTATAAAAGCAGGGGTAAAATTTTCGGCAATGCAGAACTCCTCGCTGTAGCCGGTTGCCAGCATTGCGTCAACTATCATATGGCAGTCGTCATTCGGGGAGATATAAATATAACCGGAAATGGTGTATTTTAAATTGGCTGTTTCCACCGCAGTTTCCCTCTGTTCCCCCACTTGACCATTTTTCCTGTTTATTCTAAACTAAGTAATCAGTTTAGTCTTTATTAGAACTATGGTTTGCTGTAGCAAATCTTAATATACAGGAGATGATACCATGAAACGCACTTATCAACCCAGTAAAGTAAAAAGAAACCGTAAATTTGGGTTTCGTGCCCGTATGAAGACCAAGGGCGGGAGGCTTGTTTTAAAGCGCCGCAGAGCAAAGGGACGAATAAAGTTATCTGTTTCTGACGAGAAAAAGCCCTATTAGTATAGAGAATAGCTCCTTCCGCTTTAAACGGGAGGAACACTTAAAAAAAAGGAAGGAAATTGGGGAAGTTTTTGGGAAAGGAAAACGGTATAGCTGTAACGGAGCAAGGCTTTTTGTATTAAAGAATGATTTGCCCGGTAACCGTATCTGTTTTACATTTTCCCGCGGTTACGGAAACGCCGTTTTCAGAAACCGTTCCAGACGCCTTGGCCGTGAAGCTTTTAGATTGATAAAAAACCGTCTTATATGCGGATTTGATTTTATTTTACAGGTTTTTCCGGATAAAGAAGAACCAAAAAAGAAATTAGTTTTATCTGACAGAGCAATGCAGCTGGAAACCCTTTTTACCAAAGCTGGTTTAATAAAATGAAGAAAATAGCGCTTATTTTTATACGCTTTTATCAATATGTTATTTCTCCGCATTTTCCGCCGGTTTGCAGGTATTATCCCAGCTGTTCTGTTTATGCCTATGAAGCTGTCAGCAAACATGGCTTTTTGCGCGGTTCCTATATGGCAGTAATGCGGATACTTCGATGTCATCCGCTTCATCGCGGCGGATATGATCCTGTTCCGGAGTTGACCGAAAATATTTTTGTAAGGAAATAAAATGGAAAAAAATACAATTTTGGCTGTAGTACTTGCAAGTATCGTATTAATAATTTCTTTTGTTATTCAAGGGTACCGCACATCTCAGCGGCCGGAACCTGTGAGGGTTGAGGCCAATGAGAATCAAGTTGCTGCTTCTGAAACAAACCAACAGCAAGCCGGCGACGCGCCTCAGACAACAAGCGCGCCTCAGACAGTAAGTACGCCTCAGACAACAAGCGTATCCGGCGCTGAAATACGGCAAAATATTGCATCGCAAAATGTTACAGTACAGAACGAACAGATACCTCTGGAACTTGTTACAATAGAGACAGAACTTTTTACTGCTGTTTTAACAAACTCCGGCGGAGACATGGTTTCCTTTAAATGGAAGGATTTAAGAAATGATACTTATGTAGATTTAATTTTTACCGGCGATGACGAAGCGGCAGCTTCGCGGGCTTTTTCGATTGCATTCGGCGATCATAACGCAGAGCCTGTTTCTTCAAACTTTAATATAAACAGAATATCAGAACACACTGTAGAATTTTACCGTGATTTTATTTCTCCTATAGCGGTTGAAGGTACTGACGGAAAATTTAGATTGTCAAAATTGTACGAATTTATTCCGCAGGAATATTTGTTTAGGCTGACTGTAACCCTTGACGGCGGTTTTTCTGTTCCCGGTTTTAATTTTGCAGGGAACGCGTACACATTATCCTTTGGTCCGCAGATTGGCCCGCAGTTTGCAAAACTCGATCAATTGTACGATTACCGTCACTACTATATTTTTAACGGCAAGCGCAGAAACGCTAAAATTAACGATATGATCGAAAGCCGTCCGGCGTGGGCTTCTATTTCCGGGAAATATTTTACATTTATCGCAAGACCTCTTCTTGCGCAGTACAGTTTAAACTTTTCTGACAGAGCAGAGCCGGGGATACCCGCTGCTTCCAGATTGAATATTATACGTCCTTCTTCCAACATATCCAAAATAGAAGATATGTATCAGTTTTATCTCGGACCTAAAACTCCGGAAGTACTTGCTGTTTACAACACCGGCAGAAACGAATTCAGTATAAGAGAAGCGCATTTTAACGAAGCTGCCAGCTCCCGCGGATTTTGGGGAATCTTTTCATGGCTGGAAAGAATCTTAAAATTTGGTTTGCTTTTCTTTTATGGAATTGTGCATAACTACGGCGTAGCTATAATCCTGCTTACGCTGTTAATCAAAATAATTTTCTTCCCGCTGACAAAGAAAGGTTCAGAAGCGACTCTGCGAATGCAGGCTTTGGCTCCTAAAATTAAAGAAATACAGGAAAAATACAAAGGTAATCCGCAGAAGCTAAACGTAGAAATGGGCAACTTTTACAAACAGGAAGGATACAATCCGATTTCGGGCTGTCTGCCTATGCTTTTGCAGCTTCCTATTTTTATCGCGATGTATCAGTTGTTTAACAATCACTTTGATCTTAGGGGAGCCGGATTTATCGAAGGCTGGATACCGGATCTTTCTCTGCCCGAATATATCGTAGAGTTTCAGGATTTTAGAGTTCCGATTTTCGGCTGGACAGCATTAAGGGCGCTGCCGTTTATTTATGTAGCTTCTCAGTTGTTGTATGGCAAGGTTACTCAAATGCCGGGACAGCAGTCCAACACACAGATGAAGATGATGCTGTTTGTTATGCCGATAGTTTTCTTTTTCATATTGTATGACGTTCCGTCAGGGCTATTAATATACTGGATTTTTTCTAACCTTCTTACTTTGGTACAGCAATTGATTATTAACAAGTTTATTATTGCCAAGAAAGCCGCGCAGGCATCCGTTATTCAGGAAACTAAAATCGCTCCGGGCGGCAAGAAGAAAAAGAAATTTTAAGCAATAAAGGAGAATTTATATATGGAGTTTGAATTTGAAGGCCGCACCGAAAAAGAAGCAATCGACAGAGCGGCAGGAGAACTGGGTCTAGAAAAAGATGATTTTGATGTAGAAATCCTAGAAACCCAAAAGAGCAGTTTATTTAAAAAAGGACTCGTAAGAATTAAGGTGCATGTAGGAAACTTTGGCACATCATCTTCATCTTCGCGCCCCAGCGCTTCCAGCCGTCCTGCGAACGAAAGAGGGAACGAGCAATACAATAGAGCAAGCAAACCAAGCTTTGGCGCTCCTGTTCCGCAGGATGAGTTTGAAGAGAAAATGATTGAGTTTACTTCCGGCATAATCGAACGAATGGGTTACCCCGGAAAAGTTTCTATATTGTTCAGGGAAAAGCACAAACTTGGAATAAAAATTGACTCCGGGCATTCTTCCATATTGATTGGAAAAAAAGGCAAAAATCTTGACGCGCTGCAATTATTGTTAAACATCTATGCAGGCAGGCTCGGCAAAGAAGAAACCCGTGTAATTCTTGATACAGAAAATTACCGTATCCGCCGCGAAGAATCGCTGGTGCGCCTCGCCTACAATGTTGCCGAGAAAGTGCGCGAAAGCCGCGGCTCTGTCTTGCTCGAACCGATGAATCCGTTTGACAGATGGCTTATACATACCACATTAAATGACATCGGCGATGTTGAAACCAAAAGCGAAGGAGATGGTTTATATAAGCAAGTACGCGTGTTTTACCGCGGACTCAAATAGGAGCCAATGAAACGCTTTTTTTTATTAATTACCGGTTTCTCTTTATTTGCAATTAATGTCTTTGCTGTCCCGTTAGAAAACCTTGTTTCTGCAGCTCATGCGGCGCAGCTGCGTTCCAGCAGCGATCTTATTATCGAGACGCAAATTAGAACTCCTGTGCCGCGGCTGTTACCCAAAGAAAGCGCTTTAGAACAGCATGTTCAAAATACTTCGAGGGCGCTTAACCCTGGGATGATGGTAGAAGCTTTGTTTTTATATAAAAAGCCGGCTTCTTTTGTCACTTCTGTAAATAGCTGGGACGAAAGACAAAAGCTAAGTATTTTTAACCAAACGCTTGCAATAAGCACATTAACGGGGATTCAATATTTTTCTTCCAGCCGCGGCGAAATGCGGACATTTTATGAAAGCTCCAATATTGTAGAAGGAGCGGCAAGCAGAAACCGGCTGCCTGACCCGGTCTATAACCAGCTTCCTTCCGGGGTATTAACTTTGCATGCAAGGCAGAGGGATTTGACTTTTGGCGAGAATGTTTACCGTTATGACTATATTAATACCCCAGATTCGATATTTTTTACCCAAGAAAACATAACTGCCCTAAATTACGGCATAATTACCGCTGTAGGAAGGAGCAATCTGCGTTCGATTGTGTCAATTATAGACTGCGGCGATTCAATTCTTGTCTATATGGTGTCCATAGCGCGGGCTTCATCAGTACCGGGGATGGGGGACAGGATCAGTAATTCCTTTAGTAATAGGGCAGAAGCGGTGTTAAAGTGGCTTACCAGCAGACTGGACAGTGAAATTTTTGCCAGATAGCGGAAAATTCGTTATATTTTCATTTTCCTTTCTCTAAAAAATGTGTTATATTGTATATAGTGGGTATTTTTGCCGAGATAAATATGGTATGATTTTTTAAGGATGGTTTTTTAATGAGGTTGTTTACCAGATCAGACTTTGATGGTCTTGCTTGCGGAGCGCTCTTGTCCTATTTGGGGCTTATTGATGAGTGGAAATTTGTTCACCCCAAAGATATTCAGGACGGTTTGGTAGAAGCGACAGATAATGATATTCTTGCGAATATTCCCTATATAAAAGGATGTAAACTCTGGTTTGATCATCATTCAAGCGAATCCGAACGTCTTGGAGCAGGCGCGTATTTTGAAGGCGTATCAAAAGCTGCCCCAAGCTGCGCAAGGGTTGTTTATGAATATTACGGCGGTGATGCCAAATTGGGCAAATTTGCAGAAATGATTCACTATGTAGACAAAGTTGATTCGGGCGATCTGACTTCGGAAGAAATTCTAGACCCCAGAGGCTGGGTGCTTTTAGGTTTTATTATGGATCCGCGTACAGGTCTTGGCCGTTTCCGCAACTTTACAATCAGCAATTATGAACTAATGATGAACCTATCCAAGGCATGCGCCGAAAAGTCCATCTCCGAAATATTAACTATGCCGGATGTAAAAGAAAGGCTGGATCTTTATTTTCAGCAGAAAGATCTTTTTGCCGAAATGATCAAAAGCCACGCTAATGTAATGGGCAATGTGATAATGGTAGATTTACGGGATGTAGAAACAATCTATGCGGGGAATAGGTTTATTATTTATACGCTCTACCCGGAACAGAATATTTCTGTCTGGACTGTAGACGGCAGAAATAAGTCAAATGTCGCAATTACTGTAGGGCACAGCATTATTAACCGTTCTTCTACTGTAGATGTAGGTTCCCTGTTGCTGCAATACGGCGGCGGCGGACATAAACAGGTTGGTACTTGTCAGGTGACTTATGAAGATGCCGACAAGATTATCTCAGAGGTGATGGAAAAGGTAAAGGAGTAAACTCCTTATATCTTGCATTAATTAGATTTATTGTATAATATTTTGATATGTCTGGAAAAGAAACGATAATCCTTCTCTCTAAAATACTTACACAGCCCGGTTTGGAGGGTAATAACCGAAGGTATATAGACATTATTCTAGAAGAAGAAATCCCTGTTTTTTGCATAAACGAAGACACAAACAAAAAACGCCAAATGCCGTTTAAGGTTTTATTTGATAATAATGACAATTTCTGGCATAAAAAAGGCAGCTGGGAATATTATTTTTCTGCCGAAGGCTATAATAAGTTAAAAGATAAATTGTTGGCAAGGTCCGCTGCATGGCAGGGGCAGGCTATTCTAGAAAATGACGGCGGCAGCGAGGCAGAAAATAAAACTCACAGCCATGGAATTGGACATGAGGTCGAAGTAGGGTACGGAAACGAATACACTTACTTTACAGAAATGACAACAGAGGAAAAAATAGAATGTCTTAACAATGATAAAAAAAGGCTTAACGATATACTTTCGCAAAAGTATAAAAACGAAGCGGAGGTTACAGAAGCTCTTGTAGATACGACCAAGGACGCGGCGTTTATAAACCATGCCACTCTGGAAGACGCAATTTATCTCGCAGACGACGAAGCAAAAAAAATGACGCAGGTTCTTGTTGATTCTACGCATGATATGGTAAGAGCGTCTGCACTTTTGATGTCAGAAAATATTTTTAGCAACGAACTTATGACAACCCTTGTAGAAAAATCCAACGGTACTATTATTCAGCATATGACGCGCGTTTATCTTAACGGAATAGCGTTTCTTTCTTATTACAATAATTTAGTATCTACATCAAGCGCGATTCAGAGACTGCGAATCTCGTTTGCTTCCAAATACCGTAAATTTTATCACGAGCTGCTGCCGCATATTGATATAGATGACATTGTTCTGGAGCGTGTATTTTTCGGCGGTATGAGGGCTATTCCTACAGATCTTTATTTTAAATGGGCTGTTGGTTTTCTTATTCACGATATCGGAAAAGCAAGCGCTATCGAATATCATGAGGGAGAAGCTAAGTACGATCGTAAAATGGTAATTGAACACGTTAAGCAGGGTTATAAATCTATAATGACCAAAACTAATTACCCGATGGAAGCGAGCCTTATAACAGGGTATCATCATGAATATTACGGCGATGCTGACGGATACGGTTATTTTCGCGCTTATTTAGCGCAGTATAAAAAACAAAACCCTGACGCAAAACAGGATTACTGCATAACCTATGAGTTAGAGCCGATGTTGGACTATCAGGCGCTTGCGTATTTTCCTGCAAAGGTTTTAGAAATTATTGATATTTATGACAGTGTAACTGACCCTCACCGCGTTTACCGCAAATCTATGTCGCCGGAAGAAGCCCTTGTTATGATGAAGGAAGAGTTTGTGGATAAAAACCACAAGATAGACGCGATTCTTTTTGATATATTTGCAAAGTTTATCCGCGAAAAAGAAAAACAAGCTCAAAAATAATTAAACAAAAGCGTTCTTTAAAAATTCCAAATCAAGCTCCGGATAAACCGGAAATTTTTTCATCAGAATCTTAACTCTTTCTTGAACTTCGCTTTTTACTGTATCGCTTATTATATATTTTGCCTTGCTGTTCTTGGACGGGTCCTTCTTGTCTTTTGCCTGCGTTGTTCCCTTTATTACCTTTGCAATGAGTTCGCCGAGTTCTGACATTTCTGCAGCGCCCATTCCAAGAGTTGTAACAGCTGCTGTACCAACCCTGATTCCCGATGTGTACCACGGACCGTTTGGATCTCTCGGGAGGCTGTTGCGGTTCAGCGTTATGTGACATTCCTGCAGTGCGCTTTCTGCCTGTCTGCCTGTAATTCCTGCTTTGTGAACATTTACCAAAAGCAGATGGTTATCGGTGCCGCCTGTTAAAACTTCGAGGCCGTTTTTAATGCACGAATCAGCGAGCGCTTTGCAGTTGTCAGCGACTTTTTGCGCGTATTGTTTAAATTCCGGGGCAGCCGCTTCGCGGAAAGCGACGGCTTTTGCGGCGATAACATGCGGCAGAGGACCGCCCATTGTAAGAGGACAGCCTTTATCAAGCGCTTCTGCAAATTCTTTTGTGCTTAACACAAGCCCGGCGCGCGGACCTCTCAGTGTTTTATGAGTTGTGCTTGTTACAACATGCGCCCATGGAACAGGATCATATTCGCCTGTAAAAACCTTGCCCGCAACAAGACCTGCAAAGTGCGCCATGTCTACCATAAAGACAGCGTTTATTTTGTCGGCAATCTCTCTCATACGTTTAAAATTAATTTTTCTTGGATATGCAGAATATCCTGTTAATAAAATTAACGGACGTAATTCCAGCGCTTGCTTTTCGATTTCGTCATAATCAAGAAACCCGTCTTTTTCCGAAACCGAATAACTGTAAACATCAAACATATGACTGGAGATATTATAGCGGTAACCATGAGTTAAATGACCGCCGGAATAATAATCCAGCGTTAATAAACGCTGATTCCCCATGGTAGTTTTTAATTCCTTCCATTGATCATCTGTTAGATTATAAAGATTTGTCTGCCCCCATTTTTCCAGCGCCGGATTTTCTATTCTGGTGCTGATAATTGCCCAGTATGCAAGCAGGTTTGCATCCGATCCGCAGTGCGTTTGCACATTTGCATACTCTGCGCCGAAAAGTTTGCATGCTTCTTCTGCGGCTAATGTTTCTATGGCATCGACATTCTCTGTTCCGCCGTAAAAACGATGATACGGCATACCTTCGGCATATTTATCGGTTAAAAGATTGCCCATTGCAAGCTGAACAGCTATGGAGCAGTAATTTTCGCTTGCGATAAGCTTAACTCTTGTCCGCTGGTTTTCCAGTTCTTTTACGATAGAAGAAGAAATTTCCGGCGTAACCTTCGAAATTTCCGTCAAACTGCAGATGTAAGCCAAAAAGTTTGCGTCAATTTTATCATTAGAAACAGAGGCTAAATAAGCCGCAACAGGGTTTGTTTTCATAGAGTAAGTATAGCATTTTATTAAAATCATTTAAAGAAGAACAAAGTGATTTATTGGCGGGGGAATCCGGACATCCTCTTTATTAATATTCTTAATTAATATAATATTCTATAATATAAGGAGCAATTTATGGCACAATTACAAACATCCGTTTGTTGCAAAATCCCGGTTGGAATACTGGGCGCTACAGGCATGGTTGGGCAGCAGTATATCACTCTTCTCAATGATCACCCCTGGTTCGAGGTTCGCTTTGCGGCAGCCTCTCCGCGCAGTGCAGGAAAAAAATACGCAGAAGCGGTAAAGGGCAGATGGCAGTTAACTAAAACTTATGCTCCTCATGTCGGTGATATAATGGTAGAAGATGCCAACGATGTAAGCCGAGCGGTTGCAGCGTTTAAAAAGGGCGAGTGCTCGTTCGTATTTTCTGCGCTCGAAATGGGCAAAGACGAAACCAAAGCTCTCGAAGAACAATACGCCGCGGCAGGAATCCCTGTAATCTCGAACGCGTCGGCTCACCGCTGGACAGAAGATGTCCCTGTTTTAATTGCAGAGATTAATCCTGATCATACCGATATTATTCCGCTTCAGAAAAAAGCGCGCGGATGGGATCGCGGTTTTATAGCCGTAAAACCCAACTGCTCGATTCAGAGCTATATGAAACCGATTCACGCGCTCGCGCAGGCAGGCTACGAAGTAAAGCGAATGTTTGTTAATACGATGCAGGCGGTTTCGGGCGCAGGTTATCCCGGTGTTCCAAGTTTGGATATGATCGATAATATCGTTCCGTATATTGGCGGCGAAGAAGAAAAGTCCGAGAAAGAACCGCTAAAAGTTTTTGGTTCGATAGACGGCGGTATTTTTAAAAACGCAGAGTTCCCAAAGATTTCGGCGCACTGTAACCGAGTGCCTGTCATTGACGGGCATACTGCCTGTATTAGCTTGGAGTTCGGTGACAAGAAACCTTCGTCAATGGAAGAGATCAAAAAGATTTGGGCTGCATACAAGGGACTGCCTCAGAAAGCGGACTTACCGTTTGCGCCGAAACAGCCGATCATCTACCGCGAAGAGGACAATCGCCCTCAGCCGCGCAAAGATAGAGATACCGACAAGGCTATGGCAGTAACGATTGGACGCCTGCGCCCATGTAATTTATTTGATATTCGCTTTGTGGCGCTTTCGCATAACACTGTACGCGGAGCAGCCGGCGGCGGGATCTTGAACGCAGAACTTTTAAAGCACAAAGGCTTTCTTAGTTAAAGCTTTTCTTAAAGTTCGTGTGGTTCGTGGTAAATAAAAGGAAAATGCAATGAGTGAAAAGTATTTCCCGTTAGATAAAGAAGCGCTGGAAGAAATTGCACAACAGTTTCCCACGCCGTTTTATATTTATGACGAGAAGGCAATTATCGAGAACGTTCGCAGAATAAAAGCAGCGTTCTCGTGTTTTCCTTCTTACAAAAATCACTTTGCGGTAAAGGCTTTGCCTAACCCGTATATTTTAAAGATTCTCGCAAGCGAAGGTTTTGGCGCAGATTGTTCCAGTTTACCTGAACTTTTGCTAGCCGAAGCCGCAGGAATTAAAGGCGAAGACATCATGCTTACTTCCAATGAGACGCCGACAAAGGAATATATGGCGGCAAAAAAAATGGGCGCAGTTATTAATCTTGATGACATTACCCATATTGATTTTTTGGAAAAAAATGTCGGCTTGCCCGATTTAATTTCTTTTAGATATAATCCTGGTCCTTTAAAAGAAGGTAATGCAATAATCGGCAAGCCGGAAGAGGCAAAGTACGGTTTTACGCGCGAACATTTAATTAAAGGGTATGCTCTTCTTAAAGAAAAAAACGTAAAACGTTTTGCCCTGCATACAATGGTGGCAAGTAACGAACTTTCTGTGCCGTACCATGTAGAAACAGCGCGAATGCTTTTTGAACTTGCAGTTGAGATTCATAGCAAAACTGGAGTGCGTTTAGAGTTTATCAATCTTGGCGGCGGAGTAGGGATTCCTTACAAGTTGGATCAGGTTGCGATAGATTACGAAGCGCTGACTGCCGGTATTAAAAAAGCGTACGATGAAGTAATTGTAACTGCCGGTTTAGCTCCAATAGAGATCCGTACTGAATGGGGCAGGATAGTAACCGGTCCTTACGGCTGGCTTGTAACGCGCGCGGTTCATAAAAAAGAAATCTACCGCAACTACATCGCGCTTGATGCGTGCGCTGCCGATTTAATGCGCCCCGGTTTGTATGGCGCGTATCATCACATGACAATCCCCGGCAAGGAAAACGCGCCGTTAACTGAAACTTACGATGTTGTCGGCAGCTTGTGCGAAAATAACGACAAGTTTGCTATTCAAAGGCAATTGCCAAAGATTGAGACTGCGGCGGAAGCTAGTGATGGTACGGGCGATTTTGTTATTATTCACGACGTTGGCGCGCACGGAAGAGCAATGGGTTATAACTACAACGGTAAACTCCGCTGCGGAGAATTGCTGTTACGTGAAAACGGAAATGTCGTAGAAATACGCAGGGCAGAAACAGTAGAGGATTATTTCGCCACGTTGGACTTTGATAGTTTAAAGGAATTCAATTAAGAATTTTAACCACAAACCACACGAACTACTGTTAAGATATCGAAGCGAAGGTTCGTGAGGTTCGTGGTAAAATAAAAAGAATAATTTTTTAGGAGAATAATATGGTAACTAGGAATCAAAACATAGCAAATCTTAAAGCAGGGTATCTCTTTCCGGAGATTGCAAAGCGCAGACGCGAGTTTGCCGCCAGTCACCCCGACGCAAAGATCATCAGCTTGGGTATCGGCAACACCACAGAACCAATTTTGCCTCATACAAACGCAGGTCTTGTAGAAGGCGCGCGAAAACTTGGCACAGTAGAAGGCTACTCTGGTTATCAGGATGAAGGACTTCCTGTATTACGTGAAAAAATCTCCAAGGTGTTTTACAAAGGCAAATTTGGAACAGACGAAATATTTATCTCTGACGGATCTAAGTGCGACATTGGCAGATTGCAGGTGCTTTTTGGCTCTGGCGTAAAAATTGCC
>WQXI01000027.1 GCA_009784935.1 Treponema sp.
TAAACTGATCTTTTGATATTCCAATAATCTTATGTGGACAAACGCCAATGCATAGATTACAGCTCTTGCAAAGTTCGAAATCAATGGTAATTTTGCCTTTTGCAGCCATGTGAACTCCTCCTATGTATGAAAACAACGTATTGATAGTGGCTTTTTCGCTATTAGTACTCTAAACGTACCTTTTTCGCCAAGGAATGTCAAGAATGAGGCGTACTCCGAAGGGTTGGGTGACGGCACTTTTTCCTTGATAAAAGCGCCAATATGGCATATTATCTACAATATGGTTGTAAATATTTCGGCAAAAGATGGGTTTATTTGGGACGACAGCTATTTACTGGGAAATGAGCCTGTGGATACCCAGCACCACCAGTTATTCGACCTTATAAACTCCCTTGTCAATTTCTGCGATAACGGGTTCGAAAAAGAAAAAATCAAAACAACGCTGGATTTTCTGGTTAACTATACGATAGATCATTTTAATGACGAAGAAGCGCTTCAAATTAAATGCAAATATCCAGAATACGAAGCGCATAAAAAAATACACGAGGACTTTAAAGTCACAGTAGGAGACCTTGTAGACCGGTTTAATAAGAACGGCTCATCTTCTGCATTAAGCTCCGATATTAAATCGGTTGTTATAAAGTGGCTGGTTAATCACATTCTATACGAAGATAAAAAAATAGGCGTACATTTGCAAAACTGCGTGGACAATTAACCATTGATCCATTACAATGATGATTCGGAGGGTATATGAGGACTGTTTGCGGAATTGATCTGGGAACCCAGAGCTGTAAAATTGTTGTTTATGATTATGAAAAAAAGAAAATCATAGCTGAATCATCGGCGCCGGTAGATATAATTGCCCAAAATGACGGCACAAGAGAACAAAAAACCGAATGGTATGACGCTGTCGTTAAGACGTGTTTCGATAAAATCGATAAAAAAACAAAGCAGACTATTGCCGCTATAGGCGTTTCCGGCCAACAGCACGGATTTGTGCCACTCGACGAAAAGGGAAAGGCTGTTTATAACGTAAAACTTTGGTGCGATACTTCGACTGCTCCTGAATGCGAAGAGCTTACAAAAGCGGCGGGCGGCGAAAAGAAACTTATCGAAAAAGCAGGGCTTCCTATGCGCCCGGGCTACACTGCCCCAAAAGTTCTTTGGCTTAAAAAACATAAACCGCAGGCTTTTGCAAAACTGCGCCATATCTTGCTTCCCCACAATTACATCAACTTTTTATTAACAGGCGAATACTGGGCAGAATACGGCGATGCTTCGGGTACTGCGCTTTTTGATGTACGCAAACGCAAATGGTCATCAGAAATCTGCAAATTAATTTCTCCTGATATCGAAAGTTATCTTCCGCATCTTACAACTGCAGAAAAAACCGCAGGAAAAGTAAACAAAGCTGCCGCAGATCTCTACGGATTAAACGAAGGCGTTATCGTATCTTCGGGCGGCGGAGACAACATGATGGGAGCTATCGGCACAGGCGCTGTCCGTGACGGATTTTTAACAATGAGCCTTGGAACATCAGGCACTCTTTTTGGTTTTTCCAACAAGCCCGTAATCGATCCTACAGGGAACCTCGCGGCATTCTGTTCTTCATCTAACGGCTGGATGCCTTTGCTTTGCACAATGAATTGTACTGTAGCAAGCGAAGAGTTCCGCAGGCTTTTAGAGTTTGAAGTAAAAGACTTTGATAATATTGCAAGCAAAGCGCCTATCGGAGCAGAAGGTATTGTTGTTCTTCCGTTCTTTAATGGAGAGCGCACTCCTAACCTGCCAAACGGAAGAGCGAGCGTCAACGGAATTATGATGGGTAACCTAAAAATGGAAAACCTTACCCGCGCCACGCTGGAATCTGCAATTTTTGGAATGAGAATCGGGCTTGACGGATTTGTTTCGCTCGGCTTTAAACCAAAAGAAATCCGTCTTACAGGCGGCGGTTCTAAAAGCAAAATCTGGCAGAGCATTGCAGCTAACGCATTAAACGTACCTATCCGTATTTTAGAAGGCTCCGAAGCCGCCGCAATGGGCGGAGCGATTCAGGCGCTATGGTGCCTAGAAACAAGCGAAGGCAAAAAGAGCTCGATAGAGGATCTAGCTGATAAACATGTAGCGTTAGGCGCAACAATAAAACCGGACAGCAAAAGCACAGCGGCATACAACGCAGCTTACGCTGTTTATTCCAAGTATCTAGGGGCTTTGAGCCCTCTGTATAAGTAAAAACCTTGGTTAGGTTTTTACTTATACTAGAAGAAAATTGCTAAAGCAATTTTCTTCATGAACTGTATGTAAACTTTTAAAAACTGAAGTTTTTAAAAGTTATATAAAATTTATGGAGGCTAATTATGGCAGAATATTTCGTGGGGGCAAAAGAATATTTCCCCGGAATCCAAAAAATCAAATACGAAGGACCAAAGAGCAAAAATCCTTTGGCGTTCAAGTATTACGATGCTGATAAAGTTATCGGCGGCAAGAAGATGAAAGATCATCTTCGATTTGCAATTGCATACTGGCACAGTTTCTGCGGCGACGGCGGCGACCCGTTTGGTCCCGGCACTCATACTTTTCCATGGAACACAGATGCAAAAGATCCAATGGATGCAGCTGATAAAAAAATGGATGCAGCTTTTGAATTCTTTACAAAGATTGGCGCAGACTTTTACGCATTCCACGACAGAGACGTAGCTCCAGAAGGCGCAAACCCCGCAGAAAGCGAAAAAAACCTGATGACGTTAGTTGCAAAAGCAAAAAAACTTCAGGGCGAAACAGGCGTTAAACTTTTATGGGGAACTGCAAACGTATTTAGTAATCCGCGCTTTATGAACGGCGCCGCGACTAACCCGGAATTCGGCGTTATCGCTCTTGCGGCAACTCAGGTAAAAGCTGCTATCGATGCAACTATCGAACTCGGCGGCGAAGGTTATACTTTCTGGGGCGGACGCGAAGGTTACATGAGCTTACTTAACACAGACCTTAAGAGAGAAAAAGATAACCTCGGCAGATTCTTAACAATGGCAAGAGACTATGCGCGCAAACAGGGATTTAAAGGCGTATTCTATATCGAACCAAAACCAATGGAACCGACAAAACACCAGTACGACTTTGACACAGAAACAGTTATCGGCTTTTTACGCCAGCATGGTCTAGAAAAAGATTTCCGCATGAATATCGAAGCTAACCACGCAGAACTTGCAGGCCACGAATTTGCGCACGAACTTGAAACAGCGGCTGTCTCCGGTTTCTTTGGTTCTGTCGACGCTAACCGCGGCGATAACATGAACGGCTGGGATACAGACCAGTTCCCGATGAGCTACTACGAAACATCGATGGCTATGTTTACTATTCTTAAAATCGGCGGCTTTAAAGAAGGCGGCTTAAACTTTGACTCAAAGATTCGCAGAAACTCTGTAGATCCTGCTGACCTTTTCCTTGCGCACATCGGCGGCATGGACGCATTCGCGGTCGGCTTACAGGTTGCACAGCGCATTATCGATGACGGCGTAATTCCTAACTTTGTAAAAGATCGTTATGCGTCATTTACAAGCGGCGACGGCGCCAAGTTTGCAAGCGGCGGACTCACTCTCGACCAGCTCGCAAAGATCGGCACAGACGCAGGTTACGGCAAAACAGGTCTTACAAGCGGCAAGCAGGAATACCTAGAAAGCGTACTTAACGGCTACTTGCTGGGATTATAGTCCAGAAAGAGTCTCACACAGAGGACACAGAGGCACAAAGACCACAGAGTTTAGTTTAAGATTAAGAGAGCCCTTGGGAAACCGAGGGCTTTTTTTTATTCAATGCTGTAATATATTATACTGTGGTTAATTCCTTGTGAAACTAACAAAAAAGAAAAATCGCTGTAATTTTTTAAACTATATATTCTATAATAGCGAACCGTATTAGAAGGACCTCCAAAACTATCTTTAAATACAACATTAAAAAGAGAACCAAGAAAATTATTTTTAATCTGGATTTCATCTATAATTAACGCTACTGTTCTTTCAGTTCCTTTATCAGGAACAAGGACATCCAATTTCATGGAATCTGACTCGGCATATTTATAATATTTTTTATTTTCATAAACAAAATATTTAATTATTTCTCCATCTAATAACACCTCATTCTCCCAAAAAAGAATGGTATCAACATCTGTTCGTGTTTTTAAACGGTCAATATCTATTCTGCCTTCCATGTTTTTTACCTGATCATCTTTAACTGCGGTGTATAAATTAAAAAATGGCATAAACAAAAAAATGCTTGCAATAAGACCAACGGCAGGCAAAACGATGAATATTTTTCTTTTTAATTTACCTTTAATTAAATTGACAGTATTAATTATTAAAAAACCAGAACTTAAAATGAACATTACAGCAACTATTAAAAATAAAACAAACAATACTATAAAAACAATCAAAATTAAAAGAAATATTATTCCAAGCATTTCTTTGCCCCTCTATTCTGCGTTTCGCACTACGCGAAAACCAATATGATTATGTGGACTTGGATTATAACGATTTGTTGAATCTGATCTAATATCTTCTCTTGAGCTGCCCCAATAACCTCCCTTTACAACACGTTGACTTCCTGTTTCCGGTCCAAAAGGAGTAAGAGATTTATTTCTTGCTCCCGAATCATACCAGTCCCAGCACCATTCAAAAACATTGCCGTGCATATCATATAAACCCCAGCGATTGGGTGGATATTTTGATACAGGTGTTGCATAACCCCAAAACCGGTATAACCGGGTATAATTACCAAAATTTGCCTGTCTTCTTGAAATCATCCATCCTGTATTAAATGGAGTAACTGTTCCTGCACGGCAGGCGTATTCCCATTCTGCTTCTGTCGGCAGACGGTAGCCGTTTGCACTGCGATCCCAATCTTGTCCGTTATATACGGGAGTCAGCCCTTCTAATAAACTCAGCCTGTTGCAAAATTCCAGCGCATCATACCAGCTTACATATACCATAGGTACATTTTCGCCGTTAAAATGTTTATAAATAGCTGGATTCATTCTCATTACATCATGGTATTCTTTTTGCGTTACAGGATATTTGCTCATATAAAACGGACTTAATGTAATATTTTGCGTATAACCCATATAACTCCATTCAGGATCTCCAAAAGAAAATGTTCCGCCTTTTATAAGTATTAAATCTGCGCTGTATCTTTCTATATCAAAAACCGGGTTTCCGGAATAACTGTCAACAGTATTGTTTTCTCTGCTTAAACCATCGTAATATATAATGCCTTTATTATAGAAAAATATATTTCTTACTTCTTCTTTTGTTTTAAGATTAAAAAATATTTGCATATTATTGCGACCGATAACTTCTTCTGAATATACTATCCATTCATCAAAATCAGTTACGTAAAACTCTCCTAGGTTAAATCTCCGTACTTCCTGCACTAGAGGTATTTCCCATTCATTTTTAACAGAATTATATAAACCGGCATATCTTATTCCTTCATTTGATATCATGTTGACTTGATAAAGCCATTCTTTTGAACTTAACGGAAAAATTTCATTCCTGTTTATCGGACGTTTTGGATAAGTGTTTATGAATCGTCCTTGCCAATTATTATTTTCCCAAACTCCGCTCCCTTGCTCATAATGATAAGGCCGTAAGTTATCCGGAATCAGTTTTAGCAGTTTATCCATATCAAATGTTTCCAAACTCCAATGAAAAGTGCCCGAATGACGATCTATCTTTGTAATATGAAAAAGATCTTCCAGATCTCTTTCTCTTGCGTTTTGCGCCGCCAGCTCGTCTGCATCTATATTGTTTCTTTTTATAAAAGCGCCGTCATTGCTGATTTCGTAAACATCTCTATTAAAAGCAAAATAATTACCAAAAAATATTAAAGTTGGCGTAACATCAAAACTGCTTATAGTTCTTTCGAATACAACCTGACCTGTATGCAGGTTTGTTATTACATAACTTTCAGAAGAAGATGTAGTACTAACAAAAGAAGAACCGGAGGGGCGAAACCTGTGAATGCCTCCGGAATTAATTGCCAGTAAATAAACAGTTTGCCGGTCTACGGATTCAATCAATACTGCTTTATCCATATTATTAGCGATTATTCTGTTATTTTTATTAATAACAGAATATTTCTCACTGCCTCTTCTTCTTTGGACAACAGCAAAATCACCTATAAAATTACCGGTATAAAAATAATCCGGCGGGATAACAATTTCTAAAGTATTAAAATCTATATATCCGAAACCGGCGCCCACCATGCTAAACGGAATCAGTACTGCGTCATTACCTGTAGCGCCGTATTTGCTCCCCGCTTGCAGGCTGGAACAGGAATAAATGCAAAAAATACTTGTAAAAAAAATAATTAATATAATTATAACAACCGGTTTTTTCATTTTCTTATCCTTTAGGCGCTGCGTCGGCGGGAGCGTTGGCAAGCGCGCCTATCAGCACATCGCAAACAATATCAACTTCTTCTATCGTCATTTGCGGATATAATGGCAAAGTAAGCTGGTGAGCGCAGACGTATTCGGCTCTTGGAGTAGAGTTCACTTTATTTTTGTATGCGCTAAAGTTCTGAATTGCAGGATAATGAATACTTGTTTGTACGCCTGCATTTTTCATCGATTCCATAAGCGCGGCTCTGTCGATTTTTTCCGAAAGCAAAATTGGCATAATATGGTAATTGGATTTTCCGCGGGTAAAATTTTTATACGGAATCAAAACATCTTTAACGCCGTCAAGCCGCTTGCAGTAATACTCGACAAGCTTTTTTCGTTTTTCGTTTGCTTCATCAAGCTTTGACAGCTGAACAAGTCCAAGGGCAGAACTTATCTCGTTAATGCGGTAATTTAACCCCGGCTGTGCTACATCATATGACGATGCTCTGCCCTTGTAACGGTCAAATGAAGCGGCAGACATCCCGTGAGAACGCAAGAGCCGCAATTTCTCAAATAATTGCGTATTGCGAGTAACGACCATACCGCCTTCGCCCACTGCGATATTTTTATTCGCAAAAAAACTAAAAGCTGCGATGTCGCCAAAAGTGCCGAGGGGTTGCCGTGTACCGTCCGCCAAACAATAATCCGCTCCCGGAGTATGGGCACAGTCTTCTATTAAAAATAAATTATGTTTTTTGCAGATTGCGCTAATTCTTTCTATATCGCAGGCATAACCTGCATAATGAACAATCATCACAGCTTTTGTGTTGGGAGTAATTTTTGCTTCGATGTCATCCGGATCTATCGACCAGTCATCATTTATAGAAGTAATATCCGCTAGCACATTTTTTGCGCCGGCAAACTCAACTGTATTCTGATCAGCAATAAATGTAAGCGCAGGTGTGATGACTTCGTCGGTTTGAGAGCTTTTGCCGCCAATGCCGAGCGCTAAAAGCGCCATATGAAGCGCGGCTGTCCCGTTAGAAACAGCGAGACATTTTGAATCATTGCCCAAAAACTGCGAAAAAGAAGATTCGAAAGCTTGGGTTTTTTCGCTTATCGCAAGCCAGCCGGAATCGAGCACTTCTTTTACAGCATTGTACTCTCTTTCGTCATAATTAATTTTATGAAGTTGTACGCGCCACATAGATAAAAATATAATATCATATATAATAGTATTTGTACCATTAATTAAGGAGACAATATGAAATTGACTATGCCGAATGAAATACAGGAAAAAATCGCAGCCGAAGGAATTATCGCTGTTTTAGAGATCGAATCCGAACAAAACGCTGTCCCTTTGGCACACTCCTTGCTGGAAGGCGGTATTACAGTAATAGAACTTGCTCTGCGAACACCGGCGGCGTTTCCGTCAATTTCGCTGATTGCCAAAGCCGTTCCGCAAATGTACATTGGTATCGGCACAATTATCGAACCGGGTCAGGCGGCAATGGTCAAAAAAGAAAACGGCGTGCGTTTCGGCGTCTCCCCAGGCATTAATCCCGAAATCGTAAAAGAAGCAATCGCGGCGGAACTTCCTTTTGCTCCGGGAATCGCAACTCCATCAGAAATAGAACAAGCAATCTCTCTTGGCTGCCGAGTAGTAAAATTTTTCCCGGCAGAAGGAATGGGCGGTTTGAGTTATTTAAAAAGCATTAACGCGCCCTACAATCATTTGGGCGTTAAATACATTCCGCTTGGCGGCGTTACCATAGATAATCTTGCGAGTTATGCGCAATTTGATAGAATACTTGCAATCGGCGGAAGCTGGATAGCTCCCAAGGATTTAATTAAAACGCAAAACTGGAGCAAGATTACAAAGAGGGCAAAAGAAGCAAAAGATATTTGGCAGAGTAACAGGAAATAAATTGAAGAAACCCAAAAAACTCACACAGGTCTTGCAGCGAAGCTTCCTAGAAACTTCGCTCTTGCGAGCTCGTTGGAAGTCCTAGCAGGCACAAAGGCACAGAGAATACAAGAAGGTTAAAGAAAGAAATCTCGTCTTAACCTTTCTTTTTCTCTGTGAACTCTTTTGTTTATACCGTTAAAAGCCGACTATGTAGGCTTCGATTGATTCGTCGTAGCCTTTTACTGTGACATCTTTTCTTTGCGGAAAATCAAACTTATCGCTTACTCTGTCTTTGACTTCTTTGGTTACAAGTATACCGCCGATTGGAGCATTGCTTTCCATGCGCTGGGCAAGATTTACAGCGGCTCCTATTACTGTGTATTCTATGCGTGTTTTACTGCCAAGATTACCTACGATTACTTTTCCTGTGTTTAGCCCTACACGAACATTTAAATCGATGTCAACGATAGGTTTCCATTTTACAGCCAGCTCTTTTGCTTTTTTCTGCATTGCAATTGCAGCTTTTATACACTGTTCTGTGTGATTGGGCATATCAAAGGGGTCGCCGAAAAACGCGAGGATTCCGTCTCCCATAAATTTATCAACAGTGCCGCCATTTGCAAATAAAATTTCTGCCATACTCTCAAGGTATTCGTTTAAAAAATTATGTACGTCTTCCGGGGATTTATCAGAACTCCATTTTGTAAAACCTGCAATATCAGAGAAAAGAACAGTTAGCTCCTTATATGCAGGTTTTAAATCTGTTTTGCCTTCATGCATTATACGCTGAGAAAGCGCGCGCGGAAAATAGCGGGACAGAGCGTTTTGCATAAGAAGCTGATCCCTGTAGCGGATAAATAGGCGGTTTAAAAACTCGCCGATCCATAAAAGGAATAACAATACAGCAGGGAACGAAAACCATGGCGCAATCGCAAAGCATTCCCATCGTAATGCGGTAACAAATGAAAAACCAATAAACACAAACAAAAAACCCAGATGAAAAATAACATCTTTTTTAAAATGAATAAATAAAAATACCAATCCTGCCAGTAACAGCAATACAATAATTTTGTATCTTAACGAACTACTTCCAACAAAGGCTTTTTCTATAGAAAAATCAAGAATACCGCCAAGTATTTCTGCGTGAAGCCCGGATAAAGGATAGAGTTTTTCAAAAGCAGTCGGACCAAAATCTTTTTGGCTTGTGCTGATTTCTGCAAGCAGCGCTATTTTCCCGTTTAGAGATGAAAAAACTTCATCAAATAAATCATAATCGTACTTTGCGTTTACAGCTTTATAAAAAGGAATTCTTGCCTGCTGGTCTGCCCAGTTTTCTGTAAAGGGAACTAGCGTGTTTCCGTATTCGTCGATAGGGATTCGTATTACTTCTGTTTCGGATAACGGAAGCGCAAGATATTCTCCGGCTTTTAACTCGATAGTTTCTATAGGAATACCCCAGTACAACACACCTGCCGCCAGTGATAATGTTGGCAGAAAACCGTCATCCCATTTGTACAAAAGCGGAACTCTTCTATAAATACCGTCATTGTCGGGTTCTACATTGATTAACGCAATTTGCGCCGCAGCTTCTACTATGTACGGCAATGGAAGCAAAAACGATTTTGCCTGCGGTATTTTACCGCCGTTTATTACGTTTATATTCCAAACATGTCTTTTAAGGCTCAAGGATTCTTCGTTGGTTAATTCATTATACGGCATATTGGGCTGATTAAATAATTCTTCGCTTACTGCCAAAGCTGCAACAACCGTATTGCCCGCCGATTCAATTGCATTTACAAAAGCGCCGTCTTCTGTTTTTTCGAACCAGAACAAAAAATCATAAACGGCCGAAGCGTTGGATTCGTTTAAAACTTCCATGATGTCCGCAAAAGCTCTGCGGGTATCAAGCTGTCCGCCAAGTATTTCGATACTTGCATCATTCAAGTCGATAGTTGCAATGAAAGGACTTTTACTAATTAAAGGAGACGACACCCGCGTTCTAATACATGCATCGTAGATATTTTTATCCCAGCTGCCCGTTAAACCGGCTATATTAAAAAAAACCGTAAGCAAAATACAGACAGAGAAAATAATTATAAAATAAAAAGGTTTAATGACGAATCGAAATCGCTCTGACATACAAATCTTTTCCCGAAAATCTTGTCACTTGGCGCGGAACCGCGCTTCTTGTAGTGCCGCCGCTTGGAATATATGAACTTACGGGCTCTCCCAGCCTTGAAACGCTGTTCTGAAGATTAACAACTTCCCTGTAAAGACTGTTTGCCTGCGCAGTTGCCGAAGTATTATTATTGTAAGCTTGTATCAGTCTTTCCAGATTTGCCTGTCTCTGCAGACTCATTATCACATAGATGGTTTCTGTTCCCGCAGGAGCTTCCAGCTGAAACGGACCGAATATCTTTTCTGCATTTGCAGCTAAAGGTTCGTTATGAAGAACAAACACCTTGCGCTGTGAATCATAAAAAACAATATAACAAAAAGCGCTTGCATTGGGAGTAATAGAAAACTCAAAAGTTTCTCCTGTCTGCATTCTTATAATCTGGGAAATAGGCGCGGATTCCTGTGTCCTGCCCCTTAAGAAACTTATGTCCCAAGAAAGCGTCTGCGCATACAAACATACAGAGAACGATAAAAATAAAAACGCTGTTATTGCTTTTTTCATATTGTTTCCTTTTAATAAATCTCAAAGTTGAATATTTTTATGGTAGAAGGACCAGAGAATGTATCACTAGCTCCCGCAAACCGTGCAAATGTTAAACCATTAATAAGACTTCTATCAAATATAACTCTTTGATTTTGGCTTACCCAAGAAGGCTGCCTTAATCGAGAAAACGGTATATCGACATTTACTATTCTGCCATTAGTCGGATTAAAAATAAATTCATGCGGAGCATGTATAGTAGATAATGTAGTAACTAATACCCTCCAGCCGCGGCCACCATCACCTAATACAGAAAACCTAATACCGTTTGCATTTCTTAATCTATTCATTAATACACCACTGAATGCACTCCCGCTGCTCGAATAAATAGATACTTTACCTTGCCTCCATTCATTCGCTCTTGCAAGATCAACAGTCAATGTCATCACATCAACTTCTCTGCCCCCATGTACTTCTTTGCCAAAAAGCATATTTGCGTTTGTGCCATTTCTGGCGGTAGGATTACCTCCTTCAATAAAAGGAATCCACCCTGCGGCTTGCGACAAAACAATAAATGGTTCCGTTAACCTCGGTGCAACTTCTGTTATTGGTTCCATCGGCATTCTGTCAAAATCTTCAGCTGTCAGGAGTCTTTCTGTCTCTGCCGGCGCTGTTGTTGTTCGAGCATTTGCCGCAGGAGCAGGAGCCGGCGTTGGCGCAACTGCTACAGGAACGGGCGGCGCGGGTCTTGCGCCGAGAAACGCGGATGTCGCGCCAGCGAATCTAAGCGAAAGTTCGGGGTGTTGTCTCCCGTTTGTGTTGCGTATAACATCACCCATCGTTCTGTCAAATACATCAAACACGCTCAATCCGGGTGTTCTAAGATTGGTTAATAAATGTCCGGTAAAAAGTCCGTTGCGTCCCGAACCGTCATCCGCTGTTGAGTTAGCTCCTGTCGCGTACATTACAATTGTACCTGTAGGAGCGCGGCTTACTACGCCAAGTCCGCGGCTTCCGCTTCTTGCCCAGCCAAAAGGATTATCACGGCATGCATCCAAAACAACCATGTTAAGTTCGTTGCCCGCTTCGTTCATGCTATCCAATACAAACTGTAATGACACTGCTCTGTCGCGCAAATGTGTTTCGGTTCTTATGTTGTCCGCTGTTACAGGTATAAGATAGTTTTCTCCGTTAGATTGCACGCCGTGTCCCGCAAAAAAGAAAAAGCCGTATGTGTTTCTGGAACCGCCGAGCCTTCTTCTAAAATTCAATACCGCGGTTTCCATCTGCTCAAGGTTTCCGTTTAGAACTTTGTCTACAGTAAATCCAAGACTGCGCAGAGCAGCTTCCATATCGTTAGCGTCGTTTACAGGATTTGCAAGACGGGATATGCCTGTATAGTTTGAGTTACCTATTACAAGCGCAAACTTCTGCGGAGTGTCATTCTGCTGAGCAAAAATACTTACACTTACAAAAAATACTGTTACTATAAGAACAGAAACTATTAAAATATGCCTAAAAACAGGTTTTTTGGCTAAAATTACTTTTAATTCCTTCATATTGACATTTTATCCTATTTTATCAACATTGGTCAAGCCGGATTGATATTACTAAAGACCCTCACACAAAGACACTAAGGCACAAAGAACACAGAGAATACAAGAAGGTTGAAGAAAGAAATCTTGCCTTAGCCTTCCTCTGTGAACTCAGTGTCGCTGTGTCGCTGTGTGAGGCTCTTTTGTATTAAACCCTTCTCCACATGATCCTTGTAATATTTTAAAAAATATTTTCTCTTTTTTTCCCATTTTCTCATGCGCCGCGCACGCTCACGCCATGTATATATGTTGACTCATTTTTAAATGTGTTAACTAAAAACATTTGTTGGAGTGTGTTATGGGTGTATTTGCATACATGCCTTATGGGGCAGGCGGAATTATTATCCGGGTTGAAACGGATATTCGCAGAGGAATTCCGGGAGTTGATATTTCGGGGCTTGCGGAAGGAGCGGTCAGAGAAGCACGTGACAGAGTCAGAGCTGCTTTTAGAAATTCCGGATTTAGTTTTCCGCAGGATAGGATTTTAATTAACCTCGCCCCTGCCGGATTAAGAAAAGACGGCGCGGCTCTTGATTTGCCGATCGCGCTGTCGATTATAACTGCCGCCGAAATTGCGCCGGTTTCAGGAAATTTGCTCGTAATGGGAGAGCTGGAACTTTCCGGCAGGATACGTCCTGTACGCGGCGTGCTTGCGGCAATTGCGGCAGGGCTTGCCGAAGGAATAACAGAATTTATTGTTCCTGCAGAAAACGCCGGAGAAGCGGAAATCCTTGTTTCATCAGGCGCAAAATTTACAGCTGTAGAAAATCTGCAAAGTGCAGTACATGCGCTTATTATAAGAGAAGAAAAAGGTTCGCTTCCTGTTTCGCAGATTAATCCGCAAGAAATAACTAATAAAGATTTATCAGATAAAAACTTCTCTGACGGAGATTTCTCCGACGTTCGCGGGCAGGTGGTATATAAACGCGCATTGGAAATTGCCGCAGCAGGGGGACACAATGTTTTAGTGTTTGGACCGCCGGGCGCAGGAAAAACAATGCTCGCGCGGAGAATGCCTTCGATAATGGCTCCGCTGACATCTGACGAAGCAGTAGAAGTAACTCGGCTTCACAGTCTTGCGGGACCCAAAAACTGCGGTAACTCATCGTATCAATTTATCGATCGCCTTATCACAACTCCGCCGTTCCGCGCTCCGCACCATACGGCAAGCGCAGAAGGTATTCTTGGCGGCGGAAGAATACCGCACCCCGGTGAAATAAGTCTGGCTCACTTTGGTGTGCTTTTTTTGGATGAAGCCCCGGAATACAGAATCAATGTTTTACAGTCTCTAAGAGAACCTTTAGAAGACAAGGTGATAAGTATTGTCAGAGCGGAAGGACCGGTGCAGCTTCCTGCAGAGTTTCAGCTTTTAATGACAGCTAACGCTTGCCGCTGCGGCCGTTTAGGAAAGCATGATACAGACAGCGTCTGTTTGTGTTCGCCGGAAGAAATAAACCGCTACTGGCGCAAATTCGGCGGAGCGCTGCTTGATCGCGTAGAAATAAGAGTTGCAGTAATGCCGCCAAAAATAGAGGAAATGTCACGTCAAAATACCAAAAGCGCGGCAGCCGGCGAGCATTCAATTGATATTGCCATGCGCGTAAAAGCGGCAGTAGAGATTCAGCGGCAGCGCTTTAAAGGAACTGGAATCCGCCGCAATGCGCTGATCCCTGCAGGTAAAACAAATGCTTTTTGCCCAATGAGCGAAAAGGCAGAAAGCGCTTTTCATACAGCTATCGAAAAACTAGGACTTTCCGGCAGAGCTTACCATGGGATTTTACGGACAGCCAGAACCATCGCAGATTTAGACAACAAGGACACCATTCAAACTGAGCATATTTTAGAAGCCGTACAGTTCCGCCGGCTTGGGGAGGACCCCTGGGACATTCTGTCCCTGGATATTCTATCGTTTTGACATTCTGTCCCTGGATATTCTATCGTTTTGACATTTTATCGATTCAAGATTTATAGTGTGATTTTTGATGTAAAGACAAAATGTCAATACATTTGTATTGACAAGCAAATGGAGGAGGAGTATAATGGTATATAAGTTTGAGTGGGATGAAGAAAAAGATATTGTAAACGTACAAAAGCATGGTATTTCGTTTACAGAAGCAAAAACGGTTTTCTTTGACCCAATGCACATTGAATTAATTGATGACAAACATAATCGCTTTGAAGAGCGTTGGATTACTATCGGGCTGGTTGGCTCAAAAGTAATCAGAATAAGTTTCACAGAAAGAAGAGGTTCAATTAGAATCATTTCTGCCCGTGAAGCAGACAAAAAAGAAGAGGAGATGTATTTTTATGGGTACAGTAAAAAACGTAGTAGACAGTAAAAACCCGCCGCAGTTATCAGAAGAATCTCTTCTGCGATTGGCTGCTTTAAAAAACAGGCCTATCGATTACAGCGACATCCCTGAGCTGACTGCCGAACAGGCAGCGGAAATCAAACGCCAGATAGACGAAGGAAGAAACAAGCAAATGTTCTCGCTGCGGCTTCAAAGAAGAACAATTGAATGGTGGCGGAATACAATAGGCGAAGGGTACACTACCGCTATGGGTAAACTCCTAGATGCGGCAAGAAAACATCCCGAATGGATCAAGGAAAGTTTGCAATTACGCTAATTCAGGAATTGTGCAGTTCAGGAATTGTGCAATTCGGGAATTGCTTCTAAAACAGCGTCGCTGATCCTGCGTCCCTTGCTTGAATAACCCAGCCTGCGATCGGGGCGGATAGAGCCATGAAAGTCGCTGCCTTCTGTTATATACAAGCCAAGTGATAAGCCTAAAGCTTCCAGACGGCGGCAAGAGCCGGCTTTGGCTGTAGGATGCCATGCTTCGAGACCCGCAAGCCCCATGTCTTTTAGCTTTTTTATAAGGTCAGGAAGACGCCCCCAAGAAATAAAGAGCGAAATTGGGTGCGCTAGAATAGGAATGCCGCCGGATTCACGTATTAAAGCAACCGCTTCTTCGAATAATAGTCCTTCTTTAGGAACATACAGCGGTCTTCCTACGCCCAAATAACGGTCAAACGCCTGATTTACGTTTTTTACGATTCTCTTCCTTATAAGGAGCGCTGCAAAATGGGGGCGTCCAAGCGAATTACCGCTTTCTGACATTGAAAGAAACTCATCCCATGTTACTTCGATACTTAGCTCATTCATTCTTTCGAGAATTTCCCTGTTTCTGGCTTCTCTCAGGCGAACCAGCTTTTCGACTGCAGTAATAAAAGCTGCAGACGGCTTAGTTATCCCCAGCCCCAGCAGATGAAACTCTCCGCCTGGACCTAGTCCTGCCCAATTAATGTTTACTTCTATCCCCGGAATGAATTTGAACAGGTTTCCCTTTGAATTTTCCTCTTTTACAGCCGCATTGGCGCTTTCGAGTCCTTTTAAAGTGTCATGGTCTGTCAGCGCAAGAGCGCTTAGTCCCTGTTTGACTGCTTGCTTTATAAGTAAAGCCGGAGGCAGATCCCCGTCAGAAAAGTTAGAATGCGTGTGTAAATCAACCATTTACAATATTATATCAAATATCTGCCGATTTATATATAATTTACCGATAATAAAATGATGAATACCCATGTATCGTTGATTTTTTGGGTATTTTTCAATAGAATAGTAGTAATAAGGACGGTCTGTAAGTGTTTGAGTACACCATTGCAAACGGGATAATTGTTTCGCCCGGTAAAAAAGCACATACCGGTAAATTGGGAATAAAAGAAGAAAAAATCATCTCCTCAAACAACGGTAATGTAAAGATTGACCTCAAGGAAAAATCCTTTGTTTACCCTTCTCTTATAAATACGCACGATCATTTACAGGGTAATTACCGTCCGCCTGTAGGTCCTGCAGAGGGAACTTTCTATCTTACATGGCTTCCGTGGGATCAGGACTTAAAAGCGTCGCAGACATTTGCCGAACGTTCAAAATTGGACAGGGAAGATTTGTATGCGCTTTCCGGGTATAAATGCCTTTTTTCCGGCGTAACAACCGTAAACGATCATTTTCCTCACCAATTAAATAGTCAAATACTGCCTACATTGCCAATTAGGGCTTTTCAGGAATACGGTCTTGCCCATGAGTGCTCGTCATATGATTTAAAATGGGGCGACGGGATAAAAATCGAACACGAAGGCGCAAAGAAAAACAAATGGCCGTTTATTACCCACCTGTCAGAAGGTTTTGACAAAGAAGCAATGCACAGCGTAGAAATGCTGGAAAAACTAAGGGTTCTTGACTCCAATTGTTTGCTAATTCATTGTATTGCATTCAGCGATGAAGACATTAAAAAAGTCGCAAAAGCGGGCGCAAGCGTTTCGTGGTGCGGTTTTTCCAATATGTTTATGTTCAATGTGACTGCAAAAATACGAAAAATGCTAAAAGCGGGAATAAACCTGACAATTGGTACGGATTCTTCGGCGACTGGGTCTGCAAACCTTCTAGCCGAGCTAAAATACGACAGAGATTTATACCGTAAATTGTATGGCGAAGACCTTCCTGCAAAAACAATTTTTGAGATGGTAACCGTAAACGCGGCAAAAGCGTTTTGGATGCAGGAACGGATAGGCAGCCTAAAAGACGGAATGCTCGGCGATATTATGGTTTTAAAGGCAAATGAAAATTGCCCCTACGAAAACCTTGTCAATGCGGGCATGAAAGATATAGAATTACTAATACTGGCAGGAAAGCCAATATTCGGCGAAATGAGGTTTCTTGATATTTTCAGGAAAAACGAACTTCCCGAAGGCTACACCAAAATAAAGGTCGGAGACAGAGTTATGTTTGTAAAAGGCGACCCTGCAGGTTTGTATAGAGAAGTAAGGAAGAAAGTAGGCTTTAAAAAAGAGCTTGATTATCTGCCTTTTGAACCGGAGGAAGAGGTATAATGCCAAAACCAGCCCAATACCGCTCAGGTTCCCTTATTTACTTTCAAGGGGATCCGGCGGATAAAATATACATTCTCCAGACAGGAAAAGTAAGTCTTGTCTATCAGGATATCGAAACTGGAGCAGACGTAAGGGATCCGGTTCAGCCCGGCGAGTTCTTCGGAGTAAAATCCGCTCTTGGCAGGTATACCCGCGAAGAAAATGCCGTTGCGCTTTCTGATACCACTGTAATGATTTTTACTGTTCCCGAGTTTGAAGCGGTAGCGACGGCAAATTCCAGAATTATAATGAAGATGTTAAAAGTTTTTTCTAATCAAATGAGGCGTGTTCACAAACAGGTTTCTAAGGTTATGGCAAAAGAAGAACAGCCGCCGGCAGACGGGCTTTATAACATCGGCGAATATTACCTAAAGAACAAAAGGTTCTCTCATGCAAAGCATGTGTTCAGCCGTTATCTGACATTTTATCCGTCAGGAAAAAACGCTCTGCAGGCTACAAAGAATCTGGAAACTGCAGAAAACGCATTGTCACGCTACGGAGACGGAAAAGGTCCGGGCGTTTCTGTAAGCCATGCAGCGGCGGCTGCCGCTCCGCCTTCCGGTTTTTCGCAGGAAGACTCTGACAAAACAACAAAAGCTTTTTATGATGCTGTAAGCCTTGTATCACAGGGAAAATATCAAGAAGCGTTTATGTCGTTTAAATTAATTGTAGACGCTGATACTTCTCCCGAATGGACAGCAAAAGCATCTTTTGAGATCGGGCGCTGTATGTTCCTTTTAAATAAGTTCGAAGAAAGCCTTAAGTACTACACGAACATGCTGACCAAGTTTCCGAAACATCCGGAACTTAAAGAAACAATGTTTATTATGGGACAATGCAATGAAAAAGTCGGCAGAAAAGATCAAGCCGTAGCTTTTTATAAAAAAATTGTTTCTATGGGCGGAGATGACGCTGCAATCGAAAAAACAAGACGGGCGTTAAGCGCCTTAGGAGCATAAAATGGCTATGGATTTGGCGGCATTCGGCCGGTTTTCACGGACATTTGGTCAGGGAGAAATTATTTTTTCCGAGTTCGAAGTCGGAGACACTTTTTATCTTATTCAATCCGGAAGGGTTCAGCTTGTAAAACTGGTTGGAGATATCGAAAGAACGCTTGATATTCTGTATCCTTCCGAAATGTTCGGCGAAATGGCAATCTTAGAAAATTCACCAAGGTCTGCAACTGCTGTCGCGCTTGACGAAGTAAAAGTACTTGAGTTTAATTCACAAAACTTCGAAATCCTTTTGCTTGGAAACCCTCAGATTGCTCTTAAACTTTTAAAAATGTTCTGTAAGCGAATTTATGATTCTAAACGCCGCTTTATGATTCTTACATTGCCCGAACCTCAGGCAAAAATAGCTGACGTTTTTCTTATGCTTGACGAAACTCAGCCTGATATTGATAAAACCACAGAAAGGCGCGAATTTAAAACCACTGTAGAAGGGGTCGCCCACTGGGCAGGAATGAGCCCAAACGAAGCAAGAGATATTCTTGGCCACTTTGTAAATCAGCGCCGCGTAGAAATATATCCGGACAGAATTACCGTAAAAAATATCAATGATTTCTCCCGTTTTGTAAGCTCTAGACGAAATAACTCAAGAGGTGCATAATAAAGACATAAGGAGAAATCTATGTCTGATTATGAAAACCAATATGATAGTCCTCAAGCCCCTGTAGTTCCGGAAAAAGCCCAGAGCACTGTCAATCTCTCAGAACCTATGCTTCGTTATTTAAAACAAGCGTCTCCATGGCTTAGATTTATCGGTATTGTCGGCTTTGTTTTTTGCGGTATGGCGGCTATCGGCGCGCTTTTTACATTAGTTGGAATTTCATCCATGTCAGCATTATCCGGCGAACTTGACCTTCCTATATGGGTTCTTGGTTTATTTGTCCCCATTTATTTGGGAGCCGCAGCGCTGATGTTTTTTCCGTCATTTTTTGCATATAATTTTGGCGAAAGAATCAGGAAGTACCAATTTAGCAATGCAGATGAAGATTTAGAACAGGCTTTTAAAAATAATAAATCACTCTTTAAATTTTACGGTATAATGTTAATCATCTATCTTGCTTTTATTCCTGTAATGTTCATAATAGGCATTGTTTTTGCCGTATTAGCAGCGACTAATTTATTCTAAAAAATGTCTCAGCAGACGGGCACAAACTTTGCTTCCAGACCGGAAGGCTTGATTCTTGACCCTTCGATAAAAGCTTTAACTCCCGAGGGAATAGAATATGTTTTATTCCCTGCAGGGTTTCTCGCCCGGACATTAGCATACGCAATTGATAAAATAATTCAATGGCTTGTTCTTTTTATTCTAATGATAATATACTACGATATACTTTATAGTCAGGCTGGTCTTTGGATTGTTTTATTGATAAACTTTTGCCTTGATTGGTTTTATCATGTTATTTTTGATGTTCTATGCAGAGGACAAAGTCCCGGGAAGCGCATAAGCGGAATAAGAGTCGTTAGATCCGACGGCTCTCCTGTTGATCCTTCTTCGTCATTTATTCGCAATCTTATGCGTTTTGCCGATACGTTCATGTTTTTATTTCCTATTGCATTTTTTTCTATTGCCGCAAGCGGCGGATTTAAACGCCTTGGCGACTGGGCGGGAAATACAATCGTAGTTTACTCGCTGATGGCAAAAAACACTCCGCGCACTTCTTTGAGCAAACTTTTAGAAAAATACGATTCTTATGTCCCTCCAAGAAAACTTTCTAATGACGAAAAGCAGGCAATATTTGAATTTGCAAGGCGTTATTTTGTTTTGGGCGAAGCTAGAGCCGACGAAATAGCAAGCCTTTATGCGCCGTATTTAAAAGATGAAAATGCCAAAACAGGAAATGTGTCTAACGCCGTTTATCTTCTGGGAATTGCAAAAAAATTGTCAGGAGAAATTTAATGACAGAACAAAGTTTTATAGAACGCCGAAGCGGCGCATGGAATGAGTTTTCTGTTCTTGCAAGAGGCAGCAGAAAAGAATTAAAAAAAGGCGCTGTTTCATTTGTTTACAAGTTTAGGGAGCTTACGCAGGATCTGAATATTGCAAAAGCAAACGGATATGATCCTGTCATTATAGAAAGATTAAACTCGCTTGTTAACGAAGGCAATCAGATACTATACAGCCAGCGCACATGGCCTTTAAAAAGTTTTATCAATTTTATTGTGAATACATTTCCAAATAAAATACGCCTCCACTGGAAAGGAATACTTGCGGCATCATTGCTTTTTTACGGCATTGCGATTTTCTTTGGGGTGCTTTGTTATGTCAAACCCGGGTTCGCAAAAGAATTACTGCGTCCTGGACTGGTTTCGCAAATAGAAAGAATGTATGATCCTGACAGTATATATTATTTAAAACCGCGGGAAGTTTCGAATGACGCGGATATGTTTGGATTTTACATCTATAACAATATATCTATAGCTTTTAGAACATTTGCGGGCGGTATATTTGCGGGAATCGGCAGCCTTTTTTTCCTTTGTTTAAACGCCGGTTTTTTGGGCATTATAGAAGGTCATATTTTTCAAATTGGCTATGAAAAAACTTTTGTGCCGTTTGTAATCGCACACAGTTCATTTGAATTAACTGCAATTATATTCAGCGCGTATGCCGGTCTGCTTCTTGGATACAGGTTTTTTGTTACTAACGGATTAAGCCGCGGAGCTTCTATAAAAAGAGCGGGAGAAGACGCTATACCAATAATGGCAGGAAGCGCGTTAATGCTTTTTATTGCCGCGGCTATAGAAGCATTTTGGTCATCTAAACATCTTTTACCGATAGAGCTGCGAATCGGCGTTGGCATTGCATTATGGGTTCTTTTGCTTGCGTATTTTTTATTTGCAGGGCGCGCCTCCGGGAAGAAAAATGAAAGTTGATTCATCCTTTAGACGAAAGAGTTTTAGAGAAGCAGCTGACGCCGGCATTCTTTTATGGCGGAAAAACTTTATAAGTTTTATTCCGTTCTTTGCGGTGCCGCTTTGGGTTTTCGCCTTTACGCTTAGATTAATACTTCCCGGCAATTATCAATATTTTTCGTGGCTGATTATCTGGTTTTTAAAACCATTATTTGACCGCCTTGTTTTGCATGTAATTTCTATCAGGTTTTTTGAAAAAGACGCGGGATATAAACGCCTTTGCAAAGGCATTTTTAAAACAATGTTCCGCGCACTGCCCGGCGACTTATTATGGCGGCGGTTTAGCCCTTACCGCTCCGCAATGATGCCGATGAGAGTGCTGGAAAGAAATGTAAAAAAAGGCGCCGCCTTAAAGAACCGGAAAAACCAATTGAGTGAAGGCGGAGTAGATTATTGTTTTCTTATAACTATTTGGGCGCTTGTTCTGGAAGGAGTTTTTTTATACGGCGAATATATCTTTCTATATTTAATGAATTACGAAATACTTAACAGCGCGTTTTACTGGGATTCTTTTGCAGATATAGAAATATTTATTTATGCCGCATGGTGCTTTAATTTAATTTTGATAGAAACATTGTATGTCTGTATGGGATTTAGCCTTTATATAAACAGCCGCATGATGACAGAAGGCTGGGATATAGAAATATTATTCCGCAATTTTATGGAAAAAATAAAAAACAACGGCGGTAAAATAGCGGTAATTGCTATATTATTAATCAATTTTATTTTTACCCCTGTTCAGTTAAACGCCCAAGATACCCAAGATACTCAAAGCGTTCCTTTTGAATCACTGGAAGCAGTGCTGGATTCGCCGGACTTTGGCGGCGAAAGAGATTCTTGGAGAATAAAATTAAAAGATCCGCCGCAAAATAGAAACCGACGGGATTTAAAGTTACCAGAATTTAATATCTTTAATGCTGTGATTGCTCACATTCTGCGGGCTATTTTAATCGCAGTGATAGCCGTAGTTGTCGTTATATCAATTCATTATCTCTATAAATACGGAAAAAACAAGTTTAAAAAACAAAGCGGTCAGGCGATCATTGCTCTGCAAAAAAAATCTGACGAGCGCCTGCCTCCGGCAGAACTCCTAAAAAAAGCACTGCGGTTTAATGAGGCGGGAGAATTACGGCTTGCCTGGGGATATTGCACAGCGGCAGCAATTAAGGCGTTTTCCTTATACAGAGGCATATATTTTCCGCCCAATGCGACAGAACAAGAATGCGCCGGTATTGTTAATCAAAAAGCAGATAATTCAAACGAGGCTTCTGCTTTTGGCGAATTAATAAAAAACTGGGTTTACATCGCGTATGCAAAAAGAACTCCGCCCCCCGGCAGTTTTGAAGAAGCGGTAAACTTATGCAGATTAATCGGGTGTAATTATGGATAAACGTATTTATATCTGCGCCGCAATTATTTTTATTTTAGCCGTACTTGGGCTCTTGGCTTATAACTATTTAGAAATTGTTCCTGATAAAAGATATGTAAATGAAGCCGAAGAATCATACAGGAATAGTTTTCTTGCGATGGAGCGGTGGCTGACAGGAGAAGGATACCCTGTTAGTTATGACGATTATTTATACAGCAGCGAATTATCAGAACAGCCGGAAAAGGTCATAATATATAATTCCAGAGAATATTATGATTTACAAATGGATTTTGTTCTCGAATGGATCGAACAAGGTTCCTTCTTTGTTCTATGCCTTTATAGAAATTACGAAAACAATAATGAGACCAAGGAGATATTTGAGTTATTATACGAATACGGGATAAAAGTTGATTTTAGATATATACATAGAGAAAATAGATCATATGGGTTTCCGGATTTTGCTGATACTACATCATTCGAATTAGAGAATACAACCGTAACATCCATTAAAACTATAAAAGACAGTGACGGAACTATCAGACTGGTAGAAATACCTATAGGAAAAGGAGCTCTCACAGTTACCGGCGCTCCTGTTTTTATGTATAGCAGGAATTTAAATAAAGATGCAAACGCCGCCCTAACATGGAGTTTAACAGGAGAAAGAGCAGACGGTAATGGAATATTAATTATTCGTGACTATTATAGGAACTCTCCAAGAAATCAACTTTTTGGCACACTAATAGAAAACGGCAACCTTGCTCCTGTCGGCATTTCTGCGTTACTATTAATTGTAATAGGATTCTGGATGGTCATTCCGCTTTTTGGACAGGTTTTCCCGGATAAAAAAACAGCGGTAAGGCCTATAACCGATCGTTTTAACGCAGAAGTACGTTTCTTAAAAAAGAACCGCGCTCTCGATCATTACCTAAAAATCTACGAACGGGAGAATAAAACCGGAGAGCAAAGCGATGCAAACATTGAATATAATTACAGAGAACTAATAAATAAATATCGGAGAATTTTTTATGAAAAAGAAAAAAATTAACGCAGATGAAGCGGCTCAGAAACTTGAGCAGATTAAAAACGAAATTGCCAAAAGCTTTATCGGCCAAAAGCAGCTGGTAGAAAACGCCCTTATAACCCTTATCGCAGGAGGACATCTTCTTGTAGAAGGCGTACCGGGTCTTGGAAAAACTCTTTTGGTAAGAGCTTTGGCAAAAGCAATCGGCGGAGATTCTAAGCGTGTGCAGTTTACGCCGGATCTAATGCCTGCCGATATTACAGGCAATATTATGCTCGATCCGGCATCCGGAAAATTTGTTACGCGCAAGGGTCCTGTTTTTACAAATCTTTTTATAGCTGACGAAATTAACAGAGCGCCGGCAAAAACCCAGAGCGCGCTTTTCGAAGCAATGCAGGAGTTTCAGGTTACTCTCGACGGCGAAAACCACAAACTCCCCTCCCCTTTTCTTGTTATGGCTACGCAGAATCCTTTTGAACACGAAGGAACATATCCGCTTCCTGACGCGCAAAAAGACCGCTTTTTAATGAAGGTCATAGCGGAATACCCGGATATCGAAGAAGAAAAAATAATGGTTACAACTGTGTTAAACGAAAACACAGGAGCGGAACTTTCTATCGAATCTGTAAATACTGTTTTTGGCACTGACGATTTTACCGCTATAAAAGAACTTGCCGCTTCTTTGCATTTAGATCCGTTAATTATTGATTATGCCGTACGCATTACAACTGCGACAAGAGAAACTCCAGCTGTCGAAACAGGCGCCGGTCCTAGAGGAAGCCTTTCGCTTGTCCGCTGTGCACGTGCCAGAGCTTTACTGCAAGGCAGGGACTTTGTTCTTCCCGATGATGTTAAGGCGATTGCGACAGAAGTTCTCGCGCACCGCATAACACTCTCCGCAGAAAGCGAACTGGAAGGATTAAGCGCAAACCGCATAATAGAAAATATTATGTCAAAAATCGAAGCTCCAAAAGGCATATCAGGAAATGAATAAAACAAGCAATTCCATTTTTATGCCCGGAAGAGCATTTTTTATAACATCTCTGTTTTACCTTCTTTTGGGCGGGTTTGCTTTTTTCTTTGATTTCATATTTGTCATATGGATATTAATAGGCGCAGGATCGGTTCTGTTTATAATTTCTGATCTTGTTTTATTATTGAGTGCAGGAGATCGCCTTAAGTCAGAAAGAATAATACCTTCTTCTCTCGCGCAGGGAGAGCCAACGCAGGTAAAAATAATTATTAGCCGCTCAGGTCCATTGCTTTTATTTTTTATGAAGCTTTACGATCTATATCCCGAATCGATGAGCACATCCGCTTTTCCGGCAAAGCTGGACAGAAGATCGTTAAAAGCAAACGGCTCTATTGTTTTTGAATACAGTCTGCTTCCGAATACACGAGGTCCGTTTTATTTTCCCGGGATCGAATTTATGCTCTGCTCTCCCCTGCATTTTTGGCGGCTGCGCGTAACACATAACACTATAAGTTACGGGCGGACATATCCAAACTTTAAACAAATGGCGCGCGGAGTTGACATAAGGGGAAATCCCGAAAAAGGAGAAGAAAAACAAATTAGAAAACGCGGAGATGGGCTTCAATTTGAAAGTCTGCGCGATTACAATGAAGGAGATTCGATTCGTTTAGTGGATTGGCGAGCGACATCAAGAAACCGCACTCTAGACGGAAGACCAAAACTTATTGTAAGAAATTATCAGGAAGAACAGGATCAGCAGATTCTTTTTATTATAGATTCCGGCTACCGCCTGCCGGAGTTTCATTTTGACAGCGCGCTTAAGGCAATGCTTTTACTCTCTTATGTCGCATTAAAGCACGGCGACTCTGTTGCCGCAGCGTCATTCGGCGCGCGGGATCTTTGGATACCGCCTCGCAAGGGCATAAGCGCATACACAGGACTTATGAACGGTTTATACGATCTTCACAGCGCGCCTGTTCCTTCATCGCCGTTTTCGGCAATGGAAAAAGCGCTGAGCCATTTAAACAAACGAAGCTTTATAATCCTTATAAGTAACTTTAGGGAAGAAGACGGGGAATCGCTGTCGTGGATTCTTCCCCGTATAAATCAGCGCCATCTGCTTTTGATGGTTAGTTTTTACGAAGACTCCCTTTACGAGATTTTAGGAAAAGACAATATACCAAAAACAGATGATGATATATTAAAAAAAGCGGCGGCTTATTCTTATATGGCAAATCGCAGGCGTTTATACAAAAAATGGGAACATTCCGGGCTTTTGGTGCTGGAAACATCGCCCAAACATATTTCGTCAGCGCTTGTAAATAAATATTTAAATGTTAAAAAATCCGGAAAACTGTAGTATTATTAACTATGAGCGGCAAAAAGCTTTTGGTCTTTTCTGATTCACATGGCAGTATCTCCGTTCTTAAGGCGATCTTTAAATGGGCAAACGAACGCATTCCCCCAAACGGAAACATCTGCGCTGCCGTATGCCTTGGCGACGGTCTTTCTGACATTCAAATCGCGGCAAAAGAAACCGGTTTTTACAGCGACTGGAAAATTGTTCTTGGCAACAATGACTACGGCATCAGCGCTCCGGAAGCGGCTGTCTTTGAATTAGCGGAACACCGGTTTTTTATCTGCCACGGCCACCGCTATAACTTATACGGCGGATACAATACGCTTCTTGCAGCCGCTAAACACAATGACGCTGACGCTGTTCTTTTTGGACACAGCCATGTGCCGCTGTTTAAAAATATAAACGGAACGGCGCTTATAAACCCCGGCAGCGCAGGACGACCGCGAAGCAGAACAGGCTCGAGTTTTGCAGTTATAGAATGCATAGAAGACAAACCCTTGTTGGTAGAATTTTTTGGAATCTATAACAATGGTTCGATCCGAAAAATAAAAATTTAATTTAAAAATATAAAAAAATATTGTGTTAAATATTCATTTTTGATATAGTTTTTCCAGAGGTTTTATTATGAAGAAACATGGTCTTAATGCCTTGTTTGCGGCTATAGCAATTCAGCTAACGCTTGGAGTTGCCTACATCTGGAGTGTATTCCAGACAGGAATAGCAAACAGTCTTTTTAACGGTGACAACGCGCCTGCGGCGCTGACGTTTTCGCTTCTGCTCGCGACGCTTACAATTGGAAGCGTAATCGGCGGCAAGCTCGCTGTTAAGTATTCCACACGCATTGTTGTATTTATCGGCGGTATTATTTTAAGCGCCGGTTTTTTTCTTGCTTCTTTTGTAACAGCCGCTTATCCATGGCTCCTTTGGGTTACATACGGCGTAATGGGCGGTGTTGGTATGGGTTTTACATATTCAACTACTATTGCATGCGTACAAAAATGGTTTCCTCATAAAAAAGGATTTGTCACAGGTATAATTGTTTCGGCTCTTGGGTTTGGCGGCGTTGTATTTACTCCAATCGTAGAAATTTTGATTACTTCGTTCGGCGGATCAGGCATAGGAGAAACAAAAACTTTTATGGTATTAAGCGCTGTGTTCTTGTGCGTATGTACTATAGGAAGCCTGTTCCTAAAAAATCCTCCAGAAGGTTTTGCGGCAGTCAGCCCGGCAGCTTCCGCTTCAGCGCCTGTAAAAAAAATAATTGAATATACGCCTTCGCAAATGCTTAAGAGCGTCAAGTTTTATTTACTGACAGGCGCTTTCATGCTTGCTTGTATGGGCGGACTTATGATGATAGGTTTTGCAAAACCCATTGCCGTTGCAAAAGGACTGGGAACAACAGCTACTATCGGCGTTCTTGCTATATCGATGTTTAATTCGATTGGACGTTTGGTATGGGGTATCGTTTCTGATAAACTGGGACGAAAGAACACAATAATAATTTTATTATCAGGAACTGCTGTTCTTGCTCTTTTTGTAAACCTTGCAGTCAGCTTTTGGATATATGTCTTGATCGCTCTTATCGGTTTTTTCTACGGCGGACTTTTAAGCAACTTCCCGTCATTAACCGCAGATCTTTTCGGCGCAAAGCACATGTCAACTAACTACGGCTTTGTACTTTTAGGCTTTGGCGCAGGCGCGATAATTTCATCGCAAATCGCAGGTTACTTTAGAAACATCGCAATAAACGATATTAATCTAATGTTCCCGGCATTTGTAATATCGTCTTTCTGCGCGGCTGCCGGAATTGGGCTGATCTTGATTTTAAAGGCGATAAGAAAGCGCGAAAGAGGCTTAAATTAGACTGTTTTTCGCCTTGTATTTTTGACAAATTTGATGGTTTTTCGCCTTGTATTTTTGACAGATTTGACTGTTTTTCGCCTTGTATTTTTGACAGATTTAAATTAAACTTGAAAATGAGGCATTTAATATGTTAAAAATTGAGGCGAAAAATACCTATATAAACAGGAAAATAGATACTGATTTGCTCCAATGGGCACAGGAAAGTGACCGAAAACCTTTACTGCTTAGAGGAGCAAGACAGGTTGGTAAATCCAGCGCAGTCAGGCATTTAGCAAAGCAGTTTGATCATTTTTTAGAAGTTAATTTTGAGTTAAATACAAATGCTCAAATTTTATTTGCAAAAAGTGATTTATCTCCTCAAAGATTATGCCAAGAACTTTCGGCAATATATGGAATCCCGATAATCCCGGGAAAAACACTTGTTTTTTTCGATGAAATCCAAGCTTCTCTGCATGCGATCTCCTCCTTGCGTTTTTTTTATGAAAAATTCAAAGATCTGCATGTAATAGCTGCAGGTTCTTTATTGGAATTTGCTTTTCAGCAATTACCTTCTTTTGGAGTGGGACGTATTCGTTCCGTGTTCTTGTATCCAATGAGCTTTTCAGAGTTTTTGGCTGCCTGCGATTATGAATTGTTATTAGAGTCAATTCTAAAAGCAGATTGCAAAAACCCTTTGTCTGAACCTGTTCACAAAAAAATACTCGAACTATTAAGAGTTTTTTTAATTATAGGCGGAATGCCGGAAGTCGTGTCTGATTATATTAAAAATAATGATTTTTTATCCTGTCAGCGAATATTAGACGACCTGGTAATTTCGCTTAGATCTGATTTTTCTAAATATGCAAAAAAAGTTCCGGTATTGCAAATATCTGCCGTATTTGACTCTGTTGTAAACCAGATGGGTAAAAAATTCGTATTTTCAAATGCGTCAAATGAATATACCCATAGGCAATTAAAAGAAGGTTTGGAACTTCTTAAGTTATCCGGGCTTGTAATTCCTGTATATCATTCTGCCGCAAACGGAATACCGCTGGGTGCAGAGATCGATATAAAGAAACAAAAAATACTTTTGTTGGATACAGGTATTTTACAAAGGCTATTGGGGCTTCCTTTATCGGACTTATTAATAAGCGATGATTTCTCATTAATAAACAAAGGAAATATTGCAGAATTATTTGCAGGACTGGAAATACTAAAATCTGCCTCGTGTTATGAACAAAAAAGTTTATATTATTGGCATCGCGAAAATAAAAGCAGCAATGCCGAAGTTGATTTTGTTATTCAAATAAAGAATAACATTATCCCAATAGAAGTAAAAAGCAGCGCAAAAGGCGCAATGCAAAGTATGCGTTTGTTTATGGAAGAAAAGAGTTCTCCTTACGGCATTCGCACTTCTTTAGAAAACTTTGGAGAAATATCTGATATAAATATCATCCCGCTTTATGCTCTTGGGAAATGTTTAAGTAAAAACTGACATTAGCGCACTTATAAACCCGTGAGTTTACGCACGATTTAACCGTGCGTGTGTTCTGTTGTGCATGATCCTTATTTAGATTTATACTATAATTATATAAGTCATAAAAAAGGGAACAGGTAGTTTGAAAATTAGAAAAACTCATTTTTATTTTTTACTTACAGTCATTTTCTCTCTGATGATTGTCTCCTGTCCTAACATGTGGATGAAGGAGCTTTTGGATTTAAGAGTTATTTCATTTAACGCCAACGGCGGAAGCCCTGTTCCTTCTAATCAGCATTTATTGAGAGGTGACAGGATAACTGCGCCGGGTTCTCCGGAAAGAGCAGGCCATACTTTTACCGGCTGGTATACAGACAACAGCACTTTTCTAACCCCTTGGGATTTTGATGATTATCCAGCCGGCGACATGACACTCTATGCCAGCTGGGAAATTATTCCTGTGATTCCCGTCAACGGAATAACAGTTATCACTCAGCCAACAAAATTGAATTATGTCCACGGCGAGTCTTTAGACCTTGCAGGACTTGAAGTAAGACTCGGATATGAAGACGGCTCATTTAGCGGCAATATACCGTTTGCAAATTTTGCTAATTATGGAATTACAGCAAGTCCGGCTAACGGCACAGTACTCTATATCAATACGCATAATGATACTCCGATAACAGTCTCCATTGAAAGTTTTAGCGATACCACAAATCCTATAACCGTAACCAAAGCGCCGGGCGCCAATGTTAGCGCATTTACTGTCAGCGGCAATGTAAGCAATTCTACTATTACCGTATCAGGTGTGACATTTACAACAGGTCAAACCGCCGAATATTCGTTTAGTACGACAGACGCACCAGGTACTTCTTGGCAGACAAATGCGACATCTGATCCTGTCACCGTTGGTATAACATATTATGTATTTGTTCGTTCTGCAGGAAACGATAACTATGAAGCAGGAACGCCAAATACTCCCGGCAGACAAATTGCCTTCTACACAGTAACTTTTGACACCAACGGCGGGGGAACAAATCCTCCAGCTGTAACAGCGGTAATAGGTACGATGATAAGCGCTCCGACAACCAATCCGACAAGAAGCGGTTATAATTTTGGCGGCTGGTACGATATTCCCGCAGATACAGGCGGTAATCAGTGGAACTTTGCAGCCAGCACAGTTACCACTACAACAACGCTTTTCGCCAGATGGCTGTCAAACAGTTCTACAATTACATTAGATGTCGCTGCAATAACCGAAGGCGCTCCGCTGCCTGTTGATAATATTACGATCTCACGTTCCGGAACGGGCGGTCACCCACAGCAATTACCGATTACTGTAGCTGAACCCGGACTATACACTAGTATCCGATGGGAAGTTGACGGCGTAGGCGCATACACTGGACAAACAGTAGGGGGAACAGGACCTACATTTACTTTGGACGCAAATATAAATAATTTAGAACATGTAAAATACAACACATTCGGCGGACATACATTAAGGTTGTATGTTGTAATAGGCGGCGTAGAGTATATGAGAAACATAAACTTTACGATTGTGGAATAAGGAAAGAAAGATGAGAAATTTTTTAAGAAGACTGCACACAGAGACACGAAGACACAGAGAACACAAAGGAAGCAGTAAATTTAATTTCTTTTATTTTGCTATTA